>NZ_JBWKMZ010000009.1:0-388845 GCF_059415325.1 Variovorax sp. GW821-FHT10D07 | reverse complement strand
TCAGTCGTCGGAAGTGTCAGATGTGGAGAAGAGACAGCCGCCGGGCTGCGCGGCGCCCGGCGCGCCCGGGCCGGTCGCGCCGCCCGAGGCCGCGCCGCCGGTGCGCCGCACGAAGCTCTTGAGGTCGATCTCGGGCATCACGCCGTGGGCGACCAGGTGAGTATTGGCGTCCTCGTAGGCCTTGGCGACCACGTCGACCAGCTGCGCCTGCACCGTGTCCTGCACGCGGGTCCAGAGCTGGCGGCTCAGGCCCGCGGCCAGCCATTGCTCGACCAGCAGCTTGGCCAGGGTCTCGGGCTTGAGCACGTCCTTGCCGTCGAGCTCGCTCGTGCCCTCGAGGTGCTGGATGCGCAGCCGCAGGTCGCTGAGCTCGAAGCTCGCGCGGTCGTGGATCATCTGCGCCAGGCGCGAGGACAGGATGTTGCTTTCCACCACCTCGTCGCCGATCAGCTCGAGCCGCAGCATCTGCGTGTGCGAGGTCGAGGTGTGGAAGCCGCTGGCGCCGCTCTCGCCGAGCGCCTTGCGCCAGCCGGTCTGCGCGAGCGACACCCATTGCGAGGCGTTGCCCTGGAACGCCACGAAGTCGTCGCGGTGCTCCTGCATGGCGCGCGCGCTGCCGACCTCGGAGGCCAGCTGGGTCAGGCGGTCGCGGATGGCGCGGGCCAGCGGAACGATGGCGCCTTCCGTCGCCAGCACGAAACGCTCACGCGTCTCGCGCGCGAGCTGCAGGGACGAGGCTGATCGCGCAATGCTCATTGAGGAAGATCAGGGGGCAGGTAGCGGTTTCACCCGACAGACGCGAGCTTGCATCGGGAAGCGCATCCGCACAAGGGTGCGCTTCCTGTCGCGTTGCATGGGCGCCTCGCGGCGAGGGACGGGCCCGACTTTACCTTGCCCAGCGGATGCCGCAGGGGCGCCGCTTCAGACCACGGCGCCGGCGTTCGGATCGTCCGGATCGCCGTCGCGCTTGACCGGGCCCTTGATCAGGTCCTCGCGCTTGATGCCCAGCCACATGGCGATCGCCGCCGCCACGAAGCACGACGAGTAGATGCCGAAGCAGATGCCGATGGTCAGCGCCAGCGCGAAGTAGTGCAGCGTCGGGCCGCCGAAGAAGAACATCGACAGCACCACCAGCTGCGTGGAGCCGTGGGTGATGATGGTCCGGCTGATGGTCGAGGTGATCGCGTTGTCGATGATCTCGGTGGTCGTCATCTTCCGGTAGCGCCGGAAGTTCTCGCGGATCCGGTCGAAGATCACGACCGATTCGTTCACCGAGTAGCCCAGCACCGCCAGCACCGCCGCCAGCACCGCGAGCGAGAACTCCCACTGGAAGAAGGCGAAGAAGCCCAGGATGATCACCACGTCGTGCAGGTTGGCCAGCACGGTGGCGAGCGCGAACTTCCACTCGAAGCGGAACGCCAGGTAGATCATGATCCCGACCACCACCATGCCCAGCGCCTTCAGGCCGTTGGTGGTGAGCTCCTCGCCCACCTGCGGGCCGACGAACTCGATGCCGCGCTGCGTGGCGGAAGGGTCGATGGCCTTGAGCGCGGCCATCACCGGCACGCTCTGCTGCTCGGCGCTCATGCCCTGGCGCGCCGGCAGGCGAATCTGCACGTCACGCGAGCTGCCGTAGTTCTGCACCAGCACTTCCTGGTAGCCGAGCTTGCTCACGGCGTCGCGGATCTTGCCGACGTCGGCGGGCTGCGAATAGGCCACCTCCATCACGGTGCCGCCGGTGAACTCGACCGACAGGTGCAGGCCGCGGTGCATCAGGAAGAACACCGCCAGCGCGAAGGTCGCGAAGGAGATGATGTTCAGCACCAGGGCATGGCGCATGAACGGAATGGTGCGGTGGATGCGGAAGAACTCCATGGCCTTCTTTCCTTACTTGGCTTCGGCCACGGACGTACCGTCGGCGGTATCGGTCTTGGGGCGCCAGACGGTGCCGATCGACACGCTCTTGAGCTTCTTCTTGCCGCCGTACCAGAAGTTCACGACGCCGCGCGAGAAGAACACGGCCGAGAACATCGAGGTCACGATGCCCAGGCAGTGCACCACCGCGAAGCCGCGCACCGGGCCGGAGCCGAAGGCCAGCAGCGCGATGCCCGCGATCAGCGTGGTCACGTTGGAGTCGAGGATGGTGCCCCACGCGCGGTCGTAGCCGGCGTGGATGGCCGCCTGCGGCGAGGCGCCGTTGCGCAGTTCCTCGCGCACGCGCTCGTTGATCAGCACGTTGGAGTCGATCGCCACGCCGATCGCGAGCGCCATGGCCGCGATGCCGGGCAGCGTGAGCGTGGCCTGGATCATCGACAGCAGCGCCACCAGCAGCAGCAGGTTGACCGCCAGCGCGATCGACGAGAACAGGCCGAACAGCGCGTAGTACACGCACATGAAGACCATGATCGCCAGGAAGCCGTACATCACGGACTTGATGCCCTTGTCGATGTTGTCGGCGCCCAGCGTCGGGCCGATGGTGCGTTCCTGGATGATTTCCATCGGCGCGGCCAGCGAGCCGGCGCGCAGCAGCAGCGCGAGGTCGTTGGCCTCGGTCACGCTCATCGAGCCCGAGACCTGGAAGCGGTTGCCGAGCTCGCCGTTGATCGAGGGAGCCGTGAGCACTTCGCCCTTGCCCTTCTCGAAGATCATCATCGCCATGCGCTTCTTGTAGTTCTCGCGGCTGACGTCGCGCATGATGTTGCCGCCCTTGGCGTCCATCGTCAGGTCGACCTTGGGCTGGTTGCTCTGCTGGTCGAAGCCGGGCTGCGCGTCGGTGAGGTTCTCGCCGGTGACCAGCACCTGCTTCTTGACGATCACCGGGCGGCCCGCGCGGTCGAAGAACTTCTCCGAACCGAAGGGCACCGGCCCGCCGCTGAGCTCGGCCGCGCGGCCTTCGGACGATTCGTCGACCAGGCGCATCTCGAGAGTGGCGGTGCGGCCGAGGATTTCCTTGGCCTTGGCCGTGTCCTGCACGCCCGGCAGCTGCACGACGATGCGGTCGATGCCCTGCTGCTGGATCACGGGTTCGGCCACGCCGAGTTCGTTGATCCGGTTGTGCAGCGTGGTGATGTTCTGCTTGAGCGCGGCGTCCTGCAGGCGGCGCGCGGCCTCGGGCTTGATGGTGGCGACGAGGCGCCAGTTGCTGCCGTCCGGACCGTCGGTGGTCGTGAGGTCGGGGAACTGGTCCTGGATCAGCTGCTTGGCCTTTTCCAGCGCCGCGGCGTCGCGGAAGGTCACCTCGACGGTCTGGCCGTTGCGGCTCACCTGGGTGCCGCGGATGTCCTTCGAGCGGAAGTTGGTGCGCAGGTCGCTCGCGAAGGATTCGGCCTTCTTGTCGATGGCGCCCTTCATGTCGACCTGCAGCAGGAAGTCGACGCCGCCACGCAGGTCGAGCCCCAGGTACATCGGGAAGGCGTGCAGCGCCGTGAGCCACTTGGGCGAGCGCGACACCAGGTTCAACGCCACCGTGTAGGGCGGGTCGGCGGCGTCGGGCACCAGCGCATGCTGGATCAGGTCGCGCGCCTTGAGCTGCTCGTCGGGGCTGCCGAAGCGAGCGCGCAACGAACCGCCATCGAGCGTGATCAGATCGGGCACGAGGTCGCCCGCCTTCAGGGCCTCCTCGACGCGGGTCTGGGTGGCGCTGTCGACCTTGACGGTCGACTTGGCCGACGAGACCTGCACCGCAGGTGCCTCGCCGAAGAAATTGGGCAGGGCATAGATCAGCCCCACGAGCAGCACGATCACGATGATCGCGTACTTCCAGACCGGGTAACGGTTCATGAGATCGCGCTTTTCAGAGACGGCAGGAACGGGACACGGCGTGACTTGAGGTCCGGGGCAACGAAGCGCAAGACCGGGCCACGCTTTTCTTTCTTATTTGACGGCGCCCTTGGGCAGCACCTGCACCACCGCGCTGCGCTGCACCTTGATCTCGACGCCGTTGGCGATCTCGAGGCCCAGGTACTGGTCGCCGACCGAGGTGATCTTGCCGAGCACGCCGCCGGCGGTGGCGACTTCATCGCCCTTGACCAGCGCCTCGATCATCGCGCGGGCTTCCTTCTGGCGCTTCATCTGCGGGCGGATCATGACGAAATACAGCACCACGAACATGAGCACCAGGGGGAGCATGCTGCCCAGCGAGGACAACATGTCGCCACCTCCGGCAGCGGGAGCGGCGGTCTGGGCGAAAGCGGTAGAAATGAACAAGGAAGTCTCCAACAGAGGGAAGAGGTAATGACTCCGGCGCGAGCCGCGCTCGGGGTTCGGCGGCACCAGGGCCTTCGCACCAGGGCCTTCGAACGGGCCAAGGGTCAACGGGCACGGGCCGCGAATCGAAGCCAGGCGGGGCTTGGCCGCCGCACAGCACCGGGCATTGTATTCGTGGCGAAGCGCCGCTCCGCGCGCTTATCCGGCGCGGGGCGGTGGGCATTCGGTGTTTGGGAGGCGCTCCTGGATTGCTATGTTTTGAATAGCATCGATCCTAAGCGGTGCCTGTGACAGCACGGTTTCGGCGCCAGGCCCACGGGCCCGGCGCCGGCGCGGCCGGGCCAGCGCTCAGGCTGCCGCGCGTTCGGCGCGGGGCTGGCGCCACCGGGCCAGCAGCTCGTTCCAGCGCAGGCGCGCGGCCTCGAGGTTGCGCTCCTTCACGTGGCCGTAGCCGCGGATCTGCTCGGGCAGCGCCGCGATCTCGAGCGCCAGCGCATGGTTGTCGGCGCGCAGCGCGCCGATCACCTCGTCGATGCTCGCGCGGTACTCGCCGATCAGCGCGCGCTCGGTCTTGCGCTCCTCGGTGCGGCCGAACAGGTCGAAGGCGGTGCCGCGCAAGCCCTTGAGCTTGGCCAGCAGCCTGAAGCCCGTCAGCATCGAGGGGCCGAACTTCTGCTTCAGCAACTGGCCCTTGGCGTTCTTCTTCGCGATCAGCGGCGGCGCGAGGTGGTAGTTGAGCTTGAAGTCGCCCTCGAACATGCCCTCGATGCGCTCGAGGAAGGCGCGGTCGGTGTGCAGCCGCGCGACCTCGTACTCGTCCTTGTAGGCCATGAGCTTGAACAGGTAGCGCGCCACCGTCTCGGTCAGCGCGGTCTTGCCGGTCAGGCTGCTCTCGGCCTGCTGCACCTTGGCGACGAAGCGGCGGTACTCGTCGGCATAGGCCGCGTTCTGGTAGCCGGTCAGGAACTCGACACGGCGCGCCACCAGGCTGTCGACGCTCTCGCGCTTCTTGAACTCGATCACCTGGCCGGGACGCACGCGCTTTTGCAGCTCGTCTGGCCGCACGGCGGCCTGGCGGCCCCATTCGAAGGCGGCCTTGTTGTTCTCGATCGCCACGGCGTTGAGCTCGATCGCGCGCATCAGCGACTCGTGCGCCAGCGGGATCCAGCCCTTCTGCCAGGCGTAGCCCAGGATCATCGGGTTGACGTAGATGGTGTCGCCCATCAGCGCGGTCGCGGCCGCGTCGGCATCGAAGGCGCCCACGCCCTCGGCGCCCACGGCGCGCGCGATCTCGGCGGCACAGGCGTCCTCGGGGTTCTGCCAGTTGGCGTTGCGCACGAAGGCGGCCGTGGGCGCGCTGTGCGTGTTGAGCGCCACGTGGGTGCGGCCCTCGCGCATGCGCGCCATGGTCTCGCCATTCACCGACACCAGCGGGTCGCAGGCCAGGATCAGGTCGGCCGCCGCCGTGCCCACGCGGGTGGTGCGGATGTCGCCCTGGGTGTCGCCGATCAGCACGTGGCTCCAGGTGGCGCCGCCCTTCTGCGCCAGGCCGGCCGCGTCCTGCGTGACGATGCCCTTGGCCTCGATGTGCGCGGCCATGCCCAGCAGCTGGCCGATGGTGATCACGCCGGTGCCGCCGACACCGGCCACCACCACGCCCCAGACCTTGCCGCCGGCCAGCGACGGGATCGTGGGCTCGGGCAGCAGGCCGAACTCGGCCGGCGTGGCCGCCTTGTTCTTCGCCTTCTTCTTGAGCTGGCCGCCCTCGACGCTGACGAAGCTCGGGCAGAAGCCCTTGAGGCAGCTCATGTCCTTGTTGCAGGTGCTCTGGTTGATCGTGCGCTTGCGGCCGAACTCGGTCTCCAGCGGCTCCACGCTCAGGCAGTTGCTCTGCACGCCGCAGTCGCCGCAGCCTTCGCAGACCAGCTCGTTGATGACCACGCGCTTGGCCGGGTCGACGGCCGTGCCCCGCTTGCGGCGGCGGCGCTTCTCGGTGGCGCAGGTCTGGTCGTAGATGATGGCCGTGGTGCCGGGCATCGCGCGGAACTCGCGCTGGATCTCGTCGAGCAGGTCGCGGTGCTTGACCTGCACGTGGTCGCCCGGGATGCTGACGCCCTCGTACTTCTCGGGCTCGTCGGTCACGATCACGACCTTCTTGGCGCCCTCGGCATGCAGGCTCTCGGCGATCTGCAGCACCGAGTGGCCCTCGGGGCGCTCGCCCACGGTCTGGCCGCCGGTCATCGCGACCGCGTCGTTGTAGAGGATCTTGTAGGTGATGTTCACGCCGGCCGCGATGCTCTGGCGGATCGCCAGCAGGCCGCTGTGGAAGTAGGTGCCGTCGCCGAGGTTGGCGAAGATGTGCTGGTCGGTCGTGAACGGCTGCTGGCCCACCCATGGCACGCCCTCGCCGCCCATCTGCGTGAAGCCGATGGTGGAGCGGTCCATCCAGGTCGCCATGAAGTGGCAGCCGATGCCGCCCATGGCGCGCGAGCCCTCGGGCACCACGGTGCTGGTGTTGTGCGGGCAGCCCGAGCAGAACCAGGGCTGGCGCGCGTCCTTCACGCCCTCGGCCTGGATCACCTGCATCGAGCGTTCCTTGGCCTCGAGGATCGCGAGCTGCGCGTCGATGCGCGCCGCCATGTCGGAGCCGGCGGGCAGCACGCCCGTCTTCTTGAGGCGCCCGGCGATCGCCTTGGCGATCAGCGCCGGGTTCAGGTCGGCATTGGCGCGCAGCAGCGTGTGGGCGGTCGGGTTGGGCATCGACCATTCGCCGCCCGAGTAGCCCTCGGCCGCATGCACCTCGCCCTCGTCGAACTTGCCGACCACGTTGGGCCGCACGTCGGAGCGCCAGTTGTAGAGCTCTTCCTTGAGCTGGTATTCGATGACCTGGCGCTTCTCCTCGACCACCAGGATCTCCTGCAGGCCGGTGGCGAACTCGCGCGTGAGCTGCGCCTCGAGCGGCCACACCACGCCCACCTTGTGCAGCCGGATGCCGAGCTGGCGGCAGGCCGCGTCGTCCAGCCCCAGGTCGATCAGGGCCTGGCGGGTGTCGTTGTAGGCCTTGCCGCTGGCCATGATGCCGAAGCGGTCGTTCGGGCCCTCGATCACGTTGTGGTTGAGGCGGTTGGCGCGGATGTAGGCCAGCGCGGCATACCACTTGTAGTGCATGAGCCGGGCTTCCTGCTCCAGCGCATGGTCGGGCCAGCGGATGTGCAGGCCGCCGGGCGGCATCTCGAAGTCGGTCGGGATCACGATGTCGACGCGCTCGGGGTCGATCATGGCCGTGGCGCTCGACTCGACGATCTCCTGGATCGTCTTCATGCCCGACCACACGCCCGAGAAGCGGCTCAGCGCGAAGGCGTGGATGCCGAGGTCGAGGATTTCCTGCACGTTGGCCGGGAAGAACACCGGCGTGCCGCAGGCCTTGAAGATGTGGTCGCTCTGGTGCGCCGCGGTCGAGCTCTTGGAGATGTGGTCGTCGCCGGCCACCGCGATCACGCCGCCCCAGGCGGTGGTGCCCGCCATGTTGGCGTGCTTGAAGACGTCGGAGCAGCGGTCCACGCCCGGGCCCTTGCCGTACCAGATGCCGAAGACGCCGTCGAACTTGTTGGTGCCCTGTGGCGAGAAGCCCAGCTGCTGGGTGCCCCACAGCGCGGTGGCCGCGAGCTCTTCGTTCACGCCGGGCTGGAAGACGATGTTCTGTTCCTTGAGGAACTTGCTGGCCTTCCACAGCGCCTGGTCGTAGCCGCCGAGCGGCGAGCCGCGGTAGCCGCTGATGAAGCCGGCCGTGTTCTTGCCGACCTGCTTGTCGCGCAGGCGCTGCAGCATCGGCAGCTTGACCAGGGCCTGGACCCCGCTCATGAATGCGCGCCCGTAGTCGAGGCTGTATTTGTCGTCGAGCGTGACGGTTTCTAGCGCGCGGCGGATGTGCTCGGGCAGCGGGGCGTTCATGTCTGTCGTCTCCGTGGTGGCAGGGCCTTGTGGGCCTGGCTGATAGGTGCGGGTCTGTGCCCGGTCGGGCGCGAGCCCATGATCACGCAAAGTGTATGCCGGGGTCCGCGACAGGTGTTTGCTTTCCATGCCCCCAAAAAGCCACTTCCAGAAAGAAGATTGCTTAATATCGAGGCTTATGGAAAGCATTGACAAGTTCGACCTTGCCATCCTGCAAGAACTGCAGACCGACGGCCGCCTCACCAACGCCGAGCTTGCGCAGCGCGTGGGCCTGTCGGCCGCGCCCTGCTGGCGCCGCGTGCGCGCGCTGGAAGAGGCCGGCTTCATCAAGGGCTACCGCGCCGAGATCGACCGGCACAAGATCGGGCTGGGCGTGCTCGCTTTCGTGCGCGTCGACACCGAGCGCGTCACCAACGAAGCGACCCGCAAGCTCGAGGACGCCATCCGCAAGATGCCCGAGGTCGTGGCCTGCCACTACATCAGCGGCACCGGCACCTTCGAACTGCAGGTTGTGGCGCGCGACCTCGACGGTTTCTCCGCCTTCGCGCGGCAGCACCTGATGAACCTGCCGAACGTGAAGGACCTGCACACCAGCTTCTCGCTCGGCGAGGTGAAGGCGAGCAGCGCGCTGCCGCTGGGGCACCTGGCGAAGTAGCGGCCGCGAGGGCCCGACGGGACCGGCGCCGATGGGCCACGGAACCCGCCGCCCGCCAGCCTAAAATCCTCGCCCACCCCAACCGCCACCCGGCGCACCCGAGGACTCCGCATGACCCCCACCCGCCGCGCCCTGGCGCTTGGCTTTGCCGCCGCCTTGCTGGCTTTCGGCGCCCTGGCGCCCGCCCAGGCGCAGAACCGCGAACTGACCGTGGCCTCCAGCGCCACCTATGCGCCGTTCGCGTTCGAGAACAAGGACAAGCAGATCGTCGGCTTCGACATCGACATCATCAACGCCATCGCGAAGCAGCAGGGCCTGAAGATCAAGATCGTGAACACGCCATTCACCGGCATCTTCGGCGCGCTCAACAACGGCGACGTCGACCTCGTGATCTCGGGCGTGACGATCAACGAGAAGCGCAAGCAGAGCTACGACTTCACGCCGCCCTACTTCGCGGCGCGCCAGCTGATCGCGCTGCCGAAGAACAGCACGGTCGCCTCGCTCAAGGACCTCACGGGCAAGAAGATCGCGGTGGTGAGCGCCTCGACGGCCGACGACATCGCATCGCGCGAGTTCGGCAAGACCAGCCCGAACATCCGCCGCTTCGAGAGCACGCCGCTGATCATCTCCGAGCTGGCCGGCGGTGGCGTCGACGCGGCGATGGGCGACAACGGCGTGATCGCCTACCGCGTGTCGCAGAACCCCGATCTGAAGACCGTCGACGACAAGTCCTTCCCCGAGGAAGGCTTCGGCATCGTGGTGAAGAAGGGCGACAAGGCGCTGCTCGACAAGCTCTCGGCCGGCCTGGCGGCGATCCGCGCCGACGGCAGCTACGTGACGATCTACAAGAAGTGGTTCAACAAGGACCCGAACGTGCGCTGAGCCGCACGGCCCCCGTTTTGCTCCCACGGCCGCGCTTCGCGGCCGTTTCGTTTTTCTTTTCGTTCGTTTCTCTGCATTGAAGGAAGCCGCCATGGAACAACCGGTGTTGCTGTTCGGATGGTTCCGCTGGGACATCCTGGTCGAATACAAGGACCTGTTCTGGCAGGGCGCCTGGATGACCTTGCGCATGACGGTGGTCTGCGTGCTGCTGGGCGCGAGCTGGGGCCTGTGCCTGGCGCTGGCGCGGCTCGCGCAGCCGCGGCATGCGCCCTGGACCTGGGTGGCGCGCTTCTTCCTGCGCTGGCCGGCCACGGTGTACGTGAGCTTCTTCCGCGGCACGCCGCTGTTCGTGCAGATCCTCTTGATCCACTTCGCGGTGATGCCGGTGTTCATCCACCCCACCTCCGGCCTGCTGATCGACGGCGAGCTCGCGCGCACGCTCAAGCAGGAGCACGGGGCGCTGATCTCGGGCGTGGTGGCGCTCACGCTCAATTCGGCGGCCTACATCTCCGAGGTGTTCCGCGCGGGCATCCAGTCGATCTCGCGCGGCCAGTTCGACGCCGGCCGCTCGCTGGGCTTCAACCCGGCGCAGGTGATGCGTTACGTGGTGCTGCCGCAGGCCTTCCGCCGCATGCTGCCGCCGCTGGGCAACAACGCGATCGCGCTGCTGAAGGACACCTCCCTGGTCTCCGCCATCGGCCTGGCCGAGCTGGCCTACGCGGCGCGCACGGTGGCCGGCGCCTATGCGCGCTACTGGGAGCCCTATCTCGCGATCTCGGTGATCTACTGGGTGATGACGCTGGTGCTGACCACGCTGCTGCGCCGGCTCGAGCACCGGCTCGCGCGCAGCGACCGCGGCTGACCGCTGGCTGACCGGCTCGGGGCCTCGCGGCGACAATAGCCCCACATGCCCCCGATATCGCCCGAAGAGACGCCCATCCCGCCAGCGCGGCCGAAGCCGCCCAAGCTCGCCGCGCTCGAGCCGCTGAAGCTGCCGGTGTTCCGCATGCTGTGGAGCACCTGGCTGATCGCCAACATCTGCATGTGGATGAACGACGTGGCGGCGGCGTGGATGATGACCTCGCTGACCACCTCGCCGATCTGGGTCGCGCTGGTGCAGTCGGCCTCCACGCTGCCGGTGTTCCTGCTCGGCCTGCCCAGCGGCGCGCTGGCCGACATCCTCGACCGCCGACGCTGGCTGATGGCCACGCAGTTCTGGCTCGCGGGCACGGCGATCGTGCTGTGCGCCGCGATCGCGCTCGACATGATGACCGCGCCGCTGCTGCTGGCGCTGACCTTCGCCAACGGCATCGGGCTGGCACTGCGCTGGCCGGTGTTCTCGGCCATCGTGCCCGAGCTGGTGCCGCGCCCGCAATTGCCCGCCGCGCTCGGGCTCAACGGCATCGCGATGAACGCCTCGCGCATCATCGGCCCGCTCACGGCCGGCATGCTGATCGCGAGCGCGGGCAGCGTCTGGGTGTTCGCGCTCAATGCGGTGCTGTCGGTGGCCTCGGGCTTCGTGGTGCTGCGCTGGCGCCGCGAGCACACGCCCAATCCGCTGGGCCGCGAGCGGCTGATCAGCGCGATGCGCGTGGGCGTGCAGTTCGTCTGGCAGTCGCAGCGCATGCGCGCGGTGCTCAGCCGCATCACGATCTTCTTCTTCCATTCGACGGCGCTGCTGGCGCTGCTGCCGCTGCTGGCACGCAACCTCCAGGGCGGCGGCGCCGGCACCTTCACCCTGCTGCTGGCGGCCATGGGCTCGGGCGCGATCGTGGCGGTGCTGTTCCTGCCGCGGCTGCGCCAGGCGCTGGGGCGCGACCAGCTGGTGCTGCGCGGCACCGCGCTGCAGTCGGCCGCCACGGCGGTGATGGCCTTCGCGCCCAATGCCTGGGTCGCGGTGCCGGCGATGTTCTTCGGCGGCATGGCCTGGATCACAGTGGCCAATTCGCTGTCGGTGTCGGCCCAGCTCGCGCTGCCCGACTGGGTGCGCGCGCGCGGCATGTCGACCTACCAGATGGCGATCATGGGCGCGAGCGCGATCGGCGCCGCGCTGTGGGGCCAGGTCGCCACGGTCACCGACCTGCAGGTCAGCCTGGTCGTGGCCTCGATCACCGGCACGCTGCTGATGCTGGCCGCGCTGCGCTGGGTCACCGACGTCTCGGGCGAGGACGACACCACGCCCGCCAAGGCCGGCTGGGCCTCGGGGCCGCCTTCCGAGGCGCCGCAGGAGAACGGCCGCGTGGTGATCCACGTCGAATTCATCATCGACCCGGCGCGCGCCGCGGCCTTCCACCTGGTGATGCAGCAGACGCGCCGCGCGCGGCTGAGCCAGGGCGCGATCGGCTGGGAGCTGCTGCACGACATCGGCGAGCCGGGCCGCTACGTCGAGCAGATCGTCGACGAGAGCTGGACCGAGCACCTGCGCCGCTTCAACCGCGCGACCGCCGCCGACATGGCGCTGCGCGAGCGCCGGCTGGCCTTCCACCTGGGCGAATCGCCGCCGGTGGTCACGCGCTACGTCGTGCGCCGCTGATCCACGAAGCCCCCTGACGCCATGAAGACGACCCAGGTCGCCACGCTGTTCTGTTGCCTGTTCCTCATCGGCTCGGCCGAGGTGGTGGCGGGCCCGATGATGGGCGCGATGAGTGCCGACCTCGGCGTGCGCTCGAGCGCCATCGCCTACCTGCCGGCCGCCTATGGGCTCGCCTATGGCGCCTTCGCGCTGATCGCCGGGCCGCTGTCGGACCGCTGGGGCCGCCGGCGGCCGCTGCAGGCCGGGCTGCTGGGCTTCGCGCTGCTGAGCGCCGCGCTCCCGAGCGCGCCGAGCCTGGCGGTGGCGATCGTGCTGTCGGCCCTGGCCGGGCTGTGCGCGGGTCTGATCCAGCCCAATGCGCTGTCGCTGGTGGCCGACGAATCGCCGCCCGAGCAGATCGGCCGCCGGCTCAGCCACGTGTTCGTCGGCCTGATGCTGGCCTTCGTGCTCACGCCGGTGGTGGCCGGCTGGCTGACCGACACCGCGGGCTGGCGCTCGGCCTACTACACGCTCGCGGCGATGGCCGCGCTGGCCTTTCTCGCGGTGACGCGCGCCTTTGTGCAGCGCGTGCCGTCCGCCACATCGCATGCGGGCTTTCTCGCCACCCATGCGCAGGCGCTGCGCACGCCCGGCGTGCGGCGGCGGCTCGCGGTCAGCTATCTCTGGCTCGGCTGGGTGGCGGGCTTCGGCGCCGTGGTGGCCGAGGTGGCGGCGCGCAAGCTGGTGCTGTCGTCGACCGACACCGGCCTGATCGCCGGCCTGTTCGGCCTGGCCGTGATCGCCGGCAACCTCGCCAGCGGCCGGCTGCAGCGCGCGCTCGGCGAGGCCGCGCTGCCACTGGCGGCGCTGGCCGCGGCGGCGGGCCTGCTGGGCCTGGCGCTGCCGGTGGGCTCGACCACGCAGCTGGTGCTGCTCGGCCTGCCCTGGGCCTTCGGCTACGGCTGCGCGGGGCCGCTGCACCATGCGCGGCTCAGCGCGCTGTCCGAGCGCTACCGCGGCACCATCAACTCCTATCACGCGAGCCTGCTCAACCTCGGCATCTTCTCGGTCTCGTTCCTGCTCGGCAGCGTGGTGCCGCGCTTCCCGGTCGAGGTGTTCTGCGCGCTGGCCGGCGGCGTGACGCTGGTCGGCGCCTGCCTGCTGCTGCCGTGGCCGTGGCGCAAGGCCGGGGTCGCGACGACCTGAGCGCGACGACCCGAGCGCAGGGCGGCAGCCCAAGGAAAACCCTGACGCGACTTTTTTTGACCATTCGGATAATTTAGGTCATCATCCGCGCCGTCGCCACGAACGAGGACCATCCCGATGAACCCGGTCACCCTGCGCAGCCGCTTCTGGTCGGACCTGACCAGCGAAGAGTTCTCCCGCCTCGACCGCGAACGGCTGATCGCCGTGCTGCCGGTGGGCGCCACCGAGCAGCACGGTCCGCACCTGCCGATGTCGACCGACACCGCCACCATCGACGGCATGGTGCGCGCCACGCTCCCCCACCTGCCCGACGACCTGCCCGTGCTGTTCCTGCCCACGGTGCCCTACGGCAAGAGCAACGAGCACTCGCGCTACCCGGGCACGCTCACGGTCTCGGCCAGCACGCTGATCGCGATGTGGACCGACATCGGCGCCTGCGTGGCGCGCGCCGGCGTGCGCAAGCTGGTGCTCTACAACAGCCACGGCGGCCAGATGAGCGTGATGGACATCGTGGCGCGCGACCTGCGCGAAGCGCACGGGATGATGGTGGTGGCCGCCAACTGGTACACGCTGGGCCTGCCCGAGGGCCTGTTCACCGCGCACGAGGGCAGGCACGGCATCCACGCCGGCGACCTCGAGAGCTCGGTGATGCTGCACCTCACGCCCGACTACGTGCGCGCCGACCAGTTCCGCAACTTCCACTCGATGACCGAGGACCTGGCGGCCGAGAACAAGTACCTCTCGATCACGCCCAGCGGCAAGCTCGGCTGGCAGATGCACGACATCAACCCGATGGGCGCGGCCGGCGACGCCACCCGCGCCACGGCCGAGAAGGGCGCCGCGGTGCTCGACCACGTGGGCCGGCGCTTCGTCGACCTGCTGCGCGAGGTCGACCGCTTCCCGCTGTCGCGCCTGGCCAACGAGCCCGCCTGGCGCTAGGCTCGCGCCCCGCCACGCCCTCCGGAACACCCCATGGAAAGCACCACGCCATCCATCCCCGATGCCGAAGCGCCGCTGGTCCGGCTGCGCAACGTCGGCAAGCGCTTCGCCAACGGCACGCTCGCGCTGCAGGGCATGTCGCTCGACATCGGCGCGCACGACTTCATCAGCTTCCTCGGCCCCTCGGGCTGCGGCAAGAGCACGGCGCTGCGGCTGATCGCCGGCCTCACGCGCGCCAGCAGCGGCGAGATGGCCTGGACCGGCGGCGCCGCCGCGCGCACCGACCGCGACCTGGGCTTCGTGTTCCAGGAGCCGACGCTGATGCCCTGGGCCAAGGTGTTCGACAACGTCTGGCTGCCGCTCAAGCTCGCGGGCATGAAGCGCGACGCCGCCGCGCCCGTGGTGCAGCAGGTGCTCGAGATGGTCGGGCTCTCGCGCTTCGCCGACGTCTATCCGCGCGAGCTCTCGGGCGGCATGAAGATGCGGGTGTCGATCGCGCGCGCGCTGGTCACGCACCCGCGCCTGCTGCTGATGGACGAGCCCTTCGCCGCGCTCGACGAGATGACGCGCATCAAGCTCAACAACGACCTGCTCGCGATCTGGCGCGAGCACCGCTTCTCGGTGGTGTTCGTCACGCACAGCGTCTACGAGTCGGTCTACCTCTCGAACCGCATCGTGGTGATGGCCGCGCGCCCGGGCCGCGTGATCGACGAGATCCGCATCGACGAGCCCTACCCGCGCGGCGAGGCCTTCCGCACCTCGAGCCGCTACAACGCGCACTGCACCGCGGTGTCCCAATCCCTGCATGGAGCCCTGCATGGCGTCGACATCGATCACTGAGACCGCGGTCGCCGCCGTGCACGACGACGACCTCGCCACGCCCTCGGCCGACGCCCAGCGCGCCCACGAGGACCGGCAGCGCCGGCGCGAATCGCTGCTGCGCATCGTGGTGCCCGCGGTGGTGGTCGGCGCGCTGCTGCTGCTGTGGGAATGGACCGTGCGCGCCAACAACATCCCGCACTACATCCTGCCCGCGCCCTCGCTGATCCTGAAGACGCTGTTCGACAACTGGGACACGCTCTCCAGCGCGCTGTGGTTCACCGTGCGGCTCACGCTGCTCGCGCTGGCCGCGGCCATCGTCGGCGGCGTGCTGCTGGCGATCGCCTTCGCGCTGTTCAAGTGGGTGGAGATCGGGCTGTTCCCGATCGCCGTGATCCTGCAGGTCACGCCGATCATCGCGATCGCGCCGCTGATCCTGATCTACGTCTCGAGCACCACCGCGGCACTGCTGCTGTGCGCCTGGATCGTGGCCTTCTTCCCGATCCTGTCGAACACGGTGGTGGGCCTCAAGAGCGCCGACAGCAACCTGCGCGACCTGTTCCAGCTCTACAAGGCCTCGCCCTGGCAGACCTTCCGCTACCTGCTCGCACCGAGTGCGCTGCCCTACTTCATGGCGGGCCTGAAGATCGCGGGCGGCCTGAGCCTGATCGGCGCGGTGGTGGCCGAGTTCACCGCGGGCACGGCCGGCAAGGAAACCGGGCTGGCCTCGCGCATCCTCGAGTCGAGCTTCCGCACCGAGATCCCGATGATGTTCGCGGCGCTGCTCTTGGTGTCGCTGCTCGGGATCGTGATCTTCATCGTCTTCGCCGCGCTCTCGCGCCTGGTGCTGGGCCACTGGCATGAAAGCGAAATGCGCCGTGAACGCTAGGACCTCGCTCGCCCCGGCCGTCGACTGGGACGCGGTGCATCGCGACCTCGCGGGCCTGAACCTGGTCACCGCGCCGGGCCAGCGCAAGCAGCTGTCGAAGGACTTCTTCTGGTACAGCCCGATCCTCACGGCGCAGCTCTCGGGCTGCGTGGCCGAGCTGGTCGTGAAGGTCGGCACCGAGGACGACGTGCGCCAGGTCTGCGCCACCGCCGCCAAGTGGAAACTGCCGCTCACGGTGCGCGCGGGCGGCACCGGCAACTACGGCCAGTGCGTGCCGCTCGAGGGCGGCCTGGTGATGGACGTGACGCAGCTGTGCCGCGTGCTCGACATCGGCGACGGCCGCATGCGGGTGGAGGCCGGCGCGCGCATGCACGACATCGACCTGGCCGCGCGCGAGACCGGCCAGGCGCTGCGCATGTGGCCCTCGACCTGGCACGTGGCCAGCCTCGGCGGCTTCATCGCGGGCGGCTTCGGCGGCATCGGCTCGTTCCGCCACGGCATCCTGCGCGACCCCGGCAACCTGCTGCGCGCGCGCGTGATGACGGTGGAGCGCGAGCCGCGCGTGATCGAGCTCGCGGGCGACGAGATCCAGCAGGTGCACCATGCCTACGGCACCAACGGCGTGATCCTCGACGTGGAGGTGGCACTGAGCCCGGCCGTCGACTGGGTGCACTGCACGGTGCTGTTCGAGCGCTACCGCGCGGCGCTCGATTTCGGCATCGCGGCCAGCACGCCCGACCTCGACCTGTTCCTGCTGTCGACCGTGGAGGCGCGCTTCTCGCCCTACTACACGGCGATGGGCGAGCACTTTCCCGCCGACCGGCATGCGGTCTTCACGATGGTCGCGCCCGGGTCGATGGACGACTTCCGCGCGCTCGCGGCCGCGCACGGCGGCCACATCGCGCTGGCCGGCACCGAGGCCGAGCTGCTCGCGGCCGGCCTGCCGCCGGCCTACGAATGCGCGTTCAACCACACGACGCTGCAGGCGCTCAAGATGGACCGCGGCTGGACCTACCTGCAGGTGGCCTACGCGCAGCCCTTCGATCCCGCGGTGGTCGAGCGCCACCTCGAGATCTTCGGCGACGAGGTGCTGCAGCACCAGGACTTCGCGCGCGCCGGCGGCGAGGCCGGCACCTTCGGCATCCTGCTGGTGCGCTGGACCGGCGAGGCGCGCCAGTACGAACTGATCCGCGAAATCGAATCGCAGGGCGGCTGCAAGATCTTCAACCCGCACGTGGTGACCATCGAGGACGGCGGCATGAAGACCATCGACACGCAGCAGATCGAGTTCAAGAAGCGCAGCGACCCGATGGGGCTGATGAACCCCGGCAAGACGCGCGGCTGGACGCCCGACATGGCCATCGACCGCTGAAAAGATTTAGGCTTCGCGTCCCGTCCTTTTTCCAAGAAACCTCCACAGGAGCACGTCCTCATGCGCATCCCCGCTTTCCGCATCCGCCCGCTCGGCAGCCTGGCCCTCGGCCTGGCGCTGACCGCCGCCGCCTTCGCCGCGCAGGCGCAGGAGAAGGTGGTGTTCGCCACCAACTGGAAGGCGCAGGCCGGCCATGGCGGCTTCTACCAGGCGCTGGTGGACGGCACCTACAAGAAGTACGGCCTCGACGTCGAGATCCAGCAGGGCGGCCCGATGGTCAACAACCGGCCGATGCTGCCGGCCGGCAAGATCGACTTCCTGATGACCGGCAACCTGCTGCAGTCCTTCGACAACGTGAAGAACGGCGTGCCCACGGTGGTGGTCGCGGCCTTCTTCCAGAAGGACCCGCAGGCCATGTTCGCGCACCCGGGCCAGGGCTTCGACAGCTTCAAGGACATGACCAAGGCGCCCGTGGCCTTCATCGGCAAGGATGGCCAGTTCAGCTTCTGGCAGTGGATGAAGTCGGAGCATGGCTTCAAGGATTCGCAGCTCAAGCCCTACACCTTCAACGTGGGTCCGTTCCTGGCCGACAAGAAGTCGATCCAGCAGGGCTACGCGATCTCCGAGCCGCTGTCGATCAAGGCCCAGGCCGGCTTCGACCCGGTGGTGCAGCTGCTGGCCGACAACGGCTTCTCGACCTATTCGACCACCATCGAGACGCGCGCCGACCTGGTGAAGACCAAGCCCGAGACGGTGCGCAAGTTCGTCGAGGCCTCGATCATCGGCTGGAACAACTACCTCTACGGCGACAACAAGGCCGCCAACGAGCTGATCGCCAAGACCAACCCCGACTCGCCCGTGGCCGCGCTGCAGGGCTCGATCGAGCTGATGAAGAAGATGGGCATCGTCGACAGCGGCGAGTCGCTGACCAAGGGCATCGGCGCGATGGACGAGGCGCGCGTGAAGGACTTCTACGACAAGATGGTCAAGGCCGGCCTCTACAAGCCCGGCGAGGTCGACCTGTCGAAGGTGGTCACGACCCAGTTCGTCAACAAGGGCGTGGGCCTGGACGTGCGCAAGAAGCTCACGGGCAAGTAGGCCGCGACCAAGGATCCGATCCACGACCACACCGATTTCTCCGCGGGCCGCGCGGTGCTTGCGCCGGGGTCAGATGCCGGCGCCTGGGATGCCATAAGGCACCGTGCGGCTCTTCATTCCTGGGCTCTGACCCCGTATCGCTGCTGCGTCGGCGAACCGGCCCTTTCATGAAAACGCTCGTCGTTCATTGCCATCCGAACCCTGACAGCTTCAACCACGCGCTCTACCGCACGGCGCTCGCCGCCCTCGAACCCCGCCACCAGGTCCGGGCCATCGACCTGTACGCCGAGGGCTTCGACCCGACGCTGACACGCGAGGAACGCATCGCGTACCTCGACAACACCCAATTGATCCGCGAACGCGTGCAACCCCACGTCGAGGCGCTGCTGTGGGCCGAGCACCTGGTGTTCGTCTATCCCACCTGGTTCCACGGACCGCCCTCGATGCTCAAGGGCTGGCTGGAACGGGTGTGGCTGCCCGGCGTGGCCTTCCTGCCGGCCGAGCGCAAGGGCCAGGCCGCGCGCTCGGGCATGCGCCACATCCAGCGCCTCACGGTGGTCACCACGGGCGGCTCACCGCGCTGGTTCGTGATGATCATCGGCGACCCCGGGCGGCGGCTGTTCACGCGCGCGCTGCGCGCCCTGTTCGCCTGGCGCTGCAAGGTGACCTGGCTGCAGCTGCACGACATGAACGCCGTGACCGCGCTCGACCGCACGCGCTTCATCGAGCGCGTGGCGCGCAAGCTGCAAACGCTGTGACCACGACCCCAACGATCCGGGAGAAAACACCATGAGCCTCGAACGCACGCTCACCGTCCGCGTGACGCGCATCGCGCGCCAGACGCCCGAAATCCTGGCCTTCGAGCTGGCCCATCCCTGGGGCCGCGCGCTGCCCGGCTACGAAGCCGGCGCGCACATCGACGTGCACATGCCCGGCGGCTTCTCGCGCCAGTACTCGCTGGCGCGCGCGCCCTCGGACGGCACCGTCTCGTCCTACCTGATCGGCGTGAAGCGCGAGGCCGCGAGCCGCGGCGGCTCGGCCTCGATGCACGAGCGCGTGCGCGAGGGCGACCTGCTGCCGATCAGCACGCCGCGCAACACCTTCCCGCTGCAGGCGCAGGCGCGCCACCACCTGCTGCTGGCCGGCGGCATCGGCATGACGCCGCTGCTGGCGATGGCGCAGGCACTGGCCGCGCGCGGCGAGGGCTTCACGCTGTGCGTGTTCGCGCGCGCCGAGGAGCACCTGGCCTTCGCCGAGGCGCTGCGCGCTCCGGCGCTGGCGCCGCATGTCCGGCTGCACCTCGACCAGGGCGACGCCTCGCAGCGCATCGACCTGCGCGCGCTGCTGGCCGCGCATGCCGGTGCCGCCCATCTCTATGTCTGCGGCCCCGGCGGCTTCATGCAGGCGGTGCGCGACGCGGCCGCCGCCGCGCAGTGGCCCGAGGACGCGATCCACGCCGAGTACTTCGCCGCGCCCACCGACGCCGCCGCCACCGCGGGCCAGCCCTTCGTGCTGCGGCTCGCGCAGCGCGGCATCGCGGTGCCGGTGGCGGCCGACCAGACCGCGGTCGACGCGCTGCACGAGGTCGGCATCGACATCCCGGTGTCGTGCGAGCAGGGCCTGTGCGGCACCTGCGTGGTCGGCGCCGATGGCGAGGGCGCCGAGCACCGCGACTTCTGCCTCACGGGCAGCGAGCGGCGCCACAAGGTGGCGCTGTGCTGCTCGCGCGCCAAGGGGGCCGAGCTGGTCATCCAGCTCTGAGACCGCGCATGGCCAGGACCACCGCCGTCGACACCGCCGAGGACGCCGAGGGCCCCGCCACGCGGGGGCGCTCGCGCAAGTACGCGCAGGTGCTCGGCGTGATCAACCAGGCCGCGATCGAGGTGTTCGCGAGCGAGGGCCTGGCCGGCGCCTCGACCCAGGCGATCGCCGACAAGGCCGGGCTCTCGAAGGCGCAGCTGCACTACTACATCGACAGCAAGGAGGCGTTGTACCGGCAGATCCTGCAGGACATCCTCACCGACTGGATCGTGGTGTTCGGCTTCGACGACGAGGCCCTGGGCCCGCGCAAGGTGCTCGGCGACCTGATCCGCCGCAAGATGGCGTTCTCGTTCGAGCACCCGCTGCGCTCGCGCATCTTCACGGCCGAGATGCTGCGCGGCGCGCCGGTGCTCAACACCCTGATGGACACGAGCAAGCAGCGCACCGACCAGGCCGCCGCCGTGATCCGCAACTGGATGGACCAGGGCCTGATGGACGAGGCCGACCCGATGCTGGTGCTGTTCCACATCTGGGCCGTGACACAGTTCTACGCCGACCATGCGACCCAGGCCGCGTACTTCCGCAACACCGCGCAGCACGGCGACGCGCAGGACCGCGATTACCTGGTCGAGCAGGTGACGGCGTTCCTGTTCAAGGGCGCGGGCGTCAGGTAGCGCGCACCGGCAGGTACATGGTGGCCTCGACCTCCACCAGCACCTCGTCGCCCGGCAGGAAGCGCGACACCTCCACCACCGTGCTGACCGGCGGCTCGCCCGGGTAGAACAGGCCGCGCACGCGGTTGTAGAAGGCGTAGTGCGGCAGGTGGCGGAAGTACTGCACCAGCTTCACCACGTCCTCCATGGTGCCGCCGTGCTCGGCCGCGATCTGGCGGATGCGCTCGAGCACGAACCAGCTCTGCGCAACGATCGGCGCCTCGAACACGTCGACCGACATCTGGCCGGTGGCGTAGCCCAGGCCCTGCAGCGCGCTGCGCCCGGCCTCGGGAATGGCGTCGTAGCCGGCGACCGCGCGGCGCGTGGCCGGGTCGACGGCGACCACGCCGCTCATGTAGACGAAATCGCCGACGCGCTTGGCGGCGGCATAGTTGGCCATCGGCTTGCCCATGCTCATGCGGTGTGCTCCAGGATCCGGCCCGCGCGGATGACGCTGCGGCGGCGGCCGCGCGGGTCGATGAGTTCGTGTTCGTCGGTGGCGGCCAGCACCACCAGGTCGGCCGGACAACCCGCGGCGATGCGACCGTCCCAGGCCAGCCCGAGCGCCTGCGCCGGCGCGAGCGTGATGCTGTCGATCCAGTCGAGCGCCGGCGCGAGGTGCGCCACCTGCACGCCGAGGCCGAAGGTCTCGACGAGGTCATAGCTGCCGTAGGGATAGAAGGCGTCCTGCACGTTGTCCGTCGCCAGGCTCGCACGCAAGCCGCGTGCCGCCGCCTCGCGGATGCGCGTGATGCCGCGCGGCACCGGCGTGCGGTCCCAGGCGCCCTGCAGGTAGAGGTTGGTGGTGGGCAGCGCGACCAGGTGCAGGCCCGCGCCCGCGCACAGCGCCAGGGTTTCGTGCGCCACGGCATCGTCCTGCACCGAGAGCGAGCAGGCATGGCCGCAGACCACCCGGCCCGTGAAGCCGCGCGCACGCACCAGCTGCGCGATGGCACGCAGGCCGCTGGCGTCGGCATCGAGGCCCTCGTCGACATGGAAGTCGAGCGACAGCCCGTGCTTGTGGGCGAGCTCGAACACGCGGTCGAGCTTGGGCAACAGGGCCTCGTTGCGGTAGACGAAGGCGCCGAGCGCGCCGCCCGCGCGCGCCACCTCGCGCGCGATGCGCTCGCCGGCCTCGGCATCGGCGAACAGGTCGAGCGGCGTGAGCGAGACGAACTGCAGCTCGACGCGTCCGCGCCAGGCCTCGCGCAGCGCCTCGAACACCGCGAGCGAGACCGGCGCCTCGGGCTGCACCCAGTCGAGGTGGGTGCGCAGCGCGCGCGTGCCGCTGCGCCAGGCGTCCTCGAGCGCGCGTTCCATGCGCGGGCGCAGCGACTCGGCGGTCCAGCCGGCCCGGTGGCCGTTCATGCGCTCGATGGCCGCGAACAGGTTGCCCTGCGCCGCGCCCACGTCCTGCACGGTGTAGTTCTTGTCGATGTGCGCATGCGCGTCGACGCAGGCGCTCAGCACGATGCCGCGCGCCGAATCCTGCCGCGCGCTCGGCGCGACCGAGGCCACGCGATCGCCGTCCAGCACCAGGTCGAACAGCTCGGCCTCCGACGCGAAGCCGCGCAGTGGCTTCGGGATGCGCAGCGCCTCGAGCTTCACTGCGCCTCGCGCCACGCGCGCAGCCAGCCCAGCCCGGCCGAGGTGCCGCCGGGTTCGCTGCCGCGCCGCGGCCGGTATTCGCAGCCGACCCAGCCCTGCCAGCCGGTCTGCGCCGACACCTCGTCGATCACCTGGAACAGGTAGGGGTAGTTCTGCTCGCCGATGTCGGGCTCGTGGCGCTCGGGGACGCCGGCGATCTGGATGTGGCCGACGCGGCCGGTGGGCAGGTACTGGCGGATCTTCATCGCGACGTCGCCCTCGACGATCTGGCAGTGGTAGAGGTCCATCTGCACCTTGAGGTTGGGCGCGCCGATGCTTTCGACGATGGCATGCGCATGGTCCTGGCGGTTGAGGAAGAAGCGCGGGATGTCGCGCGTGTTGATCGGCTCGATCAGCACGTCGCGCCCGGCCTTCGCGGCCTCCTCGGCGGCCCAGCGCAGGTTGTCGACGTACACCTGCTGCACGGCATCGGCCGTGAGGTCCTCGGGCACCAGCCCGGCCATGACGTGGATGCGCGGGCAGTCGAGCGCGACCGCGTAGTCGATGGCTTTCGCAATGCCTTCGCGGAACTCGGCATCGCGCCCCGGCAGGCAAGCCAGGCCGCGTTCGCCGCCCTCCCAGTTGCCGGGCGGGCCGTTGAAGAGCACCTGCTGCAGGCCGTTGTGCTGGAGGCGCGCGACGATATCGTCCTTGGAGAAGGCATAGGGAAACAGGTACTCGACGGCCTCGAAGCCGTCCTTCGCGGCGGCATCGAAGCGATCGAGGAAGTCCATCTCGGGATAGAGCATCGAGAGGTTGGCGGCGAAGCGTGGCATGGCGTTGTCTCTTTGAAGTTCTGGCGATTGTGGTCTCGAACGGAGTCACCAGCGCGCGCCGAAGGTCACGCGCAGTTCGGCGATCTGTTCGGGCGACAGCGGTGCGGGTGGCGTGGCATGGTCGCGCGTCATGAGGTGGAGCCTGGCGGTCTCCTCGAGTTCCTCGAGCACGGCCATCGCGGCGGCGGGGGTGTCGTGCCACACGTTGGGGCCGAGGCGGTCGAGCATCACGGCACGGATCGGCACGCCGGCCGCGCCGCGCTGCGCGATGACCTGCGCGACCTCGGCCGCCGCTTCGGGCGCGCCCGGGCGGTGGTAGTGGATGCGCGGCACGTGGCCGACCTTCATCACGAAATAGGGCGTGAGGGCGGGCAGCAGTTCGTCGCTGGCTCCGCTCAACGTGAGTGCGACGCAGTGGCTGCTGTGGGTGTGGATCACGCAGGCGGTATCGGCATCGAAAGCTCTCGCTGCTTCGTAGATGCGCATGTGCAGCGCGATGGTCTTGCTGGCACGGTCGCCACTGATCTGCTGGCCCTGCGCGTCCAGCCTCGCGAGCCGCGCGGGGTCGAGGAAGCCCAGGCAGGCATCGGTCGGGGTGATGAGGAAACCGCCGTCTTCCAGGCGCACGCTGATGTTGCCGGCCGTGGCGTGGACGTAGCCACGATCGAACAGGCTTTTGGCTGTGCGGCAGATTTCTTCTCTTGCTTTTGTTTCGGTCATTTTTTGGCTTCTTGTTCGGGGTGCGTGCACAGGGCATCGGGTACTTCCCTCCGCGAATGTCCCCCGCCCTTCGGGCTCCTCCTTTATTTCGCTGCGGGAAGGACCCGATACCCTGTGCACGGGAGGCGCTGCGGTGGTGCCGGCGGTTCAACAACGATTGCGTCCAGGCTCACGTCGATGGGGTACTCCCCGCAGCGAAATTAAGGAGGAGCCGAAGGCGGGGGACATTCGCGGAGGGGAGTACCCCATCGGCGCACGCCCGCCCCGACCTTCAACACCCCAAGGCATCACCCCAACACCACAAACGCCTTGGTAAAGAAATCATCCCCCCCAAAGTTCCCCGACTTCAAGGCGATATGCACCTCAGTGTCAGGCGCCAACGAGGAACGCGCATGACACCACGGCACCCCCGGATCGATCTGCGGCCCGATCTGCAACTGCGCGATGCCGAGCGCCTGCACGCAGGCCCCGGAGGTTTCGCCGCCCGCCACCACGAGCTGGTGCACACCACGCTCGACCAGCCCCCGCGCGATCGCGGCGATGGTGCGCTCGACCATCGCGCCGGCCTCTTCCACGCCCAGTTGGCCTTGTACCGACTTCACGGCACCGGCTTCGGCCGTGGAGTAGACGAGCACCGGGCCCTTGTCGATCAGCGGCGCGGCCCAGGCCAGCGTCTCGGCCGCGACGTCGACACCGGCCGCGATGCGCAGCGGATCGATGGCCAATGCGGCGCCGCCGCGCCCGATGAAGTCGAGCACCTGCCGGTTGGTGGCGAGCGAGCAGCTGCCCGACACCACCGCCGTGCGGCCGCCGGCCTTCGGCAACGCGCTGGCCTGCGATGAGGGTGCGAGGCCGAAGTTGGCCGGCAGGCCGATGGCCACGCCCGAGCCCGCGGTGACCAGCGGCAGCTTCGCGAGGGCCGGGCCCATACGCAGCAGGTCGTCGTTGGACACCGCGTCGACGATCGCGATCGACACGCCCTCGGCCTTCAGCTGCGCGATGCGCGCTTCGATGGCCTCCGCGCCGCGCGTCACCACCGCGTGATCGATCAGCCCCACCTTGCGCCGGCACTGCGCCTGCAGCACCCGCACCAGGTTCGGGTCGGTCATCGGCGTCAGCGGATGGTTCTGCATGCCGCTCTCGTTGAGCAGCACCTCGCCCGCGAACAGGTAGCCCTTGAACACCGTGCGCTTGTTGTCGGGGAAGGCCGGCGTGGCGATCGTGAAGTCGCAGCCCAGCGCCTCCATCAGTGCCTCGGTCACCGGGCCGATGTTGCCCTGCGGCGTGCTGTCGAAGGTCGAGCAGTACTTGAAGTAGATCTGTTGCGCGCCCTGCGCCTGCAGCCAGCGCAGCGCCTCGAGCGACTGCGCGATGGCCTCGGCCGGCGCGATGGTGCGCGACTTGAGCGCGACCACTACCGCATCCACCTCGGCCGCGAGCGGGCCCTCGGGCACGCCGATGGTCTGCACCACGCGCATGCCCGCGCGCACCAGGTTGTTGGCGAGGTCGGTGGCGCCGGTGAAATCGTCGGCGATGCAGCCGAGCAGCAGCTTTGCCATCGCTCAGCCCTTCACCGCGAGCTTGACCGCCTGCGGGTTCTCGCGCACGTAGTCGCTCAGGATCGCGTCGAAGCTGGCATCGGCCTTCAGGCCCAGCGCCTCGGCACGCGCCGCATGCACGCGGCTGGGCCAGCTCGTGACGATCTTCGCGATCGCCGCGTCGGGTTCCCAGTCGATCAGGCTCGTCGCCTCGGCGCCCGCGATACGCTCGAGCGCCTGCGCCATCTCGCGCACGGTGGTGGTCAGCGCGGGCAGGTTGACCGCTGTGCGTGCACCCCACTCGGCGCCGCTGGCCGTGGCCGCGCGCACGATGCCCGCGATGGTGTTGCCGGGCGAGGCCAGCGCCACCGGCGTGTCGGGCGCGACCGGGCAACGCGCGCGCTCGCCGGCCAGCGGTTCGCGCAGCATGCCGCTGAGGAAGCTCGAGGCCGCGCCGTTGGGCCGGCCCGGACGCACCGACACCGTCATCAGCCGCACGTTGCGGCCCTGCACGAAGCCCTTGCGCGTGAAGTCGGCCACCAACTGCTCGCCGACGAACTTCTGGATGCCGTAGCTGTTCTGCGGCGTGGGCAGCGTCGTGTCCTCGATCAGGGCCGGCAGCCGCTGCTCGGGCGAATCGCCGAACACCGCGACCGAGCTCGAGAACACGAACACCGGCGCATGGCCGGCGCGGCGCGCGGCCTCGAGCAGCGCGCGCGTGGTGTCGAGGTTGCTGCGCATGCCGAGGTCGAAGTCGGCCTCGCATTCGCCGCTGACGGCGGCCGCGAGGTGGAACACGAGCTGGCTGCTGGCGATCGGCAGCGTGCCGCTCTGCGCCTGCTCGAGCAGGTCGCCCTGCAGGAACTGCACGCGCGCGTCGGCCGCGAGGTCGGCCGGCGGCGCCACGCGGTCGGCCAGCACGATGCGTTCGATGGGTTGCGGCGCGGCGCCGGCCAGCGCCAGCGGTCCCTGGGCGAGCAGCGTGCGCGCGAGGCGCGCGCCGAGGAAGCCGCAGCCGCCGGTGATGAGGATGTTCATGGTCGTCTTGTCTCGGTGGTCGTTCGCAAGAGGGTCAGAGGGTCGGCAGGAAGCGCAGCAGCGCATCGGCCACCGCCTCGGGCGCCTCGCGCTGCGGGAAGTGGCCCACGCCGTCCAGCAGCTCGCGGCGGTAGGGGCCGCTGAAGAAGCGCTCCTTGCCCGCCGAGCTGTCCGGATGATTGCACGCATCGGCCGCGCCGTGCAGCACCAGCGTGGGCACCGACAGCACGGGCGCGGGATCGAGCGCCGCGTCGTCGGCCGCGTAATGCGGATCGCCGGGCGCATAGCCCCAGCGATGGCGGTACGAATGCACCACCACGCGGGCCCAGTCCTCGCCCTCGAAGGCGGCGGCGGTGGTGTCGAACTCGGCCTCGTCGTACCAGCCGGGCGGGCCCCAGGTGCGCCACATCATGCGCGTGAAGGCGAGGCGGTCGTCGTGCACCGTGCGCTCGCCACGCGGCGTGGCCATGTACCAGTGGTACCAGTAGTTGCGCGCCTGCTCGAGCGGCACCGGCTGGCCCGGCGCGTTGGTGCCGTAGCCCACCGACAGCAGCGCCAGCGCGCTCGCCACGCCGGGGCGCAGCCCGCAGGCGTTGGCCACCGCGCGGGCGCCCCAGTCGTGGCCGACCAGCGCGGGGCGCTCGAGCCCCAGCGCATCGATGAAGTCGAGCAGGTCGCGGCCCAGCGCCGAGAGCTGGCCGCTGCGCGGCGTGTCCGCATGCAGGAAGCGCGTGGGCGCGAAGCCGCGCAGCGCGGGCAGCAGCACGCGCCAGCCGGCGGCGGCCAGGCGCGCGGCCACGCCATGCCAGCCGCGCGGGCTGTCGGGCCAGCCGTGCACCAGCACCACGGTGGCGGCGCCGGCGGCGTTCCATTCCTCGTAGCCGATGCGCAGCAGCGGCGTGTCGACGGTCCTGTGTTCGCTCACGAGGCATTTCCTTTCGCGACCGGCAGCTCGATGCCCGGGAAGATCTTGATCACCGCGCTGTCGTCCTCGCGCGCATGGCCCGCGGTCGAGGCCTGCATGAACATCTGGTGCGCGGTGGACGACAGCGGCAGAGGAAACTTGCTGGCGCGCGCCACGTCGAGCACCAGGCCCAGGTCCTTCACGAAGATGTCGACCGCCGACAGCGGCGTGTAGTCGCCCGCGAGCACGTGCGCCATGCGGTTCTCGAACATCCAGCTGTTGCCCGCGCTGTGGGTGATGACCTCGTAGAGCGCGGCCGGATCCACGCCCTCGCGCAGGCCCAGCGCCATCGCCTCGGCCGCGGCCGCGATGTGCACGCCGGCCAGCAACTGGTTGATGACCTTCACCTTGCTGCCCGCGCCCGCGCTGTCGCCGAGCCGGTAGACCTTGGCGGCCATCGCGTCGAGCACGCCGCCGGCCTTGTCGTAGGCCGCGGGCGTGCCGGCGGTCATCATCGTCATCTGGCCGCTCACGGCCTTGGCGGCGCCGCCCGAGATCGGCGCGTCGAGGTAGAGCAGGCCGAGCTTCGCGAGCCGCGCCTCGAGCGCCACCGACCAGTTCGGGTCGACCGTCGAGCACATCACGAACAGGCTGCCGGGCTTCATCGAGGCCGCGCAGCCCGGCGTGCCGCCGTCGCCGAACAGCACCGCCTCGGTCTGCTGCGCGTTCACGACGACCGAGATCACGATGTCGCTGGCGGCGCCGAGCGCGGCCAGCGTGTCGCAGGCGGTGCCGCCGTCGCGCGCGAAGGCCTGCGCGGCCTCGCGGCGCAGGTCGAACACGTGCGGCGCATGGCCCGCGCGGCGCAGCGACTGCGCCATGCCGGCGCCCATGGCGCCGAGGCCCACGAGGCCGACGACGGGAGGGGAGGAAGTGGTCATGGAAGGAAGGAGCTGGATGATTTGTCAGGTCATCATACAAATTTGAGATGACTTTGTCTCGCACCGAATTCCGGCCCGCCGCTCAGGAGGCCTTCTTGCGCCGCCCCTTGCCGGCCGCGCCGCTCTCCTGCAGCCCCTCGACCAGCGGCCGCGCGAGCTGCGCGCCCTCCTGCTGCCAGAAGGCCGGGTCGGCCTGCTCGATGCGGCGGATCGCGTTGTCCATGTGGGTCTTGGCGGCCTCGCGCGCGCGCAGCGCATCGCCGGCCTCGATCGCCTCGACGATGCGCGCATGCTCCTGCGCCACCTCGCGCGCGAAGTCGGCGCGGCGCGCCTCGTTGGCGCGCGTGACGCGGGTGGCGCCGTGCAGGAACTGGCGCAGGTACTGCAGGGTGCCGATCAGGAACGGGTTGCGCGCGGCCTCGGCGATGGCGCGGTGGAAGCGCACGTCCTCCTCGGCGCCGTTGCCGCCCACGGCCACGGCCGCATGCAGCGCCGCGATCGCGTCGCGGATGCGGCGCACGTCCTCGGCCGTGCGGCGTTCGGCCGCCAGCGCCGCCACCTCGGCCTCGAGCGCGCGGCGCAGCTCGACCATCTGGATCACGGCCTCGCGCGAAGCCACGTGCGGCATCTCGAAGCGCAGCGGCTCGACCCCGGCCGCACGCACATACACGCCGCTGCCCTGGCGCGAGTCGACCAGCCCGAGCGACTTGAGCCGCGACACCGCCTCGCGCACCACCGTGCGGCTGACGCCGAACTGCTCGGCCAGCGCGGACTCGGTCGGCAGCCGGTCGCCCTCGGACAAGCGCCCGCTGCGCACCTCGGCCGCCAGCGCATCGGCCACCTGGTCGGCCAGGCGGACGGCGGGGGCGAGCGATTGAAAGCGGGCGGTCATGAATGGGCTGCGACTCTAACGCAGGCCCGCCGGCGGGATGCCATCGCATGTGGATGAAGGCAAGCGCGCAGTTCGGCGCATTTCCCGCGGGCATTTCCTGCGTGTCGAATAGCGCCGTGGGGCCCGCTCGCTATGCTGCCGCTCGTGATTCCGACCTTCAATCATTCGCACGTGCTGCCGCCGTTCGAGGGCGAGCGGTTGAGTGGCGCGCACAGCTCGCCTTACTTGGTGTCGGCCAGCGAAATGGTGCAGCGCTTCGCGATCGGCACGGCGCGATGCACCATCCTCGACGGCCTGTTGCGCTATCGCGCCGAACTCCGCGGCATCGGGTTCGTCGAAGGCTTTCAGTGGCTCGATGGCAGTTTCGTCGAGGATATCGAGGCACGCGAAGGTCGCTCACCTCGGGACATCGACGTCGTGAGCTTCGCCTACCCGCCGCAGGGAATGAGCAAGACGGAGATCAATCGGATAATGGACGAGCGCCCCGATCTCTTCGATCACGAGCGCTGCAGGCAGGGGTTTCACTGCGACACCAGCCTCATCAACCTGACCACCTCACCGGAGCGGTTGGTGCAGCAGACGCGCTATTGGTATGGTTTGTTTTCTCATCGTCGCGGCGATGCCCTGTGGAAAGGCATGCTGCAGTTGCCCATGGATTCCGACGATCACTCCGCCCGTGTGATGCTCGATCGACTCATGCACCAAGGAGAACCGAATGCTGGCTCAACTTGAGAAGCAATTCCTGCAGGCTGACCTGGCGCAGGTTCGCCAGCTGCTGGCGGACGGGCAGGCGCACGACGATCCGATCGCGGTGCATCAATATGCCCAGCGCGTCGCGCGCCTCGAAAAGGAACTGATCGAATTGTCGGAAGCAGGCACGAACGCGCCCGTCGGCGTGGCCTTGTTCTTCGGTGGGCGCCCGGTCGTGGGCTCGAATGGCATCAAGGCGTCGTTTGGGACGCAGGCCATCGGCAAGTTTCAGAAGCTCGTGAGTCAGCGCTATGCGGCCGCCGAGACAGGTCCGCTCTCTTCGCGTGGCCGCGTGCCGATGAGCGACGACACCCAGTTGCTGGTCACCGACGTCGTACGCGGCTCGTTCGGTTTCGTGCTGCAGGGCAGCGAACCTGCCAGCAGCGATGCACCGCTCAAGGACGCCGTGGATCACGTGGCCGATACCCTGTCCCGCATGGCGGCGGCGGACGACGCCCTGTTCGACGAAGCCTCGGCGGACGTGGACAACCGCCAGCTCGGTACCTTGCAGGAGTTCTTCAAGCTGCTCGACGACGAGGGCGCCAGTCTTCGCCTCGTCGAAGGCGAGCGGGACTTCGAACTCTCGACGCAAGCCGTTCGACGCGCGCGCCAACGCGCCGAGGCGATGACCATCGAAGACCGCGTCGAGATGCTCGAAGGCGAGGTCATCGGCTGGGCCGAGTATTCGTCGCGCTTCGAACTGCGCCTGCATGGCGATCGGAGCGTGGTGGTCGGCACGGTGACGCGTGCCGCCATGGAGCACTCGCTGCAAGAGGGACTGGCGCCTCTGCATCGGCATGTCCGCGCCAGAGTCAAGGTGCGCGAAGCACGGCTGCGCAACCGCACGCCGCGCAAGACATTCGCCTTGCAGGCGCTCGAAGTCATCGCGCCGCCCGCGGACTGGCCCGCGCGACCGGTCCAACAAGCGATCTAGACCCGCTCCACCGCCGCCGGCCGCGCGTTGAGCCACAACAGCGTCAACGCAAACGCCAGCAGCGGCAGCATCGCGAGGTTGATCGCGATCCAGCCCACGCCCGCGAGCAGCGCGCCCGAGCCGAAGGACATCAGCACGGCCGTGGTGCCGTTGCTCAGTTCCATCAGCGCCTGCGCGGGTCCGCGCTCGTGCTCGGCGTGCGCTTCCGCCAGCAGCGTGGTGCCGGCGATCAGCATCAGGTTCCAGCCCAGGCCCAGCAGCAGCGAGCTCGCGAGGAAGTGCGCGAAGTCCTGGCCCGAGAGCGCGACCGCGGCGCTGGTCGCGAGGATCGCCGAGCCGAGCATCGCGACGCGGCGGCTGCCCCAGCGATCGACCAGCGCGCCGGCGAAGAAGGCCGGCGCGAACATGCCGAGCACATGCCACTGGATCACCTGCGCGGCTGCGGCGGCGGAGAAGCCGCAGAAGTCCATCGCGAGCGGGGTCGCGTTCATCGCCAGCACCATGAGGCCGTGGCCGATGGCGGTCATGAGGATGGCGGCGCGCAGCATCGGCCGCGCGAGCAGCACGCGCATCTGGGCCCAGCCGCGCGCCACGGCCGGCGGCGCCGCGCCTTCGCGCAAGCGCGACATGGCGACCACGCCGCACAACGCGAGCACCGCGATCGCGAGGTAGGCGCCCGCGAAGGGCACGGGCAGCGCATTGCGCGTCCAGACCGCGATGGCGGGCGCGAACACCGCGGCGCAGACGCCGCCGCCGACCACCAGCGCGGCGGCGCGGCCCTTGTGGCGCGGCTCGACGGCCTCGAGCGCGGCATAGCGATAGAAGCCCGCCGAGGCCTGGTAGCCGCCGATGCAGGCGGCGCCGAGGCAGAACACGGCAAAGCTGCCGAGCCCCAGGCCCGTGGCGCAGACCAGCCCGCCCACCACGCCGAGCAGCGCGCCGCCCATCAGGCCGTGGCGGCGACCGCGCCGCTGCATGAACATCGACAGCGGCGACACGGCCGCGAGGTTGCCGAGCACCAGCAGGGCGAGCGGCAGGGTGGCCAGCGCGGGCCAGGGCGCGAGCCGCAGGCCCGCGACCGAGGTCAGCGTGATGCCGATGATCGAGCACGACCAGTAGAGCGCCTGGCCGAGGAACAGCAGCCGTATCGCGGGGTTGCGCAGCAGTTGCATCGCTCAGCCTCCCGCACGCGGCGCGCCCGCGCCGAAGCGCTCGGCAAAGGCCTGCGGACTCACGGCCAGGTGCTTGTGGAAGCTGCGCCGCAGCGTCTCGGGATGGCCGAAGCCGCACAGCCGCGCGACCGTCGACACCGAGGTCTGCGCATGGGCCAGCAAGGCCGAGGCGGCCTCGACGCGCACGCGCTCGACGTAATGGCCGGGCGTCATGCCGAGCTCGCGCCGGAACACGCGGCTCAGGGTGCGCGGCGGCATGCAGGCGCGCTCGGCCAGGACCTCGAGCGAGAGGTCGCCCGCGAGCTGGCCCGGGATCCATTCGAGCAGCGACGACAGCCGCGGCGCATGCGTGGCCTCGGGCGCGAGGAAGCGGCTGAACTGCGCCTGCCCGCCGGGCCGGCGCAGGAACATCACGAGCCGGCGCGCCACCGCCAGCGCGATCGCGCGGCCGAGGTCGTGCTCGACCAGCGCCAGCGCGAGGTCGATGCCGGTGGTGACGCCGGCCGAGGTGAAGACATGGCCGTCGCCCTCGCGGCCGCTCGGGTCGTAGGTATGGAGCCGGTCGGCCGCCACCTCGACCGCGGGATGGCGCGTGCGCAGCGCCTCGACGCTGTCCCAGTGGGTGGTGGCGAGGCGGCCATCGAGCAGGCCGGCCTGCGCGAGGATCAGCGCGCCCGAGCAGACCGAGCCGAGCCGGCGCACGCGCGGCTCCGCGCGCTGGAGCCAGGCCAGCAGCGGCGCGTTGCGCAACTGGGCTTCGGCGCCCCAGCCGCCGGGCACGAGCACGGTGTCGAAGCGCGCCGGGTCCTGGTCCTCGCGCGCGGCCTCGGCCAGCAGCGAGAAGCCGGCCGAGCAGGCCACCGGCCCCACCGCGTCAGCCAGCAGGTGCAGCGAATAACCGGCCGGGCGGCCCTGGCGCTGCAGCTCGACGTTGGCCGAGGCGAACACCTGCAGCGGACCGGTGACGTCCAGCACCTGGACATCGGGGTAGATCGTGCAGGCGATGGCGCGCGGCGTTTGCATGCGGGCAGTGTCGTGCGCGCCGCGATTGGCCGCAACGACAACGACCCCACGGATCCGGCCACTTTCGGCGTGGCCGGCCGGTGTGGCGGGATCAGCCCAGCGCGTGCCGTGCGGCCTTCGCGATGCTCTGCGCGTCGACGCCGAAGAAGCCGCGCAGGGCGGCGCGCGTGTCGCTGCGCCCGAAGCCGTCGGTGCCCAGCGTGAGGTAGCGGCGGCCCGCGGGCAGGAAGGCGCGGATGCTCTCGGGCACGGCGCGCACGTAGTCGGTGGCGGCGACGATCGGCGCCTTGCCCTGGCCGAGCTGGCGCGCGACGAAGGCCTCGCCCGCGTCCTCGCCAGCGATGGCGCGCTGCTCGCAGGCCAGGCCGTCGCGCGCGAGCTCGCTCCAGCTCGTGACGCTGAACACCTCGGCCTCGATGCCCTCGTCGGTCAGCAGCTGCGCGGCCTTCACGACCTCGGTGAGGATCGCGCCCGAGCCCAGCAGCGTGACCTTCTTCTTCGCCTTGCCCGAGGCCGGCGCATAGGTGCCGAAGCGATAGCAGCCGCGCAGGATGTCGGCCTCGGCGCCCGCGGGCACGTCGGGCTGCGCGTAGTTCTCGTTCATCAGCGTGACGTAATAGAACACGTCCTGCTGCTCGACCATCATCTCGCGGATGCCCGCGTCGACGATCACCGCCATCTCGCCCGCGTAGGCCGGGTCGTAGGCCTTGCAGTTGGGAATGGTCGCGGCCACGAGGTGGCTGCTGCCGTCCTGGTGCTGCAGCCCCTCGCCGCCAAGCGTGGTGCGCCCCGAGGTGGCGCCGAGCAGGAAGCCGCGCGCGCGCTGGTCGGCCGCGGCCCAGATCGCGTCGCCCACGCGCTGGAAGCCGAACATCGAGTAGTAGATGTAGAACGGCAGCATCGCCAGGCCGTGCACGCTGTAGCTGGTGGCCGCCGCGGTCCAGCTCGCGATGGCGCCGGCTTCGCTGATGCCTTCCTCGAGGATCTGGCCGTCGGTGGCCTCGCGGTAGCTGAGCACCGAGCCGATGTCCTCGGGCGCGTAGCGCTGGCCCACGCTCGAATAGATGCCGACCTGCTTGAACAGGTTCGCCATGCCGAAGGTGCGCGCCTCGTCGGCCACGATCGGCACGATGCGCGGGCCCAGCGCCTTGTCCTTGAGCAGGTTGCCCAGCAGGCGCACGAAGGCCATGGTGGTGCTCATCTCCTTGCCGGCGGCCGCGACCGCGAACTGCGCGTAGTTCGCGATGTCGGGCTTGGCCACCGGCTCGCAGGCGGTCTCGCGGCGCGGCATGGCGCCGCCGAGCGCCTCGCGGTGCTGGCGCAGGTAGCGCATCTCGGCGCTGTCCTCGGCCGGGCGGTAGAAGTCCATGGCGGCCGCCTGCGCGTCGCTCAGCGGCAGGTCGAAGCGGTCGCGGAACTCGATCAGGTCGACCTCGCCCATCTTCTTGTGCGAGTGCGTGGTCATCTTGCCCTGGGCCGCGCTGCCCATGCCGTAGCCCTTCTTGGTATGGGCCAGGATCACGGTGGGCCGGCCCTTGTGGGCGGCGGCCGCGGCATAGGCGGCATGGATCTTCACGAGGTCGTGACCGCCGCGCTTGAGGCGGTCGATCTGCTCGTCGGTCATGCCCTCGGCCAGGCGCGCGAGCTCGGGGTTCTGGCCGAAGAAGTTGTCGCGGTTGAAGCGGCCGTCCTTGGCCGCGAAGGTCTGCATCTGGCCGTCGACGGTGGCGGCGAAGGCGCGCGCCAGCGCACCGCTGGTGTCGCGCGCGAAAAGGCCGTCCCAGTCGCTGCCCCAGACCAGCTTGATGACGTTCCAGCCGGCGCCCGCGAACAGCTTCTCGAGCTCGTCGATGATGCGGCCGTTGCCGCGCACCGGACCGTCGAGGCGCTGCAGGTTGCAGTTGACCACCCACACGAGGTTGTCGAGCTTCTCGCGCGCGGCCAGGGTCAGCGCGCTCATCGATTCGGGCTCGTCCATCTCGCCGTCGCCGAACACGCCCCAGACCTTTCGGCCTTCGCAGTTCAGCAGGTTGCGGTGCGAGAGGTAGCGCATGAAGCGCGCGTGGTAGATCGAGCTGATCGGGCCGATGCCCATCGAGCCGGTGGGGAACTGCCAGAAGTCCGGCATCAGGTAGGGATGCGGATAGCTGCACAGGCCGCGCGCGCCGCTGCCGTCGACGAAGGCGGGCGCCGTGAGTTCCTGGCGGTAGTGCGCGAGGTCGCCTTCGCTCAGGCGCCCTTCGAGGTAGGCGCGCGCATAGACGCCGGGCGCGCTGTGCGGCTGGAAGAACACGAGGTCGCCGCCATGGGCCGCGCTGCGCGCATGGAAGAAATGGTTGAAGCCGGTCTCGAACAGGTCGGCCGCGCTCGCATAGCTCGCGATGTGGCCACCGAGTTCGCCATAGGCCTGGTTGGCCTTGGCCACCATCGCGAGCGCGTTCCAGCGCATCAGCGAGGCCAGCTTCTCTTCGACCGCGAGGTCGCCCGGGAACGGCGGCTGGTCCTCGGCCGCGATGGTGTTGACGTACGGCGTCGACAGCTCCGGCTGCCAGCCGATGCGCTGCTGGCGCGCGAGCCGTGCCAGCTCGTCGAGCATCTGGCGCGCGCGCTGCGGCCCGTGGACCTGCGCCAGCGCGAGGAAGGACTCGCGCCATTCGGCGGTCTCGGCGGGATCGGGGTCGTGCGACAGCGCTGCCTCGTCGAGCAGCAGGGCACGGATCTGGTCGGCGGAAATCGGGGCGTTCATGCCGGCACTTTAAGCCGCCATGAAAAGAATTGGCTACTGCTGCAGCCCGCAGCTTGACGTCTTACCAGCATAAAATGCCGCCAATCCTTCAGATCACGGCATTTCATGCAACTCGACGCGATCGACCTGCGCATTCTCGACGAACTGCAGCGCGACGGCGCGCTGTCGAACGTGGAGCTCGCGCGCCGCGTGCACCTGTCGCCCTCGCCCTGCCTCGCGCGCGTGAAGCTGCTCGAGACCGAGGGCGTGATCGACCGCTATGTGGCGCTCGCGAGCGCCAAGGCACTGGGCCTCGGCCTCAACGTGTTCATCTCGATCAGCCTCACGACGCAGAGCAAGCAGTCGCTGGCCGACTTCGAGCAGCGCATCGCCGAGCACGACGAGGTGATGGAGTGCTACCTGATGACCGGCGACAGCGACTACCTGATCCGCATCGCGGTGGCGGACATGGCGGCGCTCGAGAAATTCATCCTCGAGCAACTGACGCCGATCCCGGGGATCGAGAAGATCCGCTCGAGCTTTGCGCTCAAGCAGGTGCGATACAAGACGGCGCTGCCGTTGCCGACAGCGCCGTCCTGATCACTTCGGCAGGGCCGATTACTTCGAGAGCTTCAGCTGGATCGGGTCGGCCGTGAGGTAGCCGACGGCCGCAGCGTAGCGTTCCTTGTAGTTCGCGCGCACGTACGGATCGAGCGTGGCCTGGACCTTCGAGTGGATGCCGCCCCAATCGCCCGGATGCTGGAAGTTGCTCATGATGTAGGTCCAGCCGTTGATCTCGTCCACGGCATGCAGGCCGGTCGACTCGCCGCCCGCGGGGATCGACATGATGCGCGCCAGCTTCTTGGTGTCGATGTTGTACGCCCACAGGAAGTTGTTGACGTGGCTGCTGCTGTCCTCGCCGATGAACAGCGTGCGCATCTTCTCGGAGAACTTCAGGTTGTCGGGGTTGCCGATGATGTCCGGGTTCGAGGTGTTGCCCAGCGTGTCGGACGCGATGTCCTCGCCCACGATCAGGGCGCGGGTCTGGGTCGGCACCCATTCGCTGACGATCGCGGCGCCGTCGCCGTCCTTCTGGCCGCCCGCGAGGTTGTGGGCCATCACGCCACCCGCGCTGAGCTTCTTCGGCAGCGCGATGTTGGTGGCGGCGGTCCAGCCCTTGCCGCCGCTGACCATCGAGTCCTGGATGTTCTGCAGTGCCGAGTAGGCGACCTTGTCCTTGATGTTGACGGTCGTGCCTTCCATCTTGGTGAAGGCCATGCTCGCGCCCTTGAGGTTGGCGTAGCGGTGGGTCTCGAGGAAGGCGGCGGCCTTCTCCATGCCCGGCTTCAGGCGGACCCAGTTGGCCTTGCCGTCGCAGTACATCAGCGTGTAGCTGGCGTCGACCGGCGTCGCCGGGGTCAGCGGCGTGGCGTCGTTGCTGCCGTTCTGCAGGGCGTACACCACGTCGAGGATGTCAGAGGCCTTGAGCGTGTTGGCCAGGGCTTCGATCTCGGCGCTGGTGGCGTGGCCGAGCTTGATCCACGACATCTTCGTGGCGGCGGCGGCCGGGTCGATCGAGTAGCCCGCGTCGTACCTGGCGACGTAGAGCGTGCCGGCCGAGAGGTCCTTCTCCTTGTCGGCCACGAACATGAAGAAGCCGCCGTTGGTGTAGTCGTCGCCCATGATGGCGGTGCGCTGGTCGGGCATGACCTGGATCAGCTCGTGCGAGATGCGGCCCAGGCAGTAGTGCTTCTTCACGCTGCCGGTGCCGTCGGCATTGACGGTGATTTCGGGCAGGTGGCCGTAGTGGTAGGGGTTGGCCGTGGTCTCGTCGCCGAACACGTTCTTGCTGTAGGCCTTGAACATCGTGTTGGTGGAGATGCTGGCCGCGTCGGGCTCGTACTCCTCGCTCGACAGGTGGGTGCCCCAGGGCGAGAGGCTCGCGCCGCAGGTGATCCACAGGCCGTGCGCGCTCGACATGTCGACGTTGTGGTACTTCACCAGGCTGAGCTTGCCGGTGGTCTGGTCCTGGTCGAGCGTGAGCACCGCGATCGGCGAGGGCAGCGTGCCGTAGGTGTTGCCGCCGGCGAGGTCGCGCGTGGTGTATTCGAACTGCACCACGGCGAACACCGGCTTGCCCTTGACGCCGTCGACCTTGGCATTCGGCACGGTCAGCAGCGAGGTGCCGTCGGGGCTGTCGGAATAGAACTGGCGCGTGTTGATCGGCACCGACTTGTCGAGGATCGGCTGGTTCTTGATGTCGTAGTAGCCGCCGGCCAGGATCCGGCCGCCCTTGCCGTCCGGCACGAGGTCGCCGGTCAGGAAGAAGGGCTGGTAGGCGAGGCGGTATTCGGTCGAGCTGCCGTTGTCGAACGAGATCTTGAGCGTGGAACCGACCGTGGTGGTGGCCATGGCGGCCGGGTCGGCCAGCGTGGGCGCGGCCATGCCGGTGAATTCGGCCGACTTGAACTGCGCGGCCGGAGCCGGTGCTGGTGCAGGCGCGGGTGCCGGAGGAACGATGGGCAGGAAGCCGTTGCCGCCTCCGCCACCGCCGCAGGCGGTCAGGAAGGCAACGCCGCCGAGCGGCAGCATCGGTGCTGCGCTCAGCAGCTTGAGGGCGTGGCGGCGCGAGGCGCCGGACTGCGCCTTGGTGGAATCGGACATGGATTTCTCCCGAGTTGTCGTGGGGTGTCGTGGGCGACCGTGCAGCCTCTGTTTCTCTCCGCTGCCGGTCAGTCGCGAACCTTAGTTAACTACTGTGACGACGACGTGCATCGCACATGACAAGGCCATGACACCGCGCACGCGGATGTGACGACATCCGCGTGTCACTCCCACTCGGGAGCCCCATGCGCGGACCGGCGAGGCCGGTCCGCGGTACGGGGTTTCAGAGGCCGATCAGGCCGCCGTCGTCCTTGGTGATCACCAGCGTGGCCGAGCGCGGGCGGGCGGTGCCGCCCTGCGGCCAGTGGCTGCCGTACTTGCTCGGGTCGGTGGTGCCGGTGGCGGGCGGTGTCTCGCCCGGATGCTGGATGTTCACGAACAGCGCACGGCCGTCACCCGACTCGGCGATGCCGGTCAGTTCGCAGTCCTTCGGTCCCACCAGGAAACGACGCAGGCCGTCGGTACCGGGTGCCTTGCCCACGAAGGTGTTCTGCGTCAGCGTCTTCGTGCCGTCGGTGTTGGTGATCACCTTTGCACCGCCGTCGCCGAGCTTGCCCGGCAGCGCCGCCAGCAGCATGCAGTTGGTGACGTCGGTGTAGGCACCGTCGTCGGTCTGCAGCCACAGCAGGCCCGGCGCGGCGTGGCTGAACCACATGCCGTCGGGGCTCGAGAAGTCGTTGTCGGCCGAGAGCTGCGACACGTTGACATCGGCCGCGGCGGTGGAGCGCGCGCCGAACAGGTAGACGTCCCACTTGAAGCTCAGCGCCGCCGGGTCGGCGTTGTCGTCGGCGAAACGCACGATGTGGCCGTTCGGGTTGCCGATCTGGTTCGTCGTCTCGTTGTTCTTCTTGTCGTTGTAGAAGCGCGGGTTGGCGCCATCGGTGCTGCCGATCGGACGCGAGCTCGCGTTGGTGTTGGTCAGCGTCACGTAGACGTCGCCGTTCTTCGGGTTCACGGCGGTCCACTCGGGACGGTCCATCTTGGTCGCGCCGGCCGAATCGGCGGCCAGGCGCGCGTTGATCAGCACGTCGGCCGCGTCGGCGAAGGCGTAGTTGGTGTTGCTCGAGGTGATGCCGTTGACGCCGAGCTTGAGCTCGAGCCACTTGCCGGTGCCGTCGGCATCGAAGCGCGCCACGTAGAGGCGGCCGTCGTCCATGTACTTGTCGCCGGCGGCCAGGCCGCCACCGGCGTCGGCCGCATCCCAGTTCTTGGTCGAGACGAACTTGTAGATGTACTCGTTGCGCGAGTCGTCGCCCATGTACCAGACCAGCGGCTTGCCCACGACGACCGGGCCGAGGCAGGCACCTTCGTGGCCGAAGCGGCCGAGCGCGGTGCGCTTCTTCGGCGTGCTCGAGGGGTTGAAGGGGTCGATCTCGACCACCCAGCCGTAGGTGTTGTGGCCGTTGCGGTAGTCGACGGTGGCGCTGGCGCCAAGCAACTCGGTGTTCCAGCGGCCGTACTGGTTGTCGGCGGTGTCGGGCGTGACGGTAGCCCAGAGTTCGCGGCCGGTGCCGGAGACGCCATAGCGGCTGAACGACTTGCGCTCCTTGAGGCTGCGGTTCGCCTCGTCGGTGCTCGCGTCGCGGCGGAAATAGCCGGCCCAGTTCTCTTCGCAGGTCAGGTAGGTGCCCCAGGGCGTGGTGCCGTTGGCGCAGTTGTTGACCGTGCCGCGGGTCTTGCTGCCGTCGGTCGAGAACTTGGTCTTCAGGTAGTCGGTCTTGGCGGCCGGGCCCGAGAAGGTCATCTCGGTCAGCGTGTGGACGCGGCGGTTGAAGCTCGAGTCCTGCTTGTAGCTCCAGGCGTTGCCGTTCTTCACGACCTCGATCACGCTCACGCCGTGCAGGTAGAACTCGCGCTTGACCTCGTCGGCCACCGTGCGCACGCCGCCGACCACGGTCTGGCCATTGGGATGCAGGAACAGCGGCGTGATCGCTTCATGGTTCATCACCAGCAAGCCGCGCGTCGCGTTGGCGGCGTCCCACTTGTTCGAACCGTTCATGCCGAAGAAGGTCATGCCGTCGTGGTGGTCGCCGGCGCGGCGGTCGTAGGTGGCCGGATCATCGGTGCCATCGTTCTTGTACGCGGCCACGCCGGCGGCGATCGGGTCGCCCAGGCGGAAGAGCACGCTGGCGGTGTAGCCGGCGGGCACGGTGACCACGTCGGCCAGGCTCTTGGCCACGGGGTTGAAGTTGAGCTTCAGCGGTGCCGGGGGCGCGGGCGGCGGGGGGGCCGGCGCGGGCGGGGGCGGGACGATGGGCAGGAACCCACCGCTGCTGCCACCACCGCCGCAGGCCTGCAGCAGCGCGGTGCCGGCGGTGCCGACGCCCAGGCCGAACAGATGGCGGCGGCTCAGGCGCGAAGCGATCAGGTCGTTGAACGACGGGTTCTTGCTGGGATTGGTGCCGACGTCGTCGAGATCGTACGAAGGGTCGTCGCGGGTAGGTGCGGTCATGCGCGCTGTCTTTCTCGTGGGTTGGAAAAGTAACCAGCCCGCGAAGTTAGGCAGAACGAATGACAGTCCCGTGAATTACTCAGCTTCCGGTCAGGTTCAATCGATAGGCGTTTTTAAGGTTGTCACGATGCCGACATGTGGCGGCGCCAGGCAGGACGAAAAAAAAGGGGGCTGCGAGCCCCCGTGTGGATTCGATCCGGATTCAAGGCGGCGGCAGCTGCTTCGGCCACAGCGCCCACAGGCGCAGCGACTGGTTCATGCTCGCCGCGAAGCGCCCGGCATCGGCGCCGGTGCCCGCGAAATAGTCGGCGCGCACCGCGCCGACGATGGCGCTGCCGGTGTCCTGCGCCACCACCAGCTTCTGCAGCTGCGCGGACGGGCCGGCCGAGGCCAGCCACACCGGCGTGCCGTAGGGAATGCTCTCGCGGTCGACCGCGATCGAGCGGCCCGCGGTCAGCGGCACGCCCTGGGCGCCGCGCGGGCCGAAGGCCGCGTCGACCTCGTTCAGGTCCTCCTCGCGGAAGAACACGTAGCGCGGGTTGCTCCACAGCAGTTGCGACACGCGCTGCGGGTTCTGCGCCACCCAGGCCTTGGTGTCGTCGGGCCAGCGGCTGACCCGGCTCACGCCCTGCGACATCAGCCACTGCTGCACGCTGCGGTAGGGCTGCTCGTTGGTGCCGGCGAAGGCCATGCGCACGGTGCGCTGCGAGCCGTCGGGCTCGGTCAGGCGCAGCCGGCCCGAGCCCTGGATGTGCAGCATCAGCGCGTCGATGGGGTCGGCCATCCAGGCGATCTCGCGGCCGCGCAGCGCGGCCTGGGCCTCGGGCAGGGTCTCGATCTCCTGGCGCGTGTACCAGGGACGGCGCGGCACGAAGCCCGCGGGCACCTGGTAGAGCGGCACGTTGAACTGCGCGGTCGGTACGCGCGAGGCCTCGTACACCGGCTCGTAGTAGCTGGTGAGCTTGCCCTCGCTCGAACCGGCCAGCGACTCGACGCGGTAGGGCTGCAGCCGCTGGGTCATCCACTGGCGCTGCTCGTCGAGGGTCGCGATCGCGAGCTGGCGCACCTCGCGGCACAGCGGCGCGAAAGCGGCGTTGGGCCGCGAGCAGTTCGCCACCAGCGCGATCCAGGCCTCGTGCAGCGGGTCCTCGCCGAAGCCCGGCAGCTCGGCCCAGCCGACGGGCACCCAGCGGCTCTTGGGATGGGCCATCGATCCGGTGAGGGGGCCGAGGTCGCGCGGCGGCTGCACGACGGGGGGGCGGGCGGGGGTGTCGGGCACGCGCGGCCCGACGGAGCAGCCGGCCAGCGTTGCTACGATCGCGAGCCCAACCAGCCACTGGAGTCCATTTCTCATGGGTTTGATTTTGCTTGAAGCCCTCGCGGCCGGACTCCTGTTCATCGGCATCGTCTGGTGGACCATGTTCTCGGGCCGCAAGAAGGGCGAGTTGCACGAGGAGGACGAGCCCGGGGCGAGGGACGCGAAGGACGAACAAGACCCGCCGCCGCATCCGTGAATTGCTCGTGCAGTCCCGGGTCGACGCGCACTGTCGGAGAACGCCCTCCGGGCTATTACTTTGGTAGCAACCTATCGAGCAATCACGGGCCCTATCACGGCTTTCGGTGTTTCAGAGAGGCCTCGGAAGCCGTACCATCTCAGCCGCCGCAAGGCTAAGCTGTGCCCGCTTTGAATCAACCTCGAAAGGGATCGCCATGAAGAAACTCGTACTCGCCACCACCTCGCTCGCCATCGTTCTCGCGGGCTGTGCAGGCGGCGGCATGTCCGACACGCAGCGCAACACCGCCATCGGCGCGGGCGCGGGCGCACTGGGTGGCGCCGTCATCGGCTCCGCCACCGGCGGCAACCGCGGGGCGATCGGCACCGGTGCCGTGGTCGGCGCGGCGGCCGGCGCGCTCGGCGGCTACCTGTGGTCGCAGCGCATGGAAGCGCAGAAGCGCCAGATGGAAGCCGCCACGCAGGGCACCGGCGTGGCCGTCACGCAAACCCCCAACAACGAGCTCAAGCTCGCGATCCCGAGCGACGTCTCCTTCGACGTGGGCCGCTCGAACATCAAGCCCAACTTCGCGCCGGTGCTCGACCAGTTCGCCAGCGGCCTGCGCAACAACCCGGCCGCCGAGGTGCGCATCATCGGCCACACCGACAGCACCGGCTCCGACGCCATCAACAACCCGCTGTCGGTCGACCGTGCCGCGAGCACGCGCGACTACCTGGTGGCGCGCGGCGTGAACGCGGCCATCTTCCGCATCGAGGGCCGCGGCTCGCACGAGCCGATCGCCGACAACAACAGCGACGCGGGCCGGGCGCAGAACCGCCGCGTCGAGATCTACGTCGGCGAGCGCGGACCGCGCGGCTGACCCCCGGTCGGCCGCCGAGGCGGCCGATCACCCGCAGGGAAGGCAGGCGTGCCGGACCACCGGCACCCACATCCACGTCTTGTCCAATGGTTCACCCGAGGGAATATTCATGAGGAAGCTCGTTGTTTCGAGCGCGGCCGCTGCCGTGCTGTTGTTCGTCGCCGGTTGCGCTTCGCAATCGTCCACGCCACCGGCCGACGGGGCCGCGCCCGCCGCCAAGACCGAGGCCCCCGCCGGCAACAGCTGGACCGCACGGCTGGCCACGTTGAAGACCGACCTGGAAACCGCCACCAAGGGCACCGGCGTGGTGATCGAGCAGACGGCCGACAACCAGCTGCACCTCGTGATCCCGAACGAGCTGTCGTTCGACACCGGCCGCGCCAACGTGAAGCGCAACCTCGCGCAGGTGCTCGACAAGGTCGCCGACGGCCTGAAGAGCGCCACCGCCGCCAGCGTGCGCGTGATCGGCCACACCGACAACACCGGCAGCGAGGAAGGCAACGAGCGCCTCTCGGTGAGCCGCGCCGACAGCGTGCGCAACCACCTGGTGGGCCGCGGCGTGTCGACCACCGCCATCACCACCGACGGCCGCGGCTCGCGCGAGCCGGTGGCCGACAACGGCACGGTGGCCGGCCGCGCGCAGAACCGCCGCGTCGAACTGTTCGTGGCCGAGAAGGCCTGAGCACCGGCCCGACCGGCGCATCGCCAGCCCTCCCCTCGCAGAGGGCTTTTTTACGCGCGGCTCAGAGCCCGCGCAGCTTGTTCGCGAGCTCGACCGCCGACTTCACTTCCATCTTGTCGAACACGCGTGCGCGGTGGACCTCCACCGTGCGCACGCTGATCGCGAGCTGGTCGGCGATCAGCTTGTTCGGCAGCCCCTCGATCACCAGCCGCATCACGTCGCGCTCGCGCTCGGTCAGTTCGGCGATGCGGTCGGACAGCCCGCGGCGCGCGCGCCGCGCCTCGAGCGCGTCCTGCGAGAGCAGCAGCGCCTGCTCGATGCGGTCGACCAGCGCGTTGTCGGAGAAGGGCTTCTCGCAGAAGTCGAAGGCGCCGCGCTTGACCGCATCGACCGCGGTCGGCACGTCGGCATGGCCGGTCAGGAAGATCACGGGCAGGGCCGTGAGCAGGCCGCGCTCGACCAGCCGGTCGAACAGCACCAGCCCGCTGGTGCCGGGCATGCGCACGTCGAGCAGCAGGCACAGCGGCTGCTCGGGCAGCGGGCCTTCGGCCAGGCGCTGCTCGAAGGCCTCGGCGCTGCCGTAGTGCTCGCTCGCGAGCCGGCGCGAACGCAGCAGCCAGGCCAGCGCCTCGCGCACGCTGGCGTCGTCGTCGACGATGAAGATCAGGCCATCGATCAGCGGTTGCATATCGGTCGGGAAGGAAATCGAAAGGGTGGCGGGGGCGACGGCCTCAGGCCGCGGCCGGGAGGGTAAACCGGAACACGGTGCCGCGCGGCCGATTCGGCTCGAACATCAGCGCGCCGCCATGCTGCTCGACCACGGTGCGGCACAGGCTCAGGCCCAGCCCCATGCCGTCGGCGCGGGTGGTGAAGAAGGGCGTGAACAGGCGCGCGGCGACCTCCTCGCCGATGCCGCTGCCGAGGTCGGCCACCGAGAACTCGAGCCAGCGCCGCGCGTCGTCGACGCCGCTGCCGCCGACCGCCACCGCGCGCGCCACGCGCAGCCGCAGCACGCGGTTGCCGATGTTGTCGGCCGTGTCCATGGCCTGCATCGCATTGCGCGCGAGGTTCAGCAGCACCTGCTCGACCAGCGTGCGGTCGCACATCGCGGCCGGCAGCCGGTCCTCGAGCACCACCTCGATGATCACGCCGAGCTTGCGCGCCTGCAGCCGCACCAGCGGCAGCACGGCATCGATCAGCGCCTGCGGCGCCACCGCCTCGCGCGTGCGGTCGCGCCGGCGCACGAAGTCGTGCACGCTGCGGATCACCTGGCCCGCGCGGTCGGCCTGCTCGGCGATGCGGCGCACCGCCATCGCCACCTCGCCCTGCTCGCCGCGCGCGTCGGGGCCGAGCATGTTGAGCGAACCGGTGGCGTAGCTGGCGATCGCGGCCAGCGGCTGCGTGAGCTCGTGGCTCAGCAGCGAGGCCATCTCGCCCACGGTGGCCAGCCGCGCGCTGGCCTGCAGCCGCTCCTGACTGGCGCGCGACAGCTCCTCGATGCGGCGCTGCTCGCTGACGTCGATGAAGGCGCTCATCCAGCCGGTCTGCACGCGCTGCGCGTTGAGCAGCGGCGCCTCGAAGATCAGCACCGGAAAGCGGGTGCCGTCCTTGCGCATGAAGACCGACTCGAAGCCCTCGCGCGGCGGCATGCCGCCGGCCAGCCGGCGCGCCTGGCGCTGCTGGTACTCGTGCGCGAGCTCGGTCGGCCAGTAGGGCGCGTCGTTGGCCTCGCGCGCCATCAGCTCCTCGGCGCTGAAGCCCACCATCTCGCAGAAGGCCGGGTTGACGTAGGTGATGCGGCCCTGCAGGTCGCGCGCGCGCAGGCCGGTGATGACCGAGTCCTCCATCGCCTTGCGGAAGGCCAGCGAATCGGCGAGATCGCGCTCGGCGCGCAGGCGCCGCCGCGTGTCGCGCGCCAGCAGCACCAGCACCGACACCAGCGCGATCGAGATCGCCGTGACCAGCGCGGTCAGCACGTTCGGGAACAGGTCGGGCGCGGAGCGCCAGCCGTCCACGCGCAGCATCAGCGCGGCGCCGGGCAGGTCGATCAGCTGCTGCGAGGTGAACACGCGCGTGCCGACGCGGCGCGCGGTGCCGATGGCCACGAGGCGCGTGCCGTCGGTCTCGGTGAAGGCCACCTCCTGGCCGCGCGTGAGCGTCGGGCCGACCAGTTCGGCCAGCGTGTCGCGCAGCGAGTAGCTGGCCACCAGGAAGCCGCCGCCGGTGTCCATCGGCACGCACAGCTCCATCACCTCCATGCCGCCACCGCCGCCCAGCGGCACGTAGTGGCTCGGCGAATAGGCCGGCGTGCCGAGCTTGCGCGCGGCGGCGCAGGCCAGCGAGACGTCGGACTGCTCGGCCGTGCGGCTCGCGGGATCGAGCACGTGCAGCCGGTAGGGCGTGTCGACCGCGTCGAGCGTGCGCAGCCGCGCGTCGCGCCACTCGAGCCGCAGCCACTCGCGGTGCTCGCGCAGCAGCGCGGCCGCGGCCTCGGGCCAGTGCGAGCGGTCGGGGCCGGGCGCCTGCGTGGCGCGCAGGCTCTGGGCATTGCGCTGCAGGCCGCTGCGCAGGTCGGTCACGGCGTCGGCGGTGTCGCGGTCGAGCGCGGCCTGCACCTGCTCGACCTCGTGCTTGCCCGCGAGCCAGACCACGGTGACCAGCAGCGCCAGCACCAGGATCGCGAGCAGCAGCCAGAGGAACCAGCGCTGCCACAGCGAGCGCAGCCGCGCGAAGCCGACGACGAGGCGGCGGTAGGGCGGCACCGGCAGCGGTGGCGGCGCATAGGCCGGCTCCGGCGCGCCGGGCACCGCGAGATCGGCCGCATCCACCGCCATGCCGCGCCCCTAGAGGATGCGGTGCGACAGCGCGGGCAGCTGCGTGCGCGCGCGCTCGACCTGGGCGGTGTCGATGTCGAACAGCACCACGCCCTCCTCGCTCGCCTGCTGCGCCACCACCGTGCCCCAGGGATCGACGATCAGCGACTGGCCCCAGGTGCGGCGGCCGTTCTCGTGCGTGCCGCCCTGGGCGGGCGCGACCACCCAGGCCAGGTTCTCGATGGCGCGCGCGCGCAGCAGCACCTCCCAGTGCGCGGCGCCCGTGGTGTGGGTGAAGGCGCTGGGCACCAGCAGCAGGTCGGCGCCCTGGCGCGAGAGCGCGCGGTAGAGCTCGGGAAAGCGCAGGTCGTAGCACACGCTCAGGCCGATGCGCCAGGCATGGCCGTCGCGCGAGGGCAGCTCGAACAGCACCGGCTCGGCGCCCGGCGCGATCACGCGGCGCTCGTCGAAGCGCTCGCGCCCGTTGTCGAAGAAGAACAGGTGGATCTTGTCGTAGCGCGCCACGCACTTGCCCTCGGGCGAGAAGGCCAGCGAGCTGTTGAACACGTGGTCGGCATCGGTGCTCTCGATCGGCAGCGTGCCGCCGACGATCCACAGGCCGAACTCGCGCGCCGCGTCGGCCAGGAAGCCCTGCACCGTGCCCGCGCCGGCGGTCTCGCGCAGGCCCAGCTTGTCGGTGTCGCGCGCGCCCATCATGCAGAAGTACTCGGGCAACACCGCGAGCTCGGCGCCCTCGGCGGCGGCGCGCGCGAGCAGGTCGTGCGCGCGCGCCAGGTTGGCTTCGCGGGCGATGGCCGACACCATCTGGATGGCTGCGACTTTCATTGCGTGGTCTCCGGTCTCCTGCCTTCGCCCGCGGCCGGCAGCCCCGGGATGCCCGGCAGGCTGGGAAGCGCCGGCAGGTGCGGCAGGTTGTTCGAAATGTTGGGCAGCAGCGGACGCGCCACCTTCGCTATTTTGGGGTCGGCCCAGGTGCCCTCGATCTGGAACTCCTGCGTGGCCGCGCTCGACAGCGGCTTGCTCAGCACCCACTGCGCGAGGAAGGTGCCCAGGCCGATGGCCGGATTGATCGCGGTCGCGACCAGCGCGGCGGTGCCGGCGTTGATCTCGGGCACCACCACCACGCGCAGGTTCTGCGTCTCGTGGACGATGTCGGCCGAGCCGTCCATCAGCGCGGCGGCGTTCACGCCCTTCATCTGCAGGTTGTTGGTGCTCGCGGTGCCGTTCGCGATCTTCGCGTCGCCGCGGATGAAGTCGAAGGCGAAGCCCTGGCTGAACACGTCGCGGAAGTCGAGCGTGAGCCGGCGCGGCAGCGCCTGCAGGCTCAGCACGCCGAGCAACTTGGCGAGACCCGGGTCGGCCTTGAGGAACTGGCCCGATTCGACGTTCACGCCGAGCTGGCCGCCCAGACTCGGGTAGTCGATGGAGAACGGCGAGCCGCGCCAGTCGACGTTGCCCTCGAGCCGGCCGTTGCCGCGCCGCAGCACGCCGGGCATGCCGAAGCGCCCGAGCAGGCTGCCGGCATCGTTGATGTCGAGCCGGAAGGTCATGGCGGTGCGGCGCTGCTCGGCGCGGCCCCCGCCACCCGAACCCGGGACCGCGGCCCAGGTGCCCTTGGCCGCGAAGCTGGCCTCGGGCATGGTGAAGCTCAGCCGGTTGAGCAGCCACTCGCGGCCCACACCGCCGCGGTTGACCGCATCGATCTCGGCCCGGCCCAGGCGCTTGCCGAGCAGCTCGAAGTCGTCGACCACGATGTCGAGCGCGGGCAGGGTGCTGGGCTGCTCGTCGAGCAGGGCCTCGACCTGGGTCGCCTCGGTCGGCGCGATCTTCAGCCGCGCGAGCCGCGCATAGAGCCGGCCGGCCTGGGTGTGGCGGTACTCGGCATAGCCGCTGAGCTCGGTGGCGTCGATGTTGGCGCGCCACAGTGCGCCGTCGCGCGTGCCGCCGAGCACCACCTCGTGCAGGGTGCGGCCCGCCACGCTGAGCTGCTGCGCGCGCACCGCGATGCGCGTGGGCAGGTAGGGCGAGGCCTCGTCGCCGGCCGCGGCCTGCATGTCGGCCGGGCCGGTGCCGGCCGCTTCGCCGAAGGCCGCCTGCCAGGCCGCCATGTCGAGCCGCGCGAGGTTGATGTTGGCGAGCACGCCGCGCTCGGGCACGCTCGCGGTCTCGTTGGCCGCGAGGCCGACCGCGATGGCGCCGCGCAGCACGCGTGGCTCGCTGCCCGAGATGTCGCGCACGTACTGCACCGAGCCGACGCGGCCGATCTCCAGGCCGATCTGGTCCTGCGTGGCGACGCTGGCCGCGCCCGCGCTGCCCGCCGTGCCGGCGCGCGCCTCGCGCTGCACGATCTTCTTCTCGATGCGCAGCGGCATCTGCTCCTCGGCGCTCTTCGCGAGCGGCGCCGGCAGCTGCAGCGCCAGGCCCTGCAGGCTGCTGGCGACCGAGAACTCGGAGGCACCCTCGCGCATCGAGAAGCTCGCGGTGTAAGGCGTGCTGCCGGTGGCCTTCTTCGCCAGCCGCGCGAGCCAGTCGACCTCGCGCGCGGCGCGCATGCCTTCGGCGCTGACGTTGCCCTGCGCGCGGATCGCGAGCTCGTGGCTCGCGGCCGGGCCGGTGTAGCGGCCGCGGCCGTCGATGCGCACGTCGCCGCCGAGCAGCCGGGCCTGCACGCCGGCCAGCGCGAAGCCGGTCTCGGTGAAGTTCAGCGTGCCCTTGGTCTGGGTCAGCAGCGGCGCCTCGGGCACCGGCTGCACCTCGTTGTTGTCGCCGAAGGCCACACTGGCCTGCACCTTCGCCTTGTCCATGGCCTCGAGCGGCAGCTCGAGGTGCAGCTTGTAGTCGGCCACGCCGTTGGCGCGCACGCCGCGCAGGAACTCGCCGGCATCGCCGGCCAGCGGCGCGCCCACGCGCAGCAGCTCGCCCAGCGGCCCGCGCGCCTGCGCGTCGACCTTGAGCAGCGCGGCGTGGTGCGACATGTCGGCGATCTGGGCCTCGGCCTTCGACACCTCGATGGCGGTGGCGCCCGCGAGCCGGCCGCGCGCGTTGCGCACCTGCATGCCGGCGCGCTCGAAGATCAGCTCGCCCGACAGGCCGGTGATCGCGGGCCACTGGGCCACGCTGGGCGCGGCGACGGTCGGCGGGGTGGGCGCGGCGGCGACGCGGGAGGCCGCGGTGCCGCGCGCGGGCGCCGGTGCGGCGGCCGCGGCAGTGGCGGCCGCGGGCACGTGCGGCGGCGCATAGGCGTAGTACACGTCCTGCACCTTGGCCGCGATGCGGAACTCGCCGAGCCGCGGGTCCATGAAGGGCATGTCGTGCAGGTCGCCGCGCACGCGGAAGTCGACGCTGCTCGCGACGCCCTTGGTGACCGCGTCGCGCACGTAGTCGCGCGTGTGCTGCGGGATGTCGAGCGGCAGGTAGCGAAAGACCCGCGTGCCGTCGGCCCGGGTCAGCTTGCCGCGCAGGTCGAGCACGCCGGGAAAGCGCGCCTTGCTGCTCGAGGTGGCCGGGTCGCTGGTGCGCCAGCTGGCCTCGGCATCGCCCTCGGCATCGACGTTGGCGAAGCGCAGCTTCGACACCTGCAGCTGCGTGTTGCCGTTGTCGATCTTCCACTGCAGCTGGGCCGAGAGCCGGTCGACCGGGATCGCGGGCTCCTCGAACACGCCGGGGAATTCGAGCCCGCCCTGCGCGATCGCAAGCGTGGCACTGCCGCCCGCGTGGGTGGCGTCGAAGTCGAGCGTGGCGCCGCTGAGGCCGGGGGAGCCGGGATGCACGCGCGGGGGCACCGCCGCGGTGGCCGTGGTGCTCGCCGAAGGTGCGGAAGGCGTCGGGGCGGGCGGCTTGGCGGCGGGCGTGGCGGGCGCGGCAGCAGGGGTCTCGGCCGGCGCGGCGCCGGCCTGCGAGGCGATGCGCAGCCCGCTGACGCGCCCCTTGGCCTGGTAGCGGTCGGGCGCGCCCAGCGAGCCCTGCCAGTTCAGGTCGATGCGCTCGACCAGCCCGCGCGGGCCGTAGGCATCGAGCACGCGGTGGGTGGCGTCTCCGAGCGGCAGCCGGTCGGCGATGAGCGCCAGCGCCGCGAGGTCGAGCCGGTCGGCACGCAGCGCGCCGTGCTCGGGCGTGCGGCCCTTGGCGGGCGTGTGCTGCAGCCAGAGATTGCCGCCGGGCCAGCGCAGGCCGTCGGCGGTGTCGAACTGCAGCGCGGTGGTCGAGAACTCCATCGTGTCGACCGTGAGCCGGCCCGCGAGCCGGCCCGTGACCGCGCGCAGCACCAGCGGCTGCAGCCCCTTGCCGAGCGAGGCATCGACCCGGTCGAGCCCGAGGTCGGCGGCGGCGCCGACGATCTGGCCGTCGTCCACGTCGGCCCACAGCCGCAGCGCGCCGTTGCCCTCGCGGATGCGTGCATCGATCGATACGTAGCGCCCGAGCCGGGTCACGTCGATGTAGGGCAGGTCGGCGTAGATCTGGCCGTCCCAGGTCTGCCAGCGGCCGGTGCGCACCGACAGCAGCGGCTGGCGGAACTGGCCGCGCAGCGTGAAGCGCTCGCCCCAGCCGGCCGGCGGCGTGGCGTCGAGCCGCAGGCCGTGGCGGCGGCCGCCGTTGCGCGCCACGAAGCGCACGTCGGTCAGCATCAGCGGCTCGGCCTGGCGCTGCTCGTCGGTCCAGCGCACCGTGCCGCCCTCGATCACCAGTTCGCGCTGCGCGAAAAACCAGTCGGCGGCGCGGGTTTCTCCGGTCGTATCGGTCGACATGTGCAGGCCCGCGACATGGAGTTTTCCCTGAGCGTCGCGGCGCACGTCGAGCGCCGGGCCCTCGATGTAGAGCTGCTCGAAATTGAAGCGCCACAGCGAGCGCGGCGAGACGCTGGCCACCACGCGCACGAGGCGCAGCGCCTCGCGCTGCTGCGCGTCCTGCAGCACCACGTCGCGCAACTCGAAGGCGGGGAACAGGCTGCCCGAGCGGGCCGTGATCGAACCGATGCGCACCGGCACCCCGATCGCCTTGCTGGCCTGCGCCTCCAGCGCACCACGGTAATCGCCGATTCGCGGCACAATCCACGCGTGCAGGACCACGACTGCCAGGGCCAGGAGAAGCCACGCAGCCACGAGAAGACCCAGGAGCCAGCGCGCCGTCACAGCGGTGATCTTGAGCAGACGTGAAGGGGAAGACACCGTGTCGTTCATTGAGGATCGCGCTGTGCCGGGAATTATGACCGCCACCATCGGGACGGGTTCCGCCGCAACCAGCACCAGTTTGAATCAGTTGTCAGCTACAGCATCGACGAACCCCGACGCGGACAAGCCCGCCTTGTCCTCCTATTCGCGCTTCGTGCAGCGCCTGCGCCGCCGCTATGCGGGCGAACTCGCGCTGCTGCCCGAGGGCGAGCCGCGCCGCGCATCGATGACGCAGGCCTACGAGGCACTGCGCGCGCGCGGCGACGGCGTGGGCGACGCCCTGCGCATCGTGCGGCAGCTGGTGATGGAACGCCTTGTCACACTCGATTGCGACCGCCAGGCGCCGTTGGCCGTGGTGACCACCGCGGTCACCGAGCTCGCCGAGTTCGCGCTCGACACCGCCTGCCGCGAGGCCTGCGCCGAGCTCGACGCGGCGCATGGCGCGCCGCTGGGCGCCGACGGCCAGCGCTCGCAGCTGTGGATCGTGGGCATGGGCAAGCTCGGCGCGCGCGAGCTCAACGTGTCGAGCGACATCGACCTCATCTACCTCTACGACCAGGACGGCGACACCGCTGGCGACCCGCAGGGCCGCGGCAAGCTCGCGAACCAGGAGTACTTCGCACGCGCCGTGAAGCGCATCTACGCGCTGGTGGGCGACACCACCGAGCACGGCTTCGTGTTCCGCGTCGACCTGGCGCTGCGGCCCAACGGCAACTCGGGGCCGCCCGTGGTCTCGCTCGATGCGCTGGAGGAGTATTTCCAGGTGCAGGGCCGCGAATGGGAGCGCTTCGCCTGGATGAAGAGCCGCGTGGTCGCGCCCACCGAGGTGGTCGCGCAGGGCCAGGCCCAGGGCCTGCGCGGCGCGGTGCTGCCCTTCGTGTTCCGCCGCTACCTCGACTACAGCGTGTTCGATTCGCTGCGCGTGCTGCACCGCCAGATCCGCGAGCAGTCGGCGCGCCGCAGCGCGGGCCGGCCCGAGCGCGCGAATGACGTGAAGCTCTCGCGCGGCGGCATCCGCGAGATCGAATTCACCGTGCAGCTGCTGCAGGTGGTGCGCGGCGGCCAGTTCCCCGAGCTGCGCACCCGGCCCACGCTCGATGCGCTGCAGCGGCTCGCGCGCGCCGGCCTGATGCCGCAGGAAACCGCCGACGCGCTGGCCGCGGCCTACGAGTTCCTGCGCCAGGTCGAGCACCGCATCCAGTACCTGGACGACCAGCAGACCCATGCGCTGCCCGTGGCCGACGAGGACCTGCGCTGGATCGCGCAGACGCTCGGCTATGCCGACTGCTGCCCGTTCCTGGCCCAGCTCGACACCCATCGCGAGTTCGTCGCGCAGGAGTTCGACAAGCTGCTGGGCGGCGACAAGCCCTGCAACGGCAAGTGCAACGGCGCGCGCAAGGCGGCCGCGCCGGCCGAGCTGTCGGACCTGCTCGACGAGCTGCCGCCGGCCTTCGCCGAGCGCATCAAGGACTGGTGCGAGACGCCGCGCATGATGGCGCTGCGCGATGAAACGCGCGCGCGGCTGCGCCAGCTGGTGCAACGCACCGGCCAGTGGCTGCGCGAGCCCGACGGCGACGGCCAGGGCCAGACCACCCACCCTGTCGAGGCCGCGCTGCGCTGGGCCGACTGGATCGAGCCGCTGCTGCGCCGCGAGAGCTACCTGGCGCTGCTGGTCGAGCGGCCCGCGGTGCAGGAACGCCTGCTGCGGCTGCTGGGCTCGGCGCGCTGGCCGGCACGCTACCTGATGCAGCACCCGGGCGTGATCGACGAGCTGGCCAGCGACGAGATGCTGTCGGGTCGCTTCGTGGCCGCCGAGTTCGAGCGCGAGCTCGAGGCACGCCATGCCTCGCTGAGCCGCACCGGCGAGGCCGACGAGGAGCGCCTGCTGAACCTGCTGCGCCACGCGCACCATGCCGAGGTGTTCCGCACCCTGGCGCGCGACGTGGACGGCCGCATCACCGTCGAGCAGGTGGCCGACGACCTGAGCGCGCTGGCCGACACCACGCTGCGCGTGACCGCCCGCTGGTGCTGGCCGCACGTGCGCAACCGGCACCGCGAGGTGGCGCAGTTCGCGATCATCGGCTACGGCAAGCTGGGCGGCAAAGAACTCGGCTACGGCAGCGACCTCGACATCGTGTTCGTCTACGACGACGACGATGAGCGCGCCGGCGAGGTCTATGCGGCCTACGTGCGCAAGCTCATCAACTGGCTCACGGTGAAGACGCGCGAGGGCGACCTGTTCGAGATCGACACCGCGCTGCGGCCCAACGGCAACTCGGGCCTGTTGACCACCAGCTTCCAGGCCTACGAGAAGTACCAGCTCGGCCGCGGCAGCAACACCGCCTGGACCTGGGAACACCAGGCCATGACGCGCGCGCGCTTCGTGCTCGGCAGCGAGGACCACGGCGCCGAACTGGGCGAGCGCTTCGACCAGGTGCGCGAGGCCGTGCTGGTGGCGCCGCGCAACCGCGAGGCGCTGAAGGCCGAGATCATCGCGATGCGCGACAAGCTGCGCGGCGCGCGGCCCGTGAAGGCCGACCGCTTCGACGTCAAGCACAGCCCCGGCGGCATGGTCGATGCCGAGTTCGCGGTGCAGTTCTTGGTGCTGTCGGCCTCCAGCGAGCATCCCGGGCTGATCCCCAACCTCGGCAACATCGCGCTGCTGATCCGCGCGGAAGACGCCGGCCTGCTGCCCGCGGGCGTGGGCCGCAACGCGGCCGCGGCCTACCGCGAGCTGCGGCGCGTGCAGCACCGCGCACGCCTCAACGAGGAGCCGACGCAGGTGACGCCACCCGCGCTGGCCGCGCAGCGCGAAGCGATGCTGGCGCTGTGGAGGGCCGTGTTTGGTTGAGGCGCGCGGCGCCCGCCGACCCAGCGCGGCCTGCGCCGCCTGTGCGGTGGCTGTCGCCGTCGTGCTCGCGGGCTGCGCGAGCGGGCCGCGCAGCGGCGGCGGCGGTGGCCGCGACGGCCCGGGCGCCAGTCCGCCCTCCAACCTCGAACGCGTGCCCGACGCCGAGCCCCGCATCGAGCCGATCCGCAGCAGCGGCGGCACCAGCAAGCCCTACAGCGTGCTGGGCCGCGGCTACACGCCGATCACCGACGACCGGCCGTTCCGCGAGTCGGGCCTGGCCTCCTGGTACGGGCGCAAGTTCCACGCGGGCTCGACGGCCAGCGGCGAGCCCTACGACATGTACGCAATGACGGCGGCCCACAAGACGCTGCCGCTACCGAGCTACGTGCGCGTGCGCAACCCGGCCAACGGCCGCGAGGCGATCGTGCGCGTGAACGACCGCGGGCCCTTCGTCGACGGCCGCGTCATCGACCTGAGCTACACGGCCGCGCTCAAGCTCGACCTGCTGCGCGGCGTGGCGCCGGTGGAGATCGAGCGCATCACGAACGAGGACATCCGTACCGGCGCCTGGCGGCGCGGGTCGGACACGATGCTGGCGGCGGCGCCTGTCTACACGGCCCCCACGCCCGCACCCGCGGCACCGGTCTACGTACCGCCGCCGCCGATGCCTGTGCGCGCGGCCGCCGCGCCGGTGGCCGTGCCCTCGGCCTGGGTCTCGACGGTGGGAACGAACGCGCCCGAGGCTTCGACGATGCCGGTGGCGCCGTCCACCATGGCTGGGCCCGCACCCGGCGCCGACGACGAGGTCGAGCCGCCAGGACCGCGCCCGCCCATGGTGGTGAATGCCCTGCCGCCGCTGGCACCGGCCGCGTCCGCGCCGCCGAGCGGGCACTCGCCCGCGGCGGTGGCCGCCGCCGCAGCGGCTTCGCTGGCCGGGCCCGACACGCCGTCGGCCGGCTTCTGGGTTCAGCTCGGCGCCTTCCGCGAACGCGGCGGCGCCGAGACCCTGCGCGCCCAGGCCGCGCGCGGCCTGCCTGCGCTCGCACCGCAACTGCGCGTGTTCAGCGAGGCCGGCACGCACCGGCTGCAGGCCGGGCCCTTCGCCTCGCGCGGCGAAGCGGGCGAGGCGGTGTCGCAGGTGCGCGAGAGCCTGCGCATCTCGCCGATGGTGGTCGAGCGGCGCTAGGAGCGTCCGGCCGCTGTGCTCACAAGGTGTGAAGAAACCGTAGCGAGCGCCCCGAGGTCGCGCCGAGGACCGGAGCCGTACCTCGTACGGTGAGGACCGGAGGTGCGAGATCGGGGCGCGCAGCAGGTTTATTCACACCTTGTCATTCGAGCGGCTTGACCGGCGCGGGCACGTGCATCGCGACGTTCATGCGGTTCCACGAATTGATCTGCGCCACCGCGACCGTGAGCTCGGCGATCTCGAGGTCGCTGAAGGCGGCCCTCAGCGCCTCGTATTCGGCATCGCGCGCATCGTGGCGGTCGGCCATGCGCGTGAGCGACTCGGCCCAGGCCAGCGCGGCGCGCTCGCGCGCGTCGTAGAAGCTCATCTCGCGCCAGGTCGCGAGGCTGTTGATGCGCTGCCAGCCTTCGCCCTCCTTGCGCAGGTCGCGCACGTGCATGTCGAGGCAGTAGGCGCAGCCGTTGATCTGCGAGACGCGGGCGAACACGAGGTCGACCAGCTTCTTCTCGAGCGTGGTGTCGGCGATGGCGGTGTTGACCGACAGCAGGGCCTCGAAGGCCTTGGGCACGGTCTTGAACCAGTTGAGGCGGGGAGTGGTGTTCATGGCGATGTTCTCCAGTGGTTGACGATGAAATCGAGATACACACTGAAGACGCGCCGGCCCGCCGGCCTGTGACACGAAGTCGGAAAAAAATCAGCGCGCGAAGGCCGCGGCGATGCGCGCGAGCTTGTCGGGATTGCGCTGCGCGCGCACGCGCGCGATGCGGTCGCCGTCGAACTCGAAGGTCTGGGCCGACTCGAGCACGCCGCCGATGAAGCGCAGCAGGCCCGGTTCGCCGTTGAGGTCGACCAGCTCGATGCGCACGCTGCGTTCCGGCTCGCCGCCCGCGTGGCGCCGCTGCACGGCGAAGTAGAGCTGCGCGATGCGGCGCGCGCCGACCAGCCCGTGCGTGAAGGTCTGGACCTTGCCGCCGCCGTCGCCGACCAGTTCGGCTTCCTCGGTGAAGAAGGCCTCGAGCTCGCGCACGCTGCCCTTGGCCGAGGCCTCGGCGAAGCTGCGCAGCAGCCGCATCTGGGTCTCGCGCGACACACGGTAGCGCGGCCGCCCTTCCTGCACCTGGGTCTTGGCGCGGTGCACCAGCTGGCGGCAGGCGGCCTCGCTCTTGCCGAGCATGCGCGCGATCTCGTCGTAGTCGGTGTCGAACACCTCGCGCAGCAGGAAGGCCGCGCGCGCCTCGGGCGCCAGCCGCTCGAGCACGGTCAGGAAGGCCACCGAGACGTCGTCGGCGCGCGCCAGCACTTCCTCGGGCGTGGCCGGCGACTCGGTGAGCATCGGTTCGGGCATCCAGTGGCCGCTGTAGTGCTCGCGCTGCACCTTGGCCGCGCGCAGCCGGTCGATCGACAGCCGGGTCACGACCGTGACCAGCCAGGCCTCGGTGCTGTCGAGCGCCTCGGTGGCGGTTTCGTGCCAGCGCAGCCAGGCGTCCTGCACGACCTCCTCGGCCTCGGCCACGGAGCCGAGCATGCGGTAGGCAATGCCCTGCAGGCGCGGGCGGTGGCGGTCGAAGGCGAGGGTGGCGGCGTCCATGAAGGCAAGACGGCTGGCGTTGCCGGTTTGTGACGCGGGGCCTCGAAAAAAATCGCCCCGGCGTGCGGGGCGATTTTCTGCTTTCTTTCTTGCTCAGGCGCCCTGGTACTCGGGCTTGGGGCCGAGGCTGGCCGCCAGTTCCTTGCGATAGCGATTCAGTTCCTGGACCGTCTTGAAGCTGCGGTTCATCAGCAGGCTCAGGTTGTGCAGGATGCGCTCGCCGACCTTGGTTTCCCAGACCGCGTCGAACTTGATCTGCTTGTCGAGCCAGTGCTCGAGCCAGTCCGGATCGGGCATGCGGCTCTGGATCGTGTCGTTCGGGAACAGCGCCTTGTTCACGTGCAGGTTGGTCGGGTGCAACGCCTGGGCGGTGCGCCGGGCGCTCGCCATCAGCACGCCGACCTTGGTGAAGGCCGAACGAGCCTCGTCGCCGAACTTCTCGAGCGCGCGCTTCATGTAGCGCAGGTAGGCGCCGCCGTGGCGGGCCTCATCCTGGCTCAGCGTGGTGTAGATGTGCTTGATGACCGGCTCGGTGTGCCACTGGGCGGCACGGCGGTACCAGTGGTTGAGGCGGATCTCGCCACAGAAATGCAGCATCAGGGTCTCGAGCGGGGGCGCCGGGTCGAAGTCGAAGCGCACCTCGTGCAGCTCGGCCTCGGTGGGGGCGTGCTGGGGGCTGAAGCGCTTCAGGTACTCCATGAGCACCAGCGAGTGCTTCTGCTCCTCGAAGAACCAGATCGACATGAAAGCGGAAAAATCGCTATCGTGGCGGTTGTCGCGCAGGAACATCTCGGTGGCCGGCAGCGCCGCCCACTCCGTGATGGCGTTCATCTTGATGGTTTGCGCCTGCTCTTCGGACAGCAGCGAAGCGTCGAACGACTGCCACGGGATGTCCTTGTCCATGTCCCAGCGGACGGATTCGAGCTGTCTGAAGAGTTCCGGATAGAGCATCTATATCTTTCTAAGGCCGCCGATTTTAAACGGCACGTTTGGCGCATCCATGACAGGCGCGCGATGATGCGAATACGTGCGCCGTCGCGGCACGGATGCGCCCCCCTTTTTGTGAACCAGGAGCCCGCCATGCGAACCCCCACCCCATTGTCGGTCCCGATGCTCCGTACGTCGGCAATGGCCCTGATGGCCGGCCTGTTGACCGCAACAGCACCGGCCTTCGCCCAGCAACCCGCGGCACCCGCACCGGCTGCCGCGCCCCAGGCGGCGGCAGGCTGTCCCGCCATACTGCAGCACACCTTCCCGCGGCTGCAGGACGAAAAACCACAGTCGCTGTGCCAGTACTCGGGCAAGGTGGTGCTGGTGGTCAACACCGCCAGCTTCTGCGGCTTCACGCCGCAGTACAAGGGACTGGAGGCGCTCGACAGCAAGTACCGCGCGCGCGGCTTGGTGGTGCTGGGCTTCCCGTCGAACGATTTCGCCCAAGAATCGGCTTCGAACAAGGAGATCGCCGACTTCTGCGAAAGCACTTTCGGCGTGAAATTCCCGATGTTCGGCAAGTCCTCGGTGCGCGGCTCGGACGCCAATCCGCTGTTCAAGCAGCTGGCCCAGGCCTCGGGCACGACGCCGAAATGGAACTTCTACAAGTACCTGATCGGCCGCGACGGCAAGGTGGTGCAGGCCTGGTCGAGCATGACGGCGCCCGACGAGAACGCCTTCATCTCGATCATCGAGAAGCAATTGGCGGCCAATCCGGGCTGATGCCGGCAGGTTCGCACCAGCGATCAAATTCGAAACTGATCAGTTCACACGAAGACGTATCGGTAATATTATTTACCGATGCGTCAATCAGATTGTGAACGGATCGTCACAAATGCTTACCACTGCGGTGGGAACCGTGCGGCAAAGTCCTCGCTCATAACTCGCGTGGGCAGTGAATGCCCCACGGTTTTCATGTTGCGAGGTCTTCCGGGCGCTTGCCGTCTGGTCGAAATCCCGAGGCGATTCTTCTCCTCCTCCCTCCCTCCCTCCTTCGCGTCGGGGCGCCTCGCAGCATTTTTGTCTTCCAGCCAACCCGGGGCGGTGCCATGAGGCCGCCGACCCGGGTCGCCATCGTCGGCGCCGGCATCTCGGGACTGGCCGCGGCCTACGCGCTGCGCGACGCGGCCCACATCACCCTCTTCGAAGCCAGTGACTACTTCGGTGGTCACGCCCACACGGCCACGGTCTCGCTGCCGACATCGCCCGGTTCGGGCGAACGCGTCGCGCACGGCGTCGACACGGGTTTCCTGGTCTACAACGACCGCACCTACCCCGAGCTGATCCGCCTGTTCGCCGACCTGGGCGTGGCGACCGCCGACTCGGACATGTCGTTCTCGGTCCAGGCCACGCGGCCCGGCGGCGGGCGCCTGGAATGGAGCGGCAGCAGCCTCGCGACCGTGTTCGCGCAGCGCCGCAACCTCGTCGACCCGCGCTTCCTGGGCATGCTGGCCGACCTGATGCGCTTCAACCGGCTGACCACGCGCATCGCGCTCGCCGGCACCGAGGGCGAACTGGCGCAGCCGCTCGGCGATTTCCTCGATGCGCATCGCTTCGGCCCGGCCTTTCGCGACTGGTATTTCCTGCCGATGATGGCCTGCATCTGGAGCTGCCCGACCGCGCAGATGCTGGCCTTCCCGGTCGCGACCATGATCCGCTTCTGCCACAACCACGGCCTGATCCAGATCGCCAACCGGCCGCAGTGGCGCACCGTGCGCGGCGGCTCGCGCCAGTACGTCGAGAAGATCGCCGCGGGCCTGTCCGATGCGCGCCTGAACACGCCGGTGCGGCGCATCGAACGCGACGCCGACGGCGTGCGCGTCGCCACCGACGCCGGCACCGAGGCCTTCGATCACCTGGTGCTCGCCACCCATTCCGACCAGGCCCTGGCGCTGCTGGCCGAGCCGAGCCCCGCCGAGGCCGCGGTGCTCGGCGCCATCCGCTACCAGCCGAACCACGCGGTGCTGCACACCGACGCCTCGGTGCTGCCCGAGCGGCCCTCCGCCTGGGCCGCCTGGAACTATCAGCGCGCGGACGGCGCGCGAGAATCGGGCGGGGTCTGCCTGCACTACCTGCTCAACAAGTTGCAGCCGCTGCCCTGGTCGCAACCGGTGATCGTTTCGCTGAATCCGGTTCGCGAGATCGCGCGTAGTGAGGTCATGGCCGAATACGACTACGCCCACCCGGTGCTCGATCTCGAAGCGATCGACGCCCAGTCGCGGGTGCCCGCGCTGCAGGGACAGCGCCGCACCTGGTTCGCGGGTGCCTGGATGGGCTACGGCTTCCACGAGGACGGCCTGAAGGCCGGCCTCGCCGCGGCCCGCGGCCTGCAGGCGCAGCTGGCGACCGGGAAAGCCGCCCCATGACCACGGCGGGGCCGTTGCCGCTGATCGGCTTCGGCGAGGTCCGGCATGCACGGCTGCGCCCGGCCCGCAACGCCTTCGCCTACCCCACCTTCTTCCTGCTGCTGCCGATGCGCGCGCTGCGCCGCGACGGCAGCCCGGCGCTCGCGTTCAACCGCCGCGGCGCGCTGTCCTTCCACGATGTCGACCATGGCGACGGCCGCGCGCCCGATGCCGGCGGCGCGCTGGCCTGGCTCGACGAACTGCTGGCCGCCCACGGCATCGACGACGCCGACGGCGAGGCCTGGCTGCACTGCTATCCGCGGGTGTTCGGCTACACCTTCAAGCCGGTCAGCTTCTGGTACTGCCACGACCGCGCGGGCGCGCTGCGCGCGATCGTGGTCGAGGTCAACAACACCTTCGGCGAGCGCCATTGCTACCTGCTCGACCGGCCGGCCTTCGGGCCCGAGCTGCGCGCGACCAAGGCCTTCCACGTCTCGCCGTTCTGCCGCATCGACGGCAGCTACCGCTTCCGCTTCTTCACCGACGACGAACGCACGCGCACGCTGGTGCGCATCGACCACGACGACGCCGACGGCCCGCTGCTGCAGACCAGCGTCGGCGGCGAACTCCAGGCGCTCGACGCGGCCAGCCTGCGGCGCGCGCTCTGGCGCTATCCCGCCATGACGCTGGGCCTGATCGCGCGCATCCACTGGCAGGCCGCGCGGCTGTGGCTCAAGCGCGTGCCCTTCGTCCACAAGCCGGCCCCGCCGCTTCATTCCGTGTCGCGCGGCGAGCCGCGCCAGCCGCAGGCGAATCCATGACCCCGACGACGACCACTGCCGACTCGCCCGCCTCGGGCTTCCACCTGCCGCAAGACGCGCCGCGCGCGGCCCGCAGCGTGCTGCGCCTGCTGCAGCGCCTGGCGCACGGCTCGCTGACCGTGCGGCTGCCCGACGATTCGGTGCGCCACTTCGGCGCCGCGCCGGGCGAGGGCCCGACCGCCTCGCTCACGCTGCGCAACTGGACGGTGTGCAGCGCCGCGCTGAAGTCGGGCGACATCGGTTTCGCCGAGAGCTACATCGCGGGCGACTGGACCACGCCGAACCTGGTCGAGCTGCTGCGCGTGTTCGTGGCGAACCGGCGCGCGATCGAGAACGTGTTCTACGGCAGCTGGACCGGCCGCCTGCTCTACCGCCTGCGCCACCTGCTGCTGAACCGCAACAGCAGGACCGGCAGCGCGCGCAACATCCAGGCGCACTACGACCTGGGCAATGCCTTCTACGAACTCTGGCTCGACGAGACGATGAACTACTCGTCGGCCTGGTTCGAGGGCGACCTGACGCGGCCGATGCCCGAAGCGCAGCACGCCAAGGTGCGGCGCGCGCTCGCCATGGCGGGCGTGCGGCCCGGCGACCGGGTGCTCGAGATCGGCTGCGGCTGGGGCGCGCTGGCCGAGAAGGCCGCGACCGAATTCGGCGCCGCCGTGACCGGCGTGACGCTCTCGCACGAGCAGCTCGCCCACGCGCGCCAGCGCACCGAGGGCCTGCCGGTCGACCTGCGGCTGCAGGACTACCGCGACATCGGCCGGACCACCGGCGACGCGCCCTTCGATGCGATCTGCTCGATCGAGATGGTCGAGGCCGTGGGCCGCGAATACTGGCCGACCTACTTCGCGAGCGTGAGCCGGCTGCTCAAGCCGGGCGGGCGCGCCTGCATCCAGAGCATCGTGATCGACGACGGGCTGTTCGAACGCTACGTGGACGCCACGGACTTCATCCAGCAGTACATCTTCCCGGGCGGCTGCCTGCCCTGCCCGCGCGAGTTCCGGCGTGCCGCCGAGGCCGCGGGGCTCGAGGTGGTCGACGAATTCGCCTTCGGCGCCGACTACGCCGAGACCCTGCGGCGCTGGCGCGAGCGCTTCCTGGCGCAGCGCGCCCAGGTGCTGCAGCTCGGTTTCGACGAGCGCTTCATGCGGATCTGGGAGTTCTACCTGGCCTACTGCGAGGCCGCCTTCGCCGAGCGCAGCATCGACGTGGTGCAGTACACGCTGCGCAAGCCCTGAGGCCGGGCCGACTGCAAAAAAGCGCCGGAAGGCGCTTTTTTCATGGGCGAAAGCCGTTCAGCGGCTCAGGGCTGGGTGTCGATGAAGCTCGGGCGCTGCATCAGCTTGTCGTAGAGCTTCGCGAGGTTCGCGTGCTCGGCGCGCCACTCGATCTCGGGGAAACGCAGGTTCAGCCAGCCCAGGGTGCAGCCCACCGCGATGTCCGACAGGCTCAGGTGGATGCCGCTGCAGAAGGGCTTGTCGCCCAGGCCCTTGGCCATGGCGGCCACGCCGGCCTCGACCTTGGCGCGCTGGCGGTCGATCCAGGCCTCGCTGCGCTCGCAGTCGGCACGGCCGGACCAGGTGCGCTCCAGCCGCCACAGCACGCCGGCGTCCATCACGCCGTCGGCCAGCGCTTCCCAGGTCTTGACCTCGGCGCGCTCGCGGCTCTGCTGGGGAATCAGCTTGCCGACCGGCGACAGGGTGTCGATGTATTCGACGATCACGCGCGAGTCGAACATCGCCTCGCCGCCTTCCATGATCAGGCACGGCACCTTGCCCAGGGGGTTCGAGTTGGCGATGGTCGTGTCGGGCGACCAGACGTCCTCGATCACGAACTGGTAGTCGAGCCGCTTCTCGGCCAGCACCACGCGCACCTTGCGCACATAGGGACTGGCGGCGGATCCGATCAGTTTCATGAAGGCTCTCTCCCTCGACATTGATAACGTTTGTTCATAATCATTTTAGGGGAACGCCAAAGCCCGGCTTTCGGTGTACCGGGTTCGTCCCCGGGCCGCCCGCCTAAAATTCGGGCATGAGCTTCTCCACCGTCTCCGCCCTTTCCCCCCTGGACGGCCGTTACGCGGCCAAACTCGCGGCCCTGCGCCCCCTGATGAGCGAGCAGGGCTACATGCACCGGCGCGTGCAGGTCGAAGTGGCGTGGTTCATCGCGCTGTCGGACTGCGGCTTCGCCGAATTCAAGCCCCTGACCGGCGGCGCCCGCAAGTACCTGATGGGCCTGGTCTCGCACTTCTCCGAGGCCGACGCGCTGGCCATCAAGGAGATCGAGAAGACCACCAACCACGACGTGAAGGCGGTCGAATACTGGATCAAGTCCAAGTTCGAGGCCCGCCCCGAGCTGCTGGCCGCGGCCGAGTTCGTGCACTTCGCCTGCACCAGCGAGGACATCAACAACACCAGCCATGCGCTGCAGATCCAGGCCTCGCGCGACACCGTGCTGCTGCCCGCGATCGACGGCCTGATCGCCAAGCTGCGCGAGATGGCGCACCAGTTCGCCGACGTGTCGATGCTCTCGCGCACCCACGGCCAGACCGCCAGCCCGACCACGGTCGGCAAGGAGATCGCCAACGTGGCGGTGCGGCTGTCGAAGGCGCGCGCGCAGATCGCCTCGGTGCAGCTGCTGGGCAAGATGAACGGCGCGGTCGGCAACTACAACGCCCACCTGGCCGCCTGGCCCGACTTCGACTGGGAAGCCTTCAGCCGCAAGGTCGTCGAAACCCCGGCGCCGCTGGGCCTGGGCCTGAGCTTCCAGCCCTACAGCATCCAGATCGAGCCCCATGACTACATGGCCGAGCTGTTCGATGCCGTGGCGCGCGCCAACACCATCCTGGTCGACTTCTCGCGCGACGTCTGGGGCTACGTGAGCCTGGGCTACTTCAAGCAGCGGCTCAAGAAGGGCGAGATCGGCTCCTCGACCATGCCGCACAAGGTCAACCCGATCGACTTCGAAAACGCCGAGGGCAACCTGGGCCTGGCCAACGCGCTGCTGCGCCACCTGAGCGAGAAGCTGCCGATCAGCCGCTGGCAGCGCGACCTGACCGACAGCACGGTGCTGCGCAACATCGGCGTGGCCTTCGGCTACGCGACCCTGGCCTATGCCAGCCTGGCCACCGGCCTGGGCAAGCTCGAGCTCAACCGCGACGCGCTCGCGGCCGACCTCGACGCCTCGTGGGAAGTGCTGGCCGAGCCGATCCAGACCGTGATGCGCCGCTTCGGCGTGCAGGGCGCCTACGAGCAGCTCAAGGAAGTGACGCGCGGCCAGACCGTGACGGCCGAGGCGCTGCATGGCCTGATCCGTTCGCTCGCGATTCCCGAAGAGGAAAAAGCCCGCCTCCTGGCCATGACACCGGCCAGCTACGTGGGCAAGGCGGCCGAACTCGCCGGTAGAATCTGACGCCCTGTGCATCGATGCACCAACCTCTTTTCTAAGCGGTTGGTTCGTTCGCTGAGGCCGCCTGAAGCCGTCCGAGGGCGGCCGATTCGTTTCGATCGCCCTTTCCGGTTTCCTTCAATTTCCTAGCCAACGCACGCCGCATGCCGGCCGTGCGCCAGCCAGCAACACTTCCGTGCGGGACGCCTCGGCGTCCCCGTTGTCCATGCTGCGCGCTTCCCTGCGACGTCTCTGGCTCAAGATCCACCGCTGGGTCGGCCTCACGCTCGGCCCGATCCTCGCCGTCACCGCCCTGCTCGGCGCGGCACTGGTCGTGGGCCAGCCGCTCGACCGCCAGGCCCATCCCGAGCTGTTCGTCGCGCGCACGGCCGGCGACGCCACCGCGGCGCAGCTGCCGCTGGAACCGCTGCGCCAGCGGCTGCTGGCCGAGTTCGGCCCCGACACCAACCTGACCCTGCGCCCGCCGCGCCAGCCCGGCGACAGCTACTGGGTGCTGGTGCGCGGCAGCTGGGACGGCACGGTCTACCTCGACCCCTTCACCGGCGCCGAACAGGGCCGGCGCGGCACCCAGGAAGGTGCCTACAACCTGATCTACAAGATCCACAACAGCCTGCTGCTCGACAGCACCGGCAAGGGCATCCTGGCCTTCGTCGCGCTGTCCTACCTGGTGCTGCTGGTGACGGGCCTGGTACTGTGGTGGCCGACGCGCTGGCCGCCCTCGCTGCGCATCGTGCTGAACCGCGGCCTTCTGCGCGGGCTGTTCGACCTGCACCGCACGGGCGGCGCGGTGCTCGGCCTGCTGATCGCGGTGTCGGTCGCCACGGGCGCCTACATGGCCTGGCGGCCGCTGGGCGATTTCATCTCCGCCGCCATGGGACAGAAGCCGGTCAAGGCGCCGACGATCGCCAAGGGCGCGGCGCACGGCCCGCGTCTGCCGCTGGACGAACTCGTGGCGCGCGCGCAGCAGGTCCATCCGGGCCAGCCGATCGGCTACGTGGCGGTGCCCGGCAAGGCCGACCGGCCCGTGCGCGTTCGCTTCAAGCTGCCCGACGACCCGCATCCCAACGGCATCAGCTCGGCCTGGCTCCACCCGGTCACCGGCGAGGTGCTGGCCGCGCGCAAGTGGCAGGAGCTCGATGCCGGCAACGGCTCGGTGGCGGTGATCTTCCCGCTGCACACCGGCGAGCTCGGCGGCGTGGTCCACGAGGTCGTGACCGCGCTGCTGGGCCTCGCGCTCGGCGGCCTGGGCTTCAGCGGCATCTGGCTCTGGTGGCGGCGCCGCCGCACGGCCGCCGAGGCGGCCCGGCGCAGCGCCGCGGTCGCGCGCCCCTCGTCCTGAGTCCCACGCCAAGCGATTCGACGACGACGGCGCGACGACGCCGTCCTGCACGAACGACGCGCCCCACGCCCGCCCGTTCCTTTTTCAATTTCAGAAACCCGAGGAGTTCCCGTGTCCCCCTTCCAACGCACCGCCATCGCGATGGCCCTGCTTCCCCTGAGCCTGCCCGGTTTCGCCGCCGAGGGCGATGCGCCCGCGGGCGCCGACGGCAAGGCGCTCGAGGCCATCACCGTCACCGGTGACTGGCTCGGCAGCCCGACCGAGAAGAAGGTCGTCGAGCATCCCGGCGCGCGGACCATCGTCGAACAGCGCCAGATCCGCGAGAGCGGCTCGTCCAGCGTGCGCGACGTGCTGCGCCAGATCCCCGGCGTGCAGGTGCAGGAGAGCAACGGCACCGGCGGCAGCGACATCTCGCTGAACGTCGGTGTGCGCGGCCTGACCTCGCGCCTGTCGCCGCGCTCCACCATCCTGATGGACGGCGTGCCGCTGGCCTACGCGCCCTACGGCCAGCCGCAGCTGTCGCTGGCGCCGCTGTCGCTGGGCAACATCGAGACCGTGGACGTGGTGCGCGGCGCCGGCTCGGTGCGCTTCGGACCGCAGAACGTGGGCGGCATCATCAACTTCGTGACGCGCTCGATCCCCGAGAAATTTGCCGCCGAGGCCAGCATCGGCGTGGAGAGCGCGGGCCATGGCGGCGGCACCAAGTCGACGCCCAGCGTGTTCGTCGGCGGCACCAACGACAAGGGCCTGGGCCTGGCGCTGCTGTACTCGGGCACGCACGGCGAGGGCTTTCGCCAGAGCAACGACAAGACGAACATCGACGACGTGATGCTCAAGGGCAGCTACCGCTTCTCGAAGACCGACGACATCGCGGTGGCGCTGCACCACTTCGAGGGCCAGGGCCGCATGCCCGGCGGCCTGACGACGGCGCAGTACGCGCTGAACCCGTTCCAGTCGGACCGTCCCTTCGACGAGTTCACCGGACGGCGCACCGACGGCTCGCTGCGCTACACGCACAACGACGGCATCAACAAGTTCGAGCTGCTGACCTACTACACCGACTCGTTCCGCGGCAGCCACCTCGAGCAGGAAGGCACGGGCAGCAGCGCCAACCAGCGCCGCCTGACCGCCGCGCCGCGCGAGTACCACACCTTCGCGATCGAGCCGCGCTACTCGCGCCTGATCGACTCGGGCAGCGTGGTGCAGGAAGTCAGCGTGGGCTACCGCTACCTCAAGGAGGCCAGCTCCGAAGTGGCCACGCGCAGCAGCTACTACCGCCCGCGCCTGGGCTTCGACGCCAGCACGCTGGCGCAGCCGGCCTACCAGACCAGCGCCGGCGGCACCACCGCCAACGCCTTCTACATCGACGACCGCATCGACTTCGGCAACTGGACCGTGACGCCCGGCGTGCGCTACGAGGCGATCCGCTCGCACAACGACGTGGTGGGCCTGACCAACGGCCGCATCACGAGCGTGATCGCGCCGAAGATCGATTCCAACGAATGGCTGCCGACCGTGTCGGTGATGTACCGCATGAACGAGCGCTGGTCGCTGTTCGCGAACGCCGGCGTGTCCTTCGGGCCGCAGCAGTACGCGCAGCTCGCCCAGTCCACCGACGGCCTGCATCCCGAGAAGGCGAAGACCTATGAGATCGGCACGCACTACAAGGGCGAGGCCTGGAGCTCGGAGCTCACGCTGTTCAACATCAACTTCGACAAGGAGCTGCAGCTCGCGCGCTCGATCACCGGCGACGTCGGCCAGTGGACCGACCTGGGCGCCACGCGCCACCGCGGCCTGGAATCGGCGCTGCGCTACGAGCTCGGCGACCTGAGCCCGGCCCTCAAGGGACTGTCGGTGTCGGCGACCTACACCTACACGCAGGCGATCCAGAAGGCCGGCGCCTTCGCGGGCCGCGACCTGCCGTTCTACTCGCGCCAGGTGGCCACGCTGGGCGCGCGCTACGAGCGCGGCCCGTGGACCTTCAACGCCGACGTCTACGCGCAGTCGAAGCAGCGCTCGCCGGGCTCGCCCGACACCAATGCGCGCTACGTCACGCTCGAGGACAGCACCGGCCGCCTGGGCAACATCCCCGGCTACGCGGTGATGAACGTGCGCGCCGGCTACGACTTCGGCCCGACGATGCGCAACCTCAAGCTGGCCGTGGGCGTGAAGAACCTGTTCGACCGCCGCTACTTCAACCGCTCGGTGGACAACAACGGCGGCAAGTACGTGGGCCAGCCGCGCACCGTGTACCTGCAGGCCTCGGTCGCCTACTGATCGGCCGGCGGGCATCTCCCGGGCCGGCGCCGGCCCGGGAGCGCGCGCATACACTCGCGCACCCATGGCGCTCAAATCCACCATCTTCAAGGCCAACCTCGCGGTGGCCGACATCGACCACGGCTACTACGCCGACCACGCGCTCACGCTGGCGCGCCATCCGAGCGAGACCGACGAGCGGATGATGATCCGCCTGGTCGCGCTGGCGCTCAACGCGCACCAGCTGCAGGACATCTGCAACGGCGACGGCACGCTGGCCTTCGGCGCCGGCCTGTCGAACGTGGACGAACCCGATGTCTGGCTGCGCGACTTCACGGGCCAGACCCGGCTGTGGATCGAGGTCGGCCAGCCCGAGGACAAGCCCGTCATCAAGGCCTGCGGCAAGGCCGACGAGGTGATCGTCTACTGCTTCAACCACGCGGCCGAGATCTGGTGGCGCGGCATCGAGAACAAGCTCTCGCGGCCGCAGAACCTGCGCGTCTACCGTGTGCCCACCGCCGCCTCGCAGGCGCTCGCGGCACTGGCGCAGCGCTCGATGCAGCTGCAGGCGACGATCCAGGAGAACACGCTGACGCTCGGCGACGGCGCGAACAGCGTCGACATCGAGCTGCTGCGCTGGAAATAACGCAGGGGCCTCAGGGCGGCATCATCTCGCCGCACTGCCAGCACTGCTCGAAGCCGCCCTCGATCCGCTCGCCGCAGACGCACTGCCAGCTGCGCTGCGGCCGGTGCTGCAGCGCATGCAGCAGCCGCTGGGCGAGCTCGAACTGGCTTTCGTCGTCGATCCAGATCTCGGGCAGGCACTGGTCGGGCGGCAGTTGGCCGGCCGCCGCGCCCAGGTACTCGCGCTGCACGGTCGCGGCCACGCCGTCCTCGCGCAGCGCATGCACCCACAGCGTCGCGATGGCGAGGTTGGGCGCTTGCGCGAGGCGACGCATCGGGCCGGCCGCTCAGTTCGCGTCTTCGGGCCCGGTGGGCACGGCGGGATCGTCCGGCTCGTCGGGCCACTTCGGCGGCTCGGCCTCGCGCGCGCGCTCGGCATAGCGGTTGAAGCGCCAGGCCGAATCCTCCATGGTGATGCGGCGCCAGGTGACGCGCTTCTCGGCCGGCGTCATCGCGGGCCAGTGCTGCACCTCGTCGAAGCTGCGCCCGCAGCCCTTGCACTGGTCGTCGCCCTGGCTGGTGGAGCAGATCGCGATGCAGGGGGTGTCGGGCGTGCTCTGGTACCAGTCCAGCCAGGCGGCCCAGGCCTTGGCCGGGAAGCCGACTTCGTCGACCTCGTCCTCGTGGTGGTAGACCATGAGCGCATAGACCTCGGCCAGCGCGCGCAGCTCGGGCGCGAGCGTGACGCCATCGGGCGAGGGGCTCTTCTCGCGCCAGTGATTGATGGCGGCCTCGATGTCGGTGATGTGGATGGCGGCCATGAACGCAGAAAGATCGGCAGGGCGGGCGATCATAGTCCGCCAATGTCCCGAGACCCTCGAAGGTTATAGGCGCTACCAAACTTGTAGCAATAGACCTTGTCGCAATGCAGGTTTTGAGCGCCTTCCTTTTGAAGGCTTGAAACTTTCGGTTGCCAGCGCGCGAGCGCCGATGCTCTAATCGCGCCCACGAAGGGGAGTAGCTCCCGGCCGTCGTTCCCACGACGGACATCGCCAGGTCGTCAATACGAAGCACAACACTTCCGGCCTGTCGGGCATTGCGCATGTCGGCGAACGGCCGTGCGCGTGCCGAGCCAGACCTTCGATTTGAACCTGTGCAGGTTTGGTCGAAGCGTCGTTGGATCCCCCGGTGTCACCCGGTTTCATTTCCTCGCTTCGATCAGCCCGCCCGGGATGAATCGAAACGCATCGCATGTGCCATGCCCGCGGCCACCACGCAACGGTGGGGCGGGACGGTCACAAGACACAGAGGAAACTATGGAACAGTTCATGACCCCGGAATTCTGGGTCGCCGTCGGTCAGATCATCATGATCGACATCCTTCTTGGCGGCGACAACGCCGTCGTGATCGCGCTGGCCTGCCGCAAGCTGCCGCCGGCCCAGCGCACGCAGGGCATCCTGTGGGGCACCGCCGGCGCCATCCTGCTGCGCGTGATCCTGATCTTCTTCGCGCTGACCCTGCTGGCCATTCCGTTCCTGAAGCTCGTGGGCGCGATCCTGCTGCTGTGGATCGGCATCAAGCTGCTGGCGCCCGAGCATGACGACGCACACGGCAACATCGCCGGCAGCGACAGGCTCTGGGGTGCCGTCAAGACTGTGATCATTGCCGACCTCGTGATGAGCGTCGACAACGTGATCGCCATCGCGGGTGCCGCCCAAGGCGCCGGCGAAGGCCACCAGATGCCGCTCGTGATCTTCGGCCTGCTCGTGAGCATCCCGATCATCGTCTGGGGCAGCCAGCTCGTGATCAAGCTGATGGACCGCTTCCCGATGATCATCACGCTCGGCGGCATGCTGCTGGGCTGGATCGCCGGCACCATGGCCGTGTCCGACCCCGCGCTGGCCAACGCCGCCGCCTGGACCTGGGTGCCGAAGGTGCCGCAGACCGATGTCGTGAAGTACGCCGCCGGCATCGCCGGTGCCCTGCTCGTGCTGGCCATCGGCAAGTGGGTGGCTTCGCGCCAGGCTCGCGCCAAGGCGTCGACGCCGGCCACCGCGAGCTGAGCCCGTTGCCCGCCCCACGAAAGTCCCCTATCCATTTCGACCCGTCTCTGCCACTCTAACTACCTGAAGGAGCACCCTATGGAAAAGATCATTCTTTACGTCGACGACGTCGTCTACGCCTGCGAACAGTTCGCCGAACTGGCGCCGGACGCCGACGCCGTCGTGGCGCGTCACTGGGTGCTCGTGGCTTGCGCGCCGCGCATGACGCATCGCATCAGCAAGTGGGTGAGCCACAGCGCACGCGAGAACTGGCGTGCGAAGTGGTTCAGCAAGCTGCAGGCGCAGCTGCTGCCACTGCTGGAGCGCAACGGTGGGCAGGTCACGGCCGTGCTGGCCAAGGGCCCGCTGACCGAGCTCACGCAGCAGCTCAAGCGCGAGCACATGGCCGTCCACGTGGTCGACGCCCGCCGTCCGAAGGTCGGCGTGGACCTCGAGCCGGTCACGCCCGAGCAGAAGCCGGCCGGCCAGCAAGGCTGGGCCTTTCCCGGTGCCGTGATGGGCATGGGCGCGCTGCTGGTGCTGGCGAACGAACTGGCGGAATAAGAGGATCGCGGCGTCAGCGCCGCGCCTTCCCGCTCAGACGACGGCTCCTTCGGGAGCCGTTTTTTTTGTGCTCATGCCGATGGGCATCGCGGTGCCGACGCCCCGTCCCACGCGGGTTCGCGGGCATGTCCGTCTCGCCGCCGCCCCGGCGCTGCGGTATCCTGGGCCGCATGCGCATCCTCCTCAAATGGCTGCTCAGCGCGGTGGCGCTGCTCGCGGTGGCCTACCTCTACAGCGGCGTCCAGGTCAGCAGTTTCGGCTCGGCGCTGATCGCGGCCGTGGTCATCGGCCTGCTCAACATGATCGTGCGCCCGGTGCTGGTGGTGCTCACGCTGCCGGTCACCATCGTTACGCTCGGGCTGTTCCTGTTCGTGATCAATGCGCTGATGTTCTGGGCCGCGTCCGGCCTGCTGGCGGGCTTCCACGTCAACGGCTTCCTCGCCGCGCTCGTGGGCTCGCTGCTCTACTCGGTGCTCAGCCTGCTGATCGAGAGCGCGCTCGGCGGGCTGCTGACGCGCCGCTGATCCGCCTGATCCACCTCCCCCTGGCTCAACGCAGCGCCGGCTCCTCGGCCTGCCGCTTCACCAGCACCTCGATCTCGCGCGCGCGGGTGTCGATGATCGATGCCTCGAAGTGGTCGATCGGCACCGCCCCCGGACGGCCGCTCTGGCTCTGGCGGATCAGTTCCTGCGCCGCCTTGAAGCGGTCGCGCGCGGCCGGGTAGTCGAGAATCGCCACGTTCGACTCGGCGTCCGCGCGCACCGCATGCAGTGTGTCGTTCTGCGCGCCGTAGAGATTGGCCAGCGTGCGCCAGGCCGTGGCGTCGCGCGGATTCGCCGCCACCCAGTCGCGCAGCACCGGGATCATCGGCGCGGGTTGGCGGCTCGCCACCGCGACATCGGCCGCCAGCAGCATCTCGGGCCGCGACTTGGCCTTGCCGTCGAGCAGCGAGGCCGCCTTGGCCACGCCCGCGCCGCCGGCCGCCAGTTCGATCTCGGCCTGCAGCCAGCGCGCCTGGCGCGCGGCCGGAACGTCTTCCGCCGTGCGCTCGACCAGCCGCTGCGCCAGCGCGCGCGCGGCCTTGTAATCGCGCAACTCCTTGGCCGACAGCGCCGCCGCGTAGAGCGTGCCCGCCTGCTGGGCCGGCGTGCTCTTGGCGAACTCGCCGGTCGAGGCCGCATCGACCCACTGCCGCAGCACGTCGACGCCGGGGCGCGTCAGTACGCGCGCGCGCGAAGAGACCATCGCATGGTCCATAAGCAGCACCGGCGGCGGCACCGTGTCCATGCGGAACTGGAAGCGGCCCTGCATGTCGGAGATGCGCTCGGTCGTCAGCGGATGGCTGCGCAGGTAAGGGAAGGAGCCGTTGTCATTGAGCCGCGAGGCGTACTGCAGCTTCTCGAACATCGTGGCCGCGCCCTGCGGCGCGAAGCCGGCCTGCGTCATCACGCCGAAGCCCACGCGGTCGGCCTCGCGCTCCATGTCGCGCGAAAAGTTCAACTGGTTCTGCATGAACGCCGCCTGGCTGCCCAGGACCATCGCCTGGCCCGCGTCGCCACCGCTGCGGCTCTTGCCCGCGGCGATCATGCCGAGGATCAGGCCCGCGAGCATCAACGGGAACTGCTTGTTCTGCTTGTCCATCATGCGGGCGATGTGCCGCTGCGTGACGTGCGACAGCTCGTGCCCGAGCACGGTCGCCAGCTCGTCGCGGCTGCCCACCGCCGCCACCAGCCCGAGGTTGAGCCCGAGGTAGCCGCCCGGCAACGCGAAGGCGTTGATGTTGCGATCGCGCCCCAGCATCACCACCCAGGCATAGCGCTCGTCGAGTTCGGGCGTGAGTTCACCGCGCACCCGCGCCGCCGCCAGCAGGCGCTGCCAGATCTCCTGCACGTAGTCGGCGATCACCGGATCGTCGATGTAGTCGGTGTCGCGGTAGAGCTCGCGCGCGATCTGGTCGCCCAGGTGGCGCTCGGCGGTCGCCGTCATCTCGCCGCCGTCGCCGAGCCCCGGCAGCAATTGCGCGCGCGCCAGCGGCGGCATCAGCACCTGGGACGCTATTAAAACGCTAGCGCAAACCGTCCGCAGGGCGGGGACGAAGGGTCGTTTCTTGCGAGGGGGTGGGGTCCAGCGTGGCATGGCTTGTCCAGAACTCGGGCTCGTATGATGCACCTCCCTCTTGAACGTTCACCATGAGCTCCCTCACCCATTTCGACGCCCAGGGCCAGGCCCACATGGTCGACGTCGCCGCCAAGCCCGCCACCCATCGCGTGGCCGTGGCCACCGGCCGCATCGAGATGCGGCCCGAGACCCTGGCGCTGATCGCCTCGGGCAGCGCGAAGAAGGGCGACGTGCTCGGCATCGCGCGCATCGCCGGCATCCAGGCCGCCAAGAAGACCAGCGACCTGATCCCGCTGTGCCATCCGCTGGCCATCACCCGGGTGGCGGTCGACCTCGCGCTCTCCGAGGCCGGCGACGCGACGCCGCATGTGCGATGCACCGCCACGGTCGAGACCGTCGGGCCGACCGGCGTCGAGATGGAGGCGCTGACCGCCGTGCAGATCGCGCTCCTGACCGTGTACGACATGTGCAAGGCGGTGGACCGCGGGATGACGGTCACCGGGGTGCATGTGGTGGAGAAGCGTGGCGGGAAGTCGGGGAGCTGGACTGCTCCTGCAGCCTAGGGCGCCGGGGCCCTGTCACCCGGGTTGTGCCTGAGCCAGTGGGCGTAGGCGCCCGGATATGCCACCCTGAAACGTTCGGCGATCAGGCGCGCTTCGTCCTCGTGGCCCGAGAGTTCGGCGCTCTCGATCAGCTTGACGATCACGCGCGGCTCCGGCGAGAAATGCAGCGTCCGCTCGGCAAGCGCATGCATCCGCGCCGCGTTCTCGTGCGTGACCGGCGTCAGCGTCAGTTCGGCGAAATCGACTTGGCGCGCGAACAGCCAGGAATCCCGGACCTTGGCGAGCGTGTCGTCCTGCCAGGGCGGCAGGCGCTCGTCGCGCGGCAGGTAGATCTGGCTGATGCGGGTGTAGTCCCAGGCGGCGTAGACGACGAACGAGAGCAGGGCGATGCTTGCGAGGGCCGAGAGCTTTCGGCCGTCGGGGAGCCATGTCTTTGTCTTCTTCGATGGCGGCGACGCTCGATCGCCGCTGGCGCGCGCAGGCCACAGCATGCCCAGGCACAGGCCGAAGACCAGCTGAAAGGGGCCGTACCACAACGGGTACTCGAGCAAGCTGTGCACGAGGATGACGGCCAGCAGGCCCCAGGCCATGAGCCGGTTCGGGTCGCGCTCGCGCCAGGGGCGGGCGGAGATCACCAGCCAGAGGAAGCCGCCGCAGATCAGCACGGCGGCGGGGATGCCGAGTTCGACTGCGAGGTGCAGGGGGAGGTTGTGGGCGTTGTCGAGGATTTCCGGGAAGCGCGGGCCGGGGTAGGCGGCCATGAAGTGGGCGTAACTGAGTTCGCCCCAGCCCCAGCCCGTCAGGGGACGCTCGGCGATCAGGGTGAGGACGTTGTGCCAGAGGGTGAGACGGCTTTCGTTGCCGAGGGCCGTGGGTTGGAGGCGTTGGACCAGGGCGCCGGCTGAGGCGACGGCCTTGCCTCCGCTACCGGTGGCGGAGAGGTGGGGCAGCAGCCAGTTCAGGGCGAAGTAGAGAGGAAGCATGGCCAGCAAGGCCAGGGGTGGCGGCAGACGGCGGGCCGGGGTTGGAGCGCGGCGCTCCTTCCGGGCCACCACCCCCGCGGCGACCGCGATCAGCGCGAGTTGCAGCACGCCGGTGCGAGAGCCTGACGCAGCGGTGGCGGCAATCAGCAGCACGACGGCTGCGATGAGGCTGATTCGCATACGGCGGGAGTCCCACGTCGCATGCAACCAAAGGGCGGCGACCAGCGCCAGGCTGATCAACGTAGCGAACTGGTTGGGCTGGCGCAGCGTGCCCCAGGCACGGCCGGAGGTGGGAGAGGTGACCCAGGGGAGCAGAGTTTTGGCAAGGTTGCCGTACTGAAGCAGACCGACAACCGCGTTGGCGACGCCGACCGCCAGGATTCCCCAGGCCAATGCAGCCGGAATGGATACGGCCTTGCCCTCCCGGCTCGCCCCGGCGAGGGCCGACAAAGCGATGCCAGCCAGCGCCGCGCAGGCCATGGATCGCAGGTCCGCGAAGCCTTGGAGCGAGATCGCGATTGCCGCGGCGCAGCAACCCAGCCAGACGACCAGGCGTCGATCGATGGCGTCACCGCGCGCCGACAGCAGCAGCAGGGCGGCGCACAGCCCGGAAGCGAGCAGTTGCCAGGCGTTGGCGGACGGGCCCGCCACCAGCGGGCAGAGAAATGGAAGCGCGACGAGTCCCACGCAGCCGATGCGGGAGGCGTTTCCGAGTGGAGGGGTTCGCTTGAGGACCGAGGACATCCAAAGCGATTGTTGCTCGGCGGCACGACCGGCGGACCATGGCCTCAGGCAATGAAATCCAAACTATTTACAAACAAAGTATGCACAACCCTTGATCGACACCTGCTGTTGCTGACGAATGGTCGGCCGCTCTGGATCAGTGGTTTTGCAATCAAACACAATTGGAGACATTCTGTGACCATTGTCAGGTGCACGCACATTCGTCACCCAACCCGGTCCATCCCCGAGAGGTGCCCTTGAAGTTTTCCATTTTTCCGCCCCGTCGCATCGCGCCCGTGGCCCGCGCACCGGGCTTCACCCTTATCGAGATGATGATCGTCGTGGCCCTCATTGCCATCCTGGCAGCGATCGCCTTGCCCTCGTACAACGACTACATCCGCCGTGGCCAGCAGCCGGAAGCGTTCAACGCGCTCTCCGACTTCCGCGCCAAGATGGAGCAGTACTACCAGGACAACCGGAAGTACGGCTCGGGCACCACTTGCGCCAATGACGCGACGGCGTCCAGCTGGAACGAATTCAAGGCCACGAACCGATTCAGTTACGCCTGCACGATCACCGACGGGGCGCAGCAGGCCTATTCCATCAGTGCAACGGGTACGAGCGGCCAAGTGAAGAACGATGTCTATTCCATCGATCAGAACGGCAATCGCTCGACATCGAAATTCAAAGGCGCCACCGTTTCCGCCAACTGCTGGCTGACACGGTCCAGCGCTTGCTGAGTCTCCCGATGCGACACATGCACCGCGTCCGCGGCTTCACGCTGATCGAGCTGGTCGTCACCATGGCGGTGCTGGCCGTCGGGTTGCTCGTCGCCTTGCCCAGCATTGGCGTATGGCTCGACAACACCCGTATCCGGAGCGCGGCGGACGGCTTGCAGGCGGGTCTCCAGGCAGCGCGGATGGAGGCCGTCCGCCGCAATCAAAGCGTATCGTTCTACCTCGTATCGCTGACCAATGGCAGCACGATGGACAACAGTTGCGCGCTGTCATCCACGAGCGGCTCATGGGTGATCAACACCACTTCGCCGGCAGGCAAGTGCGGCAGCGCCTCCATCCTCGGGTCGCGCGCGATCGGCTCCTCGAGCAGCGGCGTCAAGATCTCGGCGGGCAGTTCTTCCAATACGAGCGACAAGACAGTTGTAGGTACCGCAGCCACCACGACGACCTTCGATGGCCTCGGACGCCTGGACACCACATCCTCGCCGCTGAATCGCGTGCGGATCACCGGCCCCAAGACCGACACCACCTACCTCGACCTCATGGTCATCGTCGAGACGGGGGGCGGGGTCCGCATCTGCGACCCGCGGTCCTCCATTCAGACCAACGATCCCCGCAAATGTTGAAGGATCTCGTCGCCATGCGCGCCTCGTCCCGCATCCGTCCCCTCCGGCCACATGTCCCATCGCGGGGAAGAAGCCATCGCGGCATCGTCCTGATCGAGGTGCTGGTCGCGCTGCTGATCTTCATGTTCGGCATCCTGGGCTTCATCGGCCTGCAGACTGCATTGGTCCGGGCCGAGAGCGAGGCCAACACGCGTGCGAACGCGGCGTACCTGGCCAGCGAACTGATCGGCCGCATGTGGGCCGACATCAGCAACCTCAGCAGCTATGCCGGAACCGATTCATGCAGCGCCACTTCTTGCACCGAATGGCGCGACAAGCTCGCCCTGCTTCTTCCGGGAGCGACCGCCGCCATCACGGTGGGAACGGGTACCAATGCCGGGAATGTCTCGGTGCGGATCCAGTGGGCACTGCCCGGCGGAAGCACCCACACCTACGAAACGCAGAGCAACGTCTCCGCGAAGGCGGCCAGCTGATGACACGCCCCCATCACGTCCCCGCGCGGTCGTTCGCGCTGCCCGCACTTGTTTCTCGGTCGCGCATGCATGGACTCACGCTCGTCGAGCTTATGGTCGGCCTGCTGCTGGGACTGCTGACCGTGCTCGTCATCACGCAGATCCTCGCGACGAGCGAGAGCCGCAAGCGCACCATCGCAAGCGGGAACGATGCACAGATCAATGGTGCATTGGCGGCCTACACGCTGCAGCGCGACATCGCCATGGCCGGCTATGGCCTGGCGATCAAGCCGGATGCGATGGGCTGCCCGCTTCAAGGCACCTTCAAGCTCAATGCCAGCGCCACGGCCGAAACCTTCGCCTCCACCCTGGCGCCCGTCGAAATCACCGACGGGGCCAGTGGCGCTCCCGACACGGTGACGATCCTTCAAAGCCGGACGGCCGGCTTCTCGGTACCCGTGACGGTGACCGCGCAATCCTCTGACTACTTCACCGTGCAGTCGTCATTGGGCGTGAAGGCGGGCGATCTGATGGTCGCCATTCCGGATCCATGGGGAGTCTCTGCGCCCTGCCGCCTGTTCTCGGTCACCGATGACGGCGCCGGCACGTCGAGCAACACGGGGTTGTGGGCGCTGCGCGTGCCGCATGTCGAAGGTGCGCTTCCCAGCTGGAACAACAACTCCGCGCTCTCCGCCATCACGGCCAGCTACCTGCTCAATCTTGGTGGCCTGGGCTACAGCTCCTATTCGATCAGCAGCAATCTCGCACTGCAGATCACGACACGTACGGCAACTGCCGCGGGATCCACCTCCGAGCTCTTTCCCAACATCGTGAATCTGCAAGCGCTGTACGGAAAAGACACGAACAACGACGGTGTGGTCGACACCTATGACAGCAGCACACCCACGACCAGTGCCGGCTGGCAGCAGGTCCTGGCGATCCGCATCGCGGTGGTGGCCCGCAGTACCCAGTACGAGCCGATCAAGAAAGCCGATGAAACCGACGCCGTGACCCAGGCCGATCCTCTTTGGGACCTCGGCGCCAGCGCAACGGTCACGGGTGCTGCGGCTTGCCACGATGGCAGCAAATGCCTATCGATCAAGGTCAGCCACGTACCGGATTGGAAGCACTACCGCTACCGGGTCTACGACACCATCATTCCACTGCGCAACGTGCTGTGGAACTCAGCCAGCTGAACATGCACCGCCTCATCGCATTTCGCCGCCAAAAGGGCGCGGCATTGATCTTCGCCTTGATCGCATTGGTGATCCTGGGACTGGCGACGCTCTCGCTGGTACGGTCAGTCGACACGGGAGCCTTGTTGCTCGGTAACCTGAGCTTTAAGCAGGATGCGACCGCGGCGGGCGACCAGGCCGCGCGAAAAGCCTTTGTATGGCTCAAGGGCCAGGCTGACCTGACGGCGGATGTTCCCAACAGCGGCTACTACGCCACCTCGCGCGATACGGACAGCACAGCACCGCTTGACGTCACGGGCCGGCAATATGCGAGCAACACCTCGCGCCAATTGATCGATTGGTACGCCGATGGCACCTGCGCCTATGCAGGCACCAACGGCAGCTGCACGCTGAAGGCCGTCGATGCCGGCACGACGCCCAACGGTAACAACCAGCTCTCGTACACCATCTTCCGTCTCTGCAGTTTGACCGGGGCCGTATCGACGGCCGTCACCGGCACCAACAACTGCGCAACAGCCACCAGTGCAGCAAGCAGCGGCCACGAAGCAGGCGAGAGATCGATTTCCCAGCCCGCCGCCGGCGCCTTCTACCGCATCGTTGTGCAGGTGCGTGGCTCTCGCAACTCGGTGAGCTACATCGAAACCATCGTTCAACTCTAGGGCGAAAGCTCTCGCACCGGGAGTCGCAACCATGCCAAATCAATTCTCGTCCACGTTCCGGAACCCTCTTCGTGCTAGCGGCAGGAAGATCGGCCTCATCGCTGCCGCGGCATTGACGATGCTGGGCGCAGTGGGTTTCACCGTTCGCAGCGATGCCACGGAAATTTCCGATGTACCGCTGATCACCAGTCCCAACGCACACGCCAAGCCGAACCTGATGTTCGTGCTTGACGACTCGGGCAGTATGGCTCGCGAGTACATGCCCGACGAGATGAGCGACACGGGCACCTTCGGATTCAGAAGCGCGCAGTGCAACGGCGTTGCCTACGATCCGAGCATCACCTACAAGCCGCCGCTCGATGCGGCCGGGGCGGAGATGGTGAACAGCTCCTTCACGGCGGCGAAGCAGGACGGCTTCAGCTCGTCGAGCAGCACCACGAATCTGAATGGGGTGGCGGCAAGCAGAACCCTGACCACGACCGCGAACATCACCCCAGGAACCGGAAGCAAGACCTTCGTCTTCAGCGGCACCTCCTACAAGAGCGACCTGGGAATCGATGTCGGAAGTCTGGTGTCCGTGACGTCGTCGGGCGCCACCATGATCGGGACGATTACCACGCTGACCACCACGGGCTCTGGCACCTTCACGTACACGATGGTGCTCAACGTGACCCAGTCCACCGGCACGGCTGCCACGAAGGATTGGACTCTCAGTCGCCTCACGGGGAGTGTGTACTACAAGTACAAGGGAACGAGGGCCAAGATGGCTTGGCGGTACACCAGCGCTGACGTGGTCCAGGACACGTTCTATAACGAGTGCAACTACAAGACCGGCAGCTCTTCGGGCACCGCGCTGTTCGACACCTTCACCGTCATCAGCACATCGAGCGAAGCTCAGAACTACGCGAACTGGTACTCGTATTACCGCACCCGGACCCTGCTGATGCGCACCGCCGTGGGCCGCGCTTTCGCGGCATTGGACGACGGCTACCGCCTCGGCTTCTCGACCATCAACAGCAGCACCACGGTGACGACGTCCGATGGCTTCCAACCCGTTGGCGACTTCACCGGCGATCAGAAGACGACGCTCTATACCAAGCTGTATGCCGCAGCGGCAGCGGGCGGTACGCCTCTGCGCGGCGCGCTTTCCAAGATCGGCCGGTACTACGGGCGTCGCCTCTCCGGCCAGACCGAAGCCAACGACCCGGTCCAATACGCTTGCCAACGCAATTTCGTGCTGCTCTCCACCGATGGTTACTGGAACAAGGGCGGCTCTCCAGGCGCGACGGAGGGCAACAGCTACACCGCCCTCGATCTGGATGGCAACAACGTGGGCAATCAGGACAGCACGGAGGCAAGGCCCCTGTTCGATGGCACAACGACGACCACTACCTACAGCCGAACGGCCTATCAGGTCGGCACCAGAGGGGCCAACAGCTGCAACAACAATAACAGCCCCTACAGGGTGAGGGCCACGGACCAGACATCCACCGACAACAGCACATGGACGCCCGAGGCCGCGGCGCCGTCGAGCAACAGCGGTACATGCCGAGCGGGCACCTATGTACTCCCTGGAACGTCTCCACAACTCACGGCTGCTTCGAGCGCGGGACCAGGGACTGTCTACTCCACCGTGACTTCGACTACCAACTCCACCGGGGGATCTTCGAACTCCCTGGCTGACGTGGCCGCGTACTACTACAAGACAGACCTGCGCTCAACCAACTGCACTTCGACGAGCTCGGGAATCTCGCAAAACGTCTGCAGCGACATCGTTCCGACATCTGGCCGCGATACGGCGAGACATCAGCACATGACCACGTTCACCATCGGCCTGGGCGTGAGCGGGACGTTGACCTACGACCGCAACTACCTCACGCAGACCTCGGGGTCCTATGTCGACTTGACGAATGGCACGACCAACTGGCCCGTCCCCGAGACCGTCAACATCTCGGGCAACTCCGGCGACGCCCGCAACATCGACGATCTCTGGCATGCCGCAGTGAACGGTCGTGGCCAGTACTATTCGGCGCTCAATGCAACGCAGCTTGCGGAAGCCATCAGCGGGGTGGTGAGCGCCATCCAGGAAGTGACGGGTTCCTCCGCCGCCGCAACGACCAGCACGCTTGAACTCGTGGCGGGCGACAACAATCAGGTCTATAGCGCGAGCTACACGACCGGAACCTGGACGGGGGACCTGAAGGCCTATTCGCTGGACGGCACGAACGCCACGATCAGTGCCAACCCCACATGGTCTGCGCAGACCAAACTGACCGGCACGACGTACACCGCGCGCACCATCTACTACCGCCGCTCAAGTACCAGTGCGCTGGGCGCGTTCACCTCCGCCAATCTCACCGCCGATGGATTAGGCGATCACTTCAACCTGTGCGGAAACGCAAGCCACACAGGGGTGACTCAGTGTCAGACCTTGAGCGATGCTGACAAAGCTTTGGCCAACAGTTCAACAAACCTGGTCAACTTTCTCCGTGGCGACCGCAGCAATGAAAGAGCGAACACTGCGATCGGCAGCACTGCAGCGCTGTATCGCGTTCGCGCAGGGGTGCTGGGCGACATCATCAACGGCGCCCCGAGATATGTGAGCAAACCGGATTTCGGCTATTCAGATGCGGGCTACACCGACTTTGTGCGGAACAACAGGAATCGCAAGCCCATGATCTATGTGGCAGCCAATGATGGCATGCTGCATGCGATCTCCGCCGACACGACAGATGGCGGCGCCGAGTTGTGGGCCTACGTGCCCACGACCGTGGTGCCCAATCTCTACCGCCTGGCCGATTCGAACTATGCGAACAAGCACAACTACATGGTCGACGGTGCCCCGGTGGTCGGCGACATCTATGTGGGCAACGCCTGGAAGACGATTCTCGTCGGTGGCATGGGCAAGGGCGGGCGTGGCTACTACGCGCTCGACATCACGGACCCGCAGAATCCGCGATCGCTGTGGGAGTTCACCGACGACAACTTGGGACTGACTTTCGGCAATCCCGTCATCACCAAGCGCGCGGATGGCACGTGGGTCGTGGCGTTCGCGTCGGGCTACAACAACGTCAGCCCTGGCGACGGAGTGGGGCGGCTTTTCGTGCTCAACGCCAACACGGGTGCGAGAGCTCGCGCGGACATCAGCACGGGCGTGGGCAGCACTTCCGCGCCGAGCGGACTGTCGAAGATCAATGGGTGGATCGATCAGGAGTCGGACAACACATCCAAGCGTTTCTACGGCGGCGATGAACTGGGCAATCTTTGGCGCTTCGATATTGACGGCGTGACGCAACCCTACAACTCGGCAATGCTGTTGGCTCAATTCCTGATCAATGGAACGACGGCACAGCCAATCACCACGCGCCCTCGGTTGACACAGGTGAATGGCAAACCGGTCGTCGTCATCGGTACCGGACGCTATATGAGCACGGGCGATATCACCAATACGACGCAGCAGAGCATCTACGCCATCAAGGATTCGCTTGCAAGCACGGGCTTGGGCGATGTTCGTGCCGGCACCACGCTGGTCCAACAAACGATTACCGTGTCGAACAAGGAAGCGACCATCACCAGCAACCCGGTCAACTGGACGACTCAGAACGGCTGGAAAGTGGATCTGCCTCAGTCAGGTGAGCGGATATTTGTTGACATCGCGCTCCAGGGCAGCGTTCTTGCAATCTCGACGGCAATTCCTACTGGCGATGCATGCAGTTCTGGCGGCAGCTCCTGGAACTATCTGCTCAACACAGCGAGCGGTGCGGCACTCGAGAACAAAGCGGGAGCGCTCGTCAGCGCAAATTCCGTGATCGTGGGGCAGAGTTTCGTGAAGCTGGCAGATGGGACGCTACGGCTTTTGCGGCAGCTTAGCGATGGCACGACTTCATTGGTGAGAACACCGTCGAGCACCAGTTCGAGCATTACGCCACAGCGGACTTCGTGGAGGGAGCTCACAAACTGAATACTTCAGTATGCCAAATCTCTTAGGCTAAGCGATGTGACACCTCTCGGCAGACCTGCGTTGCAGATGCGACATACATTCGCGTTCACAACAATTTATCTTGATCCCGCAGTATCGACAGAACGGAGCTCGCAATGTGTGACTCCGAGCCAATACCCTACTCCTAGGCCTACACTGGCTGAAGTGAAGTATCAACAAGCTCTTTGGAGTCATCGAGAAGGCGCGAAACAGCAACGCGAGGTTGATGCCGTAGCACGGCCGACGCTAGGCCTTCGTAGCTCTCTTTGATTGAAATTTGTGTAAGTTTGCCTGCGGGCCCACATACACAAAGCGCACTGTGCGAAGCGTACGACCTTGCCGTTGGTACGACCCCGCCTCGATGAACTTTTGAGTGATGCCAATTCGAGGCCTTCTCGCCAGACAGCCGCCACGAAACCATGCCGTTGCCGGCCAATAGCAGGTCGACCGTCACACACCCACATACCGAAACAAGAACGTTTGGCGCAGAGCTTGCGCTCTTGGAGATACGCCTGCATGAAGACCATGCAGCGCTGGATCGCCTGCAAGAAGTCTCAGCCGACGTTGGTGTGCACGGAATGCGATCTAACGTACGACGGCTAACCTTGTCAAAGTGCCCTAGCTCCTTGACGTCAATGCACAGCAACTCATCAGGGCTGCGCCTAGCCATGCGACACAGTTCCACGATAGCAAGTATCGGATGGGCTCGCTGGAACAAGGCGGTCTCCTAAGTCAAGAGGACCTGTTAAGCAAACCCGCCGCACCATCGGAGGTATCGAGTCGACCACTTGCAGACCATGATTGCGCGAGTACCACACATCTGCGCTGCTTGAAATATCTCTAGACGCTCTACAGCAGGCCAATAAGGTCTTCTCAAGCTTTTCACCTATTTCGGGGCTCGAGTGAGCTTATTACTTCTTCGCTTCTTGAAAATCAACGTCAATTAATTGCGGAAATTCCTTTCGCAGTTCACGCCAACTGTTTTTTGCCTTTTCGCAAAACTTTCCAGAATTCGTTTTGCACAACATTTTCAAGGCCCAACTCGACTCTTTATTTCTTCCATTCAACCCTCCGATAAATGCATACTTGAATAGCAAATTGCCCCATCCATATCGAACCACAACTCGGCGCGACCTTTCAATATCTTTTTCCGACATTGCTTTTTTTGGAACAAGCTGCGCCATGTAGCTCAATTCGTAAAGGCCCGTCAGCAAATATGTCTTAGGAAGACGAATCTCTTCCACTTCACCTATTTTTGCAGCCTGATACTGCAATTGCCGCCAAGACTCTTCCAGCTTTAAATACTCCGCCATCAAAACAAAAACTGCCGCGCCGCCAATTAGCGAAACAATAAAAAAAAATTTTTGCAGAAAAAGCATTTCGGTTCGGGCATTTTTCTCCATGGAAATTCGAGAATCTCTGATTAAAATCCCGCCCACCAACCCGATCGGAAAAAGAAAATAAGAATAACTCAAAGGATATTCAAAAAAAGAGTGAATAACCACAGCGATCGGCATTAAGAATATGGCCAACTCACTTGGGGTTCGAATTTTTTTTGCTCCTTTCCATAGAAGAAAAACAAAACCGCCTGCAATTCCAATTCCCGCTGGCACGCCAACCCAAAGCATAAGGTCAATAAAAATATTGTGTGCGGACTCTAAGTATAAATGCAGCGGAGGATAATTTTCGGCGACCTGTTGCTGCGCAATGGAAACTTGATTCCAGCCATAACCTGTCCACGGGGATTGGAAAACGGCGTCAATCATTTGAGGCCAAATATTAAGCCTTGCCTCTTTGTTGAAACGTTCCTGGGAAACCCCAAGAGTATCAAAAATTAGAAGGGAAGCGTTTATCTCCTTCCACCCAAAGAATGCAAAACAATAAACAAAAATAGGAATTAATAACCCTTTGAAATTGAATCTTGTAGGGATTTTTTTTTGATACGCAAGCCAAATTATAACAATAATAATAGTTGACACCGCAGCAGTTCGAGACTGAGTAATTCCCGTCCCAAAAGAAAGCAAAGCCGCTATTAGCAAAGCAGGTGCGGCATCTATTTTTCTTTGCTCAAACAAACAAAGCAAACTCAATTGCCCTAGAAGAAATAAAGTTGCCAATTGATTGGGTTGCGCGAGATTTGCATAAGGACGGCCTCCCGGCTTTAAATCGACAATAAAAACTCCAAGCCACCCCAAATTCATCCACTGATGGATTTGAAAAAATAAAGAAACAACCCCAGAAAAAATAATCGCGCAAAATATAGGGGTTGCAAACTCTATTGCATCACTTGAGTTTTTAATAGAAGGAATGCCGTTTCCGAAAGAAAGCAGCAGGCCAAATCCCAGCAAATACAGCCCTGGAACGAGAGCATCCGAGAAATAAAAGATCTCCCCGCCCGCCATTTGAGTCAAGGGAATAATAGAGAGAAAAGGTGCCCACCAGATTAATGGGAAATTTTGTCGCCTGCCCCAATCAACAAGAGAGGCAAAAATCAATGGCAAAAAGGCAATTCCCGCCAGCATTTCTTGATGAAATGTAACCCAAGGCGAGTAATGGTTTGGAGCAAGATATGCCAAGGGGAGCACCCATCCCAACCAAAGCATTGAGTAGCGAGATAACTTTTCCATAAAAAAAACGGCGTGCAAGCACGCCGTTTTGTTGTTTTAAATTTTTTTAGGAGCCGCGGCACGAGCCGGGCAGATACTTTGCGTCGATTCCGTTACCACCGCCATCGGGGCCGCAAATCCAGCGATTAATCGTCGAGCCCGCCGTAGGCGCAGTTACCGCTGTTGCGCTTGTCGAAGGTGTCATCGAAATCTTTTTGCTAGCCGCACCCTTCAGATCCGGAGCTGCCGATGTGGTAATGACAATAATACCGCCGGTCGTAGTCTCCACACTTTGAACGTACTTAGTAGCAGCGCTCGTTGAGTTGCCCTGCTCGCAGCCCCAAGCGTTATCTCCAGGCAAAGATGCACCCGTTGTGCTTTGAACCGTTTCGGTAATGCTAGTGCGGCAAGCAGAACCAGCGAGAATAGCCTCCGAGATTTTTGCACGAATCGTGTAATCTTGATAAGCCGGCAGCGCCACAGCCGCCAAGATACCAATGATCGCCACAACGATCATCAATTCAATAAGGGTAAAACCCTTCTGCACATTGCGTGCGATGGAACGACGGTTCATTTCACTAACTCCAGGTTGGTTGGGTTGGTTGTCACTCCCGGGAGTCCTCCCCCCGGAGCGGAGAACCTTCCGCAGCATCCGTGCCACCCGTTTTGACGTCCCGTCAGCGACCTAACGCGTCACCCCTGACCACATTGGCGTTACTGCATGTGACAGAAGATGTATCAAGATGCGACACATGGTGACAAATTTGTCATGCCATCCGTGCTGCGCGGCCGGGCTCAGAAGGTCAGGATGCCGTCCGCCTTGAGCCAGCGGATGTCCCGTTGCGCCAACCCCGGCACCTGCCGGCCGGCCAGCGATTCGATCTGGCTCATGATCTCCTCGGTTTCGGCCGGCTTGGTGTGGGTGATGTAGATCGGGTAGTCCTTGCCGGGCTCGATGTGAGCCAGCTCGTCGGCCAGCATGGTGGGCGACAGGTGCAGGCTGCGTTCCGCCAAGGCTTGTTCGCGGTTGCTGAAGGCGGTCTCGATAACGAGCATCGCGACCTCGAGCGCGTTGACGCGGTCCCAGAACGGCGCGTTGCGCTCGGTGTCGCCGCTGAAGACCCAATGGGCACCGCCGTCGGCACGGCTCACGGCGAAGCCGCAGGCGGGCACGGTGTGCACGGCCGGCAGCACCTCGATGCGCTTGGGCGTGGCGCTGCCGAGCAGCAGCGTCTGGCCGACGGCGATGTCGTGGAAGGTGACGAAGGGCGCCTCGGGACTCGGGATGCTCTCGAAGTCGGGCCAGATGATGTTGTTGAACACATGGGCGCGCAGCGCCTCGATGGTGGCGCGCAGCGCATGCACGCGCAGCGGCCGGGTGCGGCGGCCGCCAACGGCGTCGAGCATCAGGGGCAGAGCGGCGATGTGGTCGAGATGGCAGTGCGTGAGCACCATGTCGTCGACACCGGCCATTTCTTCGAGGGTGAGGTCGCCGACGCCGGTGCCGGCATCGACGAGCAGGTCGGTGTCGACCAGGAAGGAGGTGGTGCGGCAGTCTTTGGCGATGGCGCCCGAGCAACCCAGCACACGAACCTGCATTGTGAGAGACCCCTTGTCTGTGTCTGTCATTTGGTTTCGAACCGGGTCGCACCGTCCCACGACGGGTCGTGGGGACGCAACGCCATCGAGGCTAATCTCTGCGCGTAGAGCTGGTAAAGGACTTTTTTGGCATCGGCCACGAGGAGGGGGTCCAGCAAGTTTCGGCCCAAGGCCCAGTCCTGGCGCCGGTAGGCGGCCAGCACCTCGGCCCAGCGCTCGAGCCGGTGCGCCTCGCGCACGGCGACGACGTCGGCTTCGTCCAGGGCGACGGCCAGCGGCGTGAACACGGCGACGGCCTGGGCCCGGCCCTTGACGAACACGCTGTCGAGCTCCTGCCAGACATAGGCCGGCGCGAACTCGCGCGTGCCGCCGCTGGCGACGATCTCGACGCCGTAGTGGCCGCTGAGGCCCTCGAGGCGCGAGGCTAGGTTGACCGCGTCGCCGACCACGGTGTAGCTGCGCCGCGCGGCCGATCCCATGTCGCCCACGCTCATGACGCCGCTGTTGAGGCCGATGCCGATGCTGATCTCGGGCCGGCCGATGGAGCGGTGGATGCGGTTGAGGTCCTGCACGGCCTCGGCCATGTCGAGCGCGGCATTGACGGCGAGGCTGGCGTGGTCCGGCGTCTCGAGCGGCGCGCCCCAGAAGGCCATGACGCAATCGCCCATGTACTTGTCGACGGTGCCGCGGTGCGCGGTGATGACGTCGGTGAGGCGGCTGAACACGGTGTTGAGGAAGGCCTGCAGCTCGGCCGGCGACATCTGCTCCGAGAAACGCGTGAAGTCGCGCATGTCGCAGAACATGACGGTCATGGTCTTGCTCTCGGCGCGCATGCTGTAGTGACCGGGGCGCTCCAGCATCTCGTCGACGAGCTGCGGCGGCACGTAGGTGCCGAAGAGCTGCACGAGGCCGCGGCGCGCGCGCGACTCGACCAGGTAGCCCCAGCTCATGTTGAGCAGGAAGGCGAGCGCGACCATGGCCAGCGTCGAGGCCAGCGGCAGCACCAGGCCGTGGGCGACGTAGAGCCAGGTGTTGAGCCCGACCAGCAGCGCGGCCACGGCCAGCATGAAGGCCACGGCGCGCAGCGCGGGCAGCAGCGACAGGCCGATGGCCAGCGCGATGCCGGCGATGAACACGGTCAGCACCTCGTAGCCGGGCGCGTAGTCGGGCACGGCGAGCAGGCGGTCGTCGAGCAGCGCCGAGACGATGTTGGCATGCACCTCGACACCGGCGAAGGAAGGTGCCGCGGGCGTGGCGCGCAGATCCTGCAGGCCCGGCGCGGTGGCGCCGACGAGCACGATCTTGTCCTTCAGCTCCTCGGGCGCGAGCCGGCCTTCGAGCACGTCGGCGGCCGCCACGTAGCGGAACGAGCCGCCGCGGCTTCCGCCCGGTCCGCGGAACGGCACCTGCATGCTGGCGTTGCGATCGACCGGCACGCGCAGCTCGCCGATGCGCAGCGACTCGAGCTGCGCGACCGGACTGTCGGGCACCAGTGCGGGCACCACGGGCGGCGAACCGTTGGCGAGCCGGTAGACGGCCAGCGCGAGCGACTCGTAGTAGCCGGGCCGGGCCTGGTCGCCGTCGTAGCGTGCGATCAGCGGCACGCTGCGGATCACGCCGTCATCGCTCTCGCCGACCAGGGTGTTGAGGAAGCCCCCGCTGGGCGCGGCCTGCGCGAGCACCGGCAGGCTGGCGCCGAAGCCGTTCCAGTGCGTGGTGTAGCCCTGCTTCGCGGGCAGCGCGTCGGCGGGCCACAGCGGCGTGGCGGGCAAGGCGCCGCGGGCGCGCGGCGTCTCGGCCTGCGTGAAGTAGTAGCCGAGCGCCACGGGCCGACCGGCGAGCGTGCGCGCCAGCACGGCATCGTTGTCGAGCGAAGGCGCGAGTTTCTCGACCTCGCCGGCGAGCCCCGGGATGCCGCGCAGCGGGCCGTCCGCCAGCTCGCGCAGCCGGTCGATGCCCGAGCTGCGATCGGGCTCGACGAACATGACGTCGAAGCCCACGACCTTGGCCTGCTGGTGCGACAGCAGTTCGGTCGCGAGCCGCGCCACCTTGTCGCGCGGCCACGGCCATTGCCCCTGGCGCGCGAGGCTCGCATCGTCGACGTCGACGATCACGATGCGCGGATCGAAGGTGCCCGGCATGGTGGCGCGCAGGCGCACGTCGTAGATCAGGTGGTCGAGGCGCTCGAGCATGCCGGCGTGCCAGAGCCCGGTGGCATGCGCCAGCGCCAGCAGCACGGGCAGCAGGGTGACGGCGATGCGCGCCCAGTGGCGCCGCAATGCACTCATGATCGACCGGAACCGGAACCGGGATCGGAATCGGGGCCGGTTCGCCGACGGAAGACCCGCGGCTCAGACCCGCGCGAACTGCAGGCGCAGGGTGCCGAGTTCGAGCAGGTCGCGCTCGTGCAGCGCGACGGCCTCGACACCCAGCGGCTCGCCGTTGAGCAGGACGGCGCCCATGACGCTCGCCGCCACGTAGCCCTGGCGGCGGCGCGTGACGACCGCGACGGCAACGCCGGGCTTGCCGACGGTGGTGACGACCTTCTGCAGCGGCAGGTCGTGCCCGGCGTTCTCGCCGGCCAGCACGCGCAGCACCGGCACGCCGAGCTCGACCAGCGCGCCCGATTCGGTGGGCGCGGCGGACAGCGGAATGGGGGCGGAAGACTCGGTGCCGACGACGACCTGGACCGGCGTGCCGGCCGCGGGCGCGACGCTGCGTGCGCGGTAGTGGATGCGGCAGCCGCCGACCTCGATGACATCGTTGTCCTTGAGCGTCCGCTTCTGCACGGCCACTGCATTGACGTAGGTGCCGTTGGTGCTGTTGAGGTCTTCAATTTGGACATCGCCACCGCGCAGGGTCAGAACGGCATGCTCGCCGCTCACCGCGAGATTGTCGACCACGATGTCGTTGTAGGCGCGCCGCCCGAGGGTGGTACGGTCCTTCGCGAGCGTCACTTCCCGAATGACGACACCATCGATCGAGATACTCATTCTCGGCACTGCCGACTCCCTGATTGCAATTGTCGCGGGGCCGACGACGACGCGGCGGATGCATCCGCCGCCCCATCGCCTGCGTCAGGCCGCCGCGCGTGGCAGGCTGGCCCGGGCCAGGATGACAGAAATGTTATCCCGTCCGCCATTTTCGTTGGCGATGTTTGCCAAAAGTGATACCTTGGACTCAATACCACCGTCTTGTCTCGTCAGAAGCGTGAAAAGCTGGGCGTCTGGGACCATTTCGCTGAGCCCGTCGGAGCACAGCATATAGAGGTCGTCGGGCCTGGCCGTGTGTTCATGCATTTCCAGCAAGACTTGGGCCTCGACGCCGACGGCGCGGGTCACGAGGTTGCGGTTGGGCGAGGACAGCGCTTCCTCGGCTGTGATGGCGCCGGCATCGAGCTGCTGCTGGCGCAGCGAATGGTCGCGCGTGAGCTGCTCGAGCTTGTCGTTGCGCAGCCGGTAGCAGCGCGAGTCGCCGATGTGGCCCACCATCACGCGGTGCGGCCCGAAGGCGGCCAGGACCAGCGTGGTCCCCATGCCCTGCAGGTTGGGATTGGTCAGGCTGCCGTCGAGGATGGCGGCATTGGCCTCGTCGGTCGCGGCCTGCAGCGCGCGCCGCACGACGCGGGCCGGCGCCTGCGGACCGGCCTGCACGTACCAGCGCCGGAAGTTCGCATGCACCAGCGACACCGCCATCGCGCTGGCGACCTCGCCGCCCTTGTAGCCGCCCATGCCGTCGGCCAGCACCGCCAGCCCGAGCACGGGATCGACCTGGACCGCGTCCTCGTTGTGGGCGCGCACGCGGCCGACGTCGGTCAGCGCCGCGAACTCCCACGAGAGCGGGGGACGGGTCGAGAAGAGGGAAGTGCCGACACCTACCATGGTCGCAAGTGTCGGCGAAGCGGCAGCCCGGTGGTGGCTTCCGCCGTCAGTGCTGCGCCGCGGCCGCGTGGGCACGCCGCTGGAGCAGCTTGCCCACCGCCACCACGAACAGCGCACCGGCCGCGGCAGCGGCGTAGTGCAGCCAGGGGTTGGCCGCCAGCACCTCGCGCAGCGACACGTCGCTCACGATGGTCTCGCCGCCGACCCAGCCGATCAGCGCCGCGCCCAGCATCACGATGATGGGGAAGCGCTCCATCAGCTTGATCATCAGCGTGCTGCCGAAGATCACGAGCGGGATGCTGATCGCCAGGCCCAGCACCAGCAGCACCATGCTGCCCTGCGCGGCGGCCGCCACCGCGATCACGTTGTCCAGGCTCATCACGAGGTCGGCCAGCAGGATGGTGCGCACGGCCGCCATCATGCTGCCGTACTCCTTGGAGTCGCCGTCGCCCTCGTCTTCCTCGCCGAGCAGTTGCAGGCCGATCCACAGCAGCAGCAGGCCGCCGACGATCTGCAGGTACGGCAGCGCCAGCAGCTTGGCCGCCACCACCGTCAGCACGATACGCAACACGACGGCCGCGCCGGAGCCGAAGAGCACCGCTTTTTTCTGCTGCTCGGGCGGCAGCGAACGCGCCGCCATGGCGATCACCACGGCGTTGTCGCCCGACAGGATGATGTTGATCCAGACGATCTTGATCAGGCCGATCCAGAAGTCCGTGCTTTGAAGAAGTTCCATGTCTCTGATCCCGCTTTGTTTTTGTGAAAAAAACGCCCGCAATCGGATTGCGGGCGTCTTGTTCTTTCTTGCGCGTATGAGGTCTCTTTACGGACCTTGCTGGGCGCGAACGCCGTGGCTTACAGCTTGCCCTTGAGCAGCTTGGCCAGTTCCGAGAAGTTGCGCGTCACGGTGAAGCCGCACTCTTCCATGATGGAGAGCTTGGCTTCGGCCGTGTCGGCACCGCCCGAGATCAGCGCGCCGGCATGGCCCATGCGCTTGCCGGGAGGCGCGGTCACGCCGGCGATGAAGCCGACCACCGGCTTCTTCATGTTGTCCTTGCACCAGCGGGCAGCGTCGGCTTCGTCGGGACCGCCGATTTCGCCGATCATGATCACGGCGTCGGTCTCGGGGTCGTCGTTGAAGGCCTTCATCACGTCGATGTGCTTGAGGCCGTTGATCGGGTCGCCGCCGATGCCGACCGCCGACGATTGGCCCAGGCCGATCTCGGTCAGTTGCGCCACGGCTTCATAGGTCAGCGTGCCCGAGCGGCTCACGACGCCGATGCGGCCCTTGCGGTGGATGTGGCCGGGCATGATGCCGATCTTGATCTCGTCGGGCGTGATCAGGCCGGGGCAGTTCGGGCCGAGCAGCAGCGTCTTCTTGCCGCCGGCGGCTTCCTTGGCCTTCATCTTGTTGCGCACTTCGAGCATGTCGCGAACCGGAATGCCTTCGGTGATGCAGATCGCCATGTCCAGGTCGGCCTCGACGGCTTCCCAGATCGCGGCCGCGGCGCCTGCCGGCGGCACGTAGATCACCGACACGGTGGCGCCGGTCTGCGTGGCGGCTTCCTTCACCGAACCGAAGATCGGGATGTTGAAGATCGACTCGCCGGCCTTCTTCGGGTTCACACCGGCCACGAAGGCGTTCTTGCCGTTCGCGTATTCCTGGCACTTCTCGGTGTGGAACTGGCCCGTCTTGCCGGTGATGCCTTGGGTGATGACTTTGGTGTCTTTGTTGATGTAGATCGACATGACTCTGTTCCTTAGGCCTTCTTGACTGCTGCCACGACCTTCTGGGCCGCGTCCGCCATGGTGTCGGCGCTGATGATCGGCAGGCCCGAGTCGGCCAGCAGCTTCTTGCCTTCGGCTTCGTTGGTGCCCTTCATGCGCACGACCAGCGGCACTTGCAGGTTCACGGCCTTGCAGGCCGCGATCACGCCGGTGGCGATGGTGTCGCACTTCATGATGCCGCCGAAGATGTTGACGAGAATGGCCTCGACATTCTTGTTCTTCAGCATGATCTTGAAGGCTTCGGTGACCTTCTCGGGGGTGGCGCCGCCGCCCACGTCGAGGAAGTTGGCCGGCTCGCCGCCGAACAGCTTGATGGTGTCCATCGTGGCCATCGCGAGGCCGGCGCCGTTCACCAGGCAGCCGATGTTGCCGTCGAGCGAGATGTAGGCGAGGTCGAACTTCGAGGCTTCGACTTCGGCCGGGTCTTCCTCGTCGAGGTCGCGCAGCGCGACGATCTCGGGATGGCGGAACAGCGCGTTGCTGTCGAAGTTGAACTTGGCGTCCAGGGCGATGATGTTGCCCTTGCCGTCACGGTTGAGCGGGTTGATCTCGACCAGCGAGGCGTCCGTCTCCATGTAGCAGGTGTAGAGCTTCTTGAAGATGTCGACGGCTTGCGCGGTCGAATCGGCCGGGATGCCGATGCCGTCGGCGATCTGCTTGGCCTGCTCGTCGGTCAGGCCGGCTTGCGGGTCGGCGAACACCGTGATGATCTTCTCGGGCGAGGAGTGGGCCACTTCCTCGATGTCCATGCCGCCTTCGCTCGAAGCGATGAAGGCCACCTTCTGGGTGGCGCGGTCGGTCACGGCCGAAACGTAGTATTCCTTCTGGATGTCAGCGCCGTCTTCGATGTAGAGGCGGCGGACCTTCTGGCCTTCGGGGCCGGTCTGGTGCGTCTTGAGCTGCATGCCGAGGATCTCGCCGGCCAGCTTCTTCACGTCCTCGATGGTCTTGGCGACCTTCACGCCGCCGCCCTTGCCGCGGCCACCCGCGTGGATCTGGGCCTTGACCACCCAGACCGGGCCGCCCAGCTTCTGGGCGGCTTCGACCGCCTCCTGGACCGTGTAGGCCGGAATGCCGCGCGGCACCGGCACGCCGAACTTGGCAAGGATTTCCTTGCCTTGGTACTCGTGAATCTTCATGAGGGATGTCTCTCGGAAGGAAGAGGTTGAATAAACGGGAGATCTAGGCAGGCTGGTGTTGGCTCTGTTGTCCACAGGCGACGGCAGCCTGACGGCTGGGGGCGGCGGACAATCGCGGACTGTATCATGGTGCGCCGCATCAATACTGACGGGCGTGTGCGGTCAATACGTACTTTCTTCTAGCCCGTCTCCTTCCGCCCCCTTTCCTCCAGCCCTTCCATCAGGCAACCCCACCATGGCCAAGGTTTTCATCGATGGCGAAGCCGGCACCACCGGCCTCCAGATCCGCGAGCGGCTGCAAGACATGCCGCAGGTCGAGCTCGTGAGCATCGCGCCCGAGCTGCGAAAAGACGTCAATGCCAAGCGCGACCTCATGGCCGGCGTCGACCTCGTCGTGCTGTGCCTGCACGACGACGCGGCACGCGAATCGGTCGCGCTGATCGACCAGCTGCCCGGCAAGAAGCCCAAGATCATCGACGCCTCGACCGCGCACCGCGTGGCGCCGGGCTGGGTGTTCGGTTTTCCCGAACTGGTGGCGGGCCACTGGCAGGCCGTGGCCCAGGCGGACCGCGTGGGCAACCCCGGCTGCTACGCCACCGGCGCGATCGCCATGGTGCGTCCGCTGGTCGATGCGGGCCTGCTGCCCGCCGACTTCCCGATCGCGCTGCCCTCGGTCAGCGGCTACTCGGGCGGCGGCCGGACCATGATCGAGGCCTACGAGAAGGGCGAGGCGCCGCTGTTCGAAACCTACGCGCTGGGCCTCACGCACAAGCACATCCCCGAGATCATGAAATACACCGGCCTCACGCAGCGCCCGGTGTTCATCCCCTCGGTCGGCAACTTCAAGCAGGGCATGCTGGTCCAGCTGCCGCTGCACCTCGACCTGCTGCCCGGCAAGCCGAAGGCCGGCGACCTGCACGAGGCGCTGGCCGCGCACTACGCGAAGAGCAACACGCCCGAGCAGTTCGTGAAGGTGCTGCCGCCCACCGCGGACGGCAAGCTCGACGCGCTGGCGCTCAACGACACCAACCAGCTCGAGATTCGCGTGTTCCCGAACGAGGACCACCGCCATGCCGTGGTGATCGCGCGCCTGGACAACCTCGGCAAGGGCGCGAGCGGCGCCGCGGTGCAGAACCTCAAGCTGATGTTGTCGCTCTGAGGCGCGGCCTCCACCACTCGAAAGGCGCCGGCTCCCCGGCGCCTTTTTCGTTTCAGCCCACCAGCCAGAGGCCCGTGCCGAGCAGCGCCGCATGCAGCGCGAGCACGATGTAGAACGGCTTGCGCGAGGGCGTCGACATCTCCTGCAGCGTCTCGTGGATGCGCCGCGTGATCAGCGCGCGCAAGGCCGGGTCCTGCGTCGCGACGGGCCCGCCCTGCACTGTGGGCAGCGGTGCCGGCTCGCCTTGCGCGGCGCGGCCCTGCTGCCATTCGGCCAGCAGCTCGTTGAGCGGCAGCCGGTTGACCACGAAGGCGATCACCGCCCGCACCGCCTTGCCTTCGCCGAGCACCGGCGCGAGCTGCGCGCTCAGCGCATCGACCGAGAGCCAGTCGCTCACGCGCTGCAGCGCCCCGTGGGTGCGCGGCATCGATTCGATGCGCCCGGCGATGGCATCGCCCAGGCGCTGCGACACGGCCTCGCCGCGCGCGGCCACCAGGTGCTGCATCGCGCGCGTGCGGCCCTGCGACACGCCGAGCAGCACGTAGACGCCGATGAAGAGCCCCAGCAGCAGGCCCACCAGCAGCGGCGGCGAGGCCAGCAGCGCCAGCACCGCGCCGGCGCCGCCCGCGCGTGCGCCGGGAATGCCGGGGCCGCTCAACCGGCTCAGGTAATAGACGAAGGCGCCGCCACCGAGCACCACGCCAAAGAAGACGCCTTTCGCGACCGAGCCGACGAAGGCGGCACCAGCGCGGGCGCCGGTGCGCACGAGTGAAGGGGATCCGGTGGATTCCGAAGACATCTGCGACTCCTCCTCGTTGTATGAAGCCGCGGATCATGCCATCGGCCCGTCGCGGGCCCGGCTGCTCAGCCGGCCGGCGCCTCGAGCAGCGCCTGCAGCGCGCGCAGGTCGCGCGCGATCCACTCGGCGTCGTGCGCGAAGGCCGCGTCGTCCATGTGCGGCTGGCGCAGCAGCGTGAACTGCAGCTCGCAGGCGCCGGGCGCCACGCCGATGACGCGGAACGGCACGTAGACCTCGGGCACGCCCTCGGGCGACACCCAGTGGTCGAGCACGCCGAGCTCGTTGGCCGGTGCGAAGCGCAGCACCGCGCGGCCACCGGGCGTGGTCGCCAGCCAGCGATCGCCCTCGCGCGTCAGCGCGCCGTCGGCCAGGCCGCTGGCCCAATCGGGCAGGCGCGCGGGATCGGCCGCCAGTGCATAGGCCGCGCGCCAGTCGCAGGCCACGCGCTGCGTGATCACGCGAGACAGTTCATTCGAGCTCATCGATATCGCTCCTCAGCACCTTGGCCGCCACCGCGGCCGAAAAGCCCCGCGCCATCAGGAAGCGGGCCTGCCGGGCGCGCTCCTTGGGATCGGCGGGCGGGGCATCGAAGCGACGGCGCCAGAGCGCAGCCGCGCGTTCGAGCTCGCTGCCCTGCAGCCCGGCCACCGCCTGCGAGATGGCCTCGGCGCCGATGCCCTTGGCCTGCAGCTCCTGCCGCACGCGCGCCGCGCCGAGCCGGCCCGCGCGCTGGTGCAGCACCGAGGCGACCACGCGCTCCTCGCTGATGAAGTCCTTGGCCGCGAGCTCGTCGAGCGCGGCCTTGAGCGTGCCCGGTTCTTCCTCGTAGCGCGCCAGCTTGCGCTCGAGTTCGCTGCGGGAATGCTCGCGCTGGCTCAGCAGGCGCAGCGCGCGGCCTTTCAGGGAAGGAGCATCGAATGCCATCGGAAATGCGGAAGCGGAAAAAGAAAGCGGGGCGGCCGAAGGCGCCCCGCTCGCAGGCATCGGCCGGTTATTCGGCCGCGCCGGCCGCGTCCGCCGCCAGCAGCGGGATGCCCAGCGATTCGCGCACCTTGTTCTCGATCTCGCGCGACAGCTCGGGGTTCTCGCGCAGGAACTCGCGCGCGTTGTCGCGGCCCTGGCCGATCTTCTCGCCGTTGTAGGCGTACCAGGCACCCGACTTGTCGATGATCTTGGCGGTCACGCCCATGTCGATGATCTCGCCCTCGCGGCTGATGCCCTCGCCGAACAGGATGTCGAACTCGGCCGTCTTGAACGGGGGCGAGACCTTGTTCTTCACCACCTTGACCTTGGTTTCGTTGCCGATGGCCTCGTCGCCCTTCTTGATGGTGCCGATGCGGCGGATGTCCAGGCGCACCGAGGCGTAGAACTTCAGCGCGTTGCCGCCGGTGGTGGTTTCGGGCGAACCGAACATCACGCCGATCTTCATGCGGATCTGGTTGATGAAGATGACCATGCAGTTGGTCTTCTTGATCGTGGCCGTGAGCTTGCGCAGCGCCTGGCTCATCAGGCGGGCCTGCAGGCCGGGCAGCGAGTCGCCCATTTCGCCTTCGATTTCGGCCTTGGGCGTGAGCGCGGCGACCGAGTCGATGACGATCAGGTCGACGGCGCCCGAGCGCACCAGCGAGTCGACGATCTCGAGCGCCTGCTCGCCGGTGTCGGGCTGGCTGATCAGCAGGTCGGACAGGTTCACGCCGAGCTTCTGGGCGTACTGCACGTCGAGCGCGTGCTCGGCGTCGACGAAGGCGCAGGTGCCGGCCTGCTTCTGCATGGCGGCGATGACCTGCAGCGTGAGCGTGGTCTTGCCCGAGGATTCAGGACCGTAGATCTCGACCACCCGGCCGCGCGGCAGGCCGCCGACGCCCAGGGCGATGTCGAGGCCCAGCGAGCCGGTGGAGACCACCTGGATGTCCTCAAGCGCCTCGCCTTCGCCGAGCCGCATGATCGTGCCCTTGCCGAACTGCTTTTCGATCTGGGCCAGCGCGGCCTGGAGGGCCTTGGCCTTTTCGGTGTTGGCGCCTGCGATGCTCGAGCCCTTGACGACTGCGTCCATGTGAAAAACTCCTTGAAGATCAACGGGTTGTGTACTGTCGAATCCATCTGCTTTTAACTACAGCCTGGATGCTTGAACAGTAGTGTAGGGGCGGATGGATTCGAGTAAACCCATTTTTTGGTCAGTTTGCTTTACCATTTGGCGCCTTGAGCGACACCCCCTTCCCCCTCGATCCCGATGCCTGGCGCCAGACCCACCTGGGCCGGCTGCTCGGCCACGCGATGCGGCGCTTCGACGAGCGCGTGCTCGCGCTGATGGCGCACGACGTCGACGTGCCGCTGGCGCTGTCGAACCTCGCGGCGCGCGCGCAGGTGAGCGCGGCCCACGTCCACATCACGCGCCACCTCGCACGCGAGGGTTCGCGCCTGACCGAGCTCGCCGAGCGCGCCGGCATGACCAAGCAGGCCATGGGCGCGCTGGTCGACCAGTGCGAGGCCTGGGGGCTGGTCACGCGCGGGCCCGATCCGCTCGATGCGCGCGCGCGGCGCGTGCTGTTCACGGCCGACGGCCTGGCCTGGCTCAAGGCCTTCCGCCAGGCGGTGACGCAGGCCGAGCGCGAGTTCCGCGCCAGCGTGGGCGACGATGTCGCCACCGTGGTAACCATCGGTCTGGAAGCCTATACGGCGGGCTAGACTCCCCTGAGCGGAGACAACGTGCAACGGCGCCGCCCACGGCGCGAACCGGGCTGGAGGTGGCTATGCGGATACTGATTGCCGAAGACGACAAGGTGCTGGCCGATGCACTGCTGCGCAGCCTGCGCACCTCGGGCGCCGCCGTCGATCACGTGGCCAACGGCTCCGAGGCCGACACCGCGCTCATGACGCACAGCGAGTTCGACCTGCTGATCCTCGACCTCGGCCTGCCCAGCCTGCACGGCATCGAGATCCTCAAGCGGCTGCGCGCGCGCGGCTCGCAGCTGCCGGTGCTGGTGCTCACCGCGGCCGACAGCGTGGAGGAGCGCGTCAAGGGGCTGGACAACGGCGCCGACGACTACATGGCCAAGCCCTTCAGCCTGCAGGAGCTCGAGGCACGCGTGCGCGCCCTCACGCGCCGCGGCATGGGCACCACCAGCAACGCGATCAAGCACGGCCCGCTGATCTACGACCAGGCCGGCCGCGTCGCCACGCTCGACGGCAAGATGGTCGAGCTGTCGGCGCGCGAGCTGGGCCTGCTCGAGGTGCTGCTGCAGCGCGCGGGCCGGCTGGTCAGCAAGGACCAGCTGGTGGAGCGCCTGTGCGAATGGGGCGAGGAAGTAAGCCTCAACGCGATCGAGGTCTACATCCACCGCCTGCGCAAGAAGATCGAGAAGGGCCCGGTGCGCATCGCCACCGTGCGCGGGCTCGGCTACTGCCTCGAAAAGATCCAGTGACGCGCGTGCGGCCGCCGGGCGCGGCGGGTCCGGTCCGATGAAACTCTTCCAGCGCGCGCAGCGCTCCCTGTTCGGCGAGATCCTCGACTGGATGCTCACGCCGCTGCTGCTGCTGGTGCCGGTCAGCATCGGCGTGACCTGGCTGGTGGCGCAGGGCATCGCCAGCGCCTCCTTCGACCGCGTGCTCACGCACAACATCGAGACGCTGGCGCGCACGGTCTCGCTGCAGAAGGACAGCCCGCGCTTCGTGCTGCCGCAGCCGACGCGCGAGATCCTGCGCGGCGACGACACCGACCGCGTGTACTACCAGGTGCTCGACAGCCACGGCACGCTGCTCAGCGGCGAGCACGACGTGCCGCACCCCAGCCTCGACGAGCCGCCGACCATCGGCCAGGTCCAGCTGCGCGACGGCGAGATGAACGGCAAGTCGGTGCGCGTGGCCTGGATCTGGCTGGCCGGCGACGCGCCCGATGCGCCGCCCGCGCTGCTGCAGGTGGCCGAGACGCGCCAGAAGCAGTCGCTGCTGGCGGCCGACATCATCAAGGGCGTGCTGCTGCCGCAGTTCGCGATCCTGCCGCTCGCGGTGCTGCTGATCTGGCTGGCGCTGGTGCGCGGCATCAAGCCGCTGTCGGTGGTGGAGGCGCGCATCCGCGAGCGCCGCCCCGGCGACCTGAGCCCGCTCGACGAATCCTCGGTGCCGCTCGAGGTGGTGCCGCTGGTGTCCTCGGTCAACGAGCTGCTCGACAAGCTCAACGATTCCATCGACACGCAGAAGCGCTTCCTGGCCGACGCGGCGCACCAGCTCAAGACGCCGCTCGCGGGCCTGCGCATGCAGGCCGACCTGGCGCAGCGCGAAAACGCCAACGCCGACGAGCTCAAGCAGTCGCTCAAGCAGATCGGCCGCGCCAGCGTGCGCGCCACCCACACGGTGAACCAGCTGCTGTCGCTGGCGCGCGCCGAAGGCAACAGCGCCGGCGCCCATCGCCAGCCCTGCGACCTGGCGCGGCTCACGATCGAGGTGGTGCGCGAGGCGGTGCCGCGCGCGATCGAGAAGCGCATCGACCTCGGCTACGACGGCCTCGATCCCGGCTCGCGCGGCGTGGTGCTCGAGGGCAACCCGACCTTGCTCAAGGAGCTGGTGCGCAACCTGGTCGACAACGCCATCAACTACACGCCCTCGCGGCCCGAACGCACCGGCGTGATCACCGCGCGGGTGCTGGCCGATCCCTTCGGCCGGGTGCTGCTGCTGCAGGTGGAGGACAACGGGCCGGGCATTTCGGAAGCCGACCGCGAGCTCGTGTTCGAGCCCTTCTACCGCGTGCTGGGCAACGAGGCCGACGGCTCGGGCCTGGGGCTGCCGATCGTGCGCGAGATCGCGAACCAGCACCATGCGCAGGTGACGCTCGAGGATGCGCATCCCGAGCGGCAGCCGCCGGGCGCGCGCTTCACGGTGCGTTTCGAGAGCGCGCCGGCCTGAGCGGCCGGCTCATCGGGCGCTGGGACCCGAGGCACCGGCCCTCGGCGGCTCGGCGCGGATCTGCAGGTACTCGGGATGGATCTGCCGCGTGAGGCGCTGCGGATCGCGCTCGTCGAGCCCCGCCGGCGCGAGCCCGAAGCCCGCGAGGTCGCCGCGCGACCACAGCCAGTAGCCGCCATTGAGGACCAGCAGGGCGATCACGACCAGGCGCAGCGGCATCGCGGCGTCCGGTCTCAGAGGGCCATGCCGCGCGGCCGCACGCTGACTTCGTCGCTGATGATGGCCTGCAGGCCCTCGGCCGTACGCACCTGCAGCTCGCCGGTCCACGAGACGCCCTCGCACAGGCCCGTGCGGCCGTCGCTCAGCACCACCTCGCGCCCGCGCAGCACATCGCGCGCCGCGAAGCGCTCGGCGAACGGCGCGAAGCCGCGCGCGCCGAACGCGAGCACGTCGCGCACCAGCGGCGGGATCAGCTCGGCCAGCACCGCGGGCGAGGTGGCGTCGGGACGCCATTGGCGCATCCAGGCGGGCGGCGTGCGCATGCCCTCGGCATCTCGCGCGCCGATGTTCACGCCGATGCCGATGACCACGTAGCGCGGCGACGATGCACCGCCGGCATGCGGCAGCGCGGTCTCGATCAGGATGCCCACGAGCTTGCGCTCGTCGACCCAGAGGTCGTTGGGCCACTTGAGCCCGAGCTTCGCCACGCCCGTGGGATCGAGGTTCTCGGCCAGGCTGACGCCGACCGCGAGCGAGAGCCCCGACCAGTCGGCCGGCGCGAGCGGCAGGCCCAGCGAGAAGGTCAGCGACGGCGCGACATCGTCGCCGGGCTGCTGCGCGCTCTGCCAGGGCCGGCCGAGCCGGCCGCGGCCCGCGGTCTGGCGCTCGGCGACCAGCAGCACGGGCTCGGTCCGCCCGGCGCGCGCGCGCCGCATGAGTTCGGTGTTGGTGGAATCGATCTCGCCGACCACCTCGGCCGCGAAGCCCGGCAGCAGGGGGGCGAGCGCCGCGGCGATCCGCTCCTCGTGCCACTGCAGGGCGCTGCCGCCGGCGGCCATGCTCAGAGCCCGCCGTTGCCGGCCGCGGCGGGGGCCGCCTCGGCGACCGTCTCGGCCTTCTTCGCCTTGGCCGGCTTGTCGGCCTTCGGCGCCTTGTCCTTCTTCTTGCCGTCCTTCTTGTCCGCCTTCTTTTCCGACTTCTTTTCCGACTTCTTTTCCGACTTCTTTTCGGACTTTTTCTCGGCCTTCTTGTCAGCCTTCTTCTCGGCCTTCTCCTTCTCGGCCTTCTTCGCTTCCTTCTTCTTCGCCTTCTTCTTTTTCTTCTTGTCCTCTTCCTCGTCGTCCTTCGGCGTGAGCAGCGTGCCGCGGCATTGCTCGGAGCCGCAGTAGCACGGGAACTCGGACAGCAGCTTCTCGGTGTACGGCTCGTCGATGATCAGGCCGTAGTCGTAGTTGAGTTCCTCGCCGGCCGCGATGTTGCGCAGCGCCTTGATATAGACGCGCCCATCGACCTCGTCGGCCTCGCAGTTGGGCTCGCACGAGTGGTTGATCCAGCGGGCCGCATTGCCGTCGACGTTGCCGTCGATCACGCGCCCGTCATCGATATGGAAGTAGAAAGTGTGATTCGGCTGGGCCGGATCGTGCGGATGGCGGCGCAGTGCCTCCTTCCACGTGATGATCTCGCCCTTGTACTCGATGATCCGCTCGCCTTCGGCCAGGTCCTGCACCGCGAACACGCCGTTGCCATGGACGGAGGAACGCCGCGTCTGAATTCGGCGGGCGTTGGAAAGTGGGGATTTGGAAGGCATCGCCGAAGTCTGTTAGTTTGAATATGCACACATGCGCGTGCGCGTGTGCGCACGCGAGAAGCCGCCGAGTATAGAGAGAGCCCATGGCACTGCGCGCATGGCCCGCGAGCCGGCTTGGCGAAACAGTTGAGAGAGCACAGATGACGAAGACATTGGTTATTGCAGAAAAACCGTCGGTGGCGCAGGACATCGTGCGTGCGCTCACGCCGGTGGCCGGCAAGTTCGACAAACACGACGAGCACTTCGAGAACGACCAGTACGTCGTGACCAGCGCCGTCGGCCACCTGGTGGAAATCCAGGCGCCCGAGGAGTTCGACGTCAAGCGCGGCAAGTGGAGCTTCGCCAACCTGCCGGTGATCCCGCCGCACTTCGACCTCAAGCCGGTGGACAAGACCAAGACCCGCCTCAACGCGGTGGTCAAGCAGGCCAAGCGCAAGGACGTGACCCAGCTCGTGAACGCCTGCGACGCGGGCCGCGAGGGCGAACTGATCTTCCGCCTGATCGAGCAGTACGCCGGCGGCAAGACGGGCCTGAACAAGCCGGTGCGGCGGCTGTGGCTGCAGTCGATGACGCCGCAGGCGATCCGCGACGGCTTCGACTCGCTGCGCACCGAGAAGCAGATGCAGGGCCTGGCCGACGCCGCGCGCTCGCGCTCCGAGGCCGACTGGCTGGTGGGCATCAACGGCACGCGCGCGATGACGGCCTTCAACTCGCGCGACGGCGGCTTCTTCCTCACCACCGTGGGCCGGGTGCAGACGCCCACGCTGTCGGTGGTGGTCGAGCGAGAGGAGCAGATCCGCAAGTTCGTCTCGCGCGACTACTGGGAAGTGCACGCCAGCTTCCTGGCCGAAGCCGGCCACTATCCGGGCAAGTGGTTCGACCCGGCCTGGAAGAAGGCCAGCGCCCCGCTGCTGCCCAGCGGCGAGCCCGACCCCGAGCAGCGCGCCGACCGGATCTGGAACGAGCGCGACGCGCTCGCCATCGCGCAGGCCGCGCGCGGCAAGCCCGCCAGCGTCACCGAGGAGAGCAAGCCCACCACGCAAGCGTCGCCCCAGCTGTTCGACCTGACCTCGCTGCAGCGCGAGGCCAACAGCCGCTTCGGCTTCTCGGCCAAGACCACGCTGGCGCTGGCCCAGAGCCTGTACGAACGCCACAAGGCGCTGACCTACCCGCGGACCGACTCGCGCGCCCTGCCCGAGGACTACCTGCCGGTGGTCAAGCAGACCATGGGCATGCTCGCCACCAGCGGCATGCGCCACCTCGCACCGTTCGCGCAGCAGGCGATCGACCAGAACTACGTGAAGCCGAGCAAGCGCATCTTCGACAACGCGAAGGTGTCGGATCACTTCGCGATCATCCCGACCCTGCAGGCGCCCAGCGGCCTGTCGGAAGCCGAGCAGCGCCTCTACGACTTCGTGGTGCGCCGCTTCCTGTCGGTGTTCTTCCCGAGCGCCGAATACCAGGTCACGACCCGCATCAGCACGGTGGCGCAGGCCGGCAGGAACTACGCCTTCCGCTCCGACGGCAAGGTGCTGGTCAAGCCGGGCTGGCTCGCGATCTACGGCAAGGAAGCCGTCAGCGACGACGACGAGAAGGACGGCAAGAACCTGGTGCCGGTGAAGCCCGGCGAGATGGTGCTGGCCGAGACGGTCGACACCAAGGGCCTGAAGACGCGCCCGCCGGCGCGCTACTCCGAAGCCACGCTGCTCGGCGCCATGGAAGGCGCGGGCAAGACCATCGACGACGAGGAACTGCGCGAGGCCATGCAGGAGAAGGGCCTGGGCACGCCAGCCACGCGCGCGGCCACCATCGAAGGCCTGATCGCCGAGAAGTACATGCTGCGCGAGGGCCGCGAGCTGATCCCGACCGCCAAGGCGTTCCAGCTCATGACGCTGCTGCGCGGCCTCGGCGTGGAGGAACTCTCCAAGGCCGAGCTCACCGGCGAGTGGGAATACAAGCTCGCGCAGATGGAGAAGGGCTCGCTGAGCCGCGACGCCTTCATGCGCGAGATCGCGGCGATGACCGAACACATCGTCAAGAAGGCCAAGGAGTACGACCGCGACACCGTGCCCGGCGACTACACGACGCTGGCCACGCCCTGCCCCAACTGCGGCGGCGTGGTGAAGGAGAACTACCGCCGCTACGGCTGCACCGGCAAGAGCGGCACGGGCGAGGACGCCTGCGGCTTCTCGTTCGGCAAGTCGCCGGCCGGGCGCACCTTCGAGGTCGCCGAGGCCGAGGCGCTCTTGCGCGACAAGCACATCGGCCCGCTCGAGGGCTTCCGCTCCAAGGCCGGCTGGCCCTTCACCTCCGAGATCGTGCTCAAGTACGACGAGGAGGCGAAGAACTGGAAGCTCGAGTTCGACTTCGGCGACGACAAGAACGAGGACAGCGGCGAGATCGTCGACTTCAGCGAGCAGGACACGGTCGGCCCCTGCCCGATCTGCGGCGCGCCCGTGTTCGAGCACGGCAGCAACTACATCTGCGAGAAGTCGGTGCCCACCAACGCCCAGCCCACGCCGAGCTGCACCTTCAAGACCGGCAAGATCATCCTGCAGCAGCCGGTGGAGCGCGCGCAGATGGAGAAACTGCTGGCCACCGGCAAGACCGACCTGCTCGACAAGTTCGTCTCGATGCGCACGCGCCGCGCCTTCAAGGCCTTCCTGACCTGGAATGCCGAGGAGGGCAAGGTGACCTTCGAGTTCGCGCCGCGCGAGGGCGGCAGCAAATTCCCGCCGCGCAAGACCTTCGGCAAGGCCGCGCCGGCCGGCAAGACCGCCGCCGCCAAGAAGGTGGCGGCGAAGAAGGCGCCCGCGGCCAAGAAGGCACCGGCCGAGAAGAAGGCGCCGCGCAAGACCGGCGCCGGCCTCAAGCCCAGCGACGCGCTCGCCGCGGTGATCGGCAACGAGCCGGTGGCGCGCACCGAGGTGGTCAAGAAGCTCTGGGACTACATCAAGGCCAACGGCCTGCAGGACGCGAAGGACAAGCGCTCGATCAATGCCGACGCCAAGCTCAAGCCGGTGTTCGGCAAGGACCAGGTGACGATGTTCGAGCTCGCGGGCATCGTGGGCAAGCACCTCACGGCGCTCTGAGCCATGCGGCGCAGAAGCTTCGCAGGCACGGCCGCCGCCCTTGCATTGGCGCTGCTTTCTGCCTGGGTTCCGGCCCAGGCCGCCGACTGGCCCGACAAGCCCGTCAAGCTGGTGGTGCCCTTCCCGCCCGGGCAGGCCACCGACATCTTCGCGCGCGCGCTCGCCGAGCAGCTCGGCCGCCGGCTGGGCCAGCCGGTGATCGTCGACAACAAGGCCGGTGCCGGCAGCAACATCGGCACCGAGTTCGTGGTGCGTTCCGCGCCCGACGGCTACACGCTGGTGGTGGCCGGCAGCGCGATGGCGGTCAACCAGACGCTCTACGCCAAGCCCGGCTTCGACCCGCGCCGCGACCTCGTGGGCATCTCGCTGATCGCCAAGGTGCCGCTGGTGTTCCTCGCCACGCCCGAGAGCGGCATCCGCACGCTGGGCGAGCTCACCGCGCGCGCCAAGGCCGAGCCCGGCCGGCTCAGCTACGCGAGCGCCGGCATCGGCGGCACGCAGCATCTGTCGGGCGAGATGTACAAGTCGGCGGCGCATGTGTTCGTCACGCACATTCCGTACCGGGGCAGCGGGCCCGCGCAGGCCGACTTCCTCGGCAACCAGGTGCCGCTGATGATCGATTCGGTGACCGCCGCGCTGCCGCACATCAAGGCCGGCAAGGCGATCCCGCTGGCCGTGACCTCGGCCACGCGCTCCTCGCAGCTGCCCGAGGTGCCCACCGTGCGCGAGAGCGGCGTGGCCGGCACGCGCGACTTCGAGGCCGTGGGCTGGCTCGGCCTGATGGCGCCGCGCGGCACGCCGCCCGAGGTGCTGGCGCGCCTGAACCGCGAGGTGACCGAAATCCTCAAGAGCGAGCAGATGGCGCGCTTCATCCGCGAGCGCGGCTCGGAGCCGGCGCCCACGACGGGGCCCGAGTTCGACCGCTTCGTCGCGAGCGAGATCGGGCTCTGGGGCGCGGCCGTCAAGGCCTCGGGCGCGAAGCCCGAATAGCCCGTTGCGTCAGGCCGGCGTGAAGTCGGTCGACAGCGACAGCGATTCCCACGCGCTCAGTTCCTCCTGCAGCGCGGCCAGCTTCTCGCGCACCGCCTTCACCGCATCGCTGCCCAGCAGCAGGTGCGCGGGCGGCGTCGGCGCTTCGACGATGCGCAACATGGCGCGCGCCGCCTTCACCGGATCGCCCGCCTGCTTGCCGCTGCGCGCCAGCCGCGCCTCGCGCACCGGGCCCAGCACCGGTGCGTAGTCGGCGATGGTCTGCGGCGCGCGCACCATCGAGCGGCCGGCCCAGTCGGTGCGAAAACCGCCCGGCTCCACGGCCGTGACGCGGATGCCGAAGCTCGCCACTTCCTTGCCGAGCGCCTCCGAGAGGCCCTCGAGCGCGAATTTGCTGCCGTGGTAGATGCCGAGCCCCGGGAAGGTGACGATGCCGCCCATCGAGGTGATGTTGAGGATGTGGCCGCGGCGGCGCGCGCGCATGAAGGGCAGCACGGCCCTGGCGACGGCCACCGCGCCGAACACGTTGACCTCGAACTGCCGGCGCACCTCGTCGAGCGAGGATTCCTCGAGCGTGCCTTCATGGCCGTAGCCGGCGTTGTTGACCAGCACGTCGATGGCGCCGACGCCGGCCTCGACCTCGGCCACCACGCGCTCGACCTCGTCGTGGCGCGTCACGTCGAGCAGGCGGCCGAAGGAGCGGCCGGGTTGCAGCGCGTCGAAGGCGGCGCGCGCGGCCTCGTCGCGCAGGGTGCCGACCACGCGGTGGCCGGCGGCCAGCGCCTCCTGCGCGAGCGCGCGGCCGAAGCCGGTGCTCACGCCGGTGATGAACCAGGTGCGCTGGGGTGAAGAAGGAGCGGGAGCGGATGTCATGGCGGTGTCCTCTGGGTGTTGTGCGCCCTGAATGTGCGCCCGGCTTCCGCCTTTGATAAGCCGCCCAGCGAGCGAAGCGGCTTGCAGTTTTTCTTCAAGATCGCGCGCCGCGGGAACCCGGCGTGCCGCGGCGGCACCAACGACAAGACCCCGCGCGCGGGGTCTTGTTACATGCGCGCCATGACGCGCGGCCTATAGTCGTTCGATCCACCCCTGGGGACAGATTCCATGAAGTCATTGATTGCCACCGCCTTCGCCCTTGCCATGGGCTTCTCGCTCGCCGGCTGTGCCTCGTCCTCGCGCCCCGCCGATGCCGGCAGCACCGCCTCCTCGGGCAGCGGCGTGACGGTGTTCGGCACCGTCGACGCCGGCGTCAGCGGCTACTCGACCAAGTCCGAGCGCCGCTGAACCGGCGCGGCGCTCAGCGGCGGCGCCGCAGCAGCGCCTGCTGCAGCACGCGCGCGGCGCGGTCGCGGATCTTGCCGGGCGCGCCGCGCAGCGTGGTCTTCGGCGCCACCTTGGCGGTGGCGCAGGCCCACAGAAAGTCGTGCAGGATCGGCGTGTCGTCCACGGTCTCGGTGCTGCCGTACTTGTGGAATTCGGGGTGCCACTGCGTGGCCGCGATGTAGCTGCGGCCGCGCTCGGGCCGGCGGCGGATCGCCTCGGCCACCCGGTCGGGCAGGCTCCAGGCCTCGACCTCGAAACCGGGCGCGAGGTCCTTCACGCCCTGGTGGTGGATGCTGTTGACGCGCGCGGTCTGCACCTCGGGATAGAGCTTCGCGAGCCGCGTGCCCGGCACGATCCCGATCTGGTGGAAGTTCTGGTCGTAGGTCACCGGATCGCGGTGGCGCAGCGTCTCGGGATGGCCGTGCTGCTCCTCGATGTCCTGGTAGAGCGTGCCGCCGAAGGCCACGTTGATGAGCTGCAGCCCGCGGCACACGCCGAAGATCGGCTTGCCGGCCTGCTCGAAGGCCTCGACCAGCGCGAGGTCGTAGAGGTCGCGGATGCGGTCGCCGATCCAGGCGTCCTTCAGCGGCACCTCGCCATAGCTGCCGGGCCAGACGTCGGCCCCGCCGTGCATCACCACGCCATCGAGCCACTCGGCGTAGTGCGACAGCTTGGTGTCGCCGCGCGCGGTCTCGCCCGTGGGGCAGGGCACCATCACCACCATCGCACCGGCCGACATCAGCCAGTGGGCGATCGACTGCTCGACGTACTGCAGGGTCTTGTTGGTGAACAGCGAGCGCGCCGGATCGGCGTGCGAGAAGCAGGCGGACAAACCGATCTTGAGTCGGGCGGAGACGGGCTGGGGCATCTCGTTGGGTTCCCTGTGAGCGAAATTCATTCTGCGCCTACCGAACTTCGGTCGTGTGTCAGCCGAACCCGCGAAGTATCCTGTCGAGCCCACAAGGAGACACCGCATGCAGACGATCAAGGGGCCCGCCATCTTCCTGGCCCAGTTCGCGGGCGACACCGCGCCCTTCAACTCGCTCGACGCGATCGCCGGCTGGGCCGCGGGCCTGGGCTACAAGGGCGTGCAGATCCCGAGCTGGGACGCGCGGCTGATCGACCTGAAGAAGGCCGCCGAGAGCAGGACCTACTGCGAGGAGATCCAGGGCACGCTCGCCGCGCACGGCCTCTCGATCACCGAGCTCTCGACCCATCTGCAGGGTCAGCTCGTCGCGGTGCACCCGGCCTACGACGCGGGCTTCGACGGCTTCGCGGCGCCCGAGGTGCGCGGCAACCCGGCGGCGCGCCAGCAATGGGCGGTGCAGCAGCTGCACTACGCGGCGCAGGCCTCGGCCAACCTCGGCCTCACGGCGCACGCGACCTTCTCGGGCGCGCTGGCCTGGCCCTACCTGTACTCGTGGCCGCCGCGCCCGCCGGGACTGATCGAGGAGGCCTTCGACGAGCTCGCGCGCCGCTGGCGCCCGATCCTCGATGCCTTCGACGCCGTGGGCGTGGACGTGGGCTACGAGATCCATCCGGGCGAGGACCTGCACGACGGCGTGAGCTACGAGATGTTCCTCGAGCGCGTGAACAACCATCCGCGCGCCTGCCTGCTCTACGACCCGAGCCACTTCGTGCTGCAGCAGCTCGACTACCTGGCCTACATCGACCACTTCCACGAGCGCATCAAGATCTTTCACGTGAAGGACGCCGAGTTCAACCCGACCGGCAAGCAGGGCGTGTACGGCGGCTTCCAGAAGTGGATCGACCGCGCCGGGCGCTTCCGCTCGCTGGGCGACGGGCAGGTCGACTTCAAGGCCATCTTCTCGAAGATGGCGCAGTACGACTTCCCGGGCTGGGCGGTGCTCGAGTGGGAGTGCTGCATCAAGCACCCCGAGGACGGCGCGCGCGAGGGCGCGAAGTTCATCGCCGACCACATCATCCGCGTGGCCGACCGGGCCTTCGACGACTTCGCGGCCGGCGGCGTCGACGTGGCGGCCAACCGGCGCATGCTCGGCCTCGACTGACGCAGCCGCTCAGCGGTGCAGCGGGCAGCCGTTGCGCTCGCTGCGAAATTCCGACGAGGCCGCATAGGCCGCCTTGCGCGCGCGCATCACCCCGCCCAGCGGCCGGTGCGCCGCGAGCGCCTGCCAGGGGCTGAAGGCCATGCCATCGTCCATCTCGCGCGACAGCTCCCCGCTCCAGCCCGCTTGCGGCGGCGCCAACACGCGTGCCACCGTCACGTAAGGGCTGAGTTCCTGCGGCCATTCGACCGAGGCGTCCTCGACCGGCATGCGCTCGAGGTCGACGCACAGCTGGGCCCGCAGCTCCCACTCGCCGCCATGCGTGCGCAGGAAGTCCATCACCGCCTCGCGCGTGCCGTCGGGCTTGCCGTCCAGATGCAGCTCTGCCTTCTCGAGCGCGACGAGTGCATCGGACACCGGTGCGAGCTGCAGCTTGGCGATGTGATCGCCGAAGCGGATCGGCACCTGGGTGAAGAAGGTGGCGCCCAGCGGATGGGTCAGCGGATGCGCGCCCAGCGCGACCAGCTTCGCGCTCGAGCCACCCGCGACCTCGATCAGCTTCTCGATGCTCTGCAGCACGCCCGACAGCAGCAGCTTGCCGGTCGGCGCGCGGTCGGTGGTGGCGGCGAGCAGCTTGAGGCTGCGCAGGAAGCCGCGCGCGTCGGGTGCGACGAACACCGGGCCGTCGACGAACAGGAAGTCCTGCGTGGTGTGGTCCTCGGAGCCCTCGACGCGCTCGCCCTCGACATCGAACACCTTGAGCGCCATGCCGCGCGGCAGCGAGATGCGGTCGTCGAGCACCTCGGCCGGCGGCGTCGACAGCCGCATCGCCGCGCGATGGCGCCCCGGCCTGGCGAACAGGCCCTGTGCGTACTCGGGCGGCAGACCCTCGGGCACGACGAGTTCGGCATGCAGCAGGCCGTGGCTCTTGGCGTGCACGGCGCGCATGGCATGGCCGGTGTGCTCGGCCATGGTCTGCGCCATCTCGCGCAAGGTGGCGACCAGCTCGATCTGGGTCTGGGCCTCGTCCTCGCGCTCGGTCTCGACGGAGGGATCGAAGCGCACCGGAGTGCGGGCATGCGTGGCGGTGTCGTTCATGGTCGAGGCTCCTTTGGCATCCTGGGTCGGACCATTGAGCGTGGCGCCCCCGGCGCGCGGTGTAGGCCGTCGGCTCCCGTGGCTGCGCTCGACCGCCTGCACGGGAGGCTGCGTCAGCCGGCGCGCGCGAGCTGCGCCACGCGCCGGATCGCGTCGTCGATGCGCGCGGCCTCGATCAGCCCGTAGCCGAAGGCCAGGCCCTCGGGCACATCGGCCGCGTGCGGATCGAGCGCATAGCGCGACAGCGGCGCCAGCGTGATGCCGGCCTCGGCCGCGCGCCGGGCCAGCAGGTCGGAGCGCAGCGGCGCATGCAGCCGGGCCGACAGATGCAGGCCGGCCTGCGAGGGAATGGCCTCGAACAGGTCCGCGCCGTGGCGCACCAGGGCCTCGAGCAGCGCGCGGCGGCGCTCGCCGTAGACCTTGCGCATCTTGCGGATGTGGCGCGCCAGGTGGCCCTCGGCGATGAAGTCGGCCAGCGCGTCCTGGCCCAGCACCGGGCTGTGCCAGTCGGCCAGCTCGCGCATGCGCACCAGCGCCGCGCGCGCCCACGGCGGCGCCACCACGAAGCCCAGGCGCAGCGCGGGAAAGAGGCTCTTCGAGAAGGTGCCCACGTAGCAGACCGAGTCGGCGCGGTCCAGCGTCTGCAGCGCGTCGAGCGGGCGGCCGGCGAAGCGGAATTCGCTGTCGTAGTCATCCTCGATCACCACCGCATGACGCTCGCGCGCGAAGGCCAGCAGCGCGGCGCGCCGCGGCGTCGACATGGCCACGCCGGTGGGGAACTGGTGCGAGGGCGTCACGCAGACCACGCGCGCCTCGGCCGGCAGCCGGTCGACGCACAGGCCCTCGGCGTCGGTGGGCACGGACACCACCTTCGCGCCGGCGGCCGCCAGGGCCTCGCGCAGCGAGGGATAGGACAGCTGCTCGACCGCCACCACCGTGCGCCCCGGCACGACGAGGATGCGCGCGAGCAGCCCAAAGGCCTGCTGCGCGCCGGCGGTGACGACGATGTCGTCGGCGCCGCAGCCGACCGCGCGCGTGAAGGACACGTGGCGCGCGATCGCCTCGCGCAGCGCCGGCTGGCCGCGCGGATCGGCGTACTGCGCCGCTTCGCCGCCGCCGCGCGCGATACGGCGCAGCGCGCGGTCGGACAGCCGGCGCCAGATGTCGAAGGGCAGCGCGCTCGCATCGGGCAGGCCGATGCGGAAATCGTCGCGCGCCGGGCGCTGCTGCAGCGTGGGCGGCAGGCCGGCGCCGGGCACGCGCGGCGGGGCCAGGCGTGGATCGCGGCGGGGCGTGCCGGCCTCGGTGAGCGCGGCGGTGCGTGGCGACCGGCCGCGGCGCGAGGCTGGCAGGGTGTCGGCCACGTAGGTGCCGGCCCCGGGACGGGCGACCAGGTAGCCCTCGCTGAGCAGCAGGTCGTAGGCCGCCAGCATGGTGTTGCGCGACACGCCCAGGCGCTGCGCGAGCGCGCGCGTGGCGGGCAGGCGGGCGCCGGGCCGCAGCCGGCCGTCGAGGATGGCGGCGTGCAGCTGCCGGTGCAGCTCGCGCAGCAGTTCGCGCGAGCCGGCCGCGGGCAGCTGCAGAGACAGCTCGAAAAGTGGCTCCATGGAATTGGCCGATTGTGGTTCTTTTGAGGAACCAATCGCAAGCCTACGCTGGACCCCATCGAATGCTCGACGGAGAAACGCCATGCACCACGACCCCTCTTCTTCCACCGCGCCCGAGCGCCTGCCGCTCAGCCTCGCCTGGCTCGCGCTCGGCGCCTTCGCGATCGGCACCGAGAGCTTCATCGTCGCCGGACTGCTGCCCGTGCTCGCGGCCGACCTGCGGATCAGCCCCACGCACGCGGGCCAGCTCGTGCTGCTGTTCGCGCTCAGCTATGCGATCGGCTCGCCGCTGATGGCCGCGGCCTGCGCGCGCTTCGGCCGCCGGCCGCTGCTGGTCGCGAGCCTCGCGGCCTTCAGCGGCCTCACGCTGCTGGCATCGATGGCGCAGGGCTTCGGCCAGCTTGCGCTGGCCCGGCTGGCGCTGGGCCTGGTGGCGGGCGTGTTCGTGCCGACCGCGAGCGCGGTGGCGGCTTCGCTGGTGTCGCCCGCGCTGCGCGGCCGAGCACTGGCGATCGTCACCGGCGGCGGCACGCTGGCGGTGGCGCTCGGCGTGCCGCTGGGCGCCTGGATCGCGGGCTGGGGCGGCTGGCGCACGGCCTACCTGCTGATCGCCGCGCTGGGCCTGGTCGCGACCGTGGGACTGGCGGCCGGGCTACCACGCCGGCTCGCGGCGGCGGCGCCCGCCGCATCGGGCGGCGCGGCCTTCGCCGTGCTGCGCGCGCCGGGCGTGCTGGCCGGGCTCGGCGTCAGCGTGCTCTGGACCACGGGTGGCTTCAGCTTCTACACCTACATCGCACTGTTCCTCTCGCGCACGGTGGGCATCGGCCCCGAAGGCATCGGCGCGGTGTTCGTCGCCATCGGCGTGGCGGCGGCGCTCGGCACCGCGGCCGGCGGCTGGGCCACCGACCGGTTCGGCGCCGACCAAGTGGCGCGCGGCTTCGCACTGCTGCTGGTGGCGGTCCTCGGCGGGCTGTCGCTGGCGGCCCAGGCGCTGCCCGGCGGCCTGGCGCTGCCGGCCGTGGTGGGCCTGGCGGCACTGTGGGGTTTCGCGGGCTGGGGCTTCGGGCCGGCGCAGGCGGTGCGGCTGATCCGGCTGGCGCCCGAACGCGCGCCGATGACGCTGTCGCTCAACGCCTCGGCGATCTACCTCGGGATCGCGGCCGGCTCGCTGTTCGGCGGCGTGGCGATCGCGTGGTTCGGCGTGAGCGCCGTCGGCTGGGTGGGCGCGGCCTGCCAGCTCGTCGGCCTGCTGCTGCTGGCCCATGGCCGCCGACGCGGCGGCGGCGCGGTCGCGCGGGTCGGGGAGCCCGCGGCGGCCTGAGGGCTTTCAGCTACTTTTTTGATAGCATTATCGATCGATTTGTCGCGCGTTCGCGCCAGTCCCGGCCGAAACCTGAGCAACAGTCATGCCAGTCCGGTTACAATGCCGGGTTCGTTTCGATACTACGACGAAGTCATTTCTCGTCACCCCACCGGTTGGCCGATTGGCACCGAGGCCCCCTGAACCCGATTTGAAATCCCCGGGTTCCGCACCTCCCCCGCCAGGCACGCCGGTTTTTGCCGTGTGTTGGAGCGCCAGTTCCGGCGCCCATGATTGCCACCACGGTCTTCGTTCATGTTGAAGCGAGCAGAGCGCGTCCCCGCTGCGCCGTGTGTGTCGGCCGGCCGTCGCGCCTGAAACCAAACACGACGGATTTCATTCATATCCAACAGACAACGAAGATTCGAGGTAAAGCATGCCGAAGGAAGAACTGATCGAAATGAACGGCGCAGTGACCGAAGTCCTGCCCGATTCGCGCTACCGCGTCACGCTCGACAACGGTCACCAGCTGATCGCCTACAGCGGCGGCAAGATGCGCAAGCACCACATCCGCATCCTGGCGGGCGACAAGGTGTCGCTGGAACTCTCGCCCTACGACCTGACCAAGGGCCGCATCACGTTCCGTCACCTGGAACGCCGCGGTCCTCCGCCGTCGGGTCCCGGCGGCAACAACGGCGCCCAGCGCCGCTGACCGAGCGGCACGCGCCGACCGTCGCAGCCCCCGAGGGCCTTGCAGCACTGTCGCCCCGGCGGCGGGCTGCAAGGCCCTGATTTTTTTCCTCCCCACGTCTTTCCACCGTCTCTCACGCCTCCGCCGGGCTTGCTGGCGGCCACGCCATGACCACCACCTCCCCCGACGATTTCGCCACCCTGTCGCTCGCGCCGCAGATGCTGGCCAACCTGGCGCAGCTCGGCTACGCGCGCATGACGCCGATCCAGGCCGCGAGCCTGCCGAGCGCGCTGCTCGGCAAGGACCTGATCGCCCAGGCCAAGACCGGCAGCGGCAAGACCGCCGCCTTCGCGCTGGCGCTGCTGGCCAACCTCAATCCGCGCCGCTTCGCGGTGCAGGCGATGGTGCTGTGCCCGACGCGCGAACTGGCCGACCAGGTCACGACCGAGATTCGCCGGCTGGCGCGCGCGGAAGAGAACATCAAGGTGGTCACGCTGTGCGGCGGCGTCGCGCTGCGCGGGCAGACCGCGAGCCTGGAGCACGGCGCCCACGTGGTGGTGGGCACGCCGGGGCGGATCATGGACCACCTCGAGCGCGAGAACCTCACGCTCGACGCGCTCAACACGCTGGTGCTCGACGAGGCCGACCGCATGCTCGACATGGGCTTCTTCGACGACATCGTGACCGTGGCGCGCCAGTGCCCGAAGGAGCGCCAGACGCTGCTGTTCTCGGCCACCTACCCCGAAGGCATCGCCAAGCTCGCGCAGCAGTTCATGAAGGACCCGCAGCAGATCGCGGTGCAGGCCCAGCACACGGGCAGCGCGATCCGCCAGCGCTGGTACCAGATCAAGGACGGCGAACGGCTGCACACCGTGAGCCGGCTGCTCGACCACTTCCGCCCGGCCAGCACGCTGGCTTTCTGCAACACCAAGCAGCAGTGCCGCGACCTGGTCGACGTACTGCAGGCGCAGGGCTTCAGCGCGCTCGCGCTGTTCGGCGAACTCGAGCAGCGCGAACGCGACCAGGTGCTGGTGCAGTTCGCCAACCGCAGCTGCTCGGTGCTGGTGGCCACCGACGTGGCGGCGCGCGGCCTGGACATCGCGCAGCTCGAGGCGGTGATCAACGTCGACGTGACGCCCGATGCCGAGGTGCACGTGCACCGCATCGGCCGCACCGGCCGCGTCGGCCAGCAGGGCGGCGCCGAGGGCCTGGCGCTGAACCTCGCGAGCATGGACGAGATGGGCTTCGTCGGAAAGATCGAGCAGCTGCAGGGCCGCGAATCCGAGTGGCACGAACTCGCCGAGCTCACGCCCGGCAAGGGCGCGCCGCTCGCACCGCCGATGACCACGCTGCAGATCGTGGGCGGACGCAAGGAGAAGATCCGCGCCGGCGACGTGCTGGGCGCGCTGACCGGCGACTGCGGCTATGCGAAGGAGCAGGTCGGCAAGATCAACGTCAACGAGTACTCGACCTACGTCGCGGTCGAGCGCGGCATCGCCGCCGAGGCGACGCGCAAGCTCAACGACGGCCGCATCAAGGGCAAGAGCGTCAAGGTCCGGCTGCTGGATCTCTGAGGTCGCCCGCGAGCGCCGCCGCGCCACCGGCCGCCGAGGTCGGCGCGACCGGTGCGTCGAGCACCGGCACCGCGTCTTCGGGCGGCGCCGGCGCGATGTCCTCGCGCAACGCCAGCCGGTTCGCGAGCCGGAACGCCACCGTCACCGCGAGCACGCCGAAGATCGAGGCGCCCACCGCCTGCCCGATCAGCACGCCGGCCGCGCCGTACTGCGCGCCCCACCAGACGAAGGGCACCGTGCCCACCGTCGCGCGGCCCCAGTTGAAGACCGTCGACAGCAGCGGATGGCCGAGGTTGTTGAACGAGGCATTGGCCACGAACAGCCCGCCCGCGAAGAAGAAGCTGGCCGCCAGCCAGCTGCAGAACAGCGCGATCAGTTCGGCCGAGACGCCGTCGGCCGAGAAGGCCCGGATCAGGACGTCCTGCCCCAGCGCCAGCACCGCCCAGGCCACCGCCACCGACACGCCCATGACCAGCAGGCTGTCGCGCAGCCCCTGGCGCACGCGCCGGTACTGCCCCGCGCCGAGGTTCTGCGCCAGGATCGGCCCGACCGCGCCGCTCAGCGCATAGACCAGCCCGAAGGCCACCGGGCTTACGCGGTCGATGGTGGCGGCGCCGGCCACGGCCGCGGGCCCGAACTGCGCGATGGTGTGGGTGACGAAGGCGGCGCTCACCGGCGTCGCGAGATTGGTCAGCACCGCCGGCCCGGCCACCGCGGCCATCGCGCGGGCGTCGGCGCCCAGTTGCTTCGGCTCGAAGCGGCCCAGCATGCGGTGCCGCACCGCCACGCCATGCAGCCCGACCGCGGCCAGCGCCAGCCGCGAGAACACGGCGCTCACGGCGGCGCCGTCGAGCCCCATGCCGAAGCCGAAGATCAGGATCGGGTCGAGCACCGCGGTGACGAAGGCGCCGATCAGGGTGACCATCATGGCGCGCCGCGCGTCGCCGACCGCGCGCAGCAGCGCCGAGCAGGCCATGCCGATCCCGAGCAGCGGCATCGTGTGCACCGTGATCGCGAGGTAGCGCTGCGCGAAGCGCGCGGTCTCGCCCTCGGCGCCCAGCGCATGCACGGCCGGGCCGAGGAAGAAGGCGGTGCCGCTGCCGGCCACCAGCGAGATCGCCGCCATCAGCACCAGGCTCGCGGTGGCGATGCGGCGCGCATCGTGCGCGCGGCCGGCGCCCACGGTGCGCGAGACCACGGCGGCGATGCCGATCATCAGCCCGATGCACAGCGAGGTGTGGAAGAAGCCGACCACGCCCGCGAAACCCACGGCCGCGGCGATGGCTTTCTCGCCGAGCAGCGAGATGTAGAACAGGTTGATCAGGTCGACCGCGAACACCGCGATCAGGCCGATGGCGCCGGTGCCCGCCATCACGCAGACATGCCGCAGCAGCGAGCCCGTGACGAACCTCGGCCGGGCCATGTCTCCCCCCATTGCGCTTTCTGGCATGCAAAATCCTCGCTGTGGCCTAATTACGCCTTCGAACTTCACTTTTACCCGAGCTTTCCATGCCCAAGAAAATCCGTACCGAAGCCGACCGTCTCGCCAGCCCGAAGCCCGTGCCCCTGCCCGGCTTCACCCTGCCGCGCAACGGTGGCGGCCAGAAGGTCAGCCTCGAGCGCGGCACCGCGACGCGCAGCAAGAAGAACCCCGGCAAGCGCGCCAAGAAGGGCGGCTGATCCGGCCTTCGCCGCCACGGCCCGCCGGGCCGGTGGTGCGAAACCCCGACGAAACGCGCCCGCGGGCGCGTTTCGTCGTTGAGGGGCCCCTGCCAGGGGCTATAACCCTTCGATGTCCGACGACAACCAGATCCTGATCCCGCCCTCGTTCTTCGCCGTCTACACCGACGCGCGGCAGCGGCTGCGCGAACCTATCGGCGTGGTGCGCGAGCGCTACGAGATCTGCGAGGACCTGGCCAGCCACCTGGTGGGCCATGCGCAGATCCAGCACCACACCGAGGTGCCGGTCGAAAGCGAGATCCTGGCGCGCATCCGCGCCGGCCTGGCCGTGCCCGAGGCGGGCCTGCAGCCGGCCGAGGCCGACTGGGTGGTGCAGCGGCTGGCCGAGCTGCTGGGCTGGCCCGGGCCCGAACCGGTGCCGTCCGGGGACTGAGCCCCGGCGGCGCCGCCATGCTGCTCCAGGTCGGCGAACTCGCGCGGCGCACCGGGCTCACGGTGCGCACGCTCCATCACTACGACGCCATCGGCCTGCTCGCGCCCTCGGCGCGCTCGGAGGCCGGCTACCGGCTCTACGGCCCCGACGACATCGCGCGGCTGCACGCGATCCAGGCGCTGCGGCTGCTCGGGCTGCCGCTGGCCGAGATCGGCGGGCTGCTGGGCGCGGGCGGCGAATCGCTGCCCGCGATCGTCGCGCGCCAGATCGCCGCGCTCGACCGGCAGATCGCGCAGGCCACCACGCTGCGCGAGCGGCTCGCGCTGCTCGAACAGCGGCTGGCCGAGGGCAGCCGGCCCGACACCGGCGACTGGCTCGCGACGCTCGAGCAGATGAGCACCTACGGCCGCTACTTCAGCCCGGAGGAGATCCGTGCGCTGATGGCGAACTGGAAGGCCGTGGCCGACCAGTGGCCGCCGCTGATCGCCGAGGTGAGCGAGCGCATGGCGCGCGGCGTGCCGGCCGATGCGCTCGAGCTGCAGCCGCTGGCCGCGCGCTGGATGACGCTGATGGGCCAGTGGATGGACGGCAACTACGACCTGATCGAACGCTGGGGCGAGATGTACCGCAGCGAGCCGGTGGCGCGGCGCGACGACGGCCCCTCGGCCGCGCTGATCGGCTACATCGAAGAGGCCATCGGCCTGCGCATGGCCGCGCTGCTGCGCCACCTCGACGCCGAGGACTTCGCGCGCCTGGGCACACCGCCCGACGCGGCCTGGCGCCGGCTCTCGGGCAAGCTCGAGGCCCTGCAGGCCCAGGGCGCGGCGCCCGGCGACCCGGCCGTGCAGGCGATCGCGCGCGAATGGGCCGCGCTGTTCGATGCCTTCTGCGACCACGACCCGGGCATCGCGGGCCGGCTGATGCAGGCCATGGCCACCGAGCCCGTGCTGCAGGCCGCGGCGGTGACCGCGCCGCCGGTGCGCGAGCTGCTGCTGCGCGCCATGGCGACGCTGCGCGCGGCCTGAAAAACCTCTTCGCGCCCGCTTGACCCTGACGTTGCGTGAGGCCCAACAGTGGCCGCATGAACAACGCCAACACCCCTCCTTCCGCCCCGCAACGTCTGCACGCGCTCGACAACCTGCGCGCCCTCATGATGTGGCTGGGCATCGTGCTGCACGTGGCCCTCAACCACCTCACCGTCGCCTCGCCGCTGCCCTGGCGCGACCCGCAGACCTCGCGCGTCGCCGACCTGCTGCTGCTGTTCATCCACGGCTTCCGCATGCCGGTGTTCTTCGTGCTCGCGGGCTTCTTCGTCGCGCTGCTGATCGAGCGGCGCGGCGCCGGCGGCATGCTGCGCAACCGCGCGCTGCGGCTCGCCCTGCCCTTCGCGCTGTTCTGGCCGCCGCTGTTCGTGCTGACCACGCTGCTCGCGATGGTCTACATCCACCTCACGGTGCGCGGCGTGCCGGGACTCGACGCGGCGCTGGCGCCGCCGCGCCCGCCGGGCGGCTCGCCGTTCAACACGCTGCACCTGTGGTTTATCTACCAGCTGTTCTGGTTCTGCGTGCTGGCCTGGGCCGGTGCGAAGCTGAGCCGCTTCGTGCCGGCGCGGCTGCGCGCGGGCTTTTCGCGCGGCTTCGCGCTGCTGGCACGCCAACCCTGGGGCGTCCTGGTGCTGGCGCTGCCGCTGGCCGTGGCCGGGTCCTTCCATCCCACGGGCCTGGCGCCGCAGAGCGGCTCCTTCCTGCCGCCCTGGGGCGAATGGGTGCACAGCGGCCTGTTCTTCGTGTTCGGCCTGTGCCTGCACGGGCGGCAGGAGCTGTTCGCCCGCTTCGCGGCGCGCTGCCAGCTCCTGGCGCTCGCGGGCCTGGCCTTCTTCGGCGCGACGCTCGTGCTGCTGGGCGCCGCGCGCGGCACGACGCCCTTGCCGCATGCCGCCTTCTGGATCGCCTTCGCCTACGGCGCCGCCGGCTGGCTCTGGAGCCTGGCGCTGATCGGCGCCTTCGTGCGTTGGCTGCCGCGGCGCAACGGCGTGCTCGACTACCTCTCGCGCAGCTCCTACTGGGTCTACCTGGTCCACATGCTCGGCACCGTCGGCTTCGGCGTCCTGCTGTTCCATGCGCCGCTGGGCGCGCTCGCGAAGATGGGCCTCAACATCGCCGCCACCTCGCTCGTGGCGCTCGCGAGCTACGAGCTGCTGGCGCGCCGCACGCCCATCGGCCGGCTGCTCAACGGTCAGCGCGAGGCGAAGCGCTCGAGCAGGAAGTCGACGAAGGCGCGCGTCTTCGCGGCCAGGTGACGCGAGGGATAGACGGCATAGACCGGCGTGCGGTCGGCCTCCCAGTCTTCCAGCACCGCCTCGAGCCGGCCCGCGGCCAGTTCCTGCGCGACGTAGATGCGCGGGATCAGGCTCAGGCCGAAGCCCGCGAGCAGCGCGTCGCGCACCGCGAGGCTGGAGCTGACCTTGTAGCGCCCGTCGACCGGCACCGCCACGCTGCGGCCGGCGCGGCGGAAGGTCCACTTGTGGGCATGGCCCGAGAGCGTGAACTGCACGCAGTCGAAGGCCTTCAGGTCCTCGGGCCGCGCGGGCCGGCCACGGGCGGCGAAATAGGCCGGCGCGCCGCACAGCACGTGGGTCATGGTCGTGAGCTCGCGCGCCACCAGGCTCGAGTCCTCGAGCCGGTCGCTGCCGCGGATCGCGAGGTCGTATCCGCCGCCGATCAGGTCGGTGCGCGCGTCCTGCAGGTCGAGCTCGAGCCGCAGGTTCGGATGGCGCTCCATGAAGGCCGGGATGCCGGGCGAGATGCAGGTCAGCGCGAAGGTCAGCGGCGCGCTGACCCGCAGCACGCCCGACGGGCTGCTGCCCATCGGCGCGAGCGCGGCGTCGGCCTCGCTCAGGTCGTCGAGGATGCGCGAGAGCCGCTGGTGGTAGGCGGCGCCGGCCTCGGTGAGGCTCATGCTGCGCGTGGTGCGGTTGATGAGCCGCACCTTCAGGTGCGCCTCGAGCTCGGCGATGTTCTTGCTGACCGCGGCGGCCGACAGCCCGAGCTGGCGCGCCGCGCCCGCGAAGCTGCCGCTGGTGGCGGCGGTGCGGAAGACCTGGAGGGCGGTGAGATGGTCCATGATCCACAACCATTGGTAATGAATCAATTCATTATTCAGACATTCACAACCAGCGGTCAATTGAATAGATTCAAGCTTCCATGACCGATACCACTGACCGCAGCGCCCGCCCTCCCGCCCGGGGCACCGACATCCTGCTGACCGCCGCCGCGCCCGCGATCTGGGGCAGCACCTACATCGTCACCACCGAGCTGCTGCCCGCGAACTACCCGCTCACGGTCGCGATGCTGCGCGCGCTGCCCGCGGGCCTGCTGCTGCTGGCCATCGTGCGGCAGCTGCCCGAGCGCGCCTGGTGGGGCCGCATCCTGGTGCTGGGCGCGCTCAATTTCTCGCTGCTGTGGGCGATGCTGTTCATCGCGGCCTACCGGCTGCCGGGCGGGGTGGCGGCCACGATCACCTCGCTGCAGCCGCTGATGGTGGTGTTCCTCGCGAGCGCGCTGCTCGGCACGCGGGTGCGCGCGCTGTCGGTGGTGGCGGCCGCCGTGGGCTTCGGCGGCGTGGCGCTGCTGGTGCTCACGCCGCAGGCCAGGCTCGACGCGGTGGGCATCGCGGCGGCGCTCGCGGGCGCGGTGTCGATGGCCTTCGGCACCGTGCTGGCGCGGCGCTGGCAGCCGCCGGTCTCGGCACTGACCTTCACCGCCTGGCAGCTCACCGCGGGCGGCCTGCTGCTGCTGCCGGTGGCGCTGTGGCTCGAACCGGCGCTGCCGCCGCTCACGGCCACCAACTGGCTGGGCTTCGGCTGGCTAGGGCTGGTGGGCGCCGCGCTGACCTACATCCTGTGGTTCCGCGGCGTGGCGCGGCTGGAGCCGGCCGCCATCGCCTCGCTGGCCTTCCTGAGCCCGGTGACGGCGGTGATCCTCGGCTGGGTGCTGCTGGGCCAGCGGCTGTCGCCGCTGCAGGTGGCGGGCATCGCGATCGTGATCGCGAGCATCTGGCTGAGCCAGCATGCGCAGCGCGGGGCGCTGCCCACGGCGGCGCGACCCGCGACGCGCTGAAGTGTCAGGCCGCCGTGGCCTGCTTCAACAGGCTCAGGTAGCCGGGCTGCACCTCCATGCGCGCGGTGGTCCCGCCGCGCTGCAACAGCCGGTGCGCCTGCGGCAGGCTCCAGCACGGCAGGCTGGTGAACATGTGGTGCTCGCAGTGGTAGTTGACCCAGTAGGGCGCGATGAAGATGCGCTCGGCCAGGTTGGCATGCGTGGTGCGCGCCTGGCGCAGCGGATCGGCCTCGTTCTGCGCCACCAGCGCATGCTCGGCGATGTTGCGCACCCGGCTCACGAGCGGCAGCCAGGTCGCCATGGGCAGCAGCCACATCAGGACCCAGGCCCACCCGTAGCCGGCCAGCGCGAAGGCCAGCAGCCCGAGGCCGTTGGCGAGCAAGAAGCGGCGGTCCTTCGCGAGTTCGCGGCCGAACGCCTTCAGCGCCGATTCGCCCGGTGCGCGCTGGCGAATGCCTTCGGCGATAGGGCCAAAGCGCTGCTTGTAGAAGGTCTGGCCGCTGAGGTCGCGCACGACCTTGCGCCACATCGAGGCGCGCGAGATCGGGAACGGCGCCGACAGCACGAGGTCGGGGTCCTCGGTCTGCTGCACGAAGCGGTGGTGCTGCAGGTGGTAGGGCCGGTAGTCGCGCAGGGTCGACGAGCACAGCCAGTGGCCGACCCAGTCGTTGACGCGGCGGTTGCGATGCAGCCCCGCATGGGCCGCGTCGTGCATCAGGATGAACAGGCCGAGCTGGCGCGCGCCGACGATCGGCACCATCAACGGGATGGTCCACGGCCACACGATGCCCACCAGCATCGCGAGGCCGATGACGCCCCAGCAGTGCGCGACCAGCCACAACCCCCTCCACGACGAGCGCGCGGTCAGCGCCTGCCATTCGTCGGTGCTGAAGAAATCCTCGGGACGGGCTCGGGGTGCGGCGGCCATCGGGTCAGTATGCGCCGCGGGTGCGCGCGATGCACGCGGAATTCCCCGCAAGCCCGCGCAGACGCCTAGCGGTCGATGATCTTGCGCGCGAAGCGCTCGAGGTAGTCCATCAACCGGTCGGCGCCCGCGGTGGCGGCGGCCTCGTCGCCGGTGGCGATGCCCTGCGCGAGTTCGAGGTGGGCGTTGGCGCCCTCGACGATCTCGCCCTGGTGCTGGTAGGCGTACCAGAAGCGGCGGCACTGCACGATCAGCGGCGTGACGGCCTTGACGGCCGAGTCGTTGTGGCTGGCCTGGTGGTTCACGAGGTCGAGCGCATGGTCGGCGCGCATGTAGCCGTCGAGGTCGCCGCGCGCGGCCGCCTCCACCATCTGCTCGGCGCAGCGCACGATCTCCTTGCGCTGCGGCGCGGTGGCGCGGCGCGCGGAGCAGGTGGCGATCAGCTGCTCGAGCACGCGGCGCGTCTGCACCACGTCGAGGTGGTCGGCGAGGTCGATGGTCGACACCAGCAGCCCGCGGCGCGCCTGCTGCACGACGAGGCCGATCGACACCATGCGCATCAGCGCCTCGCGCACCGGCGTGCGGCCCAGGCCGGTGCGCTCGGCCAGCTCGGCCTCGACGATCTGGCTGCCGGGCTCGAGCTGCAGCGTGGACAGCAGGGTCTCGATGGCGTCGTAGGCCATGTCGGCGGCGCGGCGCTTCGGGGCGGACGCGGGGTCAGGGGCGGGGATCGGAGCAGCCATGGATGTTCGGGGACGCGGATCTGCGTAGTGTGGATCAGTCCGGGTCGCGCGCGCCCAGGCCGGCCAGCGTCGCGATGCGCACGGGCGACAGCGGCGGCCGCGGCGCGGGCGGCGTCCAGCCGAACAGGAACTGCGCGGCATCGCCGCACACGCGCCCCTGGCACGGCCCCATGCCGCAGCGCTGGTGCAGCTTGGCGTCGGTCCAGCCGCCGCAGCTGGCGAGCGCCGCGAGGGACACGTCCTCGCAGCGGCACACCAGCGTGTCGGGCCGGGCCAGCGCGCGGATCGCGGGACCGGGCGCGAAGCTGCGGTGCAGGCGCGTGGCGAAAGCGTTCCAGCGCGCGCGCTCGGCGTATTGCAACCGTGCGGCCTTTTCGTCGCCGACGGCCGCATGGCCCGCGATGGCGCCCTGGGCGAGCGCGCGTTCGCTGCCGCCGAAGCCCGTGCATTCGCCGGCCGCGTAGACGCCGTCCAGGCTGGTGGCCTGTCGCGCGTCGACGGCCAGCGCGAGCGTGCCGCTGTCGCCGAAGGGCGCGAGCGCGCAGCCGAGCATCTGGCCGAGCTGGGTGTTGGGCACGAGGCCGAAACCGCAGGCCAGGCGCTCGCAGGCCATCTCCTGCATGCGGCCACCCTGGTTCAGGCGCACCGATTCGAGCCGTGTCGTGCCCCGTGCTTCGACCACGTGCGAGCCGGTGCGGTAGGCCGCATCGGCCAGCGTCAGCGCCTGCACCGCCTTGCCGGGCCAGCGCGCGAGCCCCAGCGCGAAGCCCGCGACCGCGCCGAAGGCCGCCTGCTCGGCGATGCGCAGCACCTTCGCGCCCGCCTGGCGCGCGGTGGCCGCGGCCGCCAGCAGCAGCGGGCCGGTGCCGGCGACGACGATGCGCTCGCCCGCCACCGGCAGGCCGGCCTTAATCAGCGCCTGCAGGCCGCCCGCGCCGGTCACGCCGGGCAGGGTCCAGCCCGGAAAGGGCAGCAGGCGTTCGCGCGCGCCGGTGCACAGCACGAGCCTGTCCCAGCGCAGGCGCCAGGCGCGCTCTGCTTCCTCGAGCAGCAACTCGCGCGGCGCGCTGGCGGCCACCACGTGCGTGCCGCTGCGCACGCGCACGTTGGCGCGGGCGGCCAGCGCCTCGCGCAGCCGGCGCGCGGCCGGCGGCAGGGCGGCACCGGGACCGTCGCGCCAGATCTGGCCACCGGGCACGGGGTTGTCGTCGATCACGACGATGGACGCGCCGCTGGGCGCGGCCGCCAGCGCGGCGGCCATGCCCGCGGGACCGGCGCCGACGATCAGCAGGTCGCAGTGTTCGAGGCCGACGGCGTCGGTGCTCATCGCAGGGTCTCCACGCGCATGCCTTCGCCGCAGACGGTCTGGCAGGCGAGGCGGCGGCGGCCGTCGATGGCGACGCGGCATTCCTGGCAGATGCCCATGCCGCAGAAGGGCGCGCGCGGTTGGCCCGTGACGGAGACGCGCGCGACGCCCATGGCCGGCGTCGTGTCGGCGATGCGCAGCGCGGCGGCGACCGAGCTGCCGGCCGCGACGCGCACCTCACGGCCGTCGATCTGCAACAGAACCTGCGGCGCGGCGTTCATGCCACCGTCTCCAGCAGCCGTTCGGGCGCAAAGGGCCGCGCATCGAACGGCGGCGCGAGGCCCGTCATCAGCGCCACCAGCAGTTCGGCACTGCCCGGCGCGGTGGTCACACCCAGGCCCTCGTGGCCGAGAGCGAGCCACAGTTTCTCGCGCCACGGATGCGCGCCCAGCAGCGGCAGGCCGTCGGGCGTGGCGGCGCGCAGGCCGGTCCAGCTGCGGATGGCATTGAGTTCGCCGAGGCCCGGCAGGTAGTCGATCGCGCGCCGCAGCATGCGCGCGAGCATCGCGGGCTCGACCGCGGGATCGGTGGTGTCGAACTGCCGTGAAGAACCGACCAGCAGCTGCCCCGTGGGCCGCGGCTGCACGTTGAAGGCGACCGAGTCGCCCTCGGCATGGTGCGCGCTGGTGACGTAGCCGAGCTCGACCAATTGGTGCCGCACAGTGCTCGGATAGCGGTCGGTGATCAGCAGGTGGCCTTTCTTGGGCCGCAGCGGCAGTTCGGGGCACAGCGCGGCCGCCTCGAGGCCGGCAGCCAGCACGAGCTGCGCGGCGCGGCGCCGGCCGCCGTCGGCGAGACGCAGCGTGCCGTCGTCCTCGATGGCCTCGACCTGGGCCTGCTCGAATTCGATCGCGGCGCCCGCGTCCGCGAGCAGCCAGCGCGCCGCGTTCGGCGCATAGAGGATGCCGTCGCCCGGCACCTCGAGCGCGCCCGCGAGGCCGGCGCGCAATGCGGGTTCGGCCGCGGCCAAGGCCTTCGCGTCGAGCAGCCGGCTCGCGATGCCCTGCGCGGCGAGCCGCTCGCGCTTGCGTTCGGCCTCGGCCATCTCCGCGTCGTCGGCGGCGATCCAGAGCGTGCCGCAGGCGCTGTGCGCGCAATCGGCCGGCATGCGCGGCGCGAGCGCGCGCCACAGGTCGATCGAGCGGCTGCTGAGTTCGAGCTCGGCGCGGTTGTCGTCCATCGCCACGAGGTGGCCCATGCCGGCGCCGGTGGCACCGCCCCGGCGCGCATCGATCACGCGCACGCGACGGCCCGCGCGCGCGAGCGCATGCGCGCAGGCGGCGCCGACGATGCCGGCGCCGATGACGATCGCGTCCGCGTCGGCCATCTGCCGTGTCAGAGCCGGATGCCCCAGGCGAAGGGGTCGGCCTCGTCGATCAGCAGGGTGGCTTCGGCGCTGATGTGGGCGCGGCCGCGCAGCGTGGGGATGACGCGGCCGTCGTCGGCGGGCTCGTAGCGGGCCTCGAAGCGGCTGCCGATCACGCTGGCCTGCGTCCACACCTGGCCGGGCGCGAGCTTGCCGTCGGCCGCGAGGCAGGCGATCTTGGCGCTGGTGCCGGTGCCGCAGGGCGAGCGATCATAGGCATTGCCGGGGCACAGCACGAAGTTGCGGCTGTCGGCGCCGTCCGCGTCGTCGGCGAACAGTTCGATGTGGTCGATCTCCGCGCCCTCGGCGCCCGTGATGCCCTGCGCCGCGAGCGCGCGCCGCAGCGCGGCCGTGTAGTCGGTGAGCGCGGCGAGGTTGTCGCTCGCCACGCGCTGGCCGTGCGCGGCCTCGCTCACGAGGAAGAACCAGTTGCCGCCCCAGGCCACGTCGCCGCGCACCGTGCCATGACCCGGCAGTTCGACGGCCACCTGGTGCAGGTGCCGGTACGCGGGCACGTTGCGCACGCTGACCGCGCCGTCTTCGTGCAGCGTGGTGGTGACGGTGCCCACGGGCGTTTCGATGCGGTGCTCGCCGGGGCCGATGCGGCCCATGTGCGCGAGGCTCGCGACCAGGCCGATGGTGCCGTGGCCGCACATGCCGAGGTAGCCCGCGTTGTTGAAGAAGATCACGCCGGCCGCGGCATCGGCCGCGACCGGTTCGCACAGCAGCGCACCGACCACGACGTCGCTGCCGCGCGGTTCGAGCACGGTGGCGGCGCGCCAGGGGTCGTGCCGCTCGGCCAGCAGCGCGCGGCGCTCGGCCATGCTGCCGCGGCCGAGGTCTGGAAAGCCGCCGGTCACGAGGCGGGTGGGCTCGCCGCCGGTGTGCGAGTCGATGATCTGGATGCGGTGCATGGGGGTTGGCGCATCGCCGTGCATGAAGACGGCGATGCGTTGAAGGAAAAGGAGAAGGAAGGGGCCGCGGCCCCTTCCGGGGAGGTACGACTCAGTAGCTCGCGAGCGCCGTCGGCGCGGCGTTCTTGAAGGTGAACACCGTGATCGGTGCCTGCTTCATGTTGCCCTTGTCGTCGTAGGCATAGGTCGCGGCCACGCCCTTGTAGGTGGTCTTGTAGAGCTCGGCGCCGACCTTGTCGGGATCGATCGAATTGGCCTTGGCCATCGACTCGCCGATGAACATCACCTGGTCGTAGTACGAGGCCGCGTAGGCATCGGCATCGGCGCCGAAGCGCTTCTTGAACTTCTCCTTGAAGGCCGGACCGCTGACCGCCTTCTCGAGGATCGAGCCGCCCTGGGCACAGAACACCGCGTCGTTGACCGCGTCGCCGCCGAGCTTGCCCATCGCGGGGCTGCACAGCGTGTCGCCGCCGAGCAGCTTGGCGTTGATGCCGAGCTGCTTCATCTGCCGCGTCATCGGCGCGCCCTGCGGCGCATAGCCGCCGAAGAAGATCGCTTCGGGCTGCTTGGCCTTCATGTTGGTCAGGATGGCGGTGAAGTCGACCGCCTTGTCGGTGGTGAACTCCTGGCCGACCACGGTGAGGCCCTGCTTCTTCGCTTCCTTGGTGAACTCCTCGGCGAGCCCCTGGCCGAAGGCGGTGCGGTCGTCGATCACGCCGACCTTGGTGACCTTGAGCACCTTGGCCGCGTACACGGCCATGCTGCCGCCGATCTGGTTGTCGCTCGCGATGATGCGGTAGAGGTTCTTGTAGCCGCCCTGCGTGACCTTCGGATTGGTGCCCACGGTCGACAGCAGCACGCCACCGTCGCTGTAGACACGCGAGGCCGGGATGGCCACGCCCGAGCAGTACGGGCCCATGACGAACTTGACGTTGTCGTCGACGAACTTCTGCGCCACGGCCACGCCGCTCTTGGCGTCGCAGGCATCGTCCTCCGACTTCAGTTCGAACTTGAGCGTCTTGCCGCCGACCACGAGCTTCTTCGCGTTGAGCTCCTCGATCGCGAGGCGCACGCCGTTCTCGTTGTCCTTGCCCGCGAATGCATTGGGGCCGGAGAGCGGCCCGGTATGGCCGATCTTGACCACCTGCTCCTGCGCCTTCGCCTGGGTTGCGAGGGCGAGCGCCACGAGGCCGAGCAGCGGAATCATCTTCGATGGTGTCTTCATGCTTCTTCCTGGATAAAGGGACACGGAGGGTACGGGGGAAACGAGGGCGCCGCCCTCGGGGGAAACGCAGCAAACGAAGGGCTTAGGCGACCGACTGGTACTTGGCCGGGCGGGTCGCGAGCGCCTTCTTCACGATGGCCTCGATGGCCTCGCGCTCGGCGCCCACCAGCGGCAGGCGCGGACGGCGCACGTGCTCGGTGCCCACGCCCACGAGGTGGTCGATGAGCTTGAGGTTCTGGACCAGCTTGGTCGAGACGTCGAGGTGCAGCATCGGCGTCATCCACTGGTAGAGCTTGAGCGCCTCGGCGAACTGGCCGGCCTTCATGAGGTCGTACAGCGCCACGGTCTCGCGCGGGAACGCGCAGCCCACGCCGGCCAGCAGGCCATCGCAGCCCAGCGCCAGGCCCTCGTAGGCGAGGTCGTCCACGCCGAGGAACAGCTGGTAGCGGTCGCCGACCGTGTTGCGCAGGTCGGTGATGCGGCGGATGTTGTCGGTGCTCTCCTTGATGGCCGCGATCCATTCGCAGTCGGCCAGCTCGACCATGTGCTCGGGCTTGAGGTCGACCCGGTAGGCCACCGGGTTGTTGTAGACCATCACCGGCTTCTGCGCCGCGTTGGCGATGGTGCGCACGTTGAGCATGGCCTCGCGCGCATCGGCCACGTAGATCACCGAGGGCATGACCATGTAGCCGGCCACGCCGAGCTTGTTGCCGCCCTCGACGTAGCGCAGCGCGTCGCGGGTGCTGGTCTCGGACACGTTGGCCAGCACCGGGATGCGGCCGTCGGCGGCCTCGAGCGCGATCTGCGCGACCTGCAGCTTCTCCTCGAGCGACAGCGTGCTGGCCTCGCCGAGCGAGCCGCAGGTGACGAGGCCGTGGATGCCGTTGCGGATCTGGAAGTCGATGTGGCGCGCGGTGCCTTCGGCATCGATGCGCTCGTCGGCATGGAACTTGGTGGTGACGGCGGGAAAGATGCCTTGCCAGCGGGGGTTGCTCACGAATTCGCTCCTTGGATGGGCCCGGATGGGCGGGGCTGGGACGGAGCGGATTTAAATATATTAACGATATACCGTCAATATTCTCGTAAACGAGCATGCGCCCGGCAGGGCCTGCCGGGCGCGATTCCAGGTGGGGTGGGGAACGCTTACTTGTGGCCGTCGGCCGGGCTCAGCGTGTGGCCCTTGAGCCTGACGGCCTTGCCGATCGGCGGCGCGCTGCGCGTCTCGACGCTGCGCAGCGTGCCGTTGTCCATGCGCACGCCGACCTGGTAGACAGTGACCGTGTGGGTGCGCTTCTCGATCTCGTTGCCCGCGTAGCCGCCGCCGACGGCGCCGAGCACGGTCGCGGCCGTGCGGCCGCCGCCATGGCCGATCTGGTTGCCCACCAGCCCGCCGACCACGCCGCCGGCCACCATGCCGACGCCGCTCGGGCGCTGGGTGCGCTGCACGGCGCGCACCGTCTCGACATGGCCGCAGACCGCGCAGGGCGGGGCGGCCGCGGGTTCGGGCGCGGCGGCCAACGGCGCGGAGCCCGTGGCTGGAACGGGCTGCGGCGCGGCATTCATGGCCGGAGCGGGCGCCGCCGTGGTCGCGCTCGCGGTCGGGCCGGACGGCAAGGGCTGAAGCGCCGGCGGCGCCGCATCGGGCTTGAAGTCGTCGGGCGCCGGGCCGGTGGCCAGGGCCACGGGCGGTGACGCCGCCGTGCCGCCCTGGTGCTTCTGCCACAGCGCGCCGCCGAGCGCGGCCACCGCCACCGCGAGCACGCCGATCACCACCCAGAGCTTCTGCGTTCCGCCCTGGCGCGAGGGCATGCCTGTTGTCGTTGTCTGTTCCATGAAAGCCTTCCTTCCTGCGGTCCGGCCTACGAGCCGGAACCCGGTCCCAGCATCGCTCGCGGAAGGCTGAAGTCAATGCACGGGCGTCCTACACGCCGGCACGCGGCGAGCGCATCCGGCTGGAGGACGAGACCGGGTCAGGACGTCGCGGCGGGCGCCACGCCCGAAAGGAAGCGCCGCGCCTCGGCGCGCATGCCGCGGGAAACGGCCTCCCAGGTCCGCGCGGGAAAGTCCGCGGGCAGCGCGGCCTCGACCTCGGCCAGCGCCTCGTCGAGGGTCTCGACCATCGCGAGCATCGCGCGCCAGGTGTCGTCGCCGCCATTGCGCATCGCGAGCCCCCACCAATGGCGGGCCTGGATGGTGTGCAGCGCGTAGTGCGCGTTCTTCGAGCGCACGGCCATCGCCAGCTCGGCCCGGCGCGGCTGGAACTGGCTCGCGCCGTTGCCGAAGTAGGGCCACATCGAGAGCACGTCGTAGAGCGGCGTCATCTCGTAGACGTCGCCGCGCTGCAGATGGATCGAGAAGTTCTTGGCATGCCCGTCGGTGGCCGCCAGCAGGAAGAAGGCGAGCTGCGCGAGCAGGAACAGCGTGCCGTCGTCCCGGCTGTGGCTTCCCTGCAGCAGTTGCAGGCAGCGCATCATGCCGGGGCCGCCGTGCTGCTCGTACTTGCGCTCGGGCGGCAGCGCCATCGCCTGGCAGAAATCTTCCTGCGGCAGGCGCGCGATCCAGCGCTCGCCGTTCGCGCGCGCCATCCACTCGCGGTCGAAGCGCTCGACCGCCAGGACCTTCTGGTCGCCGAAGGTCGCGACGGACGTCGGCGCGACCGGCAGGCCCAGCGCGCCGACGATCCGCGCGCAGAGCCATTCGTTCTGCACCGAGTCCGAGGCATCGACGCGCCGCGACCCCCCGATCAGCCCCAGCGGCAGCTTGAGGATGTGGGTGGTCGGCGTGGCGCCATGCGGGCGGCACCAGCGGCCGTCGACGCGGGTCAGCGCGGTCTTTTCCTGCGCGCCGGCCAGCGAGATCCGGAACAGGTCGCGGTCGCGCAGCCGCTCGGGCGTCGATTCGGTCGGCACGGCACGCAGCAGCTCGGCCACCTGCTCGTCGCTCAGCGGCTCGCAGTTCACGCGGTCCCAGCCTTCGGGCACCGCGCCGTCGGGCAGCAGCTGCACCGCACCCACGCAGTCGCGGCCGATGGCTTCGAGCAGGTCGAAGACCTTGGTGTTCTTGAGCCCGAAGCGCTGGCCCAGGCGGGCGCGGATCCGCTCGTTGTCGGGCAGCAGGTTGTCGAAGTAGTTGCGCACCGCCTCGCCCTGGACTTCGAGCGCCGTGGTGATCGGCAACGAGAGCGACAGTGAGCGCCGCCGCGGCGACGCGAGCCACGCGGGCTCGTAGCGGAAGGTGTGGGATTCGCGATCGACCGACCAGGTGCCGACGAGTTCGCCGTTCATCCAGGCCTTGAGCGCGCGTCTCACCAGGAGCCCTTCCTCGGCATGGCGGCGAAGCGCCCGCGGACGGCGGGCGCGGGGCCATCCGCGACGGGGCGCGGTGCCTGCGGTTCGGGGGGCGACGGGGCGGCCGCCGCCGGTTCGACGCCTTTTTCCTGGGCGACCGGCGAGGCCGGCAACGGCATCCGCCCATAGGCGTGCACCGCGTTGCGATCCTTCGCGCGCCGATCGCCGTCGGAGAGCTCGGCGCTCGCCGGCGCCGCGAAGGCCGGGGCCTCGTCTTCGTCGCGCAGCGAGATCGACGCGCCCAGCGCCGCCAGCAGCTTCATCAGCTGTTCGAAACCGACGGCCCCCGGATTCGCCTCGATCTCGGCGATCCGGGCCTGGCTGACGCCGACGAGGCTGCCGGCCTGCGCCTGCGTCAGGCCGCGCTTCTTCCGCAGCGCCTGGAGGTGCGCCCGGAGCTGGTCGGCAAAACGAAGGGGGTAGTCCATCTTGCTTTCAAGATATAGGCCCTCCCTTGTTTTGTCAATTTATAGGTTTTGGCTTATTTTTACCTTTTATCTGCCAAAGCTTGTATTCGCCTTCAATCGACCTTCGCCCCCGAGGCCTTCACCACCGCCCCCATCGCATCCCAGTCGGCGCGCAGCAGCTTCTGGAATTCCTCGGCGCTCTGGCTGCGCGGCTCCACGCCCAGCCGCGTGAAGCGTTCCTGGATCGCCGGGTCGGCGATCACCTTGTTGACGGCCGCGTTGAGCCGCTCGACCTCGGCCTTGGGCGTGGCCGCCGGCGCGAGCAGGCCGATCCACGAATCGAAGGCATAGCCGGGCAGGCCGCTTTCGGCCACGGTCGGCAGCTTCGGCAGGAAGGGGCTGCGCGATTGGCCGGTCGAGGCCAGCAGCTTCATGCGCGGATCGCTCTGGAAGCCCATCACGCCGATGCTCGACGAGATCACCGCCTGCACCCGGCCCGCGAGCACCTCGTTGACCGCCTCGCCGGTGGACTTGGTCGGGATGTGCGTCATCTGCAGCCCGGCCTTGGCGAGGAACGAGGCCATCGCGAGGTGCGTGGCGCTGCCGTTGCCGGCCGAGGCGTAGTTGTACTTGCCGGGGTTGGCCTTGACCTCCTTGATGAAGTCGGCCGTGGTCGACACGTTCATGCCGCTGGCCACCGCGAGCACGTAGCCTGCGTTGCCGATGTTGGCCACGCCCACGAAGTCCTTGAGCGGGTCGTAGGGCAGCTTGCTGTAGAGGAAGCCCGCGATGTTGTGGCTCGCGGCCGCGAGCACCAGCGTGTTGCCGTCGGCCGGCGCCTTGGCCGCGATCGCCGCGCCCACGGTGCCGCCCGCACCCGCGCGGTTCTCGACGATGGCGCTCGCATTGAGCGCCGCGCCGAGCTCGTTGTTGAAGGCGCGCGCCACGGTGTCCTGCACCGCGCCGGTGCCGAAGGGCACGACGATGTGGATCACGCGCTGCTGCGCCATCGCGGGCAGCGCGACAGCCGCGAAAGCAAGGGCCAGGAGCGAGCGTCGGGCGAACGGGGTGGTCATCGGTGGGGCCGCTTTCGTCGGGTTGGAGAAAAGAAGAAGTCCGCGTGGACGCTCAGCGCCCCGGCGCGAGCCAGCGCTGCGCCAGCCGCACGAAGTAGCTCGCGCCGATCGGGATGATCTCGTCGTTGAAGTCGAACGAGCTGTTGTGGATGATGCAAGGCCCGGGCCCGTGGCCGTCGAGCCGGTGGTCGCCGTCGCCATTGCCGAGGAAGGCGTAGCAGCCGGGCCGCGCCAGCAGCATGTGGGCGAAGTCCTCGGCGCCCATCACCGCCGGGAAGTCGGTGGTGACCATGTCGTCGCCCACCACCTCGCGCATCACGCCGGCCGCGTAGCGTGCCTCGGCCGGATGGTTCACCGTCGGTGGCGAGGAGCGGTTGAAGAACACCTCGGCCGTGCAGCCGTGCGCCGCCGCCACGCCCGCGGCCACCTCGCGCAGCCGCGCCTCGAGCAGGTCGATGGCCTCGATCGAGAAGGTGCGGATGGTGCCGCCGACCGTGGCCTCGTCGGGAATGATGTTGGGCGCGTCCGAGCCGCGCAGTTGCGTGACCGCGAGCAGCGCGCGCTCGGTGCTCGGGATGGTGCGCGCGACGATGGTCTGCAACTGCTGCGCGAGGTTGACCACCGCCGCCACCGGGTCGATGCCGGTGTGCGGCATCGAGGCATGCGTGCCGCGCCCGTGCAGCGTGATGCGGTAGGTGTTGCTCGAGGCCATGAGCGCGCCCTCGTTGAGCGCGAAGCGGCCCACGTCGCCGACCGGGAAGTTGTGCAGGCCGAAGACCGCGTCGCACGGGAAGCGCTCGAACAGGCCCTCGTCGATCATCTTCTTGGCACCGGCCTTGCCCATCTCCTCCGCGGGCTGGAAGATGAAATGCACCGTGCCGTCGAAGTCGTCCGGGCCCTGCTGCGACAGGTGCCAGGCGGCGGCCAGCAGCATGGTGGTGTGTCCGTCGTGGCCGCAGGCATGCATGCGGCCCGCATGGCGCGACTTGTGGGCGAACTCGTTGGCCTCGTGCAGTGGCAGCGCGTCCATGTCGGCACGCAGGCCGATGGTGCGCGCGCCCGTGCCCTTGCGCAGCACGCCGACCAGGCCGGTGCCCGCGATGCCGCGGTGCACCTCGATGCCCCATTCGGCGAGCAGGCCCGCCACTTTCTCGGAGGTGCGGTGTTCCTCGAAGCCGAGTTCGGGGTGGGCGTGGATGTCGCGCCGGATGTCGACGAAGCGGGCGACGTCGGCGAAGGAATCGACGATGTTCATGGGGGGCGGCTGGCTGAATCGTTCTGGAAGCGAACGATTCTGGCGCAGCCGCCCGGCGCGCGCATGCTCGATTACGCGGCTCGTCAGCGCCGCGCTTCCTGCGCTATGCGGCTCGGCCGAGCCGGCCCTCCTGCCGCAGCTTCGCGCCGATGCGACGGATCTCGGCCTCGCCCTGGTCCAGCGTCGCGCGGCTGGTGTGCACCGAGTAGTGGCCCATCACGAGCTCGTGCGGATGCTTGACCGCCGAGCCCAGCACGAAGGAGGTGTCGCCATGCGCCACCAGCTCGATGGCCTCGCCCGACTCCTCGAACACCGCGAGCTCGCCGTCGCCGATGGGGCCGCCGGCTTCGTCACTCGCGTCGAGCCGGCCGCTCTCCACCGCGAGCCAGCCCACCGTATGGCCGGCCGGCGGCGTGTAGCGCCAGTGCTCGCCCGCCTTCAGCTGCACCGCGAGGTAGTTGATCGGCGCGGGCGCCGGGATCGCGCTGCGCGCCGCGCCGTGGCTGCCGAGCAGCACGCGCGCCGGGCCTTCGCGCGGCACCTGCGAGGGCGCGAGGTAGATGCTCTGCGCGGGCGCGTTCTCTTCCGATGCCGGCAGCGCCACCCAGAGCTGAAAGCCGCGCACGCGCTGCACGCCCGGCGCCGGCGCGCCCGTGTGCCACACGCCATTGCCCGCGCGCATCCATTCGACGCCGCCGCCGCGCAGCACGCCCTGTTCGCCGGTCGTGTCCTCGTAGAGCGTGTCGCCCTCGATCAGCCAGGTCAGCGTGGCGATGCCCGAGTGCGGATGCATGCCGAAGCCGCGGTGGCCGCCTTCGGTGTCGAAGCCGAACAGGTCGAGGAAGACGAAGGGCTTGAGGAATTCGCCGAGGTCGCCCGGGCTCACGAGCCGCGCGATCGGGCCGTGCTTCATGCCGCGCGTGCGATAGACGATGGCGCGGGTCCTGGTCGCGACGTCGGTGCTCATGCGGCCTCCCTCGCTGTCTTCAGCGCCTTGGTCCACCAGGCCAGGTCGTCGAGCATGCCGCCCGCAGCCTGCGCGAGGTGCGGGAAGTCCTCGAAGCTCTTGCCCTGCTGCCAGATGCCGAGGAACTCGACCATGCCGATGTGCACCGCGTTGCGCACCGGCGCCATCTGCATCTCGACCGCGATCAGCCGCAGCTGCTCGATCGCGCGCGCCGCGCCCACGCCGCCGTAGCCCACGAAGCCGATCGGCTTGCGCACGAACTCCTTGTAGGCCCAGTCGATCGCGTTCTTCAGCACCGCGCTCGGGCCGTGGTTGTACTCGGGCGTGACCACGACGAGGCCGTCGAAGCTGGCCAGCTTCGCCTGCCAGCGCTGCGCGGCCTCGTTCTTCACCGGGCCCCAGGCCGGCGCGCCGGCTTCGTTGAAAAAGGGCAGCGGGTGATCGCGCAGGTCGACCAGCTCGAAGGCGAGGTCGGTGCGCTGCTTCGCGATCTCGTGGATCCAGTGCGCGGGCTTCTCGCCGAAGCGGCCTTCGCGGGTCGAGCCGATGACGATGCCGATGAGGGGTTTTTGCTGTTGGGTCATGGGGTACTCCTGAATGGGGTGGGGGGGGACAAAGAGGGATCAGCGCGCGATGGCGGCCGGCCGCGGCACAGGCCGCAGCCGCCACGCCACGAAGGCCGAGAGCAGCGTGAGAACGATGGCCGGCGCGGGGTTGCCGCCGATCAGCACGAGGTGCGTGGCCACGGCGCAGACCATGGTCGCGGCCAGCAGCAGGCCGCCGAGGAAGCCGGTCGCGGGCACGAGCAGCAGCAATGCGCCGCCGACCTCGACCACGCCCGTCACGTAGCGGAACCACTGGCCGAAGCCGATGGCGTCGAACACCTGGACCATCTGCGGCACGCCGGCCAGCTTGGCGGCGCCGGCCGCGCCGAAAGCCAGCGCCAGGAGGATGCGAACGCCCCAGACGATGCGGCGCTGGAGGGGAGAAAGAGCGGACAAGGAAGTCATGGGTACAAGGTTAGGGTCGTACCCATTGATCGACTAGACGGTAGAGTCGGATTGCACTCGTCCATCCATCGAAGGAATCCGACCCCATGCTCGACCTCAACGACATCGCCATGTTCGTGCAGGTGGTGCGCCACGGCAGCTTTGCCGAAGCCGCCCGGCGCCTCGGGCTGCCGCCCAACACCGTGAGCCGGCGCATCCAGCAGCTCGAGGCGCAGCTGGGCACGCGGCTGATGCAGCGCTCGACCCGCAAGCTGACGCTGACCAGCGCGGGCCAGGCTTTTCACGAGCGCTGCGCGGGCGCGGTCGATGGGCTGGTCGAGGCCGGGCAGGAACTGATCACCGGCAGCCATGCGCCCAGCGGCCTGGTGCGGGTGGCGGCGACCGCGGATTTCTTCGATTTCTTCCCGATGGAATGGGTGGCCGACTTCCTGGCCGCGAATCCGCTGGTGCGGGTCGACTTCGTGCTGAGCGATGCCAAGGCCGACCTGATCGCGGAGCAGATCGACGTCGCCTTCCGTGGCGGCGCGCAGCCCGATTCGGGCTACGTCGGCCGCAAGCTGCTGGGCCCGCGCACCGACGGCCTGGTGGCGAGCCCCGCCTACATCGCCGCGCGCGGCGTCCCGGCCACGCTGCAGGAGCTGGCGCAGCACGACTGCGTGACCGCGGCGCATCCCAGCGGCCGCGCGACCTGGCGGCTGGCCGGGCCGGACGGCGAGGAGGAGGTGCAGGTCACGGGCCGCTTCAGCGGCAACACCGCGCAGGCGCTGCGTCGGGCGGCCGTGGCCGGCCTGGGCATCGCGCTGCTGCCGCCCTCGATGGGCCGGCTCGACGTGGCGGCCGGGCGGCTCGTGCCGGTGCTGCCGCGGTACCAGCGCACGGGGCAGGGGCTGACCGTGCTGTACCCGAGCCGCAAGCACCTGCCGCTCGCGGTGTCGGCCTTCATCGCGATGGTGACGCAGAAGCTGAGCACCGAAGAAACGCTGCCCGAGGCCTTCCGCTCGTGGAAGACCTAGCCGTCACGGCCCATCGGTTTGCACGGAAAATGGCCCGATGAAAATCGCAAAAGACACCGTCGTCACCCTCAAGTACAAAGTCGCCGACGCCCAGGGCAAGCTGATCGAAGCCAGCCCCGAGCCCATGGCCTACCTGCATGGCGGCTACGAGAACACGCTCCCCAAGATCGAGGAAGCGCTCGACGGCCAGGAGAAGGGCTACCAGACCACGCTGAATCTCGCGCCCGAGGACGCCTTCGGCCAGCGCGACGAGACGCTGGTGCGCAGCATTCCCAAGACCGACTTCCCGCCGGGCGTGAAGGTGGGCGGCCAGCTGCAGGGCCGCCTCGACGACGGCCGCGAGCACGTGTTCACCGTAATGAAGATCAAGGGCCCGGTCGTCATGCTCGACGGCAACCATCCGTGGGCCGGCAAGGCGCTGCGCTTCAGCCTGACCGTGACGGACGTGCGCGAGGCGCTGCCGGTGGAGATCGAGCATCGCCACGTGCACGGGGCGCACGGCCACCACCACTGAGCGCTAGCTGCGGCTACGTCCGATGGATTCCGCGAGCATTTCCGACGTCTCCAAAGTCTTCAGCATCGCAACGCCGCTGCTCATTTGCGGGGTGTTTTTGTGGGCGATATGGCGGACGGAATCTCGCCATGTGCTGATCCGGCGGCTTTGGCAGCTGGTGCACGGGAATCAGGAGATTTCCGATCCCGAGATCCGGGCTTTCGTCGACGAGCAGACCAGCCTGATCTCTTTTCGGATGTTTGCCGGACTGCCTGTCACGAGTCTGGAGAAAGCGAGAGAGCTCATCCGCTGGGCAAAGCTCAACGGTGTCCAGATGCGAACCCTGCGCGCGTGTGGCGAGTTCTTCGATCCAGATACGCGCGAGGTCAACACACGGAAATTGCCATCGCAGAGTTTGCAGGGAGTGAAGCTCGCAGGCTTCGCTATCGCGGTACTGCTATGCGCTGCCTCTGCAGCAAGCTTGGTCTCGTCGCGCTCGCTGTTGAGTCTGAAGGCTACGAATCGTTTCTTCTTGGCGACGACCACGGACGTGAAGCCACTGTGGCCTCTATGGCCGTTCGATGAGACACCGCTGCGCGCGAGCAACTGCTCGGCAAGCAACGAGGCCATTCAAATCAGCACGTCCTTCACGCCGCAAGAGGTCGGCATCCTCTGCGAGATATTGAAGGATGAAGGGTCCGCGAATTTCTTCAAGGACGCATTGAAAGAGCAGCGTTGGAGCGCCGCGCTTCTCTTCCTGTTTTGCGCATGGCTTTCCTGGATCGCGCTCTTCGCATGGGCAGCAGGAGCTGCCGCGAGGCGTCTGGCCGATCGCCGGCTTGATCCTGCGCTGCCAGGATCTCAACTAAGTCTGGACCTTGGTAACTGAGCGGCGTCGCTCGACTGCTGCCCGCATTGCGGCAGCTCAGCTCTTTTTCTTCTTCCAGAAGCGACGCGCGCCCTCGATCTTTTCCAGCGCCTCCCGGCAGGCCGCCGCGCCCGCCGCGTGCCGCGCGCTGAACCAGCCCACCGCGAACCACGCGCGCGCATCGTGCGCGGTGGCTTCGCGGTACAGGGCCATCGCGACGGCCTCGTCGTTGAACTCGCCCAATGCGTCCTGCGCGGGACGCAGGCGCTTCAGGTAGCGCTCGGCGGCGCTCTTGTCGTCGCTCTTCTTCTCGTCCCGGGTCTCGAACAGCGGCGCCGCGAATTCGGCGAGGTAGCGCAGGCGCTTGAGGCGCTTGCGCACGCGGTGCTGGCTGTCGGTGTCCAGCGATTCGAAGCGGCCGCCATCGCGCAGGGCCTGCTCGTGCAGGCGTTGCAGGCGCTTGCGCAGGAAGCGGCGGGCGTCGTCGGGATTCAGCGGCGTGACGGCGGGCGGCGCGCCCTCCGCGGCCGGTTCGGGCACCGGGGCCTCGGTCGCGGTGAAGCCGATCAAGGCCACCAGCACCGCCTGGAACGCGGGCGCACGCACGGCCTCGCCGGACGAGAGCTTCGTAGCGTCCGTGCCGGCCGCCTCGCCGGCCAGCGGATCCACCTCGGGCGCCCCGGCCTCGCGCAGCTTCGGCTGCGCGATCTTCGCCACCTGCTCGCGGTCGCGCAGCGCGCCCAGTGCGCGGAAGCAGTCGACCAGCGCCGGCTCCCAGCCCGCGCGGTCGAAGGCGCCAGTGGGGTCGAGCCCCTCGAGTTCGCGCAGGGCCGTGCGCAGGCGGCGGATGCCGATGCGCAGTTGATGGACCTGTTCCTCGTCGTCGCTGCCCGCGGCCACTTCGGTGGCATTCGGCAGGATCTGCGCGAGGCAGTTCGCGACCACGGCGCGCTGGATCGCGCGGCCATCGGGCGCGCTCGCGAAGCGCGGCGGCTCGGCCTTGACGGCGGGCACCACGTCGAGCCCCGCGAGCAGGCGCGCGCCGCGCTCGGCCTTCGAGATGGTGCTGAACCACAGCCCGTGCTGCTGCGACCAGCGCTGCGCGAGCGCGACCAGCCCCGGCACGCTGCCGCGCTTGAGTTCGAGCTCGAGTTCGCAGACCGGCGATTCGCGCTGTTCGGGCGTGCCGGCATGCGCCACCACCTTGCCGACATCAAGCGCCAGTTCGGCGACGACACCGCCGGGCCCGGTGCTGCGCACGTCGCGCGTGAGCCGCACGATGTCGGTGGATTGGCGTTCGACCAGCACCGCGGGCTGCCCATCCTCGCCCGCGAGCGCCTGCGCCAGCCGCTCGCCGACCGGCGTGCCCTGGTGGCGCTGCGGGTCGATGCCCGGCGAGGCGCCCGCGGTGCCGAGGTCGACGTTGTGCTCGAGCCGGTGCAGCGCGTTGTCGCCGGTGACTTTCACCGTCTGCACCCAGCGCCGGCCCTCCTTGCGCAGCCGCAGCACGATGCCCTGCGCGGCCAGCCGCTCGTCGGCGGTGTCGAAGTAGCGCGCCTGCAGCCGCGTGCGCACCACGGCACCGCGGCGCAGCGCGGCGTCGACGGCCTTCAGGCGGTCGGCGGGGATGTGGAACTTGAATTCGATTTCCATGAGCCGGCCATGATGCACGCTGCGCGCCGTGGCGCCACCGATCGACGCACGGCGCGCGCGGGCATCGGGGCGGGCCGCCGGGGGCCGGAAGCGTCTTCTTGCAAATTGATGTGGACACCGTCCATTTTGTTTTGCATAATTTGTGGACGCTGTACACAACAACCCGTCCAGCGCCCCGAAGCCCCCTTTTTCTTTCTCTTCTTTCGACGCACAGGAAACACCATGGCCACCAAGCAGATCTTCGTGAACCTCCCCGTCAAGGACCTCGACAAGTCCAAGGCTTTCTTCAACGCGCTGGGCTACAACTTCAACCCGCAGTTCACCGACGCCAATGCCGCCTGCATGGTGGTGCAGGAAGGCAGCATCCACGCGATGCTGCTGGTCGAGTCCTTCTTCAAGACCTTCACCGACAAGGCGATCGCCGACACCCGCACCAGCACCGAAGTGCTGCTGTGCCTGTCGTGCGAGAGCCGCGCCGAGGTCGACGAGCTGGTGGCCAAGGCGGTCGCCGCCGGCGGCACCACGCCGCGCGCGCCGCAGGACCTCGGCTTCATGTACGGCCATGGCTTCCAGGACCTCGACGGCCACCTCTGGGAACTCGTGTTCATGGACCCGAACGCGCAGATGCCGCAGCAATAAGAGCGGCAGGCGGTCCGGCGATGCCCATCGTTCCATCCGCGAGCCGCACTGTCGCGCGCTTGCGCCCTTCCGATGGGCGCAAGCGCCCCGACATAGGGGCCAAGGACGCCGCGCCATCGACGGCGTCCGATCCCGAAAGGAAGGCCGACGTGCCCACCGCCACCGCCAGCTACAACCCCATCGTGGGGATCAAGCCCCTGGGCTTCCCGTGGGAGACGGTCGACCCGTTCCTGTTCTGCGTCTACCACGACGACGCCTATCCGCGCGCCAATGCGCAGATGGGCCCCGAGGCCTCGCTCGCGGGCCGCGACATCGGCCAGGACTTCAGCCGCAAGGACGGCTGGAGCATGTACCACGGCGAGACCGTGCCGGGCTTTCCCTCGCATCCGCACCGCGGCTTCGAGACCGTGACCATCGTGCGCAAGGGCCTGATCGACCATTCCGACTCGCTGGGCGCCACCGCGCGCTTCGGCGGCGGCGACGTGCAGTGGCTCACGGCCGGCAAGGGCATCGTGCATTCGGAGATGTTCCCGCTGCTCGACGCCGGCGCGCCGAATCCGCTCGAGCTGTTCCAGATCTGGCTGAACCTGCCGGCCGCCAGCAAGATGGCCGAGCCGCATTTCACGATGTTCTGGTCGGAAGCGATCCCGCGCCTGGTGGTCGAGTCGCCGCGCGGCGGCCGCACCGAGATCGCGGTGATCGCGGGCCAGCTCGGCAACGCGGCCGAGGCCGGCGCGCCCGCGCCCATCGATCCGCTGGCGCCGCCGCCCGATTCCTGGGCCGCGCGCACCGAGGCCGACGTGGCGATCTGGACCCTGCGCATGACGCCCGGCGCCGACTGGACGCTGCCAGCCGCCAGCGGCGCAGGCACGCGGCGCATGCTGTACTTCTTCAAGGGCGCGCAGGCGCGCATCGCGGGCCGCGAGGTGCAGGGGCCGGCGGCCATCGAGCTGCATGCCGGCATCGCGGTCGAGATCGTCAACGGCGACGCCGACACGGCCGAGTTCCTGCTGCTGCAGGGTCGCCCGATCGCCGAGCCGGTGGTGCAGTACGGGCCCTTCGTGATGAACACGCAGGCCGAGATCAGCCAGACCCTGGCCGACTACCGCCGCACGCAGTTCGGCGGCTGGCCCTGGGACGACGGGGCGCCGGTGCATGGCCGGGACCCGGCACGCTTCGCGCGGCACCCGGGTGGGCGCGAGGACAAGCCGGCGAGTTGAAGACTCAAAAGGTCTTGAGCATCTCGGCGCCCAGCGCCGTCATGCTCGGCACGAACTCGATCACCTCGGCGCGCGCCACCTCGCCCTGGACGAAGGGGTCGCGCGCCAGCACGGCCTCGAGCGCGGCGCGGTCGCCCGAGCGCGCGATGATCACGCCGCCGCGGCGCGGCACCTGGCGGCCCGAGGCGATGAACAGCCCGCTCTCGTAGTGCTTCCGCAGCCACACCATGTGCGCGTCGATCAGCGCGTCGACCTCCTCGAGGGGGCGGATGTAGGTGAGGGTCACGATGAACATGCGCGGGGCTTCCTGGGTGATGCGACGGGCCCGATGCTAGGGCCTTCGCATGACCGCCCGAAGCCGCGCCGGGTAACCGGATGCAAATCCGCGACCGACGGTCGGCGCTCAGCCGATGCCCAGCACCACCGACGCCACCAGCCACACATTGGCCGCGCTGATCACGCCGAACAGCAGCCAGGCCAGCGACTTCACCACCGGCCCGTTCGCGAAGCCGCCCATCAGCGTGCGGTCGCTCGTGAAGCGGATCAGCGGCCACATCGCGAACGGCAGCTGGAAGCTCAGCACCACCTGGCTCAGCACCAGCATCTTGCCCACGCCGCCGTCGCCGAACCACCACACGCCGACGAAGGCCGGCACCAGCGCCAGCGCGCGCGTGATCAGGCGCCGCTGCCAGCACGGGATCTTCAGGTCGAGAAAGCCTTCCATGATGATCTGGCCCGCGATGGTGCCGGTGAAGGTCGAGCTCTGGCCCGAGGCCAGCAGCGCCACGCCGAACAGCGTGGCCGCCAGCGCGCTGCCCACCACCGGCTCGATCAGCCGGTAGGCATCGTCGATCTCGGTCACCGCCGTGTGGCCGGTGCCGTGGAAGGCGCTGGCCGCGAGCACCATGATGGCCGCGTTGACCAGCAGCGCGAGCGACAACGAGACCACCGCGTCGAGCGTGCAGAAGCGCACCGCCTCGCGCCGCGCGGGCTCGGTCGGCGCCACCAGCCGGGTCTGCACGATCGACGAATGCAGGTAGAGGTTGTGCGGCATCACGGTCGCGCCCACGATGCCGATCGCGAGATAGAGCGCGCCCGGGTGGTGCAGCCGCTCGAGCATCGGCACGAAGCCGACCGCCACGCCGAACCAGTTGGGCGGCGCCATCGCGAGCTCGACCACGAAGCAGGCCGCGATGGTGCCGACCAGGCCGAGCACGATCGCCTCCACGCGCCGGAAGCCCGCGCCCTGCAGGCCCAGCACCAGCAGGGTGTCGAAGGCGGTGATGAGGATGCCCACCGGGATCGAGACGCCGAACAGCAGGTGCAGCGCGAGCGCGCTGCCGAGCACCTCGGCCAGGTCGCAGGCCACGATGGCCAGCTCGGCGCCGAGCCAGAGGAAGCGGTTGACGCGCGGCGAATAGCGCTCGCGGCAGGCGCGCGCCAGGTCCTTCTGCGCGATCAGCCCGAGCCGCACGCACAGGGTCTGCAGCAGCATCGCCGCGAGGCTCGCGAGCAGCACCACGAACAGCAGGCCGTAGCCGAAGCGCGAGCCGGCCTCGATGTCGGTGGCCCAGTTGCCCGGGTCCATGTAGCCCACCGACACCAGCAGCCCCGGGCCCGCGTAGCGCAGCAGCTTGCGGCCGAAGGACAGCTCCTGCGGCACCGCGACGCTGCCCTTCACCTCGGACGGACAGAAGGGCGCGGTGGCGGTGCGGGGCAGCGGGAAGAACATGCGCGCGATGATAGGGACAAGCCCCGGGCCTTGTCGCCCAGCGGACCTGCGCCCCGGCAGGCCCGCGCGGAATCTCTTAGATTCGAAGGCTCGCGGCCGCACCGGCCCGTTCTTCCCATCCCCAGGAGACCCTCGCCCATGATCCACGTCGTCGCCGTCCTCACCGCCAAGCCCGGCCAGCGCGCCGCACTGCTCGCCGCCTTCGCCGAGAACCGTGCCGCGGTGCTGGCCGAGAAGGGCTGCATCGAATACGGCGCCACCATCGACGCGCAGGGCATCCCGCCCTCGAAGGCCAGCTTCGGCGCCGACACCTTCGTCGTGATCGAGAAGTGGGAGACGCTGGCCGACCTGCAGGCCCATGCGGTCGCGCCGCACATGAAGGCCCATGGCGAGAAGACCAAGGCACTGGTCGAGAGCAAGCTCATCCACGTGCTCGAGCCGGTCTGAGGCCGCGCGCCCGACGGGCGCTTCTTTCTCCTTCGTCGCCTACCCCTTTCCGTTGTATTCGTGCGCACGGGATGCTGCTACCTTTGCCGGCAGCCGTTCAACGACACAGAGAGGGGACCACGGACATGGCGATCTTCCGTTCGCAAGGCCTGCGCCGCTGCGCGCGCGCCGCCGCGGTGCCCGCCGCGCTGGCCGCGCTCGTGCTGCTGGCCAGCGGCTGCGCGCCGCTGATGGCGCCGCCCTACGCGGCCGACTACGAGGCGCTCGACCGCCTCGAGGCCACGCGCCCCGGGATGGTGGCGGTGGCACGGGCCCAGCCCACCGATCCCGAGGACAAGGTCAACAACGTGCGCATGCGCAGCACGCGCCTGGTCTCGCCCAACGGCAGCTTCGCGCTCTACCTCGAGGAGGCGATGCGGCGCGACCTGGCCGAGATCTCGGTGCTCGACCCGAAGGCGCCCACGCGCATCGCGGCGCGCATCCTGCTCAACGAGCTCGACCTCGGCGTGTTCAACGGCGGCGGCCGCATGGAGGTCGAGATCGTGGTCACGCGCGGCGACACGCAGCGGCTGCGCCGCACCTACCGCGGCGAGACCAGGTTCGAATCGGGCTACGGCGCCGCGGTGGCCGTGCCGGCCGGCCAGGCCGAGTACCCGCGCCTGGTGCGCGCGCTGCTGCGCCAGGTCTATGCCGATCCGCAGTTCGTGGCGGCGATCCGGCCATGACGACAACGACACGAGGCGCCGCCATGTCCCTGCGCTCTTCCTGCACGCGCGCCGCCGGCATCGCCGCCCTCGCCTTCGGCGCGCTGCTGCTCGCGGCCTGCACCCATCCGATCACCATGGTCACCGACCCGGCGCCACCGCGTTCGCTGCAGCACCTGGTGCAGAAGAAGGTGGCCTACGTGATGACCGACGCGCAGCGCGACACCCAGGTGGTCACGCCCGGCGGCAGCGGCGACAAGGTCAGCTACTTCCCCTACCGCGACCTCGAGAAGCCGGTGCGCGACGCGCTGCGCTCCGTCTACCGCGACGTGGTGGTGCTGCGCACCGCGAACGACGTGAAGGCCAACCAGGCGGCCGGCATCGCGCTGGTGTTCACGCCGAAGATCACGACCGACTCGAGCTCCACCTCGCTGCTGGCCTGGCCGCCGACCTCGTTCACGGCCGAGGTGCAGTGCGTGGTCACCGATGCCGCGGGCGCCGAGGTCACGCGGGTGCGCGCGGTCGGCAACGGCACGGCCGAGTTCGGCGAGTACAAGGGTGACTTCGGTCTGGCCGCGCGGCGCGCCGCGGCGCGCATGGCAGGGCAGCTCGCGAGCGAGATACGGCGCAACGAGAAGCTGCGCTGAAGGCGGCGCCCCCAAAGAAAAAACGCGCCCCGGGGAGCGCGTTCTTCCTGGCGGGTTCGAAGGCTTACTTCGAGACGACCTTCACCATCTCGAGGCACTTGTTCGAGTAGCCCCATTCGTTGTCGTACCAGCTCACGAGCTTCACGAAGGTGCCGTCGAGCGCGATGCCGGCTTCGGCGTCGAAGATCGAGGTGCGCGGGTCGCCGCGGAAGTCGGTGGCCACCACCTTGTCTTCCGTGTAGCCCAGCACGCCCTTGAGCGCGCCTTCGCTCTGCGCCTTCATCTCGGCGCAGATTTCCTTGTACGTGGCTTCCTTCACCAGCTCGACCGTCAGGTCGACCACCGACACGTCGGAGGTCGGCACGCGGAAGCTCATGCCCGTGAGCTTCTTGTTGAGCTCGGGGATCACCACGCCCACGGCCTTGGCCGCGCCCGTCGACGACGGGATGATGTTTTCCAGGATGCCGCGGCCGCCGCGCCAGTCCTTGTTGCTCGGGCCGTCCACGGTCTTCTGCGTGGCGGTGGCCGCGTGCACGGTGGTCATCAGGCCGCGCTTGATGCCCCACTTGTCGTTGAGCACCTTGGCCAGCGGGGCCAGGCAGTTGGTGGTGCAGCTGGCGTTGCTGACGATGGCTTCGCCGGCGTACTTCTTGTCGTTCACGCCGTAGACAAACATCGGCGTGTCGTCCTTCGACGGAGCCGACAGGATCACCTTCTTGGCGCCCGCGTCGATGTGCTTCTGCGCGGTTTCCTTGGTGAGGAACAGGCCGGTCGACTCGAGCACGATGTCGGCGCCGACCTCGTTCCACTTCAGTTGCGCGGGGTCGCGCTCCTGCGTCAGGCGGATCTTCTTGCCGTTCACGATCAGCGTGTTGCCTTCGACCGTGACCTCGCCCTTGAAGCGGCCGTGCACCGAGTCGTACTGCAGCATGTAGGCCAGGTAGTCGGGCTCGAGCAGGTCGTTGATGGCAACGATTTCGATCTCGTTCTTGAAGTTCTGCACGGCTGCGCGCAGCACGTTGCGGCCGATGCGGCCGAAGCCGTTGATACCGAGTTTGATAGCCATCTGACTTGCTCCTAAGGTTGAAAAACTTGTGATCGGACCGGAAGAAGGGCGCGCGGCGCTCAGTCGCGCAGGGCCGCTTCGACCGTGGCGGCGACGTTCTCGGCCGTGAAGCCGAAGTGCTTGAACAGCACCGGCGCGGGGGCCGATTCGCCGTACGTGTCGATGCCGACGACGGCGGCGCAGCCGTACTTCCACCAGCCATCGGTGCAGCCCATCTCGACCGCGACGCGCGGCAGCTTCTTCGGCAGCACGGCCTTCTTGTAGGCCAGGTCCTGGCGATCGAAGGTGGTGGTCGAGGGCATCGACACCACGCGCACCGCGATCTTCTTCTCGGCCAGCAGCTTCTGCGCGGCCAGCGCGAGCTGCACTTCGGAACCGGTGGCGATCAGGACCGCCGCGGTCTTCTTGTTCTTCAGGCCGACGTTCTCGGGCTCGGACAGCACGTAGGCGCCGCGGCTGATGTCGCCGAGTTCGCTCTTCGCCGCATAGGCGATGTTCTGGCGGCTCAGCAGCAGCGCGGTCGGGCGCGACTGGTTCTGCAGCGCCACGGCCCAGGCCACGGCGGTTTCGGCCGTGTCGCCCGGACGCCAGACGTCGAGGTTGGGGATCAGGCGCAGCGAGGCGGCATGCTCGATCGACTGGTGCGTCGGGCCGTCTTCGCCCAGACCGATGGAGTCGTGCGTGAACACGTGGATCACGCGGTGCTTCATCAGCGCGGCCATGCGGATTGCGTTGCGGCTGTAGTCGCTGAAGGTCAGGAAGGTGCCACCGTAGGGGATGTAGCCGCCATGCAGCGCCACGCCGTTCATGATCGCGGCCATGCCGAACTCGCGCACGCCGTAGTTGATGTGGCGGCCGATGGTGCCGTGCGGGGCTTCGGCCGGCGCTTCGGACTTGGCTTCGTCTTCCGCGCCGGGCTTGGCCTCGACCGCCGGCACGTTCATGACCACGGCGCCGGTCTTCGGATCGAAGCGCAGTGCGGCGGTGCTCTTGGTATTGGTGAGGTTCGAGCCGGTCAGGTCAGCGCTGCCGCCGAGCATTTCGGGCAGCGCGGCCGTGAACGATTCCAGCGCGAGCTGGCTGGCCTTGCGGCTGGCCACGGTCTCGGCCTTGGTGTGCGCGGCCACCACGGTGTCGAACGCGACCTGGTGGAATTCCTTGGGCAGTTCGCCCTTCATGCGGCGCGTGAACTCGCCGGCCAGCTCGGGGTAGGCGACGGCGTAGGCGGCGAAGCGCTCGTTCCAGTCGGTCTCGAGGCGGTGGCCTTCGTCCTTGTGGTTCCAGTCGGCATAGACCTCGGCCGGGATCTCGAAGGCCGGCGCGGTCCAGCCCAGGGCTTCGCGCGTGAGCTTGATTTCCTCGGCGCCGAGCGCCTCGCCGTGCGCCTTGGCGGTGCCGGCGCGGTTCGGGCTGCCCTTGCCGATGGTGGTCTTGCAGACGATCAGCGTGGGGCGCGACTCTTCCTTCTTCGCCTTGGCGATGGCCTTCGACACTTCCTTGGCGTCGTTGCCGTCGATCGGGCCGATGACGTTCCAGCCGTAGGCCTTGAAGCGCTCTTCCGTGTTGTCGATGAACCAGGGCTTGACCTGGCCGTCGATGCTGATGCCGTTGTCGTCGTACAGCGCAATCAGCTTGTTGAGGTGCCAGGCGCCGGCCAGCGCGCAGGCTTCGTGGCTGATGCCTTCCATCATGCAGCCATCGCCCAGGAAGGCGTAGGTGTGGTGGTCGACGATGTCGTGGCTCTTGCGGTTGAACTCGGCGGCCAGCAGCTTCTCGGCCAGCGCGAAGCCCACGGCATTGGTGATGCCCTGGCCCAGCGGGCCGGTGGTGGTTTCCACGCCGGGGGTCACGTCGACCTCGGGGTGGCCCGCCGTCTTGCTGTGCAGCTGGCGGAAGTTCTTGAGCTCGTCGATCGGCAGGTCGTAGCCGGTCAGGTGCAGCACCGCGTACAGCAGCATCGAGGCGTGGCCGTTCGACAGCACGAAGCGGTCGCGGTCGAACCAGTGCGGGTTGGCGGGGTTGTAGCGCAGGTGCTCGCCCCACAGTGCGACGGCCATGTCGGCCATCCCCATCGGTGCGCCCGGATGTCCGGAATTGGCTTGTTGAACGGCATCCATAGCCAACGCGCGGATCGCGTTGGCCATCAGGGCTTGGTTGGCCATGGGCAGGGAACTTTCGGGGGAGTTGGGTGGGAGGGACTCGGGAGAACCCGCGATTTTACCGGGCGAGCCCGAACCGGCACCGACAGCCTGCTGACACCCCTCTGCGCTTATTTTGCGCAGCCGGCCGGACCCGCGTTTTCCCTCATGGGCGATGTACTAAAGTCGCGGACATATGCACGGGCTGCACCTCACCGCCGACCTTCACGATTGCCAATGCGGCGCGCAGTGGCTCACCGACGGCGAGGCGCTCGGCGCCGTCTGCCTCAAGGCCGTGTCGGCCGCGGGGCTGCAGCCGGTGGGCAAGCTGGTCCACGGCTTCCCGGCCACCGCGCACGGCCCGGGCGGCGTCACCGCCACCGTGCTGCTGGCCGAATCGCACCTGTGCCTGCACACCTGGCCCGAGCAGCGCGCCGTCACGCTCGACGTCTACGTCTGCAACTTCGGCGGCGACCACTCGGCCAAGGCGCATGCGCTGATGGACTGCCTGGTCTCGCTGTTCCGCCCGCGCCACAGCGAACGCAACGAGCTGCAACGCGGGCGCGTGGCGGCCGGCGCTTGAGCCGGGACGCGACGGTGGCGGCCAAGGCCATGGTGCTCGCGGCTGGTCGCGGCGAGCGCATGCGACCGCTGACCGACACCACCCCCAAGCCCCTGCTCGAGGTCCGCGGCAAGCCGCTGATGCAATGGCCGATGGAGGCGCTGGCGGCCGGCGGCTTCACCGAGCTGGTGCTCAACACGGCCTGGCTCGGCGACCGGATCTCCGGCCACTTCGGCTCGAAACCGTTGCTGGGCGGCCAGGTGGCGCTATCGATTTCATACTCCGACGAGGCCCGAGACTTCGGCGGCGCGCTCGAGACCGCCGGCGGCATCGTGCGTGCGCTGCCGCTGTTGGGCGATCCGTTCTGGGTCGCGGCAGGCGACGTGTTCGCGCCCGGCTTCGTCTTCACCCAGGCCGCGGTCGAGCGCTTCGTGGCGAGCGGCAAGCTCGCGCACCTTTGGCTGGTGCCCAATCCCGCGCACAACCTGAAGGGCGACTTCGGCCTCTCGGCCGAGGGCCTCGCGCTCAACACGGCGGACGGCCCGCGCCACACCTTCTCGACCATCGGCCTGTACCGCGCCGCGCTGTTCGCGCCGCCCTACTGCGCCATCCCTTGCGGAAACCCCGGCGGCGTCAAAGCCCCGCTGGCGCCGATCCTGCGTGCCGCGATGGACAATGGCCTGGTGAGCGCCGAGCTCTACACCGGCCCCTGGACCGACGTGGGAACGCCCGAGCGCCTCGCCGAACTCAACCGGCCTTCGTAGCCAGCCCGTCTCACAGGAAGTCTCCACGCGATGACCACCACCGACACCAAGAAGATCTACGCCGAGCGCCGCGCGCGCCTCGCCTCGCAACTGGGCAAGGACGGCATCGCGATCATCCCGACCGCGCCCGAACGCCAGCGCAACCGCGACAGCGACTTCCTGTTCCGCCACGACAGCTACTTCTACTACCTGACCGGCTTCACCGAGCCCAATGCCTGGCTGGTGCTCGGCGGCGACGGCCGCGCCACGCTGTTCTGCGCGCCCAAGGACCTGGAGCGCGAGATCTGGGACGGCTACCGCCTCGGCCCCGACGCCGCGCCCGAGGCGCTCGGCCTCGACGAAGCCTTCTCGGTCACCGAGCTCGATGCGAAGCTGCCCAAGCTGCTCGAGAACCGCTCGGTCGTCTGGTATCCGTTCGCCACCCACAAGGGTCTCGAGACCCGCGTCGACGGCTGGCTGCAGTCGGTGCGCGCGCGCGTGCGCTACGGCGCGCTGTGCCCCGAGGAGCAGCGCGACCTCTGCGGCCCGCTCGACGAGATGCGCCTCGTGAAGGACGCGCACGAGCAGGACATCATGCGCCGCGCCGCCCAGATCAGCGCCCGCGCTCACATCCGCGCGATGCAGCTGTCGGCGCGCATGCTGCGCGAGGGCAAGGACGTGCGCGAGTACCACCTCGACGCCGAGCTGCTGCACGAGTTCCGCCTCGGCGGCTCGCAGTACCCGGCCTACGGTTCCATCGTCGCGGCCGGCGCCAACGCCTGCGTGTTGCATTACCGCGCCGATGCCGCGCCCGTGCGCGACGGCGAGCTGGTGCTGATCGACGCCGGCTGCGAGCTCGACGGCTACGCCAGCGACATCACGCGCACCTTTCCCGCCAACGGCAGGTTCACCGGCCCGCAGCGCGCGCTGTACGACCTCGTGCTCGCGAGCCAGGACGCCTCGGCCGCCGCCACCAAGGCCGGCAACCGCTTCAACGACCCGCACGACGCCGCCGTGCGCGTGCTCGCGCAAGGCATGCTCGACCTGGGCCTGCTCGACGCCAACAAGGTCGGTGGCCTCGACGACGTGATCGACAGCCGCGCCTACTTCCAGTTCTACATGCACCGCACCGGCCACTGGCTCGGCATGGACGTGCACGACTGCGGCAGCTACGTCGAGCCGACGCAGGTCGGCGAGGTCAGCGAGCGCAAGGACCCGCTGTCGAACGAGCTCATCAAGAACCGTCCGAGCCGCATCCTGCAGCCCGGCATGGTGCTCACGCTCGAGCCCGGCATCTACGTGCGCCCCGCCGACGGCGTGCCCGAGCAGTTCCACAACATCGGCATCCGCACGGAAGACGACGCCATCGTCACGGCCACCGGCTGCGAACTCATTTCACGCGGCGTGCCTGTGAAGGCGGACGAGATCGAGGCGTTGATGCGGGCCTGAGCGCCGCGCCGCAGGTCAATCGCTCAGCGCCGCCAGCACCAGGCACCCGAGCCCCGCCAGCACCGCGATCGCCGCCGCCGCCGAAGCCACCCAGTGGAAGCGGCGCGGCGCGTAGCTCAACAGCCCCACCACCGTCTGCGCGGCCGCCGTGAGCGCGCCGAGCCAGAGCACCCAGCCGATCGAATGGCCGGCGGCGCGCAGGCTCGCGATGAGCGACAGGCACAGCGCCACGCTGCCGCCAAGCTGCAGCCAGCGGCGCCACGGGCCGGGCGTGCTGCCGCGGCCAAAGACGTCCTCACTGTGGCGGTCCATCGCGAGGCCCAGCGCGCAGAAGCCCGCGAGCGAGGCGGCGAACACCGTCGCGATCAGCAAGGCGTTCATCACGATCCCTGGCCCGAGGTGGCGAGCGAAGACGATTCCACCGCGTCATCGGCCGGGTCGGCCTTCGAGGCTTTCTTCGCCGAAGCGCTCAAGGCTTTGCGCCGCTTGCGCTCCACCATCCAGGCCGCGCCCGCGAGCCCCAGGCCCAGTGCGATCGACACCAGGTCGAAGCCGGCGACGGCACTCGGCCCCGAGCGCAGGCTGACCGTGAGCGGCGCGGGACCGGTGAAGGCGTTGAGCACCGGCAGCAGCGCGAACAGCAGCGCGCCCGCGGCGAGCTGCGCCTGCCACATGCGCAGCGTGGGCCGCGCGAGGCCCAGCAGCGCGGCCGCGCCCCAGACCGCGAAGAACCAGCCGATCTCGGCCGCGCCGCGGTCGGCCGTGTCGAACGGCACCAGCCGGTTGGCCCAGAAGAAGGCGGCCATCGCGAGCGGCAGGCCCGCGATCGCGCCGAGGTTGAGTCCGTCGACCAGCCGCAGGCCGAAGCTCACGCGGCCGCCCTGCATGAGCCGCTTCGCGAACTTCTGGCGCTCCTTCACGGCCCACAGCAGCAACCCGGTGGCGACCATCAGGCAGCCCGCGAGACCGGAGACGAAGAACAGCGCGCGCAGCAGCGGATCGCCGAAGCGGCCGATGTGCAGACCGTAGAGCACGCTGCGCGTCTCGACGGCGGGCCGCATGCTGTCGCCGTAGGCACCGACCAGCGCGCCGGTCACGCCGTTGAAGACCATCGACGGTTGCTCGGACCCCAGTTGCGGCCCTTCGGCGCGGCGCACGATGACCGTCGCATTGGCATCGTTCGGCGAGTTGACGGTGAGGCGGCCGACCGGCGCGCCGCCCCAGTGCGCCGAGGCCTGCGCGAGCATCGGCGCGACCGGTGCCATCGGCGCCTTCTGGCCCGCGGCCTTGAACTGTTCGCGCACGCCGCCCGCGAAGGCCTCGGAGAAGAAGGCCTGCGTGCCGCCGCTGTCCTTGTAGGCCGCCTGCGGGCCCCAGGGCATGTACATGAACATCAGGGTGACGAGGCCCGTGTACGTGATCATCGCGTGATAGGGCAGCGCGAGCACCGCGGTCGCGTTGTGCGCGTCGAGCCACGAGCGCTGGCCCTTCTTCGGACGGAAGGTGAAGAAGTCCTTGAAGATCCGCTTGTGCGTGACGATGCCGCTGAGGATCGCCACCAGCATGAACATCGCGCAGAAGCCGACGATCCAGCGACCCCAGATCGCGGGCATGTAGTGCAGGTCGAAATGCAGGCGGTAGAAGAACTCGCCGCCGCGCGTCTCGCGCACCGCCGCCGAGGGCTGGCCGCTGGCCGCGTCGAGCACCGCGCGGCCGAAGCGGTCGCGCCGGTCGCGCGGCGGCGAACCGGCCGGCGGCGCGGGCCGGGTCCAGAACAGGCTGGTCGAGGGTTCGCGCTCGGTCGGCAGCGTGATGAACCAGCGCGGCGAGTCGCCCGCGTGCTGCTGCAGGTAGGCGTAAGCGCCCTCGGTGGCCTGCACCTGCGGCACCGGCGCGCGCGAGAGCCCGTGCAGCTCGGGCTTCATCCAGAGCGTGATCTCGTCCTTGAAGTACGAGGCCGTGCCGGCCGCGAACACCATGAACAGCACCCAGCCGACCAGCAGGCCCGACCAGGTGTGCAGCCAGGCCATCGACTGGCGGAAGCCTTCCTTCATGCGCCCGCTCCCGGCGTCGGCAGCACGAGCAGCAGCGCGCCCAGCGGCGCCGCGGCGATGACCAGGCCGATCCAGGCGCGCCACGCGCTGCGCGCCGCGAACACCCACATCACCGCGACCGCGAACACGAGGAAGGAGGCCAGCGTGCCGGTCATCGCGGCTTCGCTGCGCGCCATGCCGAAGGCGGCGGGCAGGCACAGCGCGAGCGCGGCGGCGGAGAGCGCGGCCACGCCGTAGCCGCCAGCGATGGCGGCGACGGCGCGCGAGGCCACGCCGAGGCGGTAGCGCAGGCCGGCGCTCACGCCGCGCGCCGGACGGCGTGCGAAGTCGTTCGGGAAGTCATGGGAAAGGGGGATTCGGAAAGATGAGAATAATACTCATCCGCCGAATCCGCACCGGGGCCTGAGGGATTTTTGGGGTCAGGCGGTCAGCGCCGAGACCTCCGCATCGGTCAGGCGCTGCGGAAAGTAGCGGGCCGCCTTGATGTGGAGGCAGGCCTGGTTGCCGCCCCAGGCGACTGCGCCGAGCGCGAAGCGCGTGATGGGCGGCATGGCTGCCATCGCGTTCTTTCGGAGCCCGTCCGTGCGGAAGCTGTAGCGCAACCCTTCGGCCCCATAGGCCAGGGCGACCTTGAAGTAATCGCCTGGAGACAGCACGCCGGCGTTCCCCGCGGAGGTGGTCGCGGTGGTCGTGCCCCCGACCATGCCGGTGCAGTACACGCCCCCAGGGATGCTCATCCCCATCGACAGCCGGTTGCCCGCCGTGCCATCCCCGAGTTCCATGATGTTGCGCACCGTGATGTCCGGCATCTTCGGCAGTTCGACCTCGAGGGCAACCGCTCCTTCGGCGGCATTGAGCCAACCCTTGGCGGCATCGATGTAGACGAAGTCGGCGCTTCGCGCGACGGCGGTCGATCCGACCGTGTCGGAGGCGCGCGTTCCGGCGGTCGAGCTTGTCACGTCTGCGGCACGCAGCACGACCGCCGTGGTCGTAGGGATATAGCTCGACGCGAACGCCGCCTGCTCGAGTTGGAAACCTGTGAATTTGAACGTGCGCTGCGAGTTCGCCGTGTACTTGTAGATGCCGATGTTGCTCGAAGGCGATGCAGACGTAGTGAGGGTTCCAGAAACTCTGTAGACATTACTTCCGACCGGCGTGACCGTGCACGCCGCCGCCGAAATTGCCGTGTTCGCAATTGCCAATGCAAAATCGCCCGCAGCGCCCACGCCAAGAACTGGCGGCAGGCCGTCATCCATCTTCACGAAGACCGAGAAGGTGTAGACAGTCGCGCCTTGTAGCGCTGTATTCTTGATCGCAAAGTTGTAGGGACGCCCGGAGGGAACCGCCGAGCACGCCAACCCCGTAGTAAAGCCAAGATCTGACCATGCTGTGGCCGTTACATCCGAAACACTCGCGGCATCCGTCAAGCCGTTGAGAAATGCCGATTGGGTGAGCAGGTTGGTGCTTGCGGACTCCTGCATCAAGGTCGGTGGCGCAGCGAGGTCTGCAGGGTTGTAGGTCATCCGCGCAGCGTTCACTGCGGCGGTCTGAATCTTCCCCTGGGCATCGAAGTAGGTGCCGATCGAGGAGCGCGAGGCGAAGGTGTCGCTGCTCGGGATGTAGGAGGTTGCGACCGGGCCATCTTCGAGCTGCGCACCGAAAACCTGAAATGCACCTCGATCGGAGACCGCACCGGTCACACCTGTGTATATGCGCAGCGAATCCCCAACCGCGATGCCTGTGCTTCTCGTGTTCGACAGCCGATACCATCCGTTGCCCACCGACTTCAGATCCCAGCCCGTGCCAGAAACGGTCAAGCCGCCATTGCCGTCCGCGGAAACGGTCGCGTAGGGTGTGAAGGTCAGCGCGGTCGTGTCGTTGCGCCAGGTGAACGACAACGGTCCGGTCAATCCCGCGTTCTTGACGAACACCGAGAACGTCATCTCGCTGCTCGTCGCAATCATGTTGCCCTGGGTGAGCGGCCCCGTGGCAGCACCAACGTATTCGATGGCGCGCAGCGTGCCGTCAGGAGCCAATTTGCCTGCCGAGCCCCCCGTGATGCCGACACTCCACGGATTGCGGTTCATCTGCGAACTGTTGAGCACAAGGTTCGTCCGTTGCGGCTCCGTCAGGAGCGCCGGCGCCAGCATCAGATTGGCCGGATCGTAGTTCACTCGCCCCACCCCGGCCGCTGCGTAACGCATGGCACCCTTGGCGTCATAGCAGGAGGCGATCGAGGCACGCGCGGTCACCGTGTCCACGCTGGGAATGCACGAAGTGACGAACGTACCCGCTTCCAGTTGAGCGCCCCAGGCGAAGGCACCGTTGATGTCATCGCCGGCACCCATGGATGCCCCGCTTGGATAGAGGGCGTACGTGATCGCGGTGGACTCATCGCAGGTGAAGACAAGCGCATAGCGACGCCAGCCGTTGCCCGCGTCGGTGACTAAGGTCGAAATGATCGCAAAGGAGCCCGTCTTGGACGACGAATGCGTGCTGCCCAGCAGATCGAAGTTGGCGCTGATCGAGTTCGTCGCGCTCGCGCCGCAAACGTAGATGAACGCCCGTTGCCCACCTGCAGACTTCAGGTACACGGAGGCCACGTAGGTTCCGATGGCGGCGGCCTTGGTCGCGATCTGCGTGACGCGCCCGTTGCCATAGTTGCTCTGGCTGCTCAGGACGAGCTTGGCCGCCTCCATGTGTCCATTCGGCGCAAGCGTAGCGTTCGGCACCACTTTGACCAGTGGGGTACCGCCAGCGATATTGACATTCCAGCCGGCCGTCTGGTCGAAGCGCGATGCATATCGCAGCATGTTGGTCCTACCGCTTTCGATCAGCAGGCCCTTGGCCGCCTTGGTAACGGGGTCGTAGTCAAGGCGTGGTGCCACCGCGGACTCGATGAAGCCCAGCGGGCTCACGCGCGTGCCGTTGGCACCGCCGCTGGAAACGAACATCTCGGCCGCGGATTTGGAAGTGAGGGTCGTGGGCATAGGGTCAGCCAGTGATGGTTTCGGTTTCGGGGGTCAGGGAGACGATCTCGGTGGCATTGGCAGCCTTGGGCCAATAGACGAAATCCTGGATGGCGGCATCGATCGGATCGGCCCCGTTGTTGCGATGGCCTAGCCACAGGGTGGGGTTTGTAAAAACCGGTAGCGAGGCAAGCCCAACGGAAACCGCGGGCCTGTCATCACACTGGATGGCGAATCGCCCTTGTTTCCACGAAAGAGCAACTTTGCGAACCTGCCCGACGGGAGTGGCGCTACCGGGAATCGAAGTAGCCGCGAGCTGCGCGCCCCTGTCGAAGCAGTTCGCCCCGATCTCATTCGTTCCCGCGAAGTAGAGCAACATGCGACTGTTCGCACCGGCGGCATCCGTGATTCCGCAGATCATGGCGCTGGCGGGTGCCAGATTGGAGACCTGGCTCAGGCGCACGCATATCGTGCCTTCGCGCTGGTTGTACCAAGGCTGGCTCTGGAGATTCGGAATATGGATCTGATCGACAGTCCGCATGATGGGCGTCGTTGACGGCACCGCGATGTAGCTCGACGGCGTCGTGCCCACTTCGAGCTGTCCCTTGCAAATCCAGACGGTGAGGCTGCTGGCCATCGGGGTGCCGGTGGCGTGCACGACTGGGTAGACGGAGCCGTTGACGTTCGGGGTGGCACCCGAAACCGAGATGCGTGTGAATCGGTCGACGAACTGCGTCGACTTGGCGGCATCGATGACGAAGCTGCCCATGGCGCTCGTACCGGTGTAGTACACCGTCATCGACTCGCCAACGGCCAGCGGGCGGCTCAGCTTGATGTAGACGCTCCAGGTGTACGTGGTCGACAGGCCGATCGCGCCAACCGCGTAGGGCGAGGAACGCCACCGCGCCCCTGCATAGCCGGGATTCAGACCCGGCACGAAGGTCACGAACGAGCAGTCTTCGCCTTCGACCGTCGCCGAGCCGACGGTAGGCGGGGTCGTTCCCTCTGCAATGCCCAAACTGAGCTGGCTGTTCTGGAGCAGGTTGGTGCGCACGGGACCGCGGAAGCGCAAGCCTCTCGCGGCTTTCGATATGGGGTCGTAGTCGAAGGCAGGCGCAACCGCGGCCTCGATCCTCCCTTGCGCATTCACGCACGTGCCATTCGCACCGCCGGAGGCGGTCAGCAACTGCGCGAAGGTCTTTTCGGTAAGCGTGGTGGTCATGAATGAGTTTCCCTAGGTCAAGAGCTGGCAGACGGTTCATCGGGTGGCGATACGCGCAGGTCGTTTTGAGGCCACCCGGCCCCGCAGTCGTAGGCATCGAACTGCGCATCGGTCTCCAGCGCCGCAATGGCTTCTTGATGCGCACGTTCGGACGAGAAGCAGGCCTGTACATGCAGCGCGAGCAGGCGAGTCACGGCATCGAGCTCGCTCCGATTCATGCGAGCCCAACCGCTGTCAAACTTGAAATCCACCCCCTCGATGCCGGCACGCTCGGCTGTGACCAGAAGCGCGGTGAGCGCATCGCGATCGGAACGCTTGGTGCTCACGCGCAGGCCGTCAGGCAACACCAGGCCACCGGTCTCCAATGCCCAGCGGCGCTCGGCCACCTGGCTGCGCAGTGCCTGGCGTCTGTCCTCCGGCGTTCGCGGATCGACCCAGGCGTGCGATGACCAGTCGAAGACGCAGTGTTCGGTCGGCTGCTCGCCCATCGAGATCGGTGCAAGCGTCTGCGGGTCAAGGTAATGGTCTCGCGGTACATCGCCGATGAGGATGCCCTCGTGGACTCCCGCGGCCTGCATCCGGCAGGCCTCGTCGCTGGGCGCAGTCCCCCGCGCGATGACGCGACCGGTGACCTTGTCGTAGGCTGTGTAGTTGGGCATGGATTACCTCTGGCAGCTGAGTGCAAAGATGGAAGTACTGGAGCCACCGAAAGTGCCGACCGCAGTGATGTTGCGAACGCCCGGTGGTAGCTCCTTGACCATCACCCCGGTGACCGTCGAACCCGGCACGCCGACGCCCCTCCAGATTTCGGTCCCGTCTACGGAGATCGTCATAAAACCCCCGAGACCACCACCCGCGAGCGGCGGAATAAATGTCGACGCCGTGATGTATGTCAGCACCCACCTCCCTTCGAAGTCGGGCACCTTGTGGTTGATGGCAACAGTCGGCCCGGTTTCTGCACGCCCTGTCGGCGAAGTCACGGCGCCTTCAGCAATACTGAGCGTCCCGATCGCAGCTCTGCCAATCGTCAGCCCGTTCTGATCCAGGTTGAAGTTCGGCCCCCACAAGCGGAAGTGCCCGAACTGGTTGGCCTGGTGGTGCATCACTAGGCCGCACCCGGCGATGTTGAAGTCGACGAACATGGAGCCGTTCGGGTGCTGCGCCAGAATCCAGCCCCAGTTCTCGTCGCGCCATTTGCCAGGACTTCGGATGTATCCCCAGTCATTACCGGCCAGGTTGCCGTTGATCGTGATCTGGCCTGAGTTGATGTAGTTCAACCTCGAGATCGTTGCCGTGAGCTGTTCGACATCGAGCGAGCGGGCCTTGATCGACCCGTCGATGAACATGTTGCCGTCCACGCCGATGGAGCTTGTTCCGCCGATGTTGCCGACGACGAAAGGAAACTTCGTTTCGCCGGCCGGCCCGGTCTGTGCAATGGCGAACTTGTCCACCTGCACCACCATGTTCGAGGTCGTGCCATCGTTGTCCAGGATCAAACCCGAGACCTTGCCGTTCGCATCGGCATTCAAACGCCAGCTGCTCTTCACCTTCCCATCGAGCGTCGCCAACGCCGACGCCGTGTTCGTGATCGCCGCCGTGTTCGCGCCCGCCGAGGTCGACAACTGGCCGATCTGCGTGGCCTGGGCCGAGATCGTGCCGTTGATCGAACTTACGGAGGTCGAGAGCACCGAAGTCGCGGCCGCGCCGGCGACGATGCCGGTTTCGGCCGTCGACAGCCGCGTGCTCACGCTGGTGATTGCCGCGGCGTTGGCGTTGTCCGCCGTGATGCGCGCACTGCGTTCGTCGTAGACCAGGCCGCTGGCCAGGCCGCCCAGTGACAGTGGTTGCCATGCGCCGAGTTCCGCGCCGGACGGCTGTGCGAACTTGAGACGCAACGAAGGTCCTTCGACATCCACGAGCCTGCCGGCGATCTCTTCCGCTCCCGTCAACACCGCAGAAAGCGCCTGCCGCTGCGACACCTCCGCCGCGTCGGCCCGTGCGCGCGCATCGGCTTCGCTGGTCAGTGCGGCCATGCCGGCCGTCTGGTTGTTGCTCACGGTCGTCGAAAGTGCGCTGATCGAGCCGGCTTGCGCGGCGTCGGCCGCGACGCGGGCCGTCTGTTCGCTGAGCAGCCCGGCATTGGACGTCGACAGTCCGGTCGACATCGAGGCCGCCAGCGCCTGGCGGGCCACCACCTCGGCGTTGTCCGCGGCCACGCGCGCCTGGCGTTCGCTGTAGATCAACCCGCCGGTGACCGCGTTGAGATCGCCGCCCGCATAGGCGCCGCGGATCTGCGTGGCCAGGGTCTCGCGTGCCGCGACCTCGGCACTGTCGGCATTGCTGCGCGCCGACTGCTCGGCGGTGAGGCCCGCGGTCACGGTCGACAGGCCCGTCGAGACGGACGTGGCCAACACCTGGCGCGCCGTCACCTCCGCCTGGTCATCGGTGATGCGCGCCTGCCGCTCTTCGTAGATCAGGCCGGACGTGAGGATCGCACCCGTCGGGCTCTGCCACAGGCCGTAGCTGTCCTCGAGGAAGTTCGCCTCCATCGACGCACCGATCACCGTTGCCAGCGTGCCCGAGATATCGGGCATGCCGGTCAACGCCGCGGACAGCCCCTGCCGCTGGGTGATCTCGGCCGCATCGGCACGCACGCGCGCATTGACCTCGGTCTGCAGCGCCGCGGTGGTGCTGGTCAGGGTGGTCGACAGTGAAGTCGACAACGCCGAGATCGCGTTGGCATTCGCGCTGTCGCCATCCGAGCGCGCGGACTGCTCCGCCACGATTGCCGCATCGGTCTGCGTCTTGTTGTTGACGACGGTGGTCGACAAGGCCTGGCGCGCCGTCACCTCGGCCGTGTCGGCGCTGATGCGGGCCTGGCGTTCGCTGAAGACCAGGCCCGCGCTCAGCGCATTCACGTCGGTGCCGGCATAGCTGCCGCGCATCTGCGTGGCCAGCGCCTCGCGTGCGCTCACCTCGGCGGTGTCGGCATTCGCCCGCGCGGTCTGCTCGGCCGTGAGGTTGGCGGACACGGTCGACAGGCTGGTGGACAGCGACGCGCCCAGTGCCTGCCGCGCCGAGACCTCGGCCGCATCCGCATTGGCGCGAACCGTCTGCTCGGTCAGCATCGCGGCGTCCGCGGCCGTCTTGTTGCCGGTCACGGTGGCGGCAAGCTGCTGCCGTGCCGTCACCTCGGCGGCATCGGCCGAGACGCGCGCGTCGCGCTCGGCCGCCAGCAGGCCCGAGCTCAGCGCACCGACGTCGTTGCCGGCGTAATTGCCACGCAGTTGCGCCGCCAGGGTCTCGCGCGCCGTGACCTGCGCCGCGTCGGCGCTCGCACGCGCGGTGGCCTCGGCCTGCAGCGCCGCGTTGGAGGCGCCCGGCGACGGCCTGCCGATCGCCACCCAGTCGATCTCGAAGTAGTCGGTGGCCGACTGCGCGACCGAGAGATCGATACGGATCTGGTCCACCGTCACGTCCCAGCCGGGGCTCACGTTGACCATGCCGATGCCGGCGGCATCGTAGGTCGGCTCGTTCAGCGTCGCGGCGCGGCCTCCGGTGAAGCCGGTGTCGGCGGCCGCGCGCCAGAAGATCTGGCCGGCCCAGACGGGCGCGCCGACCTTGCGGATCCGGATGCGCACCTGGCTGAAGGTCGCTCCCGCGCTCGCGAGGCCCGTGGGCGAGATCACCCACGGGTCGCTCGCATTTGCCGGCCGCAGCCAACCTGCCGTAGCGACCGGTGCGCCATTGCCGCCCCAGGCCTCCACGCCGGTATCGAAGTACCAGATCTTCGCGTAGTCGAACTGCTCGCCCACGCCCGCCGAAATCAGCGTGATCTGCTGCGCCAGCGCCTCGTCCTGCCTGGCGCGCGCGGTGCTCTCCTGAAAGATCAGCCCGCTCGTGACCTGCGACAGATCCGTGCCGTCGTAGCCACCGGTGAGCTGCGCCTGCAGGGTCTCGCGCGCTGTCACCTCGGCCGCATCGGCCGTCAGCCGCGCCTGGCGCTCCTCGGCCAGCAAGCCACCGACGCTGGTCATGGTGGCGGGCTGCCAGACGCGGTAGCTCGATGCCGCGAAATCGAGCAGGAGCGACGGGCCCTGCACATAGTCGAGGCTCGCGCCCACGTCCTGCAACCCCGTCAGCGAGACCGACAAGGATTCGCGGCTGCGTGCTTCGGCGCTATCGGCCGTGCTTCGCGCCACCGCCTCGCTGGCGAGCGAAGCGGCCAGCGTCGCATCGGCATTCTGCAACTGGGTGGCAAGCTGCTGGCGCGCACCGGCCTCGGCAGCATCGCCACTGACGCGCGCGCTCTGCTCGGTCTGCAACGCCGCGGCCGTGGTCGACAGCGAGGCCGTCAAGGTCGTGAACTGCGACGAGAGCGCGCTGTCGGCCTGCTGGCGCACGGTGGCTTCGTTCGAGATCGCGGTGCCGCGCGCGGCAGCCTCGGCGATCAGCGCCGCGGCACGTGCGTTCTGCTCGGCCGTGATCGCATTCGCGCGCAGCGTGGCTTCGGCCTGCACGGCCGTGGTTCGATCCGTGACCTCTCGCGCCACGGCGGCGATGCGCGCCTGCACTTCGGCGGTATCGGCCGCCGCGCGCGCCGCGGCTTCGTCCGACATGGCATCGGTCAGGCCGGCGATCTGTTGCGCGCGAGTCTGGGCCTCGGCTTGCAACGCCGTGAAGCGGTTCTGCGCCTCGGCCTGCACGGCCTGGACGCGCGCCTGCCCTTCGGCCACCAGCGCCGCGGCGCGGTTCTGCGCTTCCTGTGCGATCGCCGCGGCATTGGCGCTGTCGGACTGCTTCAGCTGGTCGACGGTTTCCTGCAGCCCCTCCTGCAGTTCTTCCAGGGCCTCGTCGATGCCCGGCAACGTGATCAGCTCCTTGAAACCCGGCGCGCTGCGATTGCCCGCCAGGTCGACGGCGCACACCCAGTACAGGTAGGTGCCCGGCACCGTCTGCGTGTACTTGTAGCCGAGCGCGTCCACCAGGCTCAGCACGCGTGCTTCCGCATAGACGGAGCCGACGCGCACCTCGTAGCCCCGCAGGGGCTGCGTGGTCCCGCTCGCGGGCCACTGCAGTTCGACCTGGTCGCGGAAGGCCTGCCCGGTCAGCACGGGCTGCGCGGGTGACAGGATCTCGATGGCGGTCGACACCGGCGTGGACCACCGGCCCGTGGTGTCGCCGTGCGATGCCCACAGCTTGACCACGCCCGCCTGCAGCCAGCCAAGGTTCGCCTGAACCGCCTTGCCCGACCAGACCTCCGCGGCGGTGGCCCAGTCCGTGCCGATGCGCAGCTCGGTCAGGTTCCAGTCGAGCAGGTCGAGGCCCGCCGGCTCGGCCCAGCGCGCATGAACACCGTCGTTCTCCACGCCGAGCTGCAGCCCGCTGACGCTGCCGGGCGGTTGCGTCTTGCCCGTCACCACGTGCTCGACCATCACCCAGCTGCTGACCGCGTAGGGCGTCGCGAAGCGCGCGCGCACCTGGTAGACGCCGCCCACGGACAGTCCGAGCAGGAAGGTCTCGACGGCGTCGCCCGGCAGGTCGATGCTCTGCCATCCCTCGCCGGTCTGCATCAGCCGCCATTGCACCCGGATCGCACCCGTTCGGGCGGCCGCATCGTCGGCCCAGGGCGCCCAGCTCACGCGCGCCCGCACCACCGTCGAGCTGCCCTGCTGCACCATCAGTTCCGGCCCGCTCTTCACCATGAGGTCCATCGGCGTCTGCGGCGCGATGAAGGGGCTGGGAAGGTTGGTGTTTGGCGCGGCATCCGACAGCACCTCGTCGGCGAGGTCGTAGTAGGCGGGCACGTCCTCGATCACTTGCAAGCTCAGCGGCGCGTTGCGCTGGTAGCTCCAGTCCTGCACGCGGAAGGTCTTGTTGGTGAAGCCGTACAGCGCGCTCGAGAGCACGATCCGGTCGCCGGGCTGCAGGTGCCAGGCCAGCATCTTGGGATGGATCCGCAGCACCAGGCCACCGCGGCTCTGCTCGACGGCCACGCGCGCCAGCTGGTGGCAGCGCACGTGAGAGCCGGTGAAGGCCAACGCCATGTCGCGGAACTTGTCCTTCTCGTCCTGCGCGCGGAACACGGTGTTCTGGTAGGGCTTGAAGTCCTCGTTCACGCCATTGCGTGCCGCGTTCACGTAGGTGCCGCGCACACCGTTGATCCGGTCCGCGCCGACGTTGGCGGTCTGGACCACGGCGGTCGGCGACAGCATGTCGACGTCCGTGAGATTCAGCACCGCCGTCGACCACGCGCCCGCCTGGATGCGCCAGACGCCACCGGTCTCGAGCGAGAAGCCGGCCATCGACTCCTCGAGCTGCTGGCGGGTGCTCTCGCGGTCCTGATCGGAGCGAAAGGCACCGTCGCAGGTGTAGCGGACGTTCGAGTTGCCGTAGTTCTCGGCGTCGACACCCGTATAGACCTGGTCGTCGCAGGCGCTGGCCGCGCCGATCAGCGCGGCTTCGTCGATCTGGTCGGCGGCCGCGAGGTAGCCGGCTTCCGAACGGATGAAGTCCGCCAGGCACAGCGCCGGATTGCGCGAGTAGCGGGTCTGCCCGTTGCGTGGGTCGTAGACCTTCTTGCCGCGGATCCGCGCGGTGATCGCGGGCAGCCCTCCCTGGAAGCGCTCGAACAGCATGTTCAGCGTCACGACCGCGTAGGTGTAGCCACTGAGCCGGTGCGCATCGGTCCAGAGATCGAGGTCGGGGAAGGTAGCCTTGAGGCTGTCCCTCATGAAGACGTCCGCGGTATCGACACCGCCCGGCGAGGTGTGGAACTGGACGTTGACGGCGGGGCCTTCCGACGGCCATCCCTTGAACAGCGGTGGCAACTGGAACTCGGCGCCGTCGGTCCAGCCCGTCGCGTTGGGGCGACCGACCGACGTGCCTTCGATGAAGATCTCGTCGATCGCCTCGCACTCGTGGGCCGCGAAGACGATCACCACATGCTTGAACTGCGCCTGCGCGCCGCTGTCGAGCACGGCCACGATCGAACCGCCTACGGGTGCCGGCGCGCCGTAGATGGTGGTCCATGGCGATTCCGCGCTCACGATGGTCGTGGTGCGGTCGCGCAGGTTGGCGGCGTCCTCGGCGGCCTTGCGCGCAGCGGCTTGGCGCGCCTGCTTGCGGGCCTGGGAGGCCTTCGACAGGCTCGAGACCACGCTGACAGCCAGCATCGCCCAGGACGCCAATGCCCCAGTGCCAGCGAGTGCCGTGCCGATGACGGAGATCAAGCCGCTGACCGGATCGGCAGACGCGCTGCCGCAAACCAGCAGCAACGCCAGGAACGCAAAAAGACGAGTTGTCACGCCGCGCATGCAGACCTCCATGCAGCCACCGCTGCCGTCAAGGGAAGAAAGTTCATTCGATCCACGCCGAGCGCAGCGACGTGGGTGCCGGTGCAGATGCCGAAGCAATGACCGGAGACGCGGCCGATGCGGCCGCCACTGCGGGCGAGCACCACGTCGCCGCGCTGGGCGCACAGGCCGGGCTTCGACGGCCCGAGCAAGGCATTGCCCATGGCCTCGAAACCACCGGCGGCCCGCACGTGGCGCAGCGCGGTCAACAGGCGCCGCGGCACCAGGGCGCCGTCGTCGGCGCGCAACGGGGCCAGCGGATCGGTGCCACGCACCTCGCGCACCCAGTCCGCCGCGAACGTGGCGCAGTCGTTCTCGAAGTAGGCGAAGCGCAGCGCGCGCCGGGCCTCGATGAAGGCGTCGAGATCGGCGTTCATTTGGAGCCCACTCCCAGCAGCTGGCGGTACTGGAGATTGGCCTGCAGCCACTTGCCCACCCACACGGCCGGGTTGCCGATGATGCTGGTGAGGTAGCTGAAGCCCATCTCGCCCGGATGCCGTGCCTGGTGCTGCGCATGGTTCATGCGCAGCGCGGCCGGATTGCTGCGCACGTCGTAGCTCGCCGTGCGGCAGTCCATGCCGATCGACGCTGTCGTGCCGTCGCGCTCGATCTTCATCTGGTCCATCACGCCCACGAAGCGCAATACCGGCTGGCCGGTGATCTGCAGCGTGGCCGCATCGACCAGCGCGATCCAGATGCGCACGCGCCGGTCCTGGTAGTCGGCCGGATCGCCGAGCGCGAGCGCGCGCGTGCCCACGTCGATCGGCGAGAGCGTCAGCGTGAGCTTCTCAGCCGCGCCGTCCTCGCTCTCGTGCAACTCGCCGATCGATCCCAGGTTGCCCAGGCCCAGCCAGGACTGGCCCATCGTCTGCACGTTGACCGGCCAGGTGGTGTAGCGCACCGTGCCCGAGCGAAGCTGCAGCTCCGCCAGCGCCATCACGCCGTAGGCGCCGGCACGGCTGGCCGCGTCGAATCCCGCATTGGTGTTCACCGTCATTCCCAGGACTCCATCAGGTCGAAGCTGAAGCCGCCCTGCGCGCGCGACTCCGAACTCCAGTTGCTCTTCGTGTCGGTCCTGCGCATCAGGCAGGTCGGCCGGTCCCAGACGACCGCGCTGCCCGCGGCCACGGCGACGCGCAGCACCGGCTCGATCTGCACCACGATCAGGCCCGCGGCATCGGCGACCGCGTCGGCCTGCACGTGCAGCAGCTGGCGCTGGACCGACCCCTGGTTGACGCCGATCCAGTCGCCCTGCAGCAGCGTCTTGCCGGCCTGCGCGGCCCCCATCTGGATCGACAGCGACGAGGCGCCGGCCAGTGCCGCCACCGCGGTCCAGGTGCCGCGCGCCGTGCCGCGCGGCACCGGTTGCAGCAGATCGCAGATCGCGAGCACGTTGACCTGGCCGCGCAATGCGTGGGCGAGCGCGCGCCATTGCGCGGCCTCGCTCATCGAGGGAATGCGCTCCTCGCTCACGAGCGCGCAGGTGCGTCGCGGCGGTGCCAGCACGGCTACCTGCGTGGAGCCGGTATCGCCGCTGCTGAAGCTCAGGTCGAATGTCTGCAGGCCGAAATCCTGGCGCTTGACCGGCAGGTTCGGCGGAAGTGTGACGATGCTCATTGGGGCACCACCCGCATGCGCTTGAGTTGTTCCATCTGACCCTCGTTGTTGGCTTGGAGCACGCGATCGAGGTCGGCCATGACGGCGCCCCTGTCGGATCGCGAATCGATGTAGAAGACATTCGAGGGCGCGAAGTGCAGCGCCTGCGCGGCCGCACCGCCTCCCTGCAGGCTCACGCCCAGTCGCCCGTCGGTGCCACGGCGCAAGGGCATGATGGCCTCGGCCCCCGCCTCGCCCATCAGGCCGATGCCCTTGGCAAACGGGAAGAACGTGGGGCGGTCGACGATGCTGCTCGAGTAGGCGTGCAGGCCGGGCGAGGAAAAGACATTGCCCTTCGCGCTGCCCACGCCGAAGAATCCGAGCACGGAGGTGACGAGGCTTCCGAACCAGTTGCCGCCACCACCACCGCTTCCTCCGCCGCTCCCACCCCCGTTGAACAGCCCCGTGATCGAGTTGGACAGCCAGCCGGTGAATTTCTCCACCGCGGGCTTGAGCGTCGCGTCGTAGAGCGCATCGGCCAGCGCGCCGGAGACCTTCTTCTTGAGGGACTCGGCCATCTTGTCGATCGCGCCTTCCTGGCCCTGCATCAGCCCCGTGATGCCTTCCTTGAACGTGCCGTTGAGATCGTCCGAGAGCTTCTTGGAACGGCCTTCCTGCTCCTTCTTCTTGTCCTCGGCCGACTTGATGCCTTCGGATTCGCGCGTGACCTGCAGCAGGTTCTTCTCCGCATCGATGCGCCGGCTCAGCGCGTCGATATAGCCGGGGATGACGTTGTCGGTGGCTTCGAGGTCGCGGTACTGCTGCTCCAGCTGCGCGATGCCCAGCTCCTGCAGAACGACCTGGGACTTGCCTTGCTCCTCGTTCCTGGCTTTCAGGGCTGCCGTCTGGTCAAGAACGCTCGAGGTGGCCCGGCGCATCGACTCCACGGACGGGTCTTGTCGTTCTCCCGCGGAATCCTTGACCGTGGCGGGACCGGTCGCGGCCTCTTCGCCCGTGCGCGAACGCGCAGTCGCATCGTCGGTGCACTTTGCACAGATCACCGTCGCACCGGTATTCACGCCCTCGCGCGAGGCCAGGCGTGCGCTGGCGTTTGCCCTGCTCGTTGGCAGGGATCTGCCTGGGGAATTTTCGCCGCGATCAGCACGAGCTCGCTCAACACCGGTGACGCTGGGTTGCTTCAGCCCCTCGACGATCCGTCCAGCAAGACTCTTCTCGCGTTCCTCTTCAGACCTCCGATCCGCGCCTTCTTGAATGGCATCGATGGCCGAGTTGGCCTGCCGGGTTCTTTCGCTTTGCGCCGCGTTGCTTTGCGCCTCCAATCGCACGATCTCCGCACGCCGCTCGACCTCCTCGCGTGCTCTTTTCCCCGCCGAGGAACGATTCGGGAAACCAACCACGGCATCACCGCCGGTCACAGCGAACCTCCTGCCCTCTTCGGTTTCCCGCTCGTCGAAGCGCTTCTGCAGTCGAGATGCTTCGTCCAGTCTCTGCTGCGGGGTCTTTCGCCGCCCCCAGTCGCGCACCCCGTCATCGACGGATGCCAAGAAATCCGTTCCCGACTGCGTCAGGCGATCGAACAGACCTCGGTTTGCCGCTGCGGTTCTGGCTTCGCGGATCCGCGCTTCGGCGAAGAGCTTCTGAGCCAGATCGCCGGCAGCCTCCTTCTGACCGCTCGCCTCGAGCTTGCCAATCCGCTCGTACTCGGCTGGGCCGAGAAACCGGTGCTCCCTGTTCAGGTCGCGCGAGGACTTCGTGGGCTCGTCTCGAATCTTGGAGAACAGTTCCGTCGCATCCTCGATCGGAACCTTCCCGAGTCGATTCATCTCCACGACGGCCGTCGCCGCAACCGGCATCACGGAGCCGGACACCTTTCCGGACTGCATGAGCTTGACCAGGGCCTCCGATGCAAGGGCCTGCGTGGCGCCCTGCTTCGCGATATCGCTGGCAATCTTCTGAAGCTCGCTGTTCGAAAGGCCTGCGTAGTTGCCCGACGGAATCTTTGCGTTGGTGTAATCGACGTCCTCCCGGCTGCCCTTGAGCCCGGCCTTGTAGCCGTAGGTGACGGTATCGAGAGCCGCCTGCAACTTGTTCCCGGAAACCAGATTGGCGAGGGTTTCGAGGGCTTGGCCGACCTGTTGGAGTTGGCCAGGTGCTGCGGAGGCGCCTGAACCCGCGGTTGTGTTTCTTGATAGGAGAGCCATGTCCGTATGGTCCTTTCGAGAGGAGGAAAAAATGAGGCCGACATTCGTCAGCCCCACGCTTCTTCGATGGGCCGAGGGCCCGTGCCGCCGCTAGGCGTTCAGCACGCCGATCCCCTCGTCCTCCATCACCTGCAGCTGCAGGAAAACCTCGCGCTGCCGCGCACGCGGAATGCCGAGGCGCCGCATCGCCACGTCGACCGCACCGAAGTCGAGCCCCTGGTGCCAGGTGCCCGCGGGCCCCGCGACCACGCGCCACTGCGTGCGGCAGGCATGGAACACCTCGAAGGCCTCCTGGTGTTCCGGCCAGAGCTCGAAGATGCGGATCTCCTCGCTGCCGGCCGCCGGCGAGACCAGCCGGACCGGATCGAGTCCGAGCGACGCACACTGGGTGCGAAGCTCGTCGTCGAGTTCGTCGTGAACACGTGTGTCGGCGCCGAGCACGTAGCGCGCGGCGCCCCTCAGTTTTTTATGGCGGCCGGGTACGCGTGCTCGAAGTAGCTGTAGGTGATGGCCGCCTCGAAGCCCGGCCATTCCTCCACCGCCGCGGCACGGTTCTCGGGCGTGCAGATGAAGGGCAGGCCGTCGTCGCCGGCCAGGCCCTTCCAGTCGGCCAGCACCATGTCGAGCAGTTCCCGGTCGTTGAGGCTGCGGTCGTCCAGGCGACGCTGCAGGGTGTCGTTCTCGGTCTTCGTCAATCGCTTGAAGACCGCGTCGAAGCGCACCTCCTCGACCTGGCCCTCGCCCGGCACGCGCATCAGAACCGGCGCGGCGAAAGTGGGCTTGATCGCGAGCTTGAGTTTCTGGGGCATCTGGTGTGTTCCTTTCGTCTTCCGATGAACCCGTCGCTCAGCGCACGACGATCGACCACTCGTCGTTGCCCGCGCCGCTGGGCACGAACTCGAGCGGCACGGTGATCATCTGGACGCCATCGACGTCGCTGTAGGTGGGCTTGCCGATCTGGGCGCGCGGCGACTTGATCTCCACCACGTTGGTCGCGCCCTGGCCATGCTTGAGCGCGAGCGCGACGCGCGTGCCGCTGCGCGCCATGCCGATCCAGTCCTTCACGGCCACCGCGGTGTTCTCGAAGGTGACGGAGCCGGTCGACACGCGCGCGGTGATGTCGACGGCATCGATGGTCATCAGGTCCCGCTTGACGACGGTGTTGCCCGCGTCGAAGGCGAAGGCACTCGCCGCGACGCCCAGGCCATCGAGGCTCAGCGTGGTGTTGGCCTTGTTCACGCCCAGCGGGTCCATGAACTTGCTGTAGTCGGCGGTCGGCAGCGGTGCATCGGCGGCCGGCACGAACAGGCCCGTGAATTCGAACTGCCACTTCGGGATGCCCTTGGCATCGACGGCGGCCTTTACGTTGCCGTGGGCGTCGGTCATCTTGTAGACGGTGCCGTCGACGTTGCCGTAGATGGTCAGCGACTCCAGCACGTCGGTGGTGGGCGCGAAGGTGGTGCTGACGCCGGCCGCGGTGGTGACGCTGATCGCGCAGCCGCGCATCAGCGGGGCATAGGCCGGCACGTCGCCTGCCGCGGCCACGCCCGCCATCTCGACCGAGAAGGCGATCTTGCTGTACTGGGTCACCAGCACCGAGCCGCGCGAACCGAAGTACGGACGCACGTTGTCACGCTGGATCACGTCGCCTTCGATGGGCGTGAGCGTGACTTCGCTCACCAGGATCGCATTGGCGGCGCCGGTGGGTGCTGCGTCGGTGCCGCGCACGGTTTCGGCCTTGGCCAGGATGGCCATCTTGCGCATGAGTTTGGGCATGTTTGCGTTTCTCCGTTGGTTGAAAAAGCGGGTGAATGGGATGGAATCGAAAGAGCCGAAAAACACGCACCGATTGCGCGATGCGCCTGGCACGACCGCCCGGTTCGCACGGGCGCGTCGATGCCGTCCTTGCCGATGCGTGCATGCGGCGCAGATGGAGAGCGGCGGGACCGAACGGACACATCGCCGTTCGGCACCCGCCATCAGCGGGGGAAAAAAACGCGGACGCTCAGAGGTAGCGCCAGGTCCTCAATCGCAACGTGGCGCCGTGGCACTTGAGGCCGCAGAAATCGACGAGGCCCACCTCCGCGACCTGCACGCCGTCGGTGTCCTCGGTGTCTTCGTCCTCGTCCTTCAGCGGCGAGAGCGCGCAGGCGCCGCCGAGCGTCGGATCGGCGCGCACCGCATCGCGGATGGCTTCGATCAGGGCGTCGAATGCGAGCTCGGAACCCGCGGCGTCGTCGAAGGCGAGGTAGCCGCGCAGGGTCCAGGTGTCGATGGCGACACCACGCACCGCATTCAGCGCGTGTTCGCTGGTCTGCGCACGACGCAACCACCAGCCGCGCAGCTGCAGGGCGTGATCGGGCAGCTCGTGCAGGAAGAGCGCGCGCAACGCCGTCTCGTCCGCGAGATAGCGCTCGCGGTCGTGCACGCGGCCGATGGCGGGCACGGTGCCCAGCGTCTGGACGATGGCGGTGCGGATGGCGGCGAGAGAGGTCATGCGTAGGCTCCGACGGTCATGCCATGCACACGATGCACGGCAGTTGCAATAAGAAAAGTCATCGAACGGCGACGAACGGGGCGGCAGAAAGATGCGGTGGCGTTCTTCTCGGTCGTTGGGTCCACTGTCTCCGACGAAGCCCCGATCGCCGAGGCGGACATCTGTCCGCCGATGGCCGCGCGACGCGCATCAGTTGCCGCTGGCATTGCTGCGAAACCACTGCTTGAGGCTCTCCGCGAGCAGGGCGGTCGCGATGGCCATGGCACCGCCCGATGCGGCGCCGAAGGCCGCGGCGCGCTGCTCCACCGCGCGCAGGCGGCTGTCGAGTGCGTCGAAGCGCGCGTCGACCGCGTCCATGCGTCTGTTCTGCCGGTCCTGGCCCTCCTTGAGCGCCGACACCAGGCCGTGGATCTGCCCGAGCAGGAACAGCTCCTGGGCACGGATTTCCGGATCGTTCATGGCACGGGCCTCTGCGTGAGGAACTCGATCAACGCGGCATGACGGAGCCGGTCGGCGGCGCAGGCGCGCGCGTTGAGCCGCTGGTTGTCCCACGCGTCGTCGACGACAAGACCGGAGTCAGCAGCACAGGCCGCGTCGGAGGTATCAGCAGATCCGCAGGCACCGGCAGGGACATCGGTTCCCGCCAGCGCGCTGTTCCACATCCACACAGCAGCGAGGCTGAGGCGATGGCGATCGTCGCCGACAGGGCCTGGCGGTGCCGCCTCGACGGCATCGTGCGGCAACGGCGCAGGAGCCTGCGCGCCGCGTGGGACCCGATCAGGGCGATCACGCGCAGTGACGGGAGGGAGCACGAGAGCCACGCGCTGGCGCAGTTCATGGGAGATTCCTTCGAGAGCGAGATAGCGGGTCTGCAGCGCGCCCGCATCCAGCTGATAGCGGGTGGAGGCGGCGCGGCCGCGTTCGTATTCCTTGCGCAGGGCCTCGGCGGCGGCGGCGTTGCGCTGCGCCTCCCTGCCCTGCCAGACCAGGCGCTCGCGTGTCGCACCGGCCTCGTGGATGGCGGCGGCGAGCGCCGCGAGAAGGCCGATCGCCAGCATCGCCCCGGCGAGACGGAGCCAGGCCCTGGAGCTGCTGCTCATCCGGCGGCCTTCAGGCATTGCGCATGCAGGCGCAGGCGGTCTTTCCAGAGGCCCGCGCAGACCTTGTTGCCCGGCGCGGAGCAGTCGGTGCCGCCCGCGTACTTCCAGTCCAGGATGGCGTTGCAGGCCCCTTCGTAGTCCTCGGCATTGAGCCGGGTCACGAGCGTGGACACCCGGCCTTCGCGTCCGCCCGTGCAGAAATTGAAGGCACCGATGTTGTAGGCCAGGCTCACGTACGCGTCGTACTCGGCCTGGTGCAGCGGCACCTTCACGCATTGCTTGAGCGCGCCCTCGTAGCTGCGGATGTCGCGCAATGCACGCTCGAGCGCGGGCACCGGCGTGGTGGTGTCGCCCATGCGCACGCCGTCGGTCGAGCCGAAGCCGATCGTGGGGACGGCGCTGCCGTGAACCGGATCCGGATAGGCCCGGTCGCTGTAACCCTCTCGCGCGACGATGCCGACCAGGCCCGCCGCGCTCAACGCCAGCGTGGCGAGTGCCTGCCGGGTGATGCCGCCTCGCGCTCGCGGACGCGACGCGTTCGATGGATGGATGTTGTTGTTGCCCATGACCAGATGGTCTGGCAAAGGGCATCGAACACTGAGGCGGACAGGTGTCCGCCGAGGGGGTGCGAAGGGCGCGGGCAAGGCCGCGGCGCTATGCCGGCGGCGGCCTCCGGCCGATGAAGCGCAGGGTCAGATCTCGCCGCCGTGCCAGACGACGCGGCCGCTGATCCGCAGGTCGGCCGCCTGTTCCGCGCTCAGCATCTGCGGTTTGTAGGCCGGGTTGTAGCTGATGATCTGCAGGCCGCCGGTCGAGAAGTCCCGTTGCAGGACCTTGACGTAGTCGTGGCCGTCGAGCTGGATGACATAGACGCCGTCCTGCTCGAGCGACCGGATGGCGGTGTCGACCAGCAGGATGTCGCCGTCGTTGATCTTGTCGGCCATCGAATCGCCGCGCGCATGCACGATCCTCGCGCTGGCCGGCTTGACGCCCTTGCGCGTCATCCAGGAGCGGCTGAAAGCGAAGCGGCCCATGTTTTCCTGCGATCCGTTGAAGGCGCCGTTTCCCGCGCTGACCTGGACATCGAGCAGGTCGATCAGCACGAACAGCTCGTCGTCGAGCCCCGAGGGCGGCGCACCCGCCTTGCCGGCGGGAAAGGGATTGAACTCGGCGGGATCGACGCCGAGCGCCAGCGCGATCACGTAGAGCTGTTCCAGGCTGGGATCGCTCACGCCGCGCTCGATGCGACCGACGGTATTGAAGTGCAGGCCGCTGCGCTGGGCCAGGTCTTCGATCGTCAGCCCCTTTTGCTTGCGCAGATCCCGTACGCGGCCGCCCTGGGCGTGTGCCAGTTCGCCCACCCGCGATTTCACGTGGCCTTCGTCGACGGGAGGAGACGGTGGCGGTGTCAAGACAAACCTCGATTCGACTTCATAGCATCAACACTAGACATAAATTAGGTTTCAGTCAACACAGAACGCGACTTTTATCTATAAGACACCTTTCATAGGTTTTATTTCGAATGTTTAACTCGATTTGTGTTTATCATTGCGACAACAAACACAAAATGCGATTAAGCAATGATCATGTGTCTCATCAGGGTCGTAAAAACACTGTTTCTAGTGTTTTTTGGTCTTCCTCCCACTCTATCCGGTTTTGAGCACCGGACGGAAGTGCGTGCTTTCGGGTCTGTGGAAGGTCTCCGGAGCGGGGAGATGACCCGATGAACGCGCCTGGCTACATGGACGAACGGTGGTTCGTGCTGCTGCGCGCCGCCTGCCGCGGACGCAGGCAGGCCGCCATCGCCGCCCGGCTCGGCCTGAGCGGCGGAACGGTGAGCCAGGTGCTCAATGGCACCGGGAAATACGGCACGGGCCAGGCCACGACCACCCGGATCGCCCGGCGCGTGCTCGAGGTGCTGGGTCACGGCGGCGACGGCCCGGCCGGCGCGAAGCCGTTCCGCCATGCGGCGGACCACGCGGCAGGCAGCGTCCTGGCCCGGCGCATCTGCGCGACGCTGCGCAAGGAAGGCGGCTGGTGGTCGGCGCCGAATCTGGCGCGCCACTGGTCCTCGGCCGGCGACCTCGAGGCCATCGAGACGCAGCTGCAGGCGCTGCATGCCAGCGGCCTTCTCCAATGCCGCCTGCTGCCTTCGGCGCCCCAGCAGCCGACCTATGCCATCGCCGCGCAACGCGTGGCACCCCGCGCCTGCGCATTCAGTTCCGAAGGAGCTTTCGCATGACACAGCCACGCCCTTGCGGGCATTCCGTTCCCCTGCCTTTCGGGCGGCACGCCGATGCGGCGCGGCGCGCGATCCTCGGCCACCTGCAGGACCGCGGCGCGGCTTCGCAGACGGAGCTCGATCGCGTGCTGCGGACGCGCATCGCCGACCACCGCGACGACCCGGCCTGCTCGGGGCTGCGCCAGTTGCTGTCGCTGCTGGCCAGGGCCGGCCACATCCATCGCATCGGAGCGCGGGGCAAGCGCCGGTGGAAATCGGGAACCGGGCCGCTGACCGAACGGATCGCTGCGGCGCGCCAGATCCCGATGCTCGGCACCAGCGTCTACCGGCCGCCGATTCCGTCCGCGGTACGCCAGGGTGCGATGGACTTCACCCGCATCCCCAGCGTCCTGCTCGGGCGTCGCTGTCCCTATCGCGCGCCGTCGCCGCTTTCCGCGCCGGGTGGCTGACGCCATCCGAGCGCCCCGCCCTTTTTCCAACCATTCCAGAGGAGTTCACATGCAACAGATGCACGCACATCCAGGCCATCGGCAGCTCGAGGCGTCGATGCCGCGCCCGACGATCAAGCCCATCGACCGCGACCGCCACCACGTGGTCCGCCAGCTCTGCGAGGAAGCCAAGCGCCAGAGCGCGGCGCTGGTGGGCTTCAAGGTCGCGGCGATGAGCACGGTGCACGAGTTCCTCGAGCGCAGCCTCATGGACTACGACGTGCACCGGGGCGGCAAGAAGGGCAACGTGACGCTGGTGAGCGCCGACGGGCGGCACAAGGTCGAGCGCCGCGTGCAGGACACCATTTCGTTCGACGGCCGGCTGCAGGCGGCCAAGGCGCTGATCGACAAATGCATCCAGAACTGGAGCAAGGACATCAACGCCAACATCCGCCTGCTGGTCAACGATGCCTTCCGCATCGACCGGCAGGGCCGGATCAACACCGCCCGCGTGCTCGCGCTGCGACGGCTGGAGATCGCCGACGAGAAATGGCAGCAGGCCATGCAGGCCATCGGCGACAGCATGAGGATCGCCGGGACCAAGCCCTACATCCGCTTCTACGAGCGCGATGACGCAACGGGCGAGTACACGCCCATCCACCTCGACGTGGCGGCGGCATGACGGCGCCCGCGCACACCCTCTGCGCCTGGTGCCGCCCGCTCGAGCCGGGCGCACCGCCCGCGGCATGCGAGACATGCGGACCGCCGCATGAAACCAACGACCCGGCTCCGCCTGCACCGCCCAAGGTGCAGATCGGCCCGACCGACATCTGACCCATCGTCCCGCCGCCACGCCGGCGCGCCCCTCCACCGACCGCAACACGAGATCGACAGAAATGAATCCCCCGGAATTTGTGAGCAGAACCCCGTGTCCCGTGCATGCCATGGAGGACGACGCGCCGGACAGCGGCGGCATGTGGAGCGGCCTGATGCAGGGTCGGGACGGCACGCCGCGTTCGCCGGCGAGCTGCGCCCGGTCCGCGCCGCGCTCGAACCGCTGCGGCGCGACGGCGCCGCGCCGCGCGGAGCCGAGCGCCGGCCGCTCGACGACCGATCTGCTGCCGCCGAGGCTGCAGGAGCTCATCCGCCTCATCGGCCTGCCGGCCACCATGCGCTTCGTCGAGCGCTTCGGGGGCTCGAGGATCTACATCCCCGCCCATCCCGCCGAGGACCATCCCTTCGTCGCGGTGATCGGTTTCGAGAACCTGCGCACGCTGAGCGCCGAGTACGGCATCGACGGGATCGGGCTGCGCTTCGAGCTGCCGACCGGGCGCAGGGCCCTCAATGCCGCGCGCAACGAACGGATCCGGGCGGAGTTCGACGCGGGCAAGTCGATCCGCGCCCTGGCCGCCGAGCACCGGCTCGTCGAGCGGCAGATCTCGCGGATCGTCGCGGAGGCTTCGCACGGATGAGCGCCGCCCTCACTTCGCCTGCAGCAGCGCCCCCGCCTCCAGCAGCACCAGCTCGTTGTCGTCGGCCTTGTTCGGCTCGCGGCTGCTCGAGAAGGGCAGGTTGTTGTCGTTGCCGACGACGATGTGGGTGGCATCCACCACGTCGACGTTCTCGATGGTGAAGAACGGGAACTTGAGCACGCCGTCGTTGAGCGGCTTGCGCGCGAGCTTGTCGGGGTCGGCGATGTTCAGCAGGTCGATGTAGCCGATCTTGCGCACCGGGCCGCCGACGTTGGCGTCGCCGAGCTCGACCTTGTAGACGCGCTTGAACTTCGCGATGTCGTGGAAGCAGTCGGTGCGCTTCTGGCCTTCGGGGCAGGCCTTGTCGCTGGTGCCTTCGCCGTTGTCGCGCTCGATGATCAGGCCCGTGGTGCCGTCGATCATGTTGAAGTCGCCGATGGCGTTGCCGTTGGCCTCGAGCACGTACTTCCAGTGGCGGCCGGTCCACTTCTCGCCCGCCACATCGAACTCGAGCACGCGCAGCGCTTCCTTGCCCTCGACCTTCTCGAAGTCCTTGGCCTCGGCGTTCCACACCGGGCCTTCGAGCAGCGCGTAGAGCTTGCTGCCGTCCTTCGAAACGGCCATGCCTTCGAAGCCCTTGGAGCGCTTGATCTGGAAGTCGACCGCGCCGCCGGGCACGCCGGGCGTGGTCACGGCCGGGTTGTCGGGCGAGCGCACGACCTTGCCGTCGACCTGGGTGTCGAACACGGCGAGCACCTTGCCCTTGAGGTCGGCCTTGATCAGGTAGGGACCGAACTCCTCGCCGATCCACAGCGCGCCGCCGGCGAACTGGAAGCTCTCGGGATCGAAGTCGGAGCCGGTCAGGTAGCGCTGCTTGCTGCCCTCGTGGACGATGCGGAACGGCACCTTCTTGTCGGGGTCATGCAGGAACACGGTGGCCAGGCGCTGGAACTTGCCGCTCTTGAAGTCGACCTTGTAGTGGTTGAGGTAGAGCATGAAGTCGGGCGAGTTGGCCTTCGCGCCGGCACCGTTGTCGGTGAGGATCCAGAAGCTGCCGTCGTCCATCTTCTTGATGCCCGAATGGCCCTGCAGCGGCTGGCCCTTGAAGGGCAGCGACACGCCGGTGCCGCGGCCGCCCGAGAGACCTTCGACGCTGCCGATGGCTTCCACGCGCTTCGGCGTGGTGAACTTGCCGCTGACCTGCAGGTCGGCCGGCGCGTCCTTCGGCGCGGCGACGAAGCTCTGCGCGGGCAGCACGGCATGGCCGGCGAGGGTGGCGGGGAAGGCGGTCTGGGCCGAGGCACCGGTGGCGGCGAATGCAGCGGCGGCGGCCAGGGCGAGGAGGGAAAGGCGCGTCTTCTTCATGGAGGTCGGGAGTCCGAGTCGAAAACGCGAGACCTTGCCGACGACGCGTGACGCCGCGGTGACATGACCGCCACTAAGGTGCGATATCGACGATCACTTCACGCGACTCGGCCCGGCCTTGATCGTCGACCACGCGCAGCACGTAGCGCCGGCCCGACTCGGCCAGGTCGGGCATCCAGGCGAGGCCCTCGCCGGGCGCGGCACGGCCGACCAACGCGTCGTCGGCGAACCAGTAGAGAGTTTGCGTGCCCGCGGCGGCCTCGGCGCGCAGCACCAGCGGCTCGGGCCTGGCCACGCGCAGCGTGTGGCGCACGCCGCGCAGCGGCGAGCTGATGAGCGGGGCGGCCTCGGGCGCGCCCGCGTCCTTCTGCTCGCAGCCGTCGGCGGGCACGCTGGCGCGCGGCAGGCCGGCCTGGCGGAACAGGCGGCGCATGTCGCTGCCCCATTGCTCGACCACCTGCTGGCGCGCGTTCGGCTGCGGACCGCAGACCACCTTGCCCGTGGTCTCGTCGACCCACACGGCGCGGTGCAGGTTGCTGACCTGGATCGGCGACTTGCCGGCGATGAACCAGGTGCGCGTGCGCACCGGGCACAGCGCATCGGGCAGGCCGCCGGTGGCGGCGCAGACCTCGACCTGCCGCAGGTTGGCCGGCTGCGTGACGGCGACCTCGCCGGGATCGAGCCGCTCGGCGCGCAGCGCGTCGACCATGCGCAGGAACAGCGGCGCGGCCGCGTCGACGCCCACCAGCGCGGGGTTGCTGCTGCCGTCGAAGTTGCCGACCCACACCACCAGCACGTGGCGGCCGAACACGCCCGCGGTCCAGGCATCGCGAAAGCCCCAGGAGGTGCCGGTCTTCCAGGCGATGGCGGGCCGCGCGGGCAGGGTGGTGTCGGGGCGCGGCGTCTGGCGCAGCATGTCGAGCGTGATGAAAGAAGCCTCCTCGCTCAGCAGCCGCAGCGGCTGCGCGGGCCGCTCGTCGGGCGAGGGCTCGGTGTAGCGCAGCGGCTGCGCGATGCCGCCATTGGCCAGGGTGCCGTAGAGGCCCGCGAGCTCCTCGGGCGTGACCTCGCCGCCGCCGAGCACCAGCGCGAGGCCGTAGTGCGACTCGCTCTGCAGCTTCTGCACGCCGGCCAGCCGCATGAAGTCGTAGAGGCCCGGCTTCGAGAGCTTCGCGGCCACCGCCACCGCGGGCACGTTGCGGCTGCGGATCAGCGCCTCCTGCGCCGACAGCGGCCCCGCGAAGCGATGGTCGAAGTTCTCGGGCGTGTAGGGACCGAAGGCGGTCGGTGCGTCCTTCAGCATGGTCTTCGGATGCAGCAGGCCCTGGTCGAGCGCGAGCGCGTAGATGAAGGGCTTGAGCGTGGAGCCCGGCGAGCGCTTGGCCTGGGTGCCGTTGACCTGGCCCGCGATGGCGTCGTCGTGCCAGTCGGCCGAGCCGATCAGCGCGCGCACCTGCATGGTCGAGGCATCGAGCAGCAGCGCGCTCGCGTTGTTCATGCCGACGTCGGCATGCGTGCGCAGGTACTGGGCCATCACGCGCTCGAGCGTGGACTGCATGCGCAGGTCGAGGGTGGCGCGGATCTCGACCGGCGCCGCGACGCCGGCATCGCTTCGCGGCTGCGCGAGCAGCATGTCGGTGAGGTGAGGCGCCAGGAAGGGCAGGCTGCCGCGCGACTGCGCCGAGAGCACGAGCTGCGCATCGGGCGCATGCTGGCGCGCGGCGGGATCGCGTTCGGCCCACAGCGCCCAGAGGCGCTCGCGCGCGGCCTGCAGCTCGGTGTTGCGGCCGCGCTCGGCGATGCGCTTGACCGGGTTCTGCGGAATCACCGCGAGCGTGAGCGCCTCGGGCAGGCTGAGCCGGGCGGCGTCCTTGCGGAAATAGATCAGGCTCGCGGCCTGCACGCCCTCGATGTTGCCGCCGTAGGGCGCGGTGTTGAGGTAGGCCTCGAGGATCTCGCGCTTGCCGTGGCGCGCCTCGATCCACAGCGCGGCGGCGATCTGCGCGACCTTGCCGCCGGCCGTGCGGCTGTCGATGCCATAGAGGCGGCGCGCGAGCTGCATCGTGAGGGTGGAGCCGCCCTGGCGACGCTCGCCGCTCGCGATGCGCCAGGCGCTGCGCACCAGCGCCGCGGGGTTGACGCCGGGGTGAGCGTAGAAGCGCCGGTCCTCGTAGAGCAGCACCGCGTCGATCAGGGTGGGCGAGATGCGCTCGAGGGGCACCCACAGCCGGTACTGCTCATCGGCCGCGAGCGTGAGCCGCAGCAGCTCGCCGCCGCGCGCATAGACGGCGCGCGAGCTGCCCACCGCCTCGCTGAGCGGGGCATGCGGCCACAGCCGCAGCAGCGCGAGCAGCAGGGCCAGCAGCACGCCCGCGATCAGCAGGCGGCGACCCCGGCCTCGCCATGCGGAACGTGCGCGCGTCGTGGTCATGGGTTCGCCCCCGCCTCGCCTCAGTTCGCGACCACCTGGAAGCGCGCACCGGCCGAGCGCGCGTAGATGCGCCGGTCGTACATCGCCTCGCCGTAGGCCGCGGGCACCACGAAGTCGCCGACGTTGGTCGCGCGCGCCTTGTAGGTCACTTCGAGCAGGTTCTTGTCGACGCTGCCGTAGAACACCACGCGGTCCTCGCGGATGTCGGCGTACTGCACCTTCCACGAGCCGTTGCCGCCCAGGCGCTTCTTCCAGACCGGCGCGTCGGCGTTCTCGCCCTCGGCGTCGTCGCCCACGGCCTGCAGCACGGGCTCGAGGCCACCGGGCAGCAGGTCGACCAGCGCGACGTCGGCGATCTGCGGCCGCTCGAGGCTGCGCACGCGCACCCGCACCGTGACTTCCTCGCCGAGCTTCACCTTGGTGACCGGGTTGCCCTTGGCGTCGAGCACCTCGTGGAACACCTCGAGTCCCTGGTTCACCGCGGTGTCGGGCAGCTTGCGCTCGAAGCCCTGCTCGGTCCAGCTGTAGTAGAGGTTGAAGTCGCTGTCGTTCGAGAGGCCCAGCTTCGCGGTGCCGACGGGCACGGCAGCGCGCGCCACCGGGTTAACGGCGCCGAGCGCGAGCGCCGCGGCCTTGCCCTGCGCATCGATGGCCGAGGCCGTGAGCTTGCCCTCGGCGTTCTGCGCCACGGCATCGAAGTAGGCATCGACCGCCATCAGCATCGCGGCCGACGACAGGCTGTTGTACCAGCCGTCGCGCACCATGCCGGCCATGCCTTCCCAGACGGCGGGCTTCAGCGTCTTGAGCCGCGCGGGGAAGTGCCGGCCCACCAGGTGCAGCATCATGCTGTCGTGCACCAGCGGGTCGTAGTAGCGGCCCCAGACGTTGCGGCGCTGGTTCTTCTCGGTGCGCGCAAGCAGGTCGGCCCACACGGGGTTGAGCAGCTCGTTGGCCACCTGCTCCTGCTTCACGAGCTGGTAGCTCGCCGCGAGGTAGACGGCGCCGAGGTCGTCGCTCCAGCCCGCGGTCTGCTTGGCCTGCTGGTTGCGCCAGGTCTCGCGCAGGTTGGCCAGCGCGGCCGGCACCACGATGCCCTGGCGCGTCAGCAGGTAGGCCGCCTGCGTGCGCTGGCGCCAGCCGTCGAGCGACGAGTCGCCGCTGCCGAGCCAGCCTTGCAGGTAGGTGTTGGCGCGCTGCAGCAGGTCCTGCGGCACCGGCAGCTTGTGGTCGCGCGCCTCCACCAGCAGGTGCACCGCATAGAGCGTCGCGAAGGGATCGGCACCCGCGCCGGGCCACAGCGAGAAGCCGCCATCGGCCGTCTGGCGCGCGCGCAGTTGCACGAGGTAGCGCTCGAGCGTCTTGCGCGCCTCGGGCAGCGGGCCCTGGTCGGCCGTGCGGCCGCGCGCCATTTCCTTCAGCAGCTCGGGCCGGCCCGCCAGCAGCACGGCCGGGAAGGTCTGGCTCGTGATCTGCTCGGTGCAACCATGCGGATAGGCCTCGAGGTACTGCATCAAGCCGGTGGCGAAGGCCCAGGGCGCGGCCGACACCGCGAGGTCGCTGCGGCGGAAGTTCGGATAGAAGTCGCCCTTGCTCGCGATCTCGCCCGAGCGCTGGAAGCTGCCGGCCTGCACCAGCGAGACGAAGGGCGAGGCGGGCCGCACGCTCACCTCGGTGGCGAGCCGCGCGCTGAAGTTCTTGTGCGTGGAAGTGAACACCAGCGCCGACGAACCCAGCACCGCCTGCTCTCCAGGCTTGGCGCGCACGTTGAACTTGGTGCTGGCCTCGCCGCGCTCGTTGACCTTGAGCGTCTGCGTCGCATCGCCGACCACCTCGAGCCCGCCCGAGGCGGTGAGCGTGAGCGCGATGGGCGCTTCCTTGCCCGAGCCCGCGATGTTGTTGGCCAGGCCCACGCCGACCTCGACCGTGTCGCCGGGCGCCATGGCGAGCGGCGCGTTCGGCAGAATCACCATGTCGCCGCGCACCGTGGTGCGGGTGCTCTTCGCGGCCGTGGTCTCGTCGTTCACGGCCACCGCCATCACGCGCAAGCTGCCGTTGAAGCTCTCGGGCACGGTGTAGCTGAACTCGCGGCTGCCGTTCACGTCGACCAGGCCCGACCAGTAGGCCACCGGCTTGTCGCGCTTGCGCTTGAACGGGTTCAGGTGCTTGCCGAGCTCGCCTTCGCCGTCGCCGCCGGGCGCGGCGCCCTGCATCAGCTTCTTGAACTCGGGCAGGATCAGGTCGAGCGTCTGCAGGGTGCCGACCTCGAGCGCGCGCTTCTGGAAGAAGTGCTTGAGCGGGTCGGGCGTCTTGTAGCGCGCCACCTGCAGGATGCCCTCGTCGACCGCGAACACCACGGCGCGCGTGGGCTGGTCGCTGGTGAGCTTCATCTTCACGGTCTGGCCGGGCTTCACGAGCTCGGTGCTCGTGAGCTGCAGGTTGGCCGTGCGCTTCGACAGGCTGGTGGCGAAGGGCGCGATGCCGTAGGACAGCGGGCTCATGTAGACCTCGTCCGAGGCCGGGTCGCGCACGAAGTGCACGTTGATGTAGCCGGTGCCCTCGAAGTCCTTGGGCAGCACGATCTTCTGCACCGAGGCGGTCTTGTCGGTCTTGAACCAGGCATGCGCATAGACCTTGTCGCGCTCGATGGTGATCAGGCCGGCGCCGACGTAGGGCGCGCGGATGCTGACCTCGATCTCCTGTCCGGGCTCGTAGTCCTTGCGGTCGAGCGTGAGCTGCAGCTCGGCATTGCGGTCGAGCGAGCGGCTGACGTTGGCGTTGCCCGCCACGCTGTACTCGACGCGGTTGAGCTCGAGCCCGCCGGCATTGCGCACCACGTAGGCGAAGTTGCCGGGCGTGCCGGTGTCGAGCGCCACGTTGTTGCCGGCCGCGGCGATGGCCAGCGGCTTCTCGTCGAGCACGATCTCCTTGCGCCGCGATTCGTAGCGGTACAGGCCGTTGTCCTGCTTGATCAGCACCGACAGCACCTTGCGCTCCACGCGCTGCAGCACCAGATCGGCCACCGCGGTCTTCCTGGCCTGCGGGTCGATCGCGATCACGTGCGCGTTGCGCGCGGCGCCCTTGCTCACGTAGCCGGTGTCGCCGTCGACCTTGACGCCCACCAGGTAGGGCAGGTCGCTCACCAGCGTGCGCGCCTCGGCCGACACGCTGCGCCCGCCCTCGGGCTCGAAGGCCTTGGCCAGCACGTGCACCTGGTAGGTGGCGGCCTCGAAGCGCGACAGCCGCAGGTCGAACTCGGCCTTGCCCTCGGCACTGGTCTGCACGCTGCCGAGGTCGTCCACCTGCTTCTCGGCCGCGCGCTGCGGATCGAAGAAGGCGTAGTCGGCGAAGGCGCGGAACACCGGGAAGGCCGGGCTCAGCGTGAGCGTGCCCTCGACCTTGCGGTCGGGCGCGGGCGTGCCGAACAGGTTCTGCACGTCGATCAGCGCCTTCATGTCCTTGGGTTTCACCCAGCCTTCGGCGATCTCGCTGCTGAGCTTGGCCGTGACCTTGGTGCGGTCGGGCAGGAACTCCTGCACCTTCACCGTGGTGCTGCCCAGCAGCAGCCCCTGCACCTCGGGCGCGCCGGGCGAGGACTCGCGCGGCAGGTAGAGGTTGACGGTGTAGTTGCCGGTGGGCGAGGTGTCCTGCGTGGCGTGCGCGATCTCGGCCGCGCCGCCGGGGCCGAGGCGCAGCTTCTCGCGCCGCACGCTCAGGCCGCGCGCATCGATGATCTCGGCTTCGAGCGGCAGGTCGCGCAGCGAGGTGCCCCAGTTGCCGGCCTTCACCATCATCGCGATGTGCATGGTGTCGCCCGGGCGGTAGATGCCGCGGTCGCTGAAGACGTAGGCCGTCATCTGGTTCGGCACGCCGGCCGCGCGCAGGCCGCCGACGTCGAAGCGCGAGATGTCGAGCGTGCGGTCGGTCTTGTTGAAGGGCAGGAAGCTCAGGTCGCCGTCCTTGCGCACCACCAGCACCACCGGCTGCTTCTCGCGCTGGAAGCCCGCGAGGTTCGGCAGCTTCGCGCGGCCCGTGGCGTCGGTGGCCTGCGACGCCACGATCATGCCGTTGCGGCCCCACACCTCGACCAGCGCGCCGCCCACGGGCTGGCCGTTGGCGATGCTCTGCACGAACACGTCGCGCGTGCCGTCGAGCGACTTCTTGGCGACGATGCCCAGGTCGGTGACCAGCACCAGCCGCTCGTCCTTCTGGTCCTCGGGGTTGCCGCTCTCGGGGTTGCCCTCGTCCTCGCCCGACGACTGCTGCTCCTCGTCCTCGGACGATGCCTCGGTGGCGTCCGCTTCGCCCTCGGGCTTCTTCTTCGCCTTGGGGTCGAAGCCCTGCACCTTGAGCAGGAACACGCCGCGCCGGTCGCTGATGTCGCTGCGCAGGTACTCGGCGAAATCGACCGTCTCGTAGTGCGCCTTGCCGGGCGGAATGGCCAGCGGGATCTGCTTCTCGAAGCGGTCGACCAGGTTGTCGGTGCCGAGGCCGCCGTAGAACTTGGGATGCGAGAAATCGCCGTTGCTCTGCGTCACCAGGTGCTGCAGCTGCTGCGGCAGCAGGCGCCCGATCTCGACGCGCACGCCCGGCAGGTCGCGTACCAGGATCGGCAGCTTGCGCTCGCCCGACAGCGCGAGCAGCGAGCCCTGGCTCATGATCGTGAGTTCGGGCGCGAAGGTCTTGAGCAGCTGCACGCTCTGGAAGGCCGTGCCGAGCTGGTAGCCGCCGGGCGTCTTCAGGCCCTTGGCCACGCGCACCAGCAGGTAGCGCCCGCCCTCGGCCTGCGGCAGGCGGAAGCTGACCGTCTCGGTCACCTCGCGCTCGCTGGCGATGGGCTGCAGGCCGATCTTCTTCGCGCGGCGCAGCACCGCGTCGGTGATCTTCGCGGGATCGGCGGACCAGTCGAACTTGTCTTCCGGGTCGCCCTTGGGATCTTCGGTGGCCGGCAGCAGCCAGGCCTGCACCAGGCGCGCCATCTCGCGCTCGTGCACCGGCATCGAGGCGCTGACATGCATCACGTGCTCGGGCTCGCCGTTCTCGCCGGTGACGATGGTGGGTTCGACGCTCGCGATGTCGAGGCTGAAGAGGCCGGGAATGTCGACCGCGCGCGAGACGTCGTTGCGCTGGCCCGGGCCGCCCTTCTGCGCCACCGCACCGGCAGTGAGGCTCAGCAGCACGGGGCGGGTCTTCTCGGGAATGGGCAGGGGCTCGGACTGGACCGTGGCCGTGAGGCGCAGCTTGTCGTAGCTGACCGTGAACTTCTCGCTCGCGCATTTGCCGACGCTGAAGAACGAGCTGCTGCAGGCCTGGTCGTAGGTGAGCACCAGCCGCTTCTCGAACTCGGCGGTGTTCACGGGATGCGAGAAGCGCACCTGGAACAGCGCGCGCCGCACGTTGGCCTGCACCGGGTCCTGGTAGAACTCGGCGCTCGCGATGCGGGCGCTGAACTCGGCCGAGCTGAAGTCGTACTTGCGCTGCTCGATCTCGATGTGCGGCGCGAGCGCGTCCTTCGAGAGCTGCACCTTGTAGGCCTGGCCCACCGGCCAGTCCTGCGCGGGCAGGAACTCCAGCTTCTTGGCATCGGTCCAGGTCCAGCGGCCGGCGATGGCGGGCTCGATGGCAACGCCGGTCGCCTCCTGGCCGCCACGCGCGATCGGCGCGACCGAGGCCGAGAAGTTGATGACGACCGGATTGGGCCCCTTGTCGAGCTCGATCTGCGTGCGCGGCGGCGGCACGATCTGCGCGGTCGCCACGATGGGCTCGACGCGATCGGGCGTGAGGCCATGCCACCACTTCAGGAGCTGCGGGCTGGTCATCCACCCCGCGAACGCCAGCAGCACCAGCAGCAGCACCCAGGCGAGCCGCTGCTGCAGCCATTGCAGTCCCAGCAGCAGCAGCGCGCCCGCGATGCGCAGCCAGCCCGGGGGTCGCCAGGAACCGATGAGCCCGCGCGCGAGCGGGCGCAGGAAGCCGAGCGCGCGGCCCAGCCCGGTGAAGAGCACGTCGCTGAGCGACGCGAGTTTTCGATTGGCAACTTGAAGCATGGAGGCTCCCCCGGTGTTTTTGTCGGCGTCTGGCAGTCTGTCCGCGGTCTGTGAACCCATGGCGGCGTGTGTGAAGTCTGTGTGAAAACCGCACAGGCCCGCGCCCCGGCCCGGCTCAGGGCGAGAGCGCGGGCTTGTTCACCATGAGCCAGAAGACCACGACCATGGCCACGAAGGCAGGGTAGCCGAGCCACTCCCACCAGCGCTGGTAGCGTGCATACAGCGGCGGCAACGGCAGGCCGTCGCGCTGCGCCTGCCCGGCGATCACGGCCATGCGGATCTGCAGCCACACCACGGGCAGCCAGCACGCGCCCGCGAACACGAACAGCCCCAGCGACAGCGCGAGCCACGGCGTGGACAACGGCCAGCCCGCCATGTGGGCGAGCGCGAAGCCGGTGGCCGGCTGCAGGATCACGGTGGGCGTGGTGAACCACCAGTCGGCGCGCACCACCAGCCGGCTCACCACCGCCTGCGCCGCGACGCTGCCGCTGCGGTTGGCGAAGAACATGTAGAAGGCCGAGCCCAGCCCGGTGCCGACCATCAGCACGCTGGAGACGATGTGCAGCCACTTGAGGACCAGATAGGTGTTCATGGCGTGGCGCGTCGGTACAGGTGCCACAGCAGCGCGGCGATCGGCAGGTTCTTGAGCAGCGGGCCCAGCGGATGCAGCCACAGCGCCGGCTGCAGGCCGGTGGCGACAACCGTCATGAGCAGCAGCAGCCCGAGCGCCGCGAGGTAGCTGGCGCGACCCGGGCGCCACCACAGCGCGAGGCCGACGAGCAGGTCGGCCGCCGCGCCGCCGACGATCAGCAGCTGCACCAGCCAGGGCGGCGAGGCGATGCCGGCCTCGGCCAGCACCCGACGGCTCTGCCCGTCGAGTTCGACGATGCTGACGACGGCCGTCACCAGCCAGACCGCGACGAGGCTCAGGCGCAGCAGGCGGTCGTCGTCGGCCGGGCGGGTCATGGCATTCGCGGCGTCTCGTCGACCACGTCCGTCACCATGCCCCAGCGCGCGAACTCGGGTTCGAACTCCCGCAGCGCGAGCAGCCCCATGCAGGCCTGCGCACCCACAGGCAGCGCATCGCCGCGCGCGAGCCGGCGTGCCAGCAGGATGGCGGCCATGCAGGGAATCTCGGGCCCATGGTTGTCGTCGGCCGCGATGTGCCAGGCGCGTTGCGCCGCGGCGCCTCGCGCGTCGATGCCTTCGACGCGCACCACCATGCCGCCGAGCGCGCTGCCGAACGCATCGAACAGGCCGCCCGTGGCATGCAGCAGCGGCGCCAGCTTCTGCGGCGCGGGCAGCAGGCCGATGCGGCGCAGGGCCGCCAGGAAGGCGAAGGCCTGCTGCGTGAAGCCCACCTCGAGCGCGGCGCGGAACATCACCGACTGCACGCCGGCATGCCGCGCCGGGAAGAGCTCGAGATCGGGGATGTCGCACAGCGCGCCGCGGCGCGGGCGCATGCGCGCGAAGCGCACGGTCGAGGGATTGGCCCAGCCGGGCTGCTCGGTCCAGCGGCCTTGCTGCCAGATGCGGATCGGCGCGCCGCAGTAGGCGAGCACGCCCGCGAGCGTGGCCTCCCCGCGCGGTGCGCCCTGGGCCGGGGCGATGCAGATGTCGATGCTGCGGATGCCTTGCCAGCCGGCCGCGAGGTGGTCGACCACGGCGGAGGAGAGGGCCGGCACGGTGCTCGCGCCCGTGACGGCCGTGCGGCCCGCGGTGCGGAAGACACCGTCGAGCGCCGCGGGAAAGTCACAGACGAAGCGACGACCGTCGGCCAGGTCGATGTAGTGCGCGCCGGCGGCGGCCACCGCCTGCGGCACGCGGTAGTCCTGGTTCTGGAACGGGCCTGCGGTGTGGATGACGAGCTCGACGCCCAGCTCGCGCAAGCCCTGCGCGAAATCCGGCGACTGCGCATCGACACGGACGGCACGCGCCCCGCCCGCCAGCGTTTGCGCGAAGGCCGTCGCCCGTTCGAGATCGCGCCCGCCCACCAGCAGCTCGATGGCCGCATCGGCGGCCAGCGCGCGGCTGATGCGCGCGCCGAAGTTGCCGTAGCCGCCGAGCACCAGCGTCTTCATGCCAGGCTCGCTCCCGCCACATGCCCGCGCGTGAAGGCTTCCTCGAAGATCGAATAGCCCGACCAGTCGGCATGCGCGAACGACAGCCGTCCCGCGATCACGCTGCCGCGGTGGGCATCGTCGGGCGCGGTGCGCTGCGAACCGATCTGCGCCAGCAGGCCGGGCCGCGGAATGGCCATGGCATGACCGTAGCGCGTGATCTCGATGCGCGTGGCCAGGGCGGGCAGGTCGGGGTGCGGCACCGAGAGCTCGGCCAGCAGGTCATCGCGCCAGCCGGTCCAGGGCCGCTCGAGCAGCAGGCGGCGGCCGTCGCCCGCGTCGTAGCGGCTAGGGCCCAGCGGGCGGTACCAGCTCAGCACGGTGCCGCGCGGCGTGGGGTCGAGCGTCTGGTGGCGCGCATCGACATAGCCGAGGCCGCGCGTGCCGTAGACCACGTTGTCCCAGCTCGGCGCGGCACCGGGGCGATCGACCAGCGGGCCGCGCAGGTGCACGTTGGCCACCAGCCACGGCGCATGGCGTACGTGCGCGGCGGCATGCGCGAGCACCGCGGGCGCGTTCTCGACCACGCGCGCGGCGACGAACACCGGCAGCGCGACGATGCAATGCGCGGCCTGCCAGCGCACCAGCGATTGCGAGGCGGCATCCCAGGCATCGACCTCGACACCGCCGCGCAGCTCGGCGATGCGCACGACCACCTGGCCGGTGCGCAGCCGTTCGCCCAGCGGCACGGCCAGCTGCTTCGTGAGCCAGCCGTTGCCCTCGGGCCAGGTCAGCACGCCGTCGCGCTCGGGATTGGTGTCGTTGGCGCTGCCCGACGGATCGCCGGGTGCGTGGAAGCCGTGCCGGCTCGCGAAGTAGTGGATGCCGGCCCAGGCCGAGACCTGCTCGATGCCCGCGCCGTAGTCGTCGCGGCAGCAGTAGTCGAGGTACCAGCGCAGGTGCTCGTCGCTGAAGCCCTCGCGGTCGAGCCAGGCCGAAAAGGCCTGCGCATCGAGCGCCAGCAGCTCCGGCGTGACCGCGACCTTGAGCGTGGGAATGGCGAAGTGGGCCGCATGCTGGAGCTGGTCGATGCGCTGCGCGAAGCGGCGGTACTGCGCCTGCGTGTCGGCGCCCACGCCATGCACCGGCAGCAGGCCGTCCTGCCACTCGCCGTGGAAGAACAGCCGCTCCTGCGGGCTGTGGCACAGCGTGCGCTCGTCGTATTCCCAGCGGCCGGCCACCCGCCGGCGCAGGCCCAGTTCCTCGAGCAGGTCCTGCACCTCGCGCGCATCGTCGCCGGGCACCGGCAGGTAGTGCGCGCCGAGCGGGCAGGCGATGCCGTTGACCGTGCCACCGCGCGCATTGCCGCCCGCGCTGTCCTCGAGCTCGAGCAGCGCGAAGTCGTCGATGCCCGCGAGGCGCAGCGCGCGCGCCGCCGCGAGCCCGGCGACGCCGCCGCCGGCGATCAGCACGCGGGTCTTGCGGGTGCTCGCGGGCGCGCGCGACTTCAGCGTGCCGTCGCGCATCGCGTGGCCGCGCGCCATGTCGATGCCGGTGAAGCCGCCTTCGATGGGCGGCGGCGCATCGCAGCCGGCGAGCGCGAGCGCACCGGCGGCGCCGACCGTGCCGAGGAAGCCGCGCCGCCTCATGCCCATGTCGCCATCACCTCGCCGAGCCGACGAACTGCACCCGACCTGCGGTCTGCCAAGGGCCCGCGTAGCGCGGCCTGTTCGGGAGACACCGTGGAACCGGCTTTGCCGGGCCACTGGTGTCGCCCCCGGTGAGGGGGTGGGCGAAGCGGCACGCAGTGCCGCGCAGCCTGGGGGAGGACCATTTAATGTGCCATGACCTTGCCCCACTCTTGCTCATAGGTGGTGACTAGGACCTGGTTGGAGAGCCGGTTGACCTCGGTCGGCACGCGCGCCATGTCGAGCGGGAAGTCGAACATCAGCGGCAGCGTGGGCGCGGACAGGAAGCGCAGGCCCGCGGGCAGCGCGTCTGGCTTCCGGTAGGGGCGGTGGCTCGCGATGATGAAGCCCCATTCGCCGAAGCTCGGCACGTGCACGTGATAGGGCGTCGCGGTCAGGCCCACCGACTCCACCGTCTGCGCCACGGTCCAGAAGCTCTTGCGCGCCACCAGCGGCGAAGTGGTCTGGATCACGGCGTAGCCGCTGGCCGCGAGGCGCTTGTCGAGCAGCGCGTAGAAGCTGTTGGTGTAGAGCTTGCCGATCGCGAAGTTGGTGGGATCGGGAAAGTCGACCACGATCACGTCGAACAGGTCGTCGTCACTGCGCTGCTGCAGCCACTGGAAGGCATCGGTGTTGACGATCTTGAGCTTCGGCGACGACAGCGAATGGCCGTTGAGCGCGGCCAGCGTCTCGTGCTCGGTGAACAGCTTCGTCATGTTCGGATCGAGCTCGACCAGCGTGACCGACTCCACCGAGGGGTACTTGAGCACTTCGCGCACCGCCATGCCGTCGCCGCCGCCGAGCACCGCGACCTTCTTGGGCGCGCCATGCGCGGCCATCACGGGGTGCACCAGCGCCTCGTGATAACGGTACTCGTCGCGCTCGGCGAACTGCAGGTTGCCGTTGAGGAACAGCCGGTGCCCGAGCAGCCCGCGCGTGACCACGATGCGCTGGTAGGGCGAGGTGGCGCTGAAGACGATGCGGTCCTGGTAGAACTTGTCCTCGGCCAGCGTGGTGATGTGGTCGGCGCCGATGAAGCCGCCCAGCAGCGCCGCGAGCGACAGGAAGCAGGCCAGCGCATGCGCGCCGACGCGCCGCAGCTCGTGGCGGAACAGCCAGAGCGCCCACACCGCCACTGCCGCGTTCATGAAGCCGAACAGCAGGCCGGTGCGGATCATGCCGAGCTGCGGCACCAGGATCAGCGGGAAGGCCACCGACACCGCGAGCGCGCCGAGGTAGTCGAAGGTCAGCACCTGCGACACCAGGTTCTTGAGCGCGACGTTGCGCCGCAGGATGCGCATCACCAGCGGGATCTCGAGCCCGACCAGCGTGCCCACCACGATCACCAGCCCGTACAGCAGCAGCCGGAACGCGCCCGGTGCGTAGGCATTGGCCAGGAACAGCACGGCCGGCAGCGCGCCGCCGATCAGCGCCACCATCAGCTCGATGCGCAGGAAATGGGCCGGCAGCTGGCGATCGAAATAGCGCGACAGCCACGAGCCCACGCCCATCGCGAACAGGTAGGTGCCGATGATGGTGCTGAACTGCAGCACCGAGTCGCCCAGCAGGTAGGAGCTGAGCGCCGCCGCGCTGAGTTCGTAGACGAGGCCGCAGGCGGCCACCACGAAGACGCTGGCGAGCAGCGCGATCTCGACGGGCTGCGGCCCGCGCGCATCGGCCGGGCGCGCGGACAGGGCCTGCTCCTCGCTCAATGGATGGCGGCGGCGACGATGATGCTGATGCCCAGGCTCATCGCGGCGACGACCAGGCCCAGTGCCACGTTCTGCTTCTCGACGATCTCGCCCCAGAGGTCATAGGGCGTGATCTTGTCGATGATCAGGAAGCAGAGCCAGAAGATCACCACGCCGATCAGCGCGTACACGAGCGATCCGAGGACCACGCCAGGTTTCAGCCATTCAAATCCCATGGGGACCTCCAGTCGTATCTGTATCTATCAGTCGATGAATCGGCAGCGGCAGCGCGATCTTCGTCATTTGTGGCCGCCGCCGCTCGAGGAGCCGCCGTAGGAGCCGCCCGAACTGCGGTAGCCGCCGCCCGAACCGCCGCCGCTGCTGCTGCAGGTGCTCAGGATGATGAGCAGCACGATGATCACGATCGCGATCACCACGATCGTGCCGCAACCCAGCCCCGAGGCCGCGCTGACCGGCGACGCGTCGGAGCGCTCGAACAGGTCCTTCTTGGCATCGAGTTTGAAGGCCGTGGCGACCGCGCCGCTGTCGATCTTGCTGCCCGAGGACCAGGTGAGCTCGTTGGCCGAGCGCTCCATCGACAGCAGGGCGCCGCCGACCGCGAAGTCGCGGTTGAAGGTCTTCTGCCCGCGCTCGACCTGCCAGTAGAACTCGCCGGCCACGTAGGTGGTCTCGGCGTTGTAGGCGTACTGCTGCTGGTAGCGCTTGCCGAGGTAGGTGGCGGTACTGCCGTTCTCGGCCATCACCGGCGCGCCGGTGGTGGGGCGCACCATGCTCCAGCCGTCCTCGGCGTCGACCAGGAAGCTGAAGCCGCGCTTCTTGTTGTAGAGCAGGTATTCGTCCCAGCCGAACTGCTCGTCGTCGCCGGGCTCGCTGCCCATGCGGTGCTGGAAACCCACCACCTGCCACTGGGCGCCCTGCAACTGGCCCATGCTGCCCAGCGCGATCAGCGGGCGCACGGGCTCGTTCTGCGCCGCATGCTTGAGCTCGCCGCCGATGCCCTGCGTGAGGTCGATGATGCTGTTGCACGAGCGGCAGGTGACGCTCTTGCTGTCGGCCAGGTTGAGCGTGACCGGCGAGCCGCAGTTGGGGCAGTTGAAGCTGCGGCCCTTCTCGTCCTTGGCCGAATCCTCGCGCAGGCCCGTGAGCTGCAGCGATTCGAGATCGACAGAACGACCCAGCGAGGCCGTGGGCGGCTGAGAGCCGTAGTCCAGGCTCAGCACCAGGCCCTTGTCGTTGCGCAGCTCGACCACCTGGAACGGCCGGCCGAGCTCGGGCAGGTGCGGCAGTTCGCCCTGCGCCGAGACCAGCGTCACTTCCTCGTTCGAGGCGACGGTGTAGCTCTGGCCGTTGAAGGCGCTGGTGGCGCCCACGCGCAGGTCGGCCGCGGCCGGTGCCGTGCGCTGCAGTTCGAACGGCAGCGAGAAGACGTAGGCGCCGTTGTCCTCGCTGAGCACGCCGGTGCGGTCGCCGTCGAGGGCCGCGATCCACTCGGTCCAGCGGCCGCCGGCGTACTTGTACTGGAGCCGGCCGACGATGGTGAAGGGCTTGTCCTGGATCCGGCCCGCGGCGAACAGCTGCAGCGGGCTGAAGTCGTCGAACAGCTCGGCCATCTTGCCGGTGCGCGCGAGCGTGTCGCCCTGGCGCACGACGGTGCTCTGGCAGTAGGGGCAGACCGCATGGGTCGACTGGGCCGATCGGAACTCGACCGGCGCGCCGCAGCCGGGGCAGGGCGCGCGGTAGTAGCGCTGGGTGCCGCCGGCTTCCTCAGCCATGGCGCGCACGCGCGGGCGCGAGGCCCGCAGCATTCTTCCAGCCGATCATGCCTCTCACGCCCGTCGAGCGGGCGTCAGGCGCTATACAGAACATAGCGCCGGATCAGACCAGCTTCTTGAGCAGTTCGACCTTCTTGGCGTCGAACTCTTCCTGGGTCAGGATGCCCTTGGTCTTGAGTTCGCCGAGCTTCTCGAGCGTGGTCATCACGTCGTTGGGGTTCACCACCGCCACCGCCGGCTGCTGCTGGGTCGCGGCCGCCTGTGCCGCCGCGTTCGGGCTCAGGCCCTGCGCGAGGTTCTGCGCCAGCACCTGGCCGAGCGCCACGCCGGCGCCCAGGCCCATCGCGTCGCCCGCGATGCCGCCGCCGTTGGCGGCACCCTCGGCGAACTTGGGAATCGCCTGCGCCGTCTGGTACTGCATGAACTTGCCCATGTCGTTGCCGACCATGCCCATGCCGATCTTCTGGTCGAGGATCTTCTGCAGTTCCTCGGGCAGCGAGACGTTCTGGACCGTGATGTTCTCGAGCTTGATGCCGATCTTGGCGAACTCGGGCACCAGCTGGGCCGCCAGCGCCTGCGCGAACTGGATCTGATTGGCCGCGAGGTCGAGGAAGGGCACGCCGCTGGAGGCGATGGCGTTGCTGATGTTCTGCAGCACCAGGCCGCGCAGTTGGCCGTCGAGGTCGGCCACGGTGTAGATGTCGCGCGTGCCCGAGATCTCGGTGTGGAACAGCTTGGCGTCGCCGATGCGGAACGAGTAGTTGCCGAAGGCGCGCAGGCGCACGGCGCCGAAGTCCTTGTCGCGGATGGTGATGGGCTGCGGCGTGCCCCACTTCTGGTCGACCTGCTGGCGCGTGCTGAAGAAGTAGACGTCGCTCTTGAACGGGGACTCGAAGAGCTTGTCCCAGTTCTTCAGGTAGGTCAGCACCGGCAGCGTCTGCGTGCTGAGCTTGTACATGCCGGGGCCGAACACGTCGGCCACCTGGCCTTCGTTGACGAACACCGCGACCTGCGACTCGCGCACCGTCAGCGAGGCGCCGTTCTGGATTTCCATTTCCGCCATCGGGAAGCGCCAGGCCAGCGTGCCATCGCCGGACTCGGTCCACTGGATGATGTCGATGAACTGTTTCTTGATGAAATCCATCAGGGCCATGGCTGCGCTCCTCTAGAGGGTTTTTGTGCGGACTTGGCATATTGCCACAGCGACTTGACCGCGGACCCGTGCTTTTGGTCATTTTGGTCATGGCTGCACCCTGGCCAGGCGTCATAGTCCGTCATCGTCCGAGGTCTACAATCGGCGCCCCCAGAAGAAGCGCCTCAGGAGCAACGGCACATGTCTGACACGACCCCTTCGTCATCCTCGACTCCCTCGCCCGAAGACAAACGCGCCGAACTTCGACGTGCCGCCCTCGAGTACCACGAGTTCCCGGTCCCCGGAAAGATCTCGATCGCCGCGACCAAGCAGATGGTCAACCAGCGCGACCTGTCGCTGGCCTACTCGCCCGGCGTGGCCGCGCCCTGCGAGGAAATCGTCAAGGACCCGGCCAACGCCTTCAAGTACACCGCGCGCGGCAACCTCGTGGCGGTCATCACCAACGGCACCGCGGTGCTGGGGCTCGGCGACATCGGCCCGCTGGCTTCCAAGCCGGTGATGGAAGGCAAGGGCGTCCTGTTCAAGAAGTTCGCCGGCGTCGACGTGTTCGACATCGAGATCGACGAGAAGGACCCTGCGAAGCTGGTCGAGGTGATCGCCGCGCTCGAGCCCACCTTCGGCGCGATCAATCTCGAGGACATCAAGGCGCCCGACTGCTTCTACGTCGAGCGCGAGCTGCGCAAGCGCATGAAGATCCCGGTCTTCCACGACGACCAGCACGGCACGGCGATCACCGTGGCGGCGGCCATGCTCAACGGCCTGAAGGTGGCCGGCAAGGACATCGCCGACGTGAAGCTCGTGACCTCGGGCGCGGGCGCCGCGGCGCTGGCCTGCCTGAACCTGCTGCTCAAGGTCGGCCTGAAGCGCGAGAACGTGTTTGTGACCGACCTGGCCGGCGTGGTCTACGAAGGCCGCACCGAGCTGATGGACGACGACAAGCGCCAGTACATGCAGAACACCACGGCGCGCACGCTGGCCGAGGTGATCGAGGGCGCCGACGTGTTCCTCGGCCTGTCGGCCGGCGGCGTGCTCAAGCCCGCGATGGTCGCCAAGATGGCGACGCGCCCGGTGATCTTCGCGCTGGCCAACCCGAATCCGGAAATCACGCCCGAAGACGCGCGCACGGTGCGCGACGACATCATCATGGCCACCGGCCGCACCGACTACCCGAACCAGGTCAACAACGTCCTGTGCTTCCCGTACATCTTCCGCGGCGCGCTCGACTCGGGCGCGACCACGATCACCGACGAGATGGAGATCGCCGCGGTGCACGCCATCGCCGAGCTGGCGCAGGCCGAGCAGAGCGAGCGCGTGGCGGCCGCCTACGTCGGCGAGAAGCTGTCGTTCGGCCCCGAATACCTGATCCCGAAGCCCTTCGACCCGCGCCTGATGATGAAGATCGCGCCGGCCGTGGCCAAGGCGGCCGAGGAAAGCGGCGTGGCGCTGCGTCCGATCAAGGACATGGACGCCTACCGCGACAAGCTGCAGAGCTTCGTCTACGCCTCGGGCACCACCATGAAGCCGATCTTCGACGCCGCCAAGCGCGCGCCGAAGAAGCGCGTGGCCTACTGCGAGGGCGAGGAAGAACGCGTGCTGCGCGCCGCGCAGATCGTGGTCGACGAGGGCATCGCGCGCCCGACGCTGATCGGCCGCCCGGCCATCATCGCCCAGCGCATCGAGAAGTTCGGCCTGCGCCTGAAGGAAGAGCTCGACTACGACGTGGTCAACGTCGAGCAGGACCACCGCTACCGCGACTTCTGGCAGACCTACCACCGCATGACCGAGCGCAAGGGCATCACGGTGCAGGTCGCCAAGATCGAGATGCGCCGCCGCCTCACGCTGATCGGCGCGATGCTGCTGCACAAGGGCGAGGTCGACGGCATGATCTGCGGCACCTGGGGCACCACGCTGATCCACCTGCACTACATCGACCAGGTGATCGGCAAGCGGCCCGGCGGCTGCGCCAGCACCCCGCAGGACGTGCCGGTGTATGCCTGCATGAACGGCCTGCTGCTGCCCGACCGCCAGGTGTTCCTGGTCGACACCCACGTCAACTACGACCCGACGCCCGAGGAACTGGCCGAGATCACGACCATGGCGGCCGAGGAGATGATGCGCTTCGGCCTCAAGCCCAAGGCCGCCTTGCTGTCGCACTCGAACTTCGGCACCAGCAACGAGCCGAGCGCGCTGAAGATGCGCAAGACGCTCGACCTGCTGCGCGTGCAGGCGCCCTGGCTCGAGGTCGATGGCGAAATGCACGGCGACGTGGCGCTCGACAGCAAGCAGCGCGCGGTGGTCATGCCGCACAGCGCGCTGGCCGGCGACGCCAACCTGCTGGTTTTCCCGAACATCGACGCGGCCAACATTTCCTACAACCTGCTCAAGACGGCGGCCGGCGGCAACATCGCGATCGGCCCGGTGCTGCTCGGAGCGGCCAAACCTGTGCACATTCTCACGGCGAGCGCCACCGTGCGGCGCATCGTGAACATGTCGGCGCTCACGGTGGCCGACGCCAACGCAGAACGTTAAGCTTTAGCAAGCATTTCTTCGAGAGTGGACGCCAACTTATGGCGTCCCTGTCAAGCCCTCGATGCTGCTCAAACTTTGGGCAGTCGCTTGCTATTTTCGCCAGCGTGGTGCACACTCGCGGGCTTGGATTTGCGGGTTAACCCCAAGGTTGATCGCTGATCCGAACCCCCCGCTCTTTTCTTGTGGTGCCTCTTTATGGCGATGGCGTCTTGCGCCTCGATCACGTCCTCTGTCGCTAAGTTTGCGCTCACCGGCTTCATGCTGGCAGCGCTGGCGACGACGGGGGCCGAGGCCCGCGGATGGTTCGGCGCCGGGAATTCCACCGCCCAGGAAACGATTGCGCTGGCCGAGCTGCCGGTGCAAGGCCAGCGTACCTACGAAGCCATCCTGAACGGCGGTCCCTTCCGGTACGACAAGGACGGCTCGGTGTTCGGCAATCGCGAGCGGCTCCTGCCCTCGGCCCGGCGCGGCCACTATCGCGAGTACACGGTGAGCACGCCCGGATCGCGCGATCGCGGTGCCCGGCGCATCGTGTGCGGCGGCGAGAAGCGAACGGCACCCGAGGCCTGCTGGTACACGGCGGACCACTACGCGAGTTTCAGACGGATCACGCCATGAGCGACGACAACGACTTGAGCGGCGCACCGAAGCGCCCCGAAGAAATGATGATGACTATGGAAAGACCAGCGGAGATGACTTTATCCCTTCGTGCCGTACGCCCGAACATCGTGCAATCGATTCGCGCGTTCCGCGTGAGCGACCTGCAGGACGCCGCCAACGCGGCGGGCCAGCACTTCCTGTATGCCAACCTCGGCAACGCACAGACCAAGCAGGACGTGCTCGACCTGATCGCCCAGCAGTTCACCTTTCCGGCGCACTTCGGCAAGAACTTCGACGCGCTGTACGACTGCATGACCGATCCGTTGCATAAATCGGGCCCGCAGCCCGGTTTCGTGATCGTTCTCGAACAGATCCCGGCCAACGGCAAGTTCGACAAGGAAGCGCGCGAGCAACTGCTCGACATCTTCCGCGACGCGTCGGATTACTGGGGCGACCGCAAGGTGCCCTTCCGGTGCTTCTATTCTTTTCTGTAGCCCGTTCTGCACAAACCAGCCAAGCAGAACGGGCGAACGAGGCCCAGCCGACCAGCGCGGCAACCCTCGATGGCATCCAGATCGACCCGGCGACCGTCCCCCCCGCGGTGACGGCCACCGCGACCGACGAACCCACCGGCGAAAAAATGCCGACCGACAAACTGGTCGACGTCTCGCCGCTCGCCTTGCGCATGAGCAGCCCGTTCAACGCGGGTTACTGGCTCGCCGCGGCGTAATCAAAGAAGCGCTCGCCGGGCGCGTTTCGGCACCGCAAGAAAAAACCCGTCATCGACGGGTTTTTTCGTTTCTCTCGCGGCCCGCGCAATGGCTCGGCCGCTTCAGCCGAGCCCCGGCGTCTGCGCCAGCGCCACGTACTGGTCGACCGGCACTTCCTCGGCGCGCCGCTGCGTGTCGAATTCGCCGGCGAAGCCGTGCTCGTCGAGCCATTTGCCCAGCGTGTGACGCAGCAGCTTGCGGCGCTGGCTGAACGCGACCTGCACGATCTCCTCGAGCCGCTTCGCATCGACCGCCGGCGGCGTGGCCAGCGGCACCATGCGCACCACGGCGCTGTCGACGCGCGGCGGCGGATCGAAGCTCTCGGGCGGCACGAACAGCACGTTCTCCATCTCGTAGCGCCACTGCAGCATCACGCTCAGGCGGCTGTAGTCCGAGGTGGCGGGCCGCGCCACCATGCGGTCGATCACTTCCTTTTGCAGCATGAAGTGCTGGTCGGCCACGAGGTGGGCATAGCCCAGCAGGTGAAAGAGGATCGGCGTGGAGATGTTGTAGGGCAGGTTGCCGACCACGCGCAGCGCGGTGGTCGGCACCTTCGCCGCCAGCGCCGCGAAGTCGACCTTGAGCACGTCGGACTCGACCACCTCGAGCTGCGGATGGCTGCGCAGCCGCTTGGCGAGGTCGCGGTCGAGCTCGATCACGGTGAGCCGGCCGAGCCGCTCGACCAGCGGCTGCGTGAGCGCCGCGAGGCCGGGGCCGATCTCGACCATGGGGTCGCCGGGCTGCGGCGCGATCTCGCGCACGATCGCGTCGATGATGCCGCCGTCGGACAGGAAGTGCTGGCCGAAGCGCTTCCTGGGAATGTGCGCCATCGTGTGTCGATCAGGACTGCGGGGGCTCGCGGAACTCGACGTAGGCGCGCGCACGCACTTCCTGCGCCCAGGTGTTGAAGGCTTCCTCGGTGCGCTGGTCGCGCAGCACGGCACGGGCGGCTTCGCGCTGCTCGTCCTGGCTCGGCTTGACGTTGCGGCGCTCGAGCACCTGGATCAGGTGGACGCCGAAGCGCGACACCACGGGATCGCTGATCTGCCCCGGCGCGAGGCGGTTCATGGCTTCCTCGAACTCCGGCACGTACATGCCCGGGCGAGCCCAGCCGAGGTCGCCGCCGTCCTTGGCGCTGCCGTCCTGCGAGTTGTCGCGCGCCAGGCTGGCGAAGTCGACGCTGCCGCCACTGGCCTCGATGCGCCGCTTGAATTCGGCCAACTGCGCCACCGCCTGCTCGGTGGTGCGCTTGGGATCGTTCTGCAGCAGGATGTGGCGCGCATGGGTCTGCGTGACCACCGCGTCGGCCGAGCCGACCTGTTCCTTGGCGATCACCTTGACGACGTGGAAGCCGGCGGACGAGCGCACCGGCCCGACGATGCCGCCCACGGCCGTGGACTGGACGGCCTCGACGAACAGCGGCGGATAACGGTCGGCGGTGCGCATGCCGAGCGCGCCGCCATTGGCGCGATCGGGGGCGTCGGAATTGCTCTGCACCAGCTTGGAGAAGTCCTCGCCGGCGCGCGCGCGCTGCGCCAGGCCCTGGGCCTTCTGCTGCGCCTGCGCCACCTGCGCGTCGGTGGCGTTCTCGGGCACGGCCACCAGCAGTTGCGCGAGGTTGAGGTTCAGCATGGACGGATCGCCCTTGCCGCCGCTGTTGCGCTGGTCCTGCAGGAACTGGTCGGCTTCGGCGTCGCTGACCTTGACCTTCGAATCGACCTCGCGGCCGCGCAGGCGCGTGAGCAGGAGCTGGTCGCGCAGGTCGTTGCGGAAGGCCTGCAGGCTGATGCCTTCGGCGGCCACGCGCTGGCGCAGCTCGGGCAGGGTCAGCTGGTTCTGGCGCGCGACGGTCTGTTCGGCCTGGTCGATGGCGATCTCGTCGACCTTGATGCCGGTTTCCTTCGCGAGCTGCAATTGCGCGCGCTCGGAGATCAGCCGCTCGAGCACCATGCGCCCGAGTTCCGGGCGCGGCACGCGCTCGGCGTCGGGGTTCTCCTGGATCAGCCGCTGCACGCGGGTCAGCACCTCGGTGTTGGTGATCGGCTCGGAATTGACCAGCGCGACGATGAACTCGGCCGAGCGCTGCACCGGTGCGGCCGGCGCGGCGGGCCGGGCGGCCGGCGGTGCCAGGCGCGGACCGGCGCGCATGATGTCGGTGATGCCGCCGCCGGAACGGAAACCCTGCTGGGCGCCGGCAGTTGCGGCCAGCGCGGCGAGGCAGGCCAGGCTGAGAATGGAACGGATGTGTTTCATGGCGTTGCTCGGTCTCTCGTCTCAGTCGTAATTGGTGAAGCGGCTCGGCCCTTCGACCGGTGTGCGCAGGGGCTGGTAGCGTTGGATGTTGGTGCGCAGCGCCTGCATCGGGCTCGAGCCGATGGCGGCGAAACCGACGAATTCGAGCTGGAACATGATGCGGGTGTTGGCCGTCACCTGGCCGGTGCTGACGCGCTGCAGCACCACGCGCCCGATCCAGCAGCAGCCGTCGTACTCGACGCCGAGGACGCCGTCGGTGAGCTTGCGGTCCTGCAGATCGTAGTTCAGACGACCCACCGCGTACCAGCGTCCGCCGCCCTGGCCCTTGCCGGGGCCGAGGTCCTTGCCCTTGTCGCCCCAGAAGTCGTTGAGCGGCCATTGCCAGCCGACGTCGATCGACTTGCTGCCGTCGTTGACGGTGGTGGTGTTCGGGTTGAGCGCCTTGGCCGCGAGGTAGGCATCGCTGGGCGCCTGGTAGCGCAGCGCGATGTTCACGTTGTGATAGGGCGCCGGGTTGTAGCGCGCGCTGATGGCGCTGCGCGTGGACTTGCGGGTGTCGGGGTTGTACTGGATGACCGTGTCCAGGCTCCACTTGGGCGTCCAGTTGATCTGGCCGCCCAACAGCAGGTCGCTCGCGCGGTCCGTGACCGGATTCGCGCCCGGCAGCGTGACGCGCTGGTCGGCGAAGCGCAGGCGCTGCGCGACGCCGAAGCGCGCGGCCTCGGCACCGGTGTCGGGGTCGATCAGCCGCGAGGTCACGCCCATGGTGAGCGTGTTGGTGTCGGAGATGCGGTCGTTGCCCGAGAACGCGTTCTCGGTGTAGATGGTCGCGAAGCTGAAGTCGTTGGCCGCCGTGTCGTAGTTCGGCAGCTTGCTCTGGTCGCGATAGGGCGTGTAGACGTAGTAGGCGCGCGGCTCCAGCGTCTGGCGGAAGGCGCGGCCGAAGAAGCTCGCGTCGCGCTCGAAGATCAGGCCGCTGTCGAGGCTGAAGGTCGGCACCGTGCGGTTCGACGAGGTGGGCCAGAACACCGGCGAGCTCGGGTCGTACGGAATGCCGTTCACGTACTGCACGCCGTTGAGCGTGAGCTTCGGGATGTCGGCCTGCGGCACGTAGTAGCTGTACGAAGTGGCGTGCAGCTGCACCTTCGGAATGACGAAGGTGCTCGGCGTGATGAAGGGCCGGCTCAACGCCGCCACGGCATACAGGCGGTCGCCGTCGGGCTGCGACTGCTGGATCGCGTCGTAGCCGGGCTGGCCGGCGGCGATGCGGTTCACGCGAAAGCGCGTGTAGTCCGTGGTGAACGAGAAGTCGAAGCCGCCCCAGTCGTACTTGTTGTAGTTGGCGGTGATCTGCGGCATCCGGTCGTACGACGGCACGATCGGCGCCAGGCTGTACTGCAGCGTCTGGTAGCGCAGCGCGCGCACCACGCCGCTCCAGTCGCCCTTGCTCCAGTTGAGCGAGGCGTCGTTGGGCAGCAGGCGCTGCGACAGCGTGGGCGTGCGGGTGAAGTCGCGCCAGTAGTCGTCGTCACTGACGCGGTTGATGTTGATGGTGGCCGAGAGCGAATCGAGGCCGAGCGCCTTGGCGTCGAAATTCTGGTGGTGGTTGGCCCAGATGCCCCAGCGCTTGGAGCTCGGCTGCGGCCGCAGGTCGAGGTCCTTGGCCTGGATCTGGCCGTTGGCCAGCTGCTGCAGCTGCGAGGCACGGGCCTCGTTGAAGCGCTGGCCCAGCAGCCGGTCGCTGCCCATCAGGTCGAGCCGGATCGTGCCGTTGTATTCCTTCTCGAGATAGCGGAATTCCGAACCCAGGTTGATGCCGCGCTTGGACATCAGCGTCGGCGTGATGGTGGCGTCGCGGTTCGGCGCGATGTTCCAGTAGTACGGCTGCGAATACTCGATGCCGTTGGTGTTGTCGATGCCGATGGTGGGCGGCAGCAGGCCGCTCTTGCGCTCGTTCGACAGCGGGAAGCTCAGGCTGGGCAGCGCCGGCGTGGTGATGCCCATGAAGCTCATCCGCGCGTCCTTGGCGACGCCCACGTTCTCCTCGGTATCGGTGGTGAGCGAGGCGGCGGTCAGGATCCACGCGGGCATCCAGCCGGGGAAGTCCTCGCGGCGGCAGGTCGTGTAGGTGGCCTGGCGCGCGACCGACACGTTGGTGTCGACGAAGTCGATGCGCTGCGCGTCGCCGTGCCCGCCATTGGCGAGGAAGGAGTAGCGCACGTTGTTGAAGAAGCCCTCGAAGGTCTCGAGCTTGAGCTCGAGCTCGGGGCCTTCGTAGACGTTGCCGGCCTGGTTGACGCGCACGTTGCCCGTGGCACGCGCGCGGTCATCGGGCTGGTAGTACTCGAGGCGGTCGGCGGTGATGGAAGTCTCGCCGCGCCGCAGGCTGGCATTGCCTTCCACCACGGTCTCGAGGTCGGGCCGGCCCGAGATGCGGTCGCCGCTCACGAGGCTGGGCAGTTGGCTGCGCAGCAGCGGCGGAATGGTCTCGGCGAGCTGGGGCGTGCGCTTGAGCGTGAGCGGGCCGTCGAGGCCCGTTCCCTGCGCCGACGCGCCATGCGCGTGCAGCAGCGCCAGCGTCAGGAGGGCCAGCGGCAGCGGCGGGCCGGAACGGCGCACGTCGACTCGTCGGCTCATCAGGCCTCCCGCCGATCCGTTCCGAGAAGAGCCCGGCGTCCTCCCGAGGAAGGCAGCGAGCGCACAAGGTGCCAGGCGTCGGGGCATGGATTCGTAGGCATCGGTTCGGACAAAGGAAACGTCGGGGGAGGCGGCGCGGCAGGCCGGCCGGTTGCAGGAGCCGGCGGCGAACCGGTCCGATCGGGCGCCGATCGCAGAGGTTGCCGTGCCAGGCGGTTTGTAGAATCGATTATCCATGACAGCACCCCCGCCCCCGGCCTCCACGGCCCCAGCCCTCCATGGGGCCATTTCCTGGACTGATCCGCAACGGGCCGAAGCGTTCCGGGGTTGGCTTGCCGGCATCGCGACGACGCATCGCCTGTTGCCCGACACCGTGCGGCTCGCCTCCGCCGACGCGAGCTTCCGCCGCTACTTCCGCGTCGACGGCACCGGCCCCGAGGGCACGCGCATCGTGATGGACGCGCCGCCCGACAAGGAAAACAGCGCGCCCTTCGTCCAGGTGGCGCAGCTCATGGCCGAGGCCGGCGTGCATGCGCCGCGGGTGCTCGAATGGGACCAGCCCCACGGCTTCCTGCTGCTCGACGATCTGGGCCGCCAAACCATGCTCGAGGTGCTCGACCCCGAGCACCCCGACACCAGCCGCCCGCTCTACGACCAGGCGATCGACGCGCTGATCCGCTGGCAGCTCTCGTCGAAGCCCGGCGTGCTGCCGCCCTACGACCGGGCGCTGCTCGAGCGCGAGCTGTCGCTGTTTCCCGAGTGGTATTTGGGCCGCCACCGCGGCGTCGCCATCGAGGGCAAGCTGAAGGAACGGCTGGAGCGCAGCTTCAAGCTGATCGTCGACAGCAACCTCGCCGCGGCCAGCGTCTACGTGCACCGCGACTTCATGCCGCGCAACCTCATGGTGGCGCCGGGCGACACGCTCGCCGAGCGCGCGAAGACGCCGCTGGGCGTGCTCGATTTCCAGGACGCCGTCTACGGCCCGATTACCTACGACATCGCCTGCCTGATGCGCGATGCCTTCCTGAGCTGGGACGAGGAGTTCGTGCTCGACATCACCGTGCGCTACTGGCAGAAGGCCCGCAAGGCCGGCCTGCCGGTCGACGAGGACTTCGGTGCCTTCTACCGCGCGGTCGAGTGGATGGGCCTGCAGCGCCACCTCAAGGTCGCGGGCATCTTCGCGCGGCTCACGCTGCGCGACGGCAAGCCGCGCTACCTCGCCGACACGCCGCGCTTCATCGCCTACATCCGCGCCACCGCCAGCCGCTACAGCGAACTCACGCCGCTGCTGCGGGTGATCGACGAGGTCGAGGGCACGACCGCGACCACCGGCTTCGCCTACGGCCGGGTCTGATCGCTGAAGAAGCGCTGAACGGAATCTGAAGAAAGAGACGCTGTATTGCCCATGCAACATGGGAATGCAGCTACGAATCTCATAGCAATGCCGCGTTTTCACTGCTCCGTTCCACTGCATGCCGGCGCCACGCTGGCGCTGCCGCCCGGTGCCGCGCGCCACGTGCAGGTGCTGCGGCTGCAGCCCGGCGATGCCATCACGCTGTTCGACGGCAGCGGCGGCGAGTACGCGGCCACGGTCGAGCGCATGGGCCGCAGCGAGGTCAGCGTGGTCGTCGGTGCGCACACGGCGCGCGAGAGCGAGGCGACGCGCGCCGTGCACCTGGCGGTCGGCATGCCGGCCAACGAGCGCATGGACTGGCTGGTCGAGAAGGCCACCGAACTCGGCGTGGCGAGTATCCAGCCGCTGGTCACGGCGCACGGCGTGCTGCGGCTGGCCGGCGAGCGCGCCGAGAAGAAGCGCGCGCACTGGGAGGCCATCGCGATCGCGGCCTGCGAGCAGTGCGGGCGCAACCGGGTGCCGGTGATCCATCCGGTGCGGCCGTTTGCCGGCTGGCTCGATGCGGCGCCGGACGACGGCGGGCACGGCCCGGCACTGCGCCTCGTGCTGAGCCTGGCCGAGGGCACGCGCGCGCTCGGCGATGCGCTCGCGCAGGCCGGTGGCGACCCGGCCGCGGTGCAGGTGCTCAGCGGCCCCGAGGGCGGCCTGAGCGGCACCGAGGAGGCCGAGGCCATCGCGCGCGGCTTCGCGCCCGTGACGCTGGGCCCGCGCGTGCTGCGCGCCGAGACCGCCGCGCTCGCGGCGCTCGTGCGCCTCGCCTGAACCGGCCCCGCATCCTCCTGGGTGTTTTCCGCGACGCACGTCCGCGGGCCTTTCGGAACAATGGGGCTTCACGTTCCATTGCATCGTTTCCAAAGGATCTCCCGCCCATGCATCGACCGCTTCGCGTGCCCCGGCTCGCCCCGCTGACCGTCGCCCTGGCCCTGGCGGCCTTCGCCACCGTCCCCCTCGCCCATGCGCAGAGCGCGCCGGTGGCACCCACGCCGGCGCAGGTGAGCCCCGAGGTCGACCGGGCCTACACGCAGCTGATGGCCGCGCCCGCGATCCAGAAGCTGCTCGACGCGGTGAAGGCCGACCACGAGCGCACGGTGGAAGAGTTGAAGACGCTGACCGAGATCGAGGCGCCGCCCTTCAAGGAACAGAAGCGCGCCGAGGCCTTCCTCGCGCGCATGAAGGCGCTGGGCCTGGCCGACGCGAAGATCGATGCCGAGGGCAATGTGGTCGGCCTGCGCAAGGGCACCGGCAATGGTCCGAAGCTGCTGGTCTCGGCCCATCTCGACACCGTGTTCCCCGCCGGCACCGACGTGAAGGTCAAGGAACGCGACGGCAAGCTCTACGCCCCCGGCATCGCCGACGACACGCGCGGCCTGTCCGTGCTGCTGTCCTGGCTCAAGGTGCTCAACGAGAACAAGGTCCAGACGCAGGGCGACCTGCTGTTCGTCGCCAACGTCGGCGAGGAAGAGCTCGGCAACCTGCGCGGCATGAAGGCGATCTTCCGCGACCACCTCGACATCGATGGCATGGTCGGCCTCGAGCCTTCGCCCGACGGCCACGTGCTGGTGCTGGGCACCGCGAGCCATCGCTACGAAGTGAACTTCAAGGGACCGGGCGGCCACAGCTTCGGCGCCTTCGGCCAGGTGCCCAGCGCGATCCACGGCATGGGCCGCGCCATCGCCAAGATCGCCGAGGTGCGCACGCCCAGCTTCCCCAAGACCACCTTCACGGTCGGCACGGTCGGCGGCGGCACCTCGGTCAACACCATTGCGCCCGATGCGCGCATGGCGATCGACATCCGCTCGGACGACATGGCTTCGCTGCTCGAGGCCGAGAAGAAGATCCTCGCCACGCTCGACGAAGCCGTGGCCGAGGAGAACAAGCGCTGGAACGTGAACACGCTGAGCGTGAGCACCAAGCTGATCGGCGACCGGCCCGGCGGCCGCACGCCGACCGACTCGGTGATCGTGGAGGCCGCGGTGCGCTCGAACAGCGCCTTCGGCCACAAGACGCTGCTGCGCGGCGGCAGCACCGATGCCAACGTGCCGATCTCGCTGGGCATCCCCGCGATCATCATCGGCGGCGGCGGCAAGTCGGGCGGATCCCATTCGACCAGCGAGTGGATCGACGTGACAGATGGATGGAAAGGCGCGCAGAATTCGCTGGTCACCGTGCTCGGCCTGGTCGGCGTTCCGGGCGTGAGTCCGGCCCTGCTGCCCAAACGCGCGGCACGTACCAAGTAATTTGTCACGTTGTAAGCCGAAAGTCAGCAAGCAAGATTTCGGCAACATTCCACCGCCTGGGAAAATCCCGCGGTTCTGTCACACACCAAGGAAAAAGCCATGGGATTGCTCGACTCGGTACTCGGTCAGGTGCTTGGAGGCGCTGCGCAACAGCAGCAGCCCCAAAGCGGAGGACTCGGCGGCTTGGGCGATCTGGGAGGCTTGGCTGGCGCGCTGGGCGGCCTGCTCGCCAACAACGGCGGTGCAGGCGGCCTCGGCGGCCTGGTTTCGAAATTCGAGCAGGCGGGCCTCGGCGACGTCATCGGCTCGTGGGTCGGCAAGGGTGAGAACCTGCCGGTCTCGGGCGGCCAATTGCAGGACGCGCTGGGCGGCGACACCATCGCCAACATCGCCTCGAAGCTCGGCATCAATGCACAGACCCTGCTGCCGATGCTCGCTACCATGCTGCCGGCCCTGATCGATCAGCTCACGCCGCACGGCAAGGTGCCCGAGCAGGGGCTCGGCAACCATGAAGATCTGCTGGGTTCGCTCAGCGGCCTGCTGCAAGGCCGGCAGTCCTGAATTGCAAGAAGCGGATCAAGGATTCGGCGCCCGCGAGGGCGCTTTTTTTTGGCCCGCTGGCGCAGCCCGGACAGTTCGCGTAGAACCGCGGGCTCTCCCATTGCCCGCAACCCCCGTGCCGCTCCCTCCCCCATGAATCGCAACCTCTGGCTGCTCGCCATCTGCCAGGGCCTGTTCCTGACCAACAACGTCACCTTCATCGCGATCAACGGGCTGGTCGGCCTCGCGATCGCGCCGCGCGGCTGGATGGCGACGCTGCCGGTGATGGGCTACGTGGTCGGCAGCGCGCTCGCCACCGGGCTCGTGGTGCGCAGCCAGCGCCGCTTCGGCCGGCGCGGCGCGTTCCAGATCGGCCTGGCCGTGGCGCTGGGCTCGGCGCTGCTGTGTGCCTATGCGGCGTTCTCGAAGGACTTCTGGCTGCTGTGCTTCGCGACCGTGGTCGCGGGCTACTACAACGCCAACGCGGGGCTCTACCGTTTCGCGGCGGCCGAGCTCGCGGCGCCCGACTGGCGCGAGAAGGCGGTCTCGCTGGTGATGGCCGGCGGGCTGATCGGCGCGGTGGCCGGCCCGAACCTCGCGGCCGCCACGCGCCAGATGTTCGCCGTGCCCTTCGCGGGCGCCTACCTCGCGCTCGCGCTGGTGGCGCTGCTGTCGATGGCGCTCATGCGCTTCATCGAGTTCCCCGCGCCTCTCGCGCGCGCCCAGGGCGGCGGACGGCCACTGGCCGAGATCGCGCGGCAGCCGGTGTTCATCGTGGCCGCCGCCGCGGGCGCGCTCGGCTACGGCGTGATGAACCTGCTGATGGCCGCGACGCCGATCGCGATGCAGATCTGCAGCCTGCCGTTCGAGGACGCCGCGCTGGTGCTCGAATGGCATGTGATCGGCATGTTCGCGCCGGGCTTCTTCACCGGCCACCTGATCCGCCGCTTCGGCGCGCTGCCGGTGATGGGCGCGGGGCTGCTGCTGAACCTGGCCTGCATCGCGGTCGCGCTGTCGGGCGTGGAGCTGCGGCACTTCGCGATCGCGCTGTGCCTGCTCGGCGTAGGCTGGAATTTCCTCTTCACCGGCAGCACCACGCTGTCGCTGACCGCCTACACGGCCGAGGAGCGCGACCGGGCCCAGGGCGCGCTCAACTTCTGCGTGTTCGCGACGCTGGCGCTGACCTCCTTCGCCTCGGGCGTGCTGGTGACGACCCAGGGCTGGCAGCTGCTGAACCTCGGTTCGCTGGTGCCGGTGGCGCTGACCGGCGCCGCGCTGCTGTGGCTTGCGCACACGCGCCGCCGCGCGCGCGGCGCGGCCTGAGCCGTCACGGCCATCCCCGACAATCCCGCCCGCATCAACCACGGGGAGAGGCGATGGCGGCTGGCCGCAAGGGGAAGCAGGGCGACGATCCGGGCGCGCTGCCCGATGGCACGGTCCGCTGGACGGCGGCGATGCGCGGCGCGCTCGCCGAATTCCGCAACACGCCCTGCCGCCAGTGCGGCGCCACGCTGTCCGAAAACCAGCCGCTGCACGAGCAGCTCGACCACATCGGCCGCCACCCGCAGCCCGCCTGGCAGCAGCGGCCGCAGAGGCTGCGCGTGCTCGAGCTGCATGGCGCCGGCGCGCTGCCGCTGTTCCTCGAGCCCGCGCCACGCAAGGAAGCGCTGGCCGACCTGCTCGCGATTCATCACGTCGACGCGGTGCGCTTCCTCGCGGGCCAGGTCCGGTATCCCGAATGCAAGACGGCGCTTGCGAAGCAGGCCGAGCGCTGGCCGCTGCTGGCGCTGCGCGAACTGCTGGCCGCCAACCCGGCGCGCCACCAGGCCGGCGCGGCGCTGGTGCTCGAACTGCTGACCGCGCATCCCGAATGGCAGGCGCCGCTCGAAGCGGCCTGCGACGAGCCCCGGCGCAAGGCGCTCGCGCGGCTGCAGGCCGACGACGGCGGCGGACTGGCCGATGCCGAACCCGCGCAGTGGCCGGCCTTTCTGCGCGCACCGCCCTGGAAGGACAGGCAGGCGCTGCCCGCGATCCCGTCGCTGGCACTGGCGCTCGATGACGCCGCGCAGCCCGCTCGGCTGCACTGGCAGCACGCGGTGCCGCGGCGCTATCCGCCGGTCAGCGGTGAACCCGCGCAGTGGCTGGCCGATGAAGTACGCGAGGCTCGGCAGCGCGGCGAACGCCAGCTGGCCGAGTACCCACGCCCGCACCACACGACGCAGCCGCCGCCCGAAGCCCAGGCCTGGGACCGCCCGCGCAAGGCGCTGTGGATGCTGGGCCTGAAGGCCGAGCGCATCGAGGACGCGATCCGCGACCAGGGCGCCAGCCTGTCGGCGGACGACTTCGGCAAGCCGCCCGGCGACTCGTGGAGCTGCGGCGACCAGCTCTGGCAATTGCCCGAGCCGCTGGCGATGGCGGTGTTCGCGCGGCTGCCACCCGCCAGCCACTACATGGGCGACGCGAGCTACCTGCGGCCGCTGCTGCACCGCTTCGGCACGGCCGCGCTGCCGGGCCTGCCGCCCTATCTGAAGCAAGGCTCGCGCGCCATGTTCGAGCTGGCCGCGGTGATCGAATGGGACCGGCTCGCGCCCTGGATCGCCAAGGGTTTCCACGGCAACCGCTGGGTGCGGCAGGAAGCCTGTGCCTGGCTCGGCCGCTATCCCGAGGCCGCGGCGCGCGGCCTGGTGCCCGACGCGCTCGGCGCACCGGGCATCGCGCGCGATGCGGCGCAGGCCGCGCTGCGCTGGCTGCACGAAGCCGGCCATGCCGATGCGGTCCATGCGCAAGCCATGGCCTACGGCTCGGCCGCGGCCGAGGCCGTGTCGCAGCTGCTCGCCATCGCACCCGAACACCTGCTGCCCGAGACGCTGCCGGCGCTGCCGAAGTCGCTGCCGCTGTCGACCCTGCCGCGCCTGGTGCTCGCCGCGGACGCCACGCGAGCGCTGCCGGCGGCGCTGCTGCCCGACGTGCTGATGACGATGGCACTCGGCAAGCCCGAGACGCCGTACCCGGGCCTCGCCGCGCTGCAGGCCGCGGTCGCGCCCGAGGCGCTGGCACGTTTCGCACGCGCGCTGCTGGCCTGGTGGATCGGCAATGGCCGGCCAAGCAAGGAGCGCTGGATGTTCGCGCTGCAGGGCCGGCTCGGCGACGACGAGACCGCGCGCCAGCTCGCGAGCCTGCTGCGCCAGTGGCGCGCGGCGCTCGACCGCGTGCGCGCCTACGACGCGCTCGCGATGCTTGGCGAGATCGGCAGCGACGCCGCGCTGATGCACCTGGGCGAGCTCGCGCGCCAGACGCGCTACGCCGACCTCAACGCGCGGGCCTCGGCGCTGCTCGACGAGGTGGCGGCGCAGCGCGGCCTGAGCCTGGCGCAGCTGGCCGACCGCACGGTGCCCGAGCTCGGGCTCGATGCGCGCGCGGGCCTGGCGCTGGACTTCGGCCCGCGCCGCTTCACGCTGCAGATGGACGACCGCCTGCAGCCGCTGCTGCGCGACGGCGCGGGCAAGCCGCTGAAGGCGCTGCCCAAGCCCAATGCCGCCGACGATGCGGCGCTGGCCGCCGCCGCGACCGAGCAGCTCAAGGAACTGCGCAAGCTGGCGAAGACCGTCGCGGCCACGCAGTTGCGCCGGCTCGAGGCCGCGATGTGCGAGCAGCGACGCTGGACGCACGGCGAGTTCATGGCCTTCCTGGTGCGGCATCCGGTGATGCGCGTGTTCGTCCGGCAGCTGGTGTGGGGGCTGTTCGACGGAAACGGCGGGAACGGCGCGCTCGCAGCGAGCTTCCGCGTGAGCGCCGAGGGCGAGCTGGTCGACCCCCACGACGATCCCTTCGCGCTGCCCGACGACGAGGGCGCGCGCATCGGCATCGCGCATCCGCTCGAGTTCGCGGCGCGCGACCCCGCGCTGGCGACCGCCTGGGCCTCGGTGCTGGCCGACTACGAGATCGTGCAGCCCTTCGAGCAGCTCGCGCGGGCGCACTTCACGCTCGATCCGGCGCTGCGCACGCAACGCGCGCTGCCGCAGTGGACCGGCCGCACGGTGACGAATGCCGGCCTGCTCGGCCTGGAAGCGCGTGGCTGGCAGCGCGAGGTCGGCGACGGCGGAATGGTCCATCGCTTCGGCAAGCCGGTGGGCGAGGGCCTGGCGATCTGGCTGCGGGTCGAGGAGGGCTGGTACGTGCAGGGCGCGGCCGATCCCAAGGCGCAGCAGACGGTGGCGGGCGTCGCGCTCGAGGGCGCCGAGGGCCGCAGCCTCGGCGACGTGGCGCCGATCGCGTGGAGCGAGGTCGAGCGCGACCTGCAGCGCGCGGTGTGGGCGCCCGCGGCCTGAACGCCCGCGCTCAGGCCACGGCGGGAAAGCGCCGGGCCAGCCAGCGCTCGAGCGCATCGAACACCGGCTGCGCCTCGAGTTCGTTGAAGAGCTCGTGATAGAGCGTCTCGAAGCCATGCGCCTCGACCTGCCCGCTGGCCGCGGCGGCCTGCGCGAAGGCCCGGCTCGCGGCCGGCTTCACGAGCCGGTCGTCGCCCGCGTACAGCAGCAGCGTGGGCACCGGCCAGCGCGGCGCCTGGCGCAGCACGGTCTCGCCTTCATAGGCCAGGAAGCGCGCGAGCCGGCTGCCGATGCGGTCGTGGGTCAGCGGATCGTCGCGGTAGGCCTGGACCACGGCGCGGTCGTGCGAGAGGAAGTTGTCGTCGAGCCCGTTGCCCACGCGCAGGTTGGGCGCGATGCGCGGCAGCACCGCGAGCAGCAGCTTCTGGAAGCCGCTCAGGCCCGGATCGAGCCCCGGCGACGAGAGCACCAGCCCATCGACCGGCCGCACGCCGCGCGCCACCAGGCTCGCCGCGACCAGCCCGCCCAGGCTGTGGCCCAGCAGCACCAGCGGCAGCCCCGGGTTGGCCGCGCGCGCATCGTCGATCACGAGCGCGAGGTCGTCGACCAGCCGCAGCTCGCTCGGCAAGCCGCCGCGCGCGCCGCTCGAGGCGCCATGGCCATGGTGGTCATGGGCCCAGACGGCGAAGCCCCAGCCGTGCAGCCGCTCGGCCAGCGCGTGGTAGCGCCCGGCATGCTCGCCGAGGCCGTGCACCAGCACGACCACGGCGCGCGCCGGGCCCGGCGCGGGCAGGCGGCGCAGCACCAGCGTTTCGCCGCCGGGCGCGGCGAGCGACACGCGCTGCGGCTCGGGCAACGCGGCCCGCGGGCTCACGCGGCCGCCGGTGCTTCCTGCGCGGCGCGGTGCGCGGCCGGCAGCGCCGCGATCACCTCGGCCACGGCGGCCGTGAGCTTCTTGGCGTAGGGCACGTGCAGGAACTCGTTCGGGCCGTGGGCATTGCTCTTCGGGCCGAGCACGCCGCAGACCATCATCTGCGCGGTCGGGAAACCGGCGCTCAGCATGTTCATCAGCGGGATCGTGCCGCCCTGGCCGATGTAGCCGCAGGAGGCGCCGAAGTGGGCGCGCGAGGCCTTGTTGAGCGCATCCTCGAACCAGGGCGTGATGGTGGGCGCGTTCCAGCCGGTGGCGCCGCCGTTGCTTTCGAAGGTGACGCGGGCCTGGTAGGGCGCGTTGTCCTCGAGCAGGGCCTTGAGGCTGCCGACCGCCTCGGCCGCGTCGACCAGCGGCGGCAGCCGCAGCGACAGCTTGAAGGCGGTGTAGGGGCGCAGCACGTTGCCCGCGTCCTTCAGCGCCGGGAAGCCCTCGGCGCCGGTCACCGACAGCGTGGGCTTCCAGGTGCGGTTGAGCAGCGCCTCGACCGGGTCGGTGGTGGTCGGCAGTGCGAACATGGTGGAGCCGCCGCAGTCGTAGTGCGCCCACGGGAAACGCTTGTAGACCTCCTCGCCGAGGATCGCGGCCGTGGCCTTGGCCTGCGCCAGCCGGTCGGGCGGCACCTCGCAATGGAAGCTCGCGGGCAGCAGGCGGCCGGTGGCGCTGTCCTCGAGGCGGTCCAGCACCTGGCGCATGATGCGGAAGCTCGAGGGCACGAGCCCCGAGGCATCGCCCGAGTGGATGCCCTCGGTCAGCACCTCGACCTTGAGCGTGCCGCTGGCCATGCCGCGCAGCGATGTGGTGAGCCACAGCTGGTCGTAGTTGCCGGCGCCCGAATCGAGGCAGATCACCAGCTCGACCTCGCCCAGGCGCGGACGCAGCGCGTCGACGTAGGGCAGCAGGTCGTAGGAGCCGCTCTCCTCGCAGGTCTCGATCAGGCCGACGATGCGCGGATGGGCCGTGCCCTGGCGCTTGATGGCCTGCAGCGCCGCGATGCTGGCGTAGACCGCGTAGCCGTCGTCGGCGCCGCCGCGGCCGTAGAGCAGGCCGTTCTCGTACTTGGGCGTCCAGGGACCGAGGTCGTTGCGCCAGCCGGTGAACTCGGGCTGCTTGTCGAGGTGGCCGTACATCAGCACGGTCTCGCGCATGTCGGTGCCGGTGGCGGGCACCTCGAAGAACAGCACCGGCGTGCGGCCCTCGAGGCGCACGATCTCCAGCTTCAGGCCCTCGACCTTCTGCGCCTCGACCCAGGCCGCGGCATTGCGCAGCACGGTCTCGAGGTGGCCGTGGGCCGACCAGTCCTTGTCGAAGCCCGGCGACTTGGCCGGAATGGCGATGTAGTCGGTGAGCTGGCGCACGATGTCGCCGTCCCACTGGGCGGTGACGTCGGACAGGGCCCGCTCGGCGTCGAGCAGGCCGGCGGGAATTTCGCGGTGCAGGGGAGCGTTCATCGGGGTTCTCCGCGGTGGGGTGGCGAGACAAAAGCCGCATTTTGCGCCCATGGCCGCGGGCGCGTAGAGTGCGGTCGATCAACCTGGAGGGCGACGTGAGCAAGGCATCGACGACTCGGATCAAGGTGGGCATCGGCGGCTGGACCTACGAGCCCTGGCGTGACAACTTCTACCCCAAGGGACTCGCGCACGCGAAGGAACTGAACTACGCGAGCCGCCACGTCAGTGCGATCGAGATCAACGGCACCTACTACAGCACCTTCAAGCCCGACAACTTCCGCAAATGGCGCGATGACACGCCCGAGGGCTTCGTGTTCTCGATGAAGGCCTCGCGCTTCGCGACCAACCGCAAGCTGCTTTCCACCGCGGGCGAATCGATCCGGCGCTTCATCGACAGCGGCGTGACCGAGCTCGGCCCCAAGCTCGGGCCGATCGTCTGGCAGTTCATGCCGACCAAGCAGTTCGATGCCGAGGACTTCGAGGCCTTCCTCGAGCTGCTGCCGAAGAAGGAGGGCAGCACGCCGCTGCGCCACGTGATGGACGTGCGCCACGAGAGCTTCATCGTGCCGGCCTACAAGGCGCTCGCGAAGAAGCACAAGGTGTCGACCGTCTTCACCGACGCCGACAAGTTTCCGTCCTTCGAGGAGCCCGAGGGCGAGTTCGCCTATGCGCGGCTCATGATGGCCGACGCGAAGCAGAAGACCGGCTATGCACCGAAAGCGCTCGACGACTGGGCCGAACGCGCGCAGGGCTGGGCCGGAACGACCGCGAAGCCGCGCGAGGTGTTCGTCTACTTCATCAACGGCGCGAAGGAGCGCGCACCGGCAGCGGCGGCGGAATTGCTCAAGCGCCTGGGCTGGGAAGCGCCGGCACCGGTGGAAGAACCGGCAGCGGCACCGAAGGCGCCCAGAACGCCGAAGCCGCCGGCTGCCGCGAAGAAGGCGGCGGGCACGGCGGCCAAAAAAACGAAGACCGGGGCGGCTTCGAAGAAAGCCTGACCCGGCCCGCGCGGCGATCGGAAACGGCCGATCAGGCCGCGGCTTGCACCGCGGGCTTCGCGCCGAAGCTGATTTCGCCCGAGATCTGGCCGCCTTCCTCGATCACGATCTTGCCGTAGCGGATCTTGCCCGTGACCTTGCCGGTCGAATGGATCACGAGCTTCTCGCGCACCGTGAGGTTGCCGTCGAACACGCCGCGGATCTCGGCGATGTCGATCTCGGCCGAGCCCTTGAACTCGCCCTGTTCGGCGATCTGCATCAGGCGCGAATCCATGGTGGCCTCGACCAGGCCTTCGACCACGAGCGTGTCGCAGTCGGTGATCTCGACGCCCTTGAGCTTGATGTTGGGGCCGACGGTGAGCTTGCTGCCGCCTTCCTTCACGGCGGGTGCGGCGGCGGCGGCATTGAGGCCGGCCTGGGCGGTCAACGAGGAGGGATTGACGGGGGAGCCCGAGAGGTTGGTGCCCGAGCCCACGAGCGGCGCGGGCCTGGAGGTCAATGCATCGTTTTCGCGTTCGCGCTTGCCGAAGAAAGGGGAGGAAGAAGTGGCCAAAAGAGAGCTCCTCATGAAAAGGACTATCGTAAGAATGCGCTTGGGGCCTCCTGCACTTCATTGCGCAAGAGGCGTAACCGAATAAATCGGTCGCGCGCCATCATCGCCCGATTCGCTGGCGGTGCCAACCACAAAGGACGATGTCCTTTCACGGGTGCGCGAAGCGCGGGAAGTTCCCTTGGTTCGCGCCGTATGCGACGGACTCCGACCCGAACGGCGCACCTGCGCATCGACAATGCGCCGCAGCCCACCAGCGACCCGCCACCATGACGACCTTCCTCTCGAGAGACACCATCGCTTCCCTCACGGCCGAGGCCGCGGCCGGTGACGCGCGCTTCGGCAAGCCCGAGCGCGGCTGGCGCCGCTCGCTGTTCTCGGTGATCTTCGAATCCGAATCGCGCGCGGGCCGGTTGTTCGACCTGGTGCTGATCGCGGTGATCGTGACCAGCGTGGCGGTGGTGATCCTCGACAGCGTGCAGCCGATCCACCAGCGCTGGGGCTCGACCTTCAGTGTGCTCGAATGGTTCTTCACCGCGCTCTTCACGCTCGAGTACCTGGGCCGCCTGGCCTGCGTGAAGCGGCCGCTGCGCTATGCCCTGAGCTTCTACGGCGTGATCGACCTGCTGGCGCTGCTGCCGACCTTCCTGGCCATCCTCACGCCCGAGCTCGCCTACCTGATCGACGTTCGCATCCTGCGGCTCTTGCGCGTGTTCCGCATCTTCAAGCTCTCTCGCTATTCGGCCGAGTACCGCGCGCTGGTCTCGGCGGTGGCGGCCAGCCGCCGCAAGATCACCGTGTTCGTCGGCTTCGTGATGCTGGTGGTGCTGGTGATGGGCACGCTGATGTACGTGGTCGAGGGCCCGCAGCACGGCTTCACCAGCATCCCGGTGGCGGTGTACTGGGCGATCTCGACCATGGCCACGGTGGGCTTCGGCGACCTGGTGCCCAAGACCGACCTGGGCCGCGCGATCGCCTCGGTGATGATGCTGCTGGGCTGGGGCGTGCTCGCGGTGCCCACCGGCATCGTGACGGCCGAGATGGCGCGACGGCCCTTCGACGACGAGGGCGGCGCGGCGGCCTTGCCGCTGGCGTCGCGCGGCGTGCTCGCGATGACGGCGCTGGCGCCCGACGCGGCCGATGCGCCGGCCGTGCCGCGCAAGCGGATCACGCCCGCGGCCAGGCGACGCGCCCTTGGGCAGCATCGTCGAGGCGCGCGATGAAGGCCTCGGCCGCGGTCTCGGGCAGCGCGAAGACGAAGGCCACCGTGCTGGCGTGCGCCACCGATTCGAGCACCGCGCCGGCCGCGGCCAGCTCGCGCCGCACCAAGCCCTCGAGCGCATAGGGCACTTCGCAGCGCAAGGTGCGCAGGCGCACCAGCGGCACCAGCCGTGCGCCGGTCAGCGCCTGCGCGATGCTGTCGGTGTAGGCGCGCACCAGCCCGCCCGCGCCGAGCTTCACGCCGCCGAAGTAGCGCACCACGGTCGCGAGCGCGCCTTCGATCTGCTGGTGGCGCAGCACCTCGAGCATCGGCCGGCCCGCGGTGCCGCCCGGCTCGCCATCGTCGTTGGCGGCCGACTGGCCGCCGGCCATCAGCGCCCAGCACACGTGGGCCGCGCCCGGATGTTCGGCGCGCAGCGCGGCGACGACGGCCAGCGCCGCCTCGCGGTCGGGCACGGACTGCACGCAGCCGATGAAGCGGCTCTTCTTGATCAGCAGTTCGCTGTGGACCGGCTGGGCGAGCGTGAACGCCATGGGCGGCGGGGCGCCTTCAGCCCCCGTGCTCGAACTTGAACACCGCGGTGCTCGCGCGCGCATTGGGCAGCCAGCGCACGTCGCGGCCGTCCTGCAGGCCGAAGGCATCGAGCACGCGCAGGTTGTTCTTGCGCGCGAGCACCTCGAAGTCCTTGAAGGTGCCCACGCGGATGTTGGGCGTGTCGTACCACTGGTAGGGCAGCCGCCGCGTGACCGGCATGCGGCCGCGCGCCACGCTGATGCGGTTGGGCCAGTGCGCGAAGTTGGGGAAGGCCACGATGCCGAAACGGCCCACGCGCGCGGTCTCGCGCAGCATCACCTCGGCATTGCGCAGGTGCTGCAGGGTGTCGATCTGCAGCACCACGTCGAAGGTGGCGTCGTCGAACATCGCCAGGCCTTCGTCGAGGTTGAGCTGGATCACGTCGACGCCGCGGCGGATGCACTGCAGCACGTTGCCGTCGGCGATCTCGACGCCGTAGCCGGTGCAGCCGCGCTCGCGCTGCAGCAGCGCGAGCAGGGCGCCGTCGCCGCAGCCGAGGTCGAGCACGCGCGAGCCCTCGGGCACGAGCGCGGCGATGTGGCGCTGGATGTCGTTGTCGCTCACGATGCGATCTCCTGGGCCACGCGCTCGAAGTAGGAACGCACCACGCCCATGTAGCGCACGTCGTCGAGCAGGAAGGCGTCGTGGCCGTGCGGGGCGTCGATCTCGGCGTAGCTCACGTTGCGGCGGTTGTCGAGCAGCGCCTTCACCAGCTCGCGGCTGCGCGCGGGCGAGAAGCGCCAGTCGGTCTTGAAGCTCACGAGCAGGAACTTGGCGCTGGCGCGCGCGAACGCGGCCGTGAGGTTGCCGCCGTGCTCGCGCGCGGGGTCGAAGTAGTCGAGCGCGCGCGTGATGAGCAGGTAGGTGTTGGCGTCGAAGTACTCGCTGAACTTGTCGCCCTGGTAGCGCAGGTAGCTCTCGATCTGGAACTCGATCTCCTGCGTGGAGTAGCGGTAGGCCGCGTCGTCGCGGGCCGCCTCGCCCTCGACCGCATTGCGCAGCAGGCGCCCGAACTTCGCGTTCATGACGTCGTCGCTGAGATAGGTGATGTGGCCGATCATGCGGGCGATGCGCAGGCCGCGCTTGGGGATCACGCCGTGCTCGTAGAAGTGGCCGCCGTGGAAATCGGGGTCGGTCACGATGGCGCGGCGCGCCACCTCGTTGAAGGCGATGTTCTCGGCCGTGAGGTTGGGCGCGCTGGCGACCACCACCGCGTGGCGCACGCGCTCGGGGTACTGCAGCGTCCACGACAGCGCCTGCATGCCGCCGAGGCTGCCGCCCATCACCGCCGCGAGCGTGCGGATGCCGAGCGCGTCGAGCAGCGCGGCCTGGGCGTCGACCCAGTCCTCGACCGTGACCACCGGGAAGTCGGCGCCGTAGACGCGGCCGGTCGCGGGGTTCACGTGCATCGGCCCGGTGGAGCCGAAGCAGGAGCCGAGGTTGTTGACGCCGATGACGAAGAAGCGGTCGGTGTCCAGCGGCTTGCCGGGCCCGACCATGTTGTCCCACCAGCCCGCGGAACGGGCCTGACCCTCGTAGACGCCCGCGACGTGGTGCGAGGCATTGAGGGCGTGGCACACGAGCACCGCATTGCTGCGCTCGGCATTGAGCGTGCCGTAGGTTTCGTAGGCGAGCGTGTAGCTGCCGATGGTCGCGCCGCTGCGCAGGGCCAGCGGGCCCGCGAACTGCATCGACTGGGGAGTGACGACCAACGAGGACATGAAATGAAAAACCCGGCCTCGCCAAAAACGAGCCGGGTCACGGCATCCGTCTTTAGCTGTATTTATCAAGCGCCCGCAAGCTGGAGCAAATCGGCGCGAGCGGCAGTATATCGCCGCGGGCCCGGGACGGCAGGCCCCGGGCTTTGGACGGCGGCGCTACCAGCCGATCAGCGCGACCACGCCCAGCACCAGGAAGATGACGGCCGAGATCGAGTGCACGAGCTTGATCGGCACGCGCTTGACGATGCGGTCGCCGAGCCAGACCACCGGCGCGTTGGCCAGCATCATCCCGAAGGTGGTGCCGACCACGACCCAGAAATAGGCCTCGGTGAAGCGCGCCGCGAGCATCACGGTGGCGATCTGCGTCTTGTCGCCCATCTCGGCGAGGAAGAAGGCGACCACCGTGGTGCCGAAGACGCCGAAGTGCGAGGAGCGCGGGGCATCGTCGTCGTCGAGCTTGTCGGGGATCAGCATCCAGATCGCCATCGCGATGAAGGAGCCGCCGAGGATCCAGCGCAGGATGTCGGGGCCGAGCCAGTGGGTGATCCAGTTGCCGACCGCGCCCGCCAGCGCGTGGTTGATGACGGTGGCGGCGAAGATGCCCGCCACGATCGGCCAGGGTTTTCTGAAACGGGCTGCCAGCAGGAGGGCGAGCAACTGGGTCTTGTCGCCCATTTCGGCGAGCGCGACGACGCCGGTCGCGACGAGAAAAGCTTCCATGAAAAAACGGTTCCTTGGCCGAAGGGACGCAATTGACCGTGCAACACCTTCGGCGAAATTTCCCGAAGTTGCACGGTCAATGGTCTCGCCAGGTGTTGTTCTTCACTGCCCGCGCCATGTCCTGTGTGGGGCAGGACAAGTCTGTTGACGCGGGCCCTTCTCGTAGACGGAAGGCGGCTACTCCCCAATGACGGGCGAATTCTAACCCTTAAGTGTCATAGGCCCAGTTCGGGGCCTGGTTAGTAAGCGTGCGCTAACTCCAGGAGTCAAAATCTGTGCTACCGCAAGAAGCAAATTCCTGCTTGCATTTCTTGTATTTCACCCATAATGCACGAGCCTCCCTTTTCATTTCGGGTTGGAGGCACTGGGTGATCGGACAGTTTCGCGCGACTCGGCGGCTCTCGTTTGAGTGATGCTAATCGGGACTCCATCGCTTTTCTTGATGTGTTTATAGGAGTCCCTTGATGGGCAACAAACTGTACGTCGGCAACCTGCCTTACTCGGTGCGCGACGGTGATCTGGAGCAGGCATTCGGTCAGTTCGGTGCTGTGACCAGCGCCAAGGTCATGATGGAACGCGATACCGGCCGCTCGAAGGGCTTCGGCTTCGTCGAGATGGGCAGTGAAGCGGAAGCACAGGCCGCCATCAACGGCATGAACGGCCAACCCCTGGGCGGCCGCAGCGTGGTCGTCAATGAAGCCCGTCCGATGGAAGCACGTCCCCCGCGCAGCGGTGGTGGCGGCGGCTACGGCGGCGGTGGTGGTGGTGGTTATGGCGGCGGTGGTGGCGGTGGCTACGGCGGCGGCGGTGGTGGCGGCTACGGCGGTGGTGGTGGCGGCGGTCGCAGCGGCGGCGGTGGTGGCTACGGCGGCGGTGGCCGCAGTGGTGGCGGCGGCGGTGGTGGCGATGGCGGTTTCCGCAGCCCCTACGGCGCCGGCCCTCGTGGCGGCGGCGGCGGTGGTCGCGGCGGCTACGGTGGCGGCGGCAACAGCGGCTACTAATCGCTTTCCCAAAAAGACAAAAGGCTCCTTCGGGAGCCTTTTTCGTTGCCGCGGCCGGTACGGCCTCGGGTTCAGCCTTCGCCGCGCCGCTTCTTCCGCCCGCGTCCCTGCACGGCGCGGTCGAGCAGCGCATTGGGCAGCATGCGCATGATCTTGGCGATCACGCCCATCTGCCAGGGAATCACCCGGTAGCTGGCACCGCTCTCGATCGCGCCCAGCGCCCGGTCGGCGAAGGCCTCGGGCTTCATCAGGAACGGCATGCCGTAGCGGTTGCCCTGCGTGAGCGGGGTGTCGATGTAGCCGGGCAGCAGGGTCACGACCTTGACGCCGCTGCCGTGCAGCTCGCCGCGCAGGCTTTCGCAGTAGGCGACCACGCCGGCCTTGCTCGCGCAGTAGGCGCCGTGTCCCGGCAGTCCCCGGATGGCCGCGACGCTCGCGATGCCGACCAGCCGCCCGCTGCCGCGCTGCACCATCGCGCGCACGAAGGGATGGAAGGTGGCGGCCAGCCCGACGTTGTTGGTGGCGAAGGTCTGCGTCAGCACGTCGAGGTCCTCGCGCTCCGCCGTGTCGATGCCCACGCTGATGCCGGCATTGGCGATCACCACGTCGGGCACGCCCTGGCGCTCGATGCAGGCGGCACCGGCGGCCACGATGCTGTCGGTGCGCGCGACGTCGGCGCTGTAGATCAGGTAGCGGCCGCGGTCGAGTCCGCGCGCGTTGGCCCAGGCTTCGATCTCGCCGGTGCGGCGCGCGACCAGCGCCAGCCGGTAGCCCGCGTCGTAGAAGCGCGCGGCCAGCGCCTGGCCGATGCCGCTGGAGGCGCCGGTGATGAAGACGAGGGGCGACGGCGCGGTAGTCATGGCGCGGCGCTCAGCGCTTGCCCGCGGCGCCGGCCGCCTTGGCCGAAGGCACCATCGTGCCGCGCACGCGGCCGTTGAGGTTGGCGATGCCGGTCAGGTTGTCGTAGTCCATCGTGTCGGCGGTGAACTGGTCGGTGCCGCGGATCAGCGTGACGGGCTTGTTCGACTGCACGCGCTCGGTGTCGAGGAAGGCATGCAGGAAATCGCCGCGGAACTCCAGGCGCGGCGAGGTCTTGCCGTTGGCGCCGACGGCCGCGTCGCGGATGACGACCGCGTTGCCGAACAGCTGGATCTCGCTGCCGTCGGAGTTCGACAGCCCGCGGTTGGCGGTGGCGTGGGTGGTGAAGCCCTGCGGCGACACCGAGCGCATGCGCACCTCGTCGACCTCGATGGTGTCGGTGTCGGGGTAGTGCCGGCCTTCCTTGCCGAACAGCTCGCTGCGCAGGTCGCCGCTGGGCAGGAAGTTCTTGATGACGAAGCCGCGCATGAAATAGTCGGGCTCGTGGGTGGGCGCGACCTTGGCGGTCGGCTCGAGCAGCTTGGGCGCATTGCGCACCAGCCAGTAGGTGCCGAGCGCGACCGCGGCCGTCAGGATGATCGGCAGGTAGATGGTGACGCGATCGAGGACGTCGCGCAGGAGGTTCCAGGCCTGCTTCATAGGGCGGTGTTCCGTGCGACGTCGAGCAGGCGCCGGTACTGTCCGCTGGCCGTGACCAGCAGATCGCAGAATTCGCGCGCCGCGCCTTCGCCGCCGCGCGCGCGCGTCACGTAGCGCACGGCGTCGCGCACCTCGACGTGGGCATTGGCCGGCGCCGCCGCGAAACCCACGCGCCCCAGCACCGGCAGGTCGGGCCAGTCGTCGCCGATGGCCGCGACCTGCGGCCAGCCGAAGCCCAGCGACTGCAGCATGGCCTCGGCGGCCGGCAGCTTGTCCTCGGTGCCGTAGCGCACGTGCTCGATGCCGAGCGCCTCGAGCCGCACGCGCAGAGGCTTGGAATCGCGCCCGGTGATCACCGCGGGCAGGATGCCGGCCTTGCGCAGCAGCTTCAGGCCGTAGCCGTCGAGGATGCTGAAGCGCTTGAGGGTTTCGCCGTGCTCGGTGAAGTAGACGCCGCCGTCGGTCAGCACGCCATCGATGTCGAAGAAGGCGATGCGGATGTCCTGCGCGGCGAGCAATGTCTCTGGCTGGAATTCGAAGGGCATCAGATGACCTTCGCGCGCATCAGGTCGTTGATGCTGAGGGCGCCGATCAGCAGGCCCTCGGCGTCGACCACCAGCACGCTGGTGATGCGGTGCTGTTCCATCAGTTCGGCCGCTTCGACGCCCAGCGCGTCGGCGCGCAAGGTGCGCGGACCGCGGTGCATGACGTCGGCCGCGGTGAGGCCGCGCAGGTCACCGCCAGTCTCGACCCTCCGGCGCAGGTCGCCGTCGGTGAAGATGCCGATGGCGCGGCCCTCGGCATCGACCACCGCGGTGGCGCCCAGGCCCTTGGAACTCATCTCGCGCATCAGCTCGCTGAAGCTGGCGCCCGGCGCCACGCGCGGCACGTCGGCACCGGTGCGCATGAGGTCGCTCACATGCGTGAGCAGCTTGCGCCCCAGCGCCCCGCCCGGATGCGAACGCGCGAAGTCCTCGGAACCGAAGCCGCGCGCATCGAGCAGCGCCACGGCCAGCGCGTCGCCCATCGCCATCTGGGCGGTGGTGCTCGCGGTGGGCGCGAGGTTCAACGGGCAGGCTTCCTTGGCAACGCCGGCGTCGAGCACGATGTCGGCGTGCCGGGCGAGCGTGGAATCGGCGCGGCCCGTGATCGCGATCAGCGGCACGCCCTGGCGCTTGACCACGGGCAGGATCACCGTGAGCTCCTCGACCTCGCCGCTGTTGGAGATGGCGAGCACGAGGTCGACCGCCTTGATCATGCCGAGGTCGCCGTGGCTGGCCTCGGCCGGGTGCACGAACATCGCCGGCGTGCCGGTCGATGCCAGGGTGGCGGCGATCTTGCGGCCGACGTGGCCGCTCTTGCCCATGCCCATCACGACCACGCGGCCGCGCACCTCGAGGATCTTGCGCACGGCATCGACGAAGCTGTCGCCCACGCGCGCCTTGAGGCCGAGCACGGCTTCGGCTTCGATGTCGAAGGTGGCGCGTGCCCGCGCGAGCATCGCGGCGGGATCGACCACGGGGGGCGTGGGGGAGCTGGAGGGCATTGGCGGATTTTACGGGCCGCGCCCCGCCGCCCCGCGGTTCCCGGCGAGCCCCTACGCCGCGACCCGGAATGGGCCCGAAAGCCGCGCCGCGCGGGGCCCGCGGCGCTTCAGGCCCCGGTAAGCCCCTCGCCACGCGCGCACGGCTCTTGCTCTAGCATCGCCCACCATGTCTTCGTTCGATCTCACGCTCTTGTATCTGGTGGCCGCGGTGATCGGCGTGGTGGCATGCCGCTTCCTCAAGCTGCCGCCGATGCTCGGCTACCTGACGGCCGGCGTGCTGATCGGCCCGCATGCGCTGGCGCTGGCGCAGAACTCCGAAGGCATCCGGCACCTGGGCGAATTCGGCGTGGTGTTCCTGATGTTCGTGATCGGGCTCGAATTCAGCCTGCCCAAGCTGCGCGCGATGCGCAAGCACGTGTTCGGGCTCGGGCTGCTGCAGGTGCTGCTGACGATGGCGATCGCCACCGTGGGCGCGCTGCTGATCGCCTCCTTCCTGCCGCCCGACTGGCGCCTGGGCTGGCAGACCGCGCTCGCGCTCTCGGGCGCGCTCACCATGAGCAGCACCGCGATCGTGGTCAAGCTGATGGCCGAGCGGCTCGAGCTCGAGAGCGAGCACGGCAAGCGCGTGATGGGCGTGCTGCTGTTCCAGGATCTGGCGGTGGTGCCGCTGCTGGTGCTGATCCCCGCGCTGGGCGCGCCGCCCGAGGCGCTGGCCAAGGCGCTGGGCTTCGCGCTGCTCAAGGCCTGCCTGCTGATCGGCGTGCTGCTCTATGGCGGGCCGCGCGTGATGCGCTGGTGGCTCACCTTGGTGGCGCGGCGGCGCAGCGAGGAGCTGTTCATCCTCAACGTGCTGCTGGTCACGCTGGGCCTGGCCTGGCTCACCGAGCTCGCGGGCCTGAGCCTGGCACTGGGCGCCTTCATCGCCGGCATGCTGGTCTCGGAGACCGAATACAAGCACCAGGTCGAGACCGACATCCGCCCGTTCCACGACGTGCTGCTCGGGCTGTTCTTCATCACCGTGGGCATGTCGCTCGACTGGCACATCGTGGTCGAGCGCTGGCTGCTGGTGGCGGTGCTGCTGCTGGTGCCGCTGCTGTTCAAGCTCGGCCTGGTGACGCTGCTCGCGCGCAGCCTGGGCGCGACCTCGGGCGTGTCGCTGCGCACCGGCCTCTACCTGGCGCAAGCCGGCGAGTTCGGCTTCGTGCTGCTGACGCTGGCGCAGGAGCGCAGCCTGCTGCCGCCCTGGCTGGCCAACCCGGTGCTGGCCTCGATGGTGCTGTCGATGCTGGCCACGCCCTTCATCGTGATGTACAGCAACGCGATCGTGCGCAAGCTGGTGGCCAGCGACTGGCTGCAGCAGTCGCTGCAGATGACCTCGATCGCGCGCAAGACGATCAACACCGCGCGCCACGTGATCATCTGCGGCTACGGCCGCTGCGGCCAGAACCTGGCGCGCATCCTCGAGCGCGAGGGCATCCCCTACATGGCGCTCGACCTCGATCCCGACCGTGTGCGGCAGGCCGCCGCGGCCGGCGACTCGGTGGTGTTCGGCGATGCGGCGCGGCTGCAGGCGCTGATGGCCGCGGGCCTGGCGCGCGCCAGCGCGGTGGTCGTGACCTACCTCGACGTGCCCGGCGCGATGAAGGTGCTGGCCAACACGCGCGCCCATGCGCCGCAGGTGCCGGTGATCGTGCGCACCCAGGACGACCACGACCTCGAGAAGCTGCAGGCCGCCGGCGCGACCGAGGTGGTGCCCGAGGCGATCGAGGGCTCGCTGATGCTCGCCAGCCATGCGCTGGCGCTGGTCGGCGTGCCGATGCGGCGCGTGATCCGCGTGGTGCAGGACCAGCGCGACGCGCGCTACAACCTGCTGCGCGGCTACTTCCACGGCGCCGACGACGACAACGCCGACGAGCTCGACCACGAGCGCCTCAACACCTTCACGCTCACGACCGGCGCGCGCGCCATCGGCCAGACGCTGGAGCGGCTGTCGCTGCAGGGCCTGGGCGTGCGGGTGGCGAGCCTGCGGCGCCAGGACGGCCAGCCGCGCGTGCCGGCCGAGGACACCGTGCTGTCGGACGGCGACACGCTGGTGCTGTCGGGCAAGCCGGCCGCGCTGGCGATGGCGATCGAGCGGCTGCAGAAGGGCTGAGCCTGCCCGGGTTCAGTTGACCAGCGTCGGGTTGCGCTTCTCTTCGTCGAGCTGCTGCTGGCGCCGCACCGCCTCGCACTGCGCATGGCCGCGGAACTCGGGCTTGGCGCATTGCGCGGCCATGCACTGGGCCCTGGCGATGAAGTTGCGGTCGCCGCACTGCGATTGCGGATCGGCCGGCGCGGCCACCGGTGCCGGCGCGGGAGCCGCCGCGGGTGGTGGCGCTGCCGCGGGTGCCTCGGCCGCAGCCGGCGCTGCTGCGGGCGTCGCCGCCTTGCGCGCGGCCTTCGGCGGAGCAACCACGGTGGGCTTGCTTACGGGCGCGGGGGATTCCTCCACGGCCGGCGCGGCGGGTGCCACGGGGGCCGGAGGCGCTTCCGCCGCCGGAGCAGGAACCGGCTCGACGGGCGCGGGCGGCGGCACCGGCACCGGTTGCGGCGCGGGCGCCACGACAGCCGGCGTGGGTGCCGCAGGCGCGGCACCGCGGCTGCCGAAGCCATACCAGCCCGCCGCGATCATCGCCACGCCCAGCACCAGCAGGCCGATCCAGAGCCACATGCCGCTCCGGCCGACCGCCGGCTGGGCTGCCTGGGCCTGCGCGCGCTCGCGGCGGCGCGCACGCCGGGCCTCGGCGGATTCGTCGGACGAGGCTTCCGGCTTCGGCGCGCGCTTCGGCTTGCCGGTGCCGACCAGCACGGTCCGGTCGGCATCGCCGTCCCGCGGCTGGCCCTTGCCGCCGCCGGGCGTGACGGCGGCCGCATCGTAGAGCTCGCCAGGAATGGTCGGGGCACGCAGCTGCGCGGGCGCGGTCGCGGCCCATTCGCGCTCGAAGCGCGTGCTCGGATTGGGCGTGGGCGCGGCCGGAACCGGCGGCGCGGAAGCCGGCGTCAGCCGCTCGCCGCAGCGCATGCAGAAGTTCGCGCCCTCGCGGTTCTCCGCGCTACAGACGGGACAGATCAAGGCCATGGCGAAGTGAGGCAATCGAGGAAAGGCATGCTGGCTGGCAGGGGCCGCATGGGGGCTCGTCGTCCAGTGGCGGCGCCTCAGGTCACCGCGACCCGCTTGGAGCGGTGCGCCATGCGCTTGGCGATGACCGCGCCGAGCGCCATCGTGAGCTCGAGCGCGAGGTTCGGCTGGCGGTTCGACATTTCCGAGAAGCGGGTGGTCGTGAGGCGCCAGACACGTCCGGCACCCGTGACCACCACGTTGGCCGCGTGCGGCTGGCGCGAGAAGAACGAACCTTCGCCGACCACCGACCCCGCGGTGAGCACCGCCAGGCGCATCTGCTCCTTGCTGCTCACGCGGTGCACGCTGATCGCGCCGCTCTCGAGGAAGAAGACCGAACGGTCCTGCGCGCCCTGGGCGATCAGCACGTCGCCGACGGTGACGTCCTGCGGCTGCAGATACCCGGCCAGCGTGTCCCACTGCTGAACATTGAGGATCAGCGCAAAGGCATCGTTGCTGGTGTTGTCCGCGATCGCGCGGCTCAGGTTCTGGATGGACATGCTGCTCTCACTTGCCCCCGGGCAGTTCAGCCGGAGTATCCGCGAACGGCCCACATTTCGGCTACAAATGTTTACGCAATGACGGGGCCGGCCGCGCCGAGTGTCGCTATTTGCCGATACAGAAACGCGAAAAGATGACACCCAGCAGGTCGTCGGCGCCGAACTCGCCGGTGATCTCGTTGAGCGCGTTCTGTGCCAGCCGCAGTTCCTCGGCCAGCAGGTCGAGCGACTGGGCATGGGCCGCCAGGTGCTCGGCCGCCAGCGCCAGGTGCATCTCGACCTGGCCGAGTGCCTGCACATGGCGCGCGCGCGCCAGGTACACGCCCTCGGGCACGGCCTGCCAGCCGGCCATGGCCAAGAGCTGCTCGCGCAACGCCTCGATGCCGGCGCCGGTCTTGGCCGACAGCGCGATGCCTTCGGCCGGCACGGGCGCCGAGCCGGTCGCGTCGAGCTTGTTCCAGACGTCGAGCACCGGCACGCCCGCAGGCAGCTTCTCGCGCAGGCCGCGCAGGATCTCGGCGTCGGCCGCGGCGTAATCGGGCGCAGTGGCGCGCGTCAGGTCGTGCAGGAACAGCACCGCATCGGCGCTCTCGATCTGGCCCCAGGCACGCGCCACGCCGATCTGCTCGACCTCGTCGCTGCTCTCGCGCAGGCCCGCGGTGTCGGCCACGTGCAGCGGCACGCCGTGGATCTGGATGGTCTGCGACACCACGTCGCGCGTGGTGCCGGCCACGGCGCTCACGATCGCGAGCTCGGCGCCGGCCAGCGCGTTGAGCAGCGAACTCTTGCCGGCATTGGGCTGGCCCGCGATCACCACCTTGATGCCCTCGCGCAGCAGGGCGCCCTGGCGCGCGCGCTGCTGCACGGCCCCGAGCTGGCCCTGCAGCCGCACCAGCTGGCCCGCGGCATCGGCCTTCTGCAGGAAGTCGATCTCCTCCTCGGGAAAGTCGAGCGTGGCCTCGACCAGCATGCGCAGGTGGATCAGCGCATCGCGCAGCGTGTGGATCTCGCGCGAGAAGGCGCCCGACAGCGAGCGCCCGGCGCTGCGCGCCGCGGCCTCGGTGCTGGCGTCGATCAGGTCGGCGATCGCCTCGGCCTGGGCCAGGTCGATCTTGCCGTTGAGGAAGGCGCGCTGGCTGAACTCGCCGGGCTCGGCCACACGCAGGCCCGGCAGCCGCGGGCGGCCGGTGACGGCATCGGGCTCGGCCGCGGCCTCGAGGCAGCGCGCCAGCAGCAGCTGCAGCACGACCGCGCCGCCATGGGCCTGGAGCTCGAGCACGTCCTCGCCCGTGAACGAATGGGGCGCGGGGAAATGGATCGCCAGCCCGTGGTCGACCGCCTCGCCCGCCGCATCGCGAAAGGGCAGGTAGGTGGCCTCGCGCGGCTTGAGCGGCCGCGCGCACAGCGCCTCGATCAGCGGCGCGAGCCGCGCGCCCGACACCCGCACGATGCCGACCGCGCCGCGGCCGGAAGCGGTGGCGATGGCGACGATGGGATCGGAGGCGCGGGCGAGCATGGGCGGATTCTTTCAGCAAAAACGACAAAGGGCCGCTCGCGCGGCCCCTCGGGGAAAACGGTGACGCTGCGCCGGCCTACTTGCCGAGCACGCCGAGCCGCTTGTTGATCACCCACTGCTGGGCGATCGACAGGATGTTGTTCGTGATCCAGTACAGCACCAGGCCGGCCGGGAAGAAGATGAACATCACGCTGAAGGCCAGCGGCATGATCCACATCAGCTTGGCCTGCATCGGATCGGGCGGCGTCGGGTTCAGCCAGGTCTGCAGCAGCGAGGTGGCCGTCATCACGATCGGCAGGATGTACCAGGGGTCGGGTGCCGACAGGTCGGTGATCCAGCCGATCCAGGGCGCGTGGCGCATCTCGACCGACGACAGCAGCACCCAGTACAGCGCGATGAACACCGGGATCTGGATCACGATCGGGAAGCAGCCGCCCATCGGATTGACCTTCTCGGTCTTGTAGATCCGCATCATCTCCTGCTGCATTTCCTGCGGCTTGTCCTTCAGCCGCTCGCGCATTTCCATGATCTTCGGGTTGATGGCCTTCATCTTGGCCATGCTCGCGTAGGCCTTGGCGTTGAGCCAGTAGAAGGCGGCCTTCAGCAGCACCACCAGCGCCACGATCGACCAACCCCAGTTGCCGATCAGGCCGTGCAGCTGGTTGAGCAGCCAGTACAGCGGCTTCGAGATGATCGCGAAGATGCCGTAGTCCTTGACCAGGTCGAGGCCGGGCGCGATGGCTTCGAGCTTCTTCTCTTCCTCGGGGCCGGCGAACAGCGTGCTGTTGACCACCTGGGTCGCGCCCGGGGCGATCTTCGGCAGCGTGGCCACCATGGCGATGGTGTAGAGGTTGTCGCCCAGGTCCTTCACGCGGAATTCGCGCTTCAGGCCTTCGCTGGCCGGGTCGCCGCGCAGCAGCCAGGCCGACACGAAGTAATGCTGGACCATGGCGATCCAGCCGTCGTTGGCGGCCGGCGGGGGCTCGACCTTGCCCTTGGTGATGTCCTTGAAGTCGAGCTTGTGGAACTTCTTCTCGTTCGTGTAGGCGGCCGGACCGGTGAAGGTGTTGGTGCCGAACATGGTGCTGGCGGCCACGGTGCCGTGGCGCAGCAGCTGCATGTAGAGCTGCGCGTCGCGCGGCTGGTCGCTCACGTTCACGACCTCATGGCGCACGCCGATGGCGTAGTCGCCGCGGTGGAACACATAGGTCTTGACGTACTTGAGGCCGCCGACGGGGGCGCTCTCGAAGCCGACCTCGAGGGTGTTCTGGCCGGCGGCCATTTCGCGCGGACCGGCCTTGGGCGCCATCGGCGTCAGGTGGTTCGGGAAGCGTTCGCCGGTGTCGACCTGGTTCAGCAGGCCGGTCTGCGCGAGGTAGCGCGTGGCCGGCGAGCCGTTCTCGAACAACACCACGTGCTTGGTGCGATCGTTCTCGTCGTACTTGAGCAACTCGAGGTAGTTGACCGTGCCGCCTTCGCTGTCGATGGTCGCCTTGAACAGGTCGGTGGTGACCGTGACCTGTTCCTTCGGCGCGGCGGCCGCGGCCTGCGTGGGCACGGCACCGGCGCTGGCGCCCGGTGCGGCACTGGCGCTCGGCACGCTGCTGCCGGCGGCGCCGGTGGTGGGCGCGGGCGCCGTGACGGCGGGCTTGGTCGAGGGCAGGAAGGTCGGCTTGTTGCCGTTGAAGACCTGCCATTGGTCCCACAGCAGCACCAGCGAGAACCCAAAAATCACCCACAGGATCGTGCGGCGGATATCGTTCATGACGAAGACTTCTTGTCGGAGGAGAGAAGAGACGAAAACAGCGAGCCTGACCGGTTCGTGCGACGCTGTGATTTCGGTGGGACCGGATCGTGCCCGCCCTGGCACCAGGGCTGGCAGCGCGCGATGCGGTGCAGCGTGAGGTAGCTGCCCTTGAGTGCGCCGTGCACCTCGAGCGCCTCGATCGAATAGACCGAACAGGTCGGCTCGAAACGGCACGACTGCCCGAGCCAGGGGCTCAGCAGCAGGCGATAGCCTTTGACGAGGCCGATCAGCAGGCGTTTCATGGAGAAGACCGTGCGGGTGGCGCGGCAGGCGCGCGCGCCGGTGCCGGGCGCGCGGCGCGCTCCAGCAACAGTTCGAGTTCGGCCCGCACGGCTCGCTTGAGCCGCTCGGACGAGGCACTCACGAATTCCTTGCGGTCGAAGGCGGCTTTCAGGCGAACCACGTGCGCCGCGCGCGGCAATCCCGCGTGGGGCAGGGCGCTCACGCTGTAGATCTGGCGCTTGATCGCATTGCGCGTGACCGCGCGGCGCGCCCAGCGCTTGGGCACCATGGCACCCAGCCAGACGTCGTCGGACGCAAAAAGCTGCGCGCTCGATTCGGAATCGAGCGCGCAGCGATGCAATGCGAAATGGGCAGTGCGGGCCACGGTGGCACCTGCGAGAACGGCCTGGAATTGCGCGCGGGTCTTGAGCCGCTGCATGGGAGCCGGACTGGACACGCCGCTGGCGCGAGCCGTCGAAGCTGGCCCCGGCGTTCCTGCTGCTGGCAACTGCCGTGGGTCGGGCGTCAGACGGCCAGGCGCTTGCGGCCCTTGGCGCGGCGTGCGTTGATGACGGCACGGCCGCCACGGGTCTTCATGCGGACCAGGAAGCCGTGGGTACGGGCGCGGCGGACTTTGGATGCTTGGTAGGTGCGTTTCATGATGAGATTTCCTGATTCCCCTGTTTCTTCGGCATTTCCGCGCGGTCATCGGGCCATGGGGAATCCATGGGCTCGACGGGCGAGGAATGCGCGAAAGGCGCTGGGTGCGGTTGGTTCCGGCTTCGTTGTTGGCTGGGCCGGTGATTTCGGTCGGACCCCGAAAGACGCAAAGAGGTTTTCAGGGAAACCCGCAATTATCGCAAACATTCGGCCGCACAACAATCTTCGAGCGACTTTGCGGGCCTTTCGCCGGCCGCCCGGGGTATGTGGATAAGGTTTTGACAAGTTAGAATGCGCGGCGCCTTCCAGCAGAGAATATCCACAATACAAACAGCAAAAAATGGCAGAGGGAACCATCCAAAATCCGAGCACCCATGTCGACTGACGGCGTCGGCGAAAGCCTCTGGCAGGCCTGCGTCGACCAGCTCGCGCAGGAGCTGTCCGAGCAACAGTTCAACACCTGGATCAAGCCCCTCACCGCCGAGGTCGCCGACGACCTCTCGCGCATGACGGTGTTCGTCGCCAACCGCTTCAAGCTCGACTGGATCCGGGCCCAGTACGCCGGCAAGATCGCCGGCATGGCGGAGAAGATCTACGGCCAGCCCGTGGTCGTCGAGTTAGCGCTTGCTCCTCGGGAAATCCCCGTGCGTGCTGCCCCCGTGGCGGTCATGACCGAAACCGACGTGCCGCGCGACGTGGCCGGCCCGGGCGAGGAACCGCCGGCCGCCGGCTTCAAGAACCGCCTCAATTCGGGCCTCACCTTCGACACCCTGGTCGAGGGCACGGCCAACCGCATGGCGCGCGCCGCGGCGATGCACGTGGCCGGCATGCCGGGCCATCTGTACAACCCGCTTTTCATCTACGGCGGCGTGGGGCTGGGCAAGACCCACCTGATGCACGCGGTGGGCAACCGGCTGCTGGCCGACCGGGTCGATTCCAAAGTTCTCTACATCCACGCCGAGCAGTTCGTCTCGGATGTGGTCAAGGCCTATCAGCGCAAGACCTTCGACGAGTTCAAGGAGCGCTACCACTCGCTCGATCTGCTGCTGATCGACGACGTGCAGTTCTTCGCCAACAAGGACCGCACGCAGGAAGAATTCTTCAACGCCTTCGAAGCCCTGCTGGCCAAGAAGTCGCACATCGTGATGACCAGCGACACCTATCCCAAGGGTCTCGCGGACATCCACGAGCGGCTGGTCTCGCGCTTCGATTCGGGCCTCACGGTGGCAATCGAGCCGCCCGAGCTCGAGATGCGCGTGGCGATCCTGATCAACAAGGCCCGCGTCGAGGGCGCCGAGATGCCCGAGGAAGTCGCCTTCTTCGTGGCCAAGAACGTGCGCTCCAACGTGCGCGAGCTCGAGGGCGCGCTGCGCAAGATCCTGGCCTATTCGCGCTTCAACCAGAAGGAGATCTCGATCGCCCTGGCGCGCGAGGCGCTGCGCGACCTGCTGTCGATCCAGAACCGGCAGATCTCGGTGGAAAACATCCAGAAGACGGTGGCCGACTACTACAAGATCAAGGTCGCCGACATGTACAGCAAGAAGCGCCCGGCCTCGATCGCGCGGCCGCGGCAGATCGCGATGTACTTGGCCAAGGAGCTGACGCAGAAGAGCCTGCCCGAGATCGGCGAGCTGTTCGGCGGACGCGACCACACGACCGTGCTGCACGCGGTGCGCAAGATTTCGGGCGAGCGCCAGCAGCTCACCGAGCTCAACCAGCAGCTTCACGTGCTCGAGCAGACGCTCAAGGGTTGAAACTGAAAACCAAAGTCAACCAGGCCGGACGCCGCGACAGCGGAGAATGGCGGTCTGTGCGGGGCGGTGGGGCCCTGATCGACCAAGCTGATTCAAAGAGATAAGAGAAGAGGTAGAAGACATGATCGTCCTGAAGGCAACACAAGACAAAGTCCTCGCCGCGCTGCAGTCGGTGGCGGGCATCGTGGAACGGCGACATACCCTGCCGATCCTCGCCAACGTGCTGATCCGCAAGACCGGTGGCCAGATCCAGCTGACCACCAGCGACCTCGAGATCCAGATCCGCACCACCGCCGAGCTCGGCGGCGACGAAGGCAACTTCACCACCACCATCGGCGCGCGCAAGCTGATCGACATCCTGCGCACCATGCCGTCCGACCAGACCGTGAGCCTCGAGTCGAGCGCGAGCAAGCTCGTGCTCAAGGGCGGCAAGAGCCGCTTCACGCTGCAGTCGCTGCCCGCGGAAGACTTCCCGCTGGTGCAGGAAGCCGCCAACTTCGGCCCGGTGTTCAGCGTGCCGCAGAAGACGCTGAAGGACCTGCTCTCGCAGGTCTCGTTCGCGATGGCCGTGCACGACATCCGCTACTACCTCAACGGCATCCTGTTCGTCGCCGAGGGCAAGCAGCTGAGCCTGGTCGCCACCGACGGCCACCGCCTGGCTTTCTCCTCGGCCACCCTCGACGTGGAAGTGCCGCGCCAGGAAGTGATCCTGCCGCGCAAGACCGTGCTCGAGATGCAGCGTCTGCTGTCCGACGCCGAAGGCGCGATCGAGATGCAGTTCGCCAACAACCAGGCCAAGTTCAGCTTCGGCGGCATGGAGTTCGTCACCAAGCTGGTCGAGGGCAAGTTCCCCGACTACAACCGCGTGATCCCGAAGAACCACAAGAACTCGGTCACGCTGGGCCGCGCGCCACTGCTGGCCAGCCTGCAGCGCACCGCGATCCTGACCAGCGAGAAGTTCAAGGGCGTGCGCCTGAACATCGAGCCGGGCACCTTGCGCATCGCCTCGAACAACGCCGAACAGGAAGAAGCGCAGGACGAGCTCGACATCGACTACGGCGGCGACGCCATCGAGATCGGCTTCAACGTCACCTACCTGATCGACGCGCTGGCCAACATGGGCCAGGACATGGTGAAGCTGGACCTGGCCGATTCCAACAGCTCCGCGCTGTTGACCATCCCCGACAACGCGTCCTTCAAGTACGTCGTGATGCCGATGCGGATCTAGTCACCCCGCATCGTCGCAGCGCCCTGGCGCACACAACCCGCGGTTCGCCCCCGCGGGTTTGCGCTTTCAAGAGGCCTGAAAAACCGGGTGCCCGCGAGTCCGTGGACCCCGTGAATCCGTGAGAGATAGAGGAATATCCGAATGAGCGCAGAAGAGAACAAGCCGGAAGTGCCGCACACCGAACCGGTCTACACACCCGAGATCGACAACGCGGTGCCGATCGAAGTCACGCCCGACACCTCCTATGGCGAAGGCTCGATCACGATCCTCGAAGGCCTCGAGGCCGTTCGCAAGCGCCCCGGCATGTACATCGGCGACACCTCCGACGGCACCGGCCTGCACCACCTGGTGTTCGAGGTCGTCGACAACTCCATCGACGAAGCGCTCGCCGGCCACTGCGACGACATCGTCGTCACCATCCATTCCGACAACTCGATCTCGGTGACCGACAACGGCCGCGGCATCCCGACCGGCGTGAAGATGGACGACAAGCACGAGCCCAAGCGCTCGGCCGCCGAGATCGCGCTGACCGAGCTGCACGCGGGCGGCAAGTTCAACCAGAACAGCTACAAGGTCTCGGGCGGCCTGCACGGCGTGGGCGTGAGTTGCGTGAACGCGCTGAGCGTGATGCTGCGCCTGGTGGTGCGGCGCGAAGGCAAGATCCACGAGCTCGAGTTCAGCCGCGGCTTCGTGCAGAACCGCCTGCTCGAAACCGTGAACGGCTTCGAGGTCTCGCCGATGAAGATCATCGGCGACACCGACAAGCGCGGCACCGAGGTCCACTTCCTGCCCGACACGGAAATCTTCAAGGAGAACAACGATTTCCATTACGAGATCCTCTCCAAGCGCCTGCGCGAGCTGAGCTTCCTGAACAACGGCGTGCGCATCCGCCTGAAGGACGAGCGCAGCGGCAAGGAAGACGACTTCTCGGGCGCCGGCGGCGTGCGCGGCTTCGTCGAGTTCATCAACAAGGGCAAGACCGTCCTGCACCCGAACTCGTTCTACGCCGAGGGCGAGAAGCCGGCCGACACCTACGGCGGCATCCCCGGCACGCACATCGGCGTCGAGGTCGCGATGCAGTGGAACAGCGGCTACAACGAGCAGGTGCTCTGCTTCACCAACAACATCCCGCAGCGCGACGGCGGCACCCACCTCACGGGCCTGCGCGCCGCGATGACCCGCGTCATCAACAAGTACATCGAAGAGAACGAGTTCGCCAAGAAGGCCAAGGTCGAGGTCACCGGCGACGACATGCGCGAAGGCCTGTGCTGCGTGCTGAGCGTGAAGGTGCCCGAGCCCAAGTTCTCGAGCCAGACCAAGGACAAGCTGGTGTCCAGCGAAGTGCGCGCGCCGGTGGAGGACATCGTCGGCCGGCTGCTGACCGACTACCTGCAGGAACGCCCGAACGACGCCAAGATCATCTGCGGCAAGATCGTCGAGGCCGCCCGCGCCCGCGAAGCCGCGCGCAAGGCGCGCGAGATGACGCGCCGCAAGGGCGTGCTCGACGGCATGGGCCTGCCGGGCAAGCTGGCCGACTGCCAGGAGAAGGACCCGGCGCTGTGCGAGGTCTACCTGGTGGAGGGCGACTCCGCCGGCGGTTCCGCCAAGCAGGGCCGCGACCGGAAGTTCCAGGCCATCCTGCCGCTGCGCGGCAAGATCCTGAACGTCGAGAAGGCGCGCTACGAGAAGCTGCTGACCAGCAACGAAATCCTCACGATGATCACCGCCCTGGGCACCGGCATCGGCCGTGCCGGCGCGACCACCGCGGGCGGCGGCGCCGACGACTTCAACGTCGCCAAGCTGCGCTACCACCGCATCATCATCATGACCGACGCCGACGTGGACGGCGCGCACATCCGCACGCTGCTGCTCACCTTCTTCTACCGCCAGATGCCCGAGCTGGTCGAGCGCGGCCACATCTACATCGCGCAGCCACCGCTGTACAAGGTCAAGGTCGGCAAGGAAGAGCAGTACCTGAAGGACGGCAATGCGCTCGACGCCTTCCTGCTCAAGGTCGCGCTGAAGGACGCCAGCATCGAGACCGGTGGCGCCACCTCCCACACGCTCAGCGGCGACACGCTGGCCGAGCTGGCGCGCAAGCACCAGGTGGCCGAGGCCGTGATCCACCGGCTGCGCAACTTCATGGACGCCGAGGCCCTGCGCGCCATCGCCGACGGCGTGGCGCTCGACCTCGACACCACGCCCGCGGCCGAGGCCTCGGCCGTGGCGCTGCAGGCCAAGCTGCGCGAGCTCAACACCACCGGTGTGCCGGCCGAAGTCAGCAACGAGTTCGACGCGCGCACCGACAAGCCGCTGTTGCGCATCAGCCGCCGCCACCACGGCAACATCAAGAGCAGCGTGATCACGCAGGACTTCGTGCACGGCGCCGATTACGCCGCGCTGTCCGGCGCCGCCGACACCTTCCGCAACCTGCTGAGCCCCGAGGGCGCCGTGGTGCGCCGCGGCGAGGGCGAGCGCGCCAAGGAAGAGAAGGTGTTCGATTTCCGCCAGGCCATGCTGTGGCTCATCGGCGAGGCCGAGCGCGCCACCGCGCGCCAGCGCTACAAGGGCCTGGGCGAGATGAATCCCGAGCAGCTGTGGGAAACCACCATGGACCCGACCGTGCGGCGCCTGCTGCGCGTGCAGATCGACGACGCGATCGAGGCCGACCGCGTGTTCACGATGCTGATGGGCGACGAAGTCGAGCCGCGCCGCGAGTTCATCGAGCAGAACGCGTTGCGGGCGGCGAACATCGACGTCTGAGTCGATTTCCGCCCTCACCGTCACGCCGCCGTGGTTCGCCCCCGGCGGCGTTTTTCATGGGGCGCCCGATCGCCGCGCCCACTGCCTTCGCACCATTCCCATGCCGCTTCGCGGCGGAGTGCGCGCACGCAACGCGGGCCCGTCGCAGCGGGACCCAAGGGTTTGTCTGAGGGTAGATCACCACACACGCTGTAAACGCTTGTCACAAGCCCGTCACCAGCTATTAAAACAATAGCGTTCAAAGCCTCGGCGAGGATCGTTCCTCGTAAACGCTATATCTAGCCCGAGTCTTGCTAAGCAAAATCCTCGACGAATTCCGCGTCACCCTGATCGAGGACATCGAAGCAATGAAATCCATGCGTTTCCGCCGGTCCCTGGCCGTCCTTGCAACGTGCGGCACGGCCGCCATCCTCGGCGCGACCCTTCCGGCCCACGCTGCCCCGAACCCGCCCATCCAGACCGCCCAGGGCGTCGAATACATGTGCGGCGGCACCAACAAGGACGAAGCTGCCTTCATGCAGATGGTCGCGCCGCGCTGGGCCGCCACGATCGAACTGGGCATCAACGGCAGCCCTGCGCAGCGCGCGAGCTTCCCGGCCCGCGCCAAGGTCGAGGTGCGCGAGCGCTACACCGGCCGCCCGATCATGGAAGCGCTGTCGCAGGGCCCGTACATGCTCGCGCGGCTCGACCCGGGTGCCTACGACGTCAACGTCACGCTCGGCGGCCTCACGCTGACGCAGCCGCTGGTGGTGTTCGCGGGCATCCCGTCGAAGGCGACCTTCATGTGGCCGTCGAACTTCGACATGGCCTCGGTGCTGCCGCCGCAGCCCGAAACGCAAGCGATGGCGCAGACCAGCGCCGCGCGCTGAGGCGCCAAGCCGCTTCCACGGCCGGCGGCCACCCGCCGCGCCGTTTCGTTAAGTCCTGTCTAAGCCGTGCGCCGCACAGTGGCGCCGTGGTTTTCCGCCACGAGAGCATGGAAAGAAAGGACTGATCATGACCCCCCGGATTTCACCGCGCGCGCGGCCGCTGGCCGCCGCCCTGCTGTGCGGCGCCCTCGCGTTCGGCGCGCTCGCCACCTCCGCGCAAGCCGCGTTCAACCCGCCGATCCGCATGTCGCACGGCATCGAATACATGAGCGGCGGCATCGGCAGCGACGAGGCGAAGCTGATGGAAACGGTCCTGCCGCGCTGGCCGGCGAGCTTCGAATTCGCGATCAAGGACCACCAGGGCGCGGACTTCGCGGCCGACGTGCACGTCACGGTGCGCGATGGCCGCGGCGTGGCGCTGCTCGACAACGTGGTGGCGGGCGGACCGTTCATGGTGGCGCGCCTCGAGCCCGGCAGCTACCAGGTCGAGGCCACGCTGCGCGGCCAGACGCTCAAGCAGCCGCTGCAGGTGGTGTTCGGCACGCCCACCAAGGCCACCTTCCTCTGGCCGGCGGGCACCGACATGGCCGCCGCCGGCACGCGCGCGGTGCAGTAAGCGCACGAAGGCACGGCGGCACGGACGCCGGGTGCAGGCGCTCACGTCGCCGTCCGCACCCCGGCACCCGTCATCCCGGCATGCTGCGCTACTGAAAAAATAGCGTGGCGGCGACTTGAATGCACGGCATGCGCCTTGCAGATGACGTGTCCCGGGCAGTGCCCGAACCCATTGCCCCGATGCCGATCCGTCCCCTGAGCGTGTTGACCGCGCTCCTGCATGCCTACATCGCCCTGCGTCTGCTGCCCGCGGCCGCGGGGCTCACGCCGGCCTGGCCGATCGGCCTGCTGGCGCTGGTGGTGTCGGCGCTGACCATTCCGCTGCCCTTCCTGTCGCGGCACGCGCCGCGCAAGAAGCCGCTGCACGCCGCATTGCAATGGACCGGCCTGCTGAGCATGGGCTGGTTCTCGTCGCTGTTCGTGCTGACGCTGGTGCGCGACGCCGGCCTGCTGCTGACCTGGGTCGCGCAGCGCGTGGCCGGCCTCGCGGTGCCGTGGGACACGCTGCGGCCCTGGAGCGCGCTGGCCGTGTTCGGGCTGGCCACCCTGGTCTCGCTGATCGGCTTCGTCAATGCGCGCCGCACCGCGGACGTGAAGCACGTCGACGTGCCGATCCGCGGCCTGCCGGCCGCGCTCAAGGGTTTCACGATCGTGCAGCTCAGCGACATCCACGTCGGCCCGACCATCCGCAACAGCTACATCCAGCGCATCGTCGACGCGGTGAACCGGCTCGGCGCCGACGCAATCGCGATCACCGGTGACCTGGTCGACGGCACCGTGCCCGAGCTGCGCGAGCACATCGCGCCGCTGGCCGGGCTGCGTGCGCGCCACGGCACCTTCGTGGTGACCGGCAACCACGAGTACTACGCGGGCGCCCATGCCTGGATCGACGAACTGCGCCGCCTCGGCTTGCAGGTGCTGCTCAACGAGCACGTGGTGCTGCAGACGCGCAACGTGCGCGGCGCGCAGAACGACGAGGAAACCTTCGAGAGCCAATTGGTGCTGGCCGGCGTGACCGACTACACGGCGGGCCACTTCGATGCCTCGCACGAGAGCGATCCGCAGCGCGCGCTCGACGACGCACCGCCGCTGGTGCACACGCGCGTGCTGCTCGCGCACCAGCCGCGCAGCGCGCCGAAGGCGGCCGCGGCCGGCTTCCAGCTGCAGCTCTCGGGCCACACGCACGGCGGCCAGTTCTTCCCGTGGAACCTGTTCGTGCCGATGCAGCAGCCCTTCACCGCGGGCCTGCACCGGCTGCAGGACATGTGGATCTACGTGAGCCGCGGCACCGGCTACTGGGGCCCGCCCAAGCGATTCGGCGCCCCATCCGAGATCACGCTGCTGACGCTGATGCCGGCGCGCGGCTGAGCGAGGCTCAGCTTGCGGCCTGCTGCGCGCCGAGCCGCCGCGCGTTGGCGGTGGCCACCGCGTGGATCGGCTTCAATCCCTCGCTCGCGATGCGCGCCGTGCTGTTCGGCCAGCGCTGGGCCGCGTTCGCGGCGCGCGAGGCCGCGCGGATCAGCGCATCGCCATGCTCGGCCGCCTGTGCCGGCGTGACGCTGCCGGCCAGCGAGAGGAAGGCCGCGGCGCCATGCAGGCATTGCTGGCAGATGCGGCTCGCGAGGCCGATCTGGCTGCTGTGCCATTGCCGCGCCATCGCGAAACCCGAGGCGTGCGCGGCCTCGAGCTTCTCGTCGCCCATGCGCCGGAATTCGACCAGGTCGTCGGCACTCGGCGCGAGCCCCGCCTGCGCGATGCGCTCGGTGCGCAGGCGGATCACGGTGCCCGACGACAGCAGCATCTCCTGCGTCTTGAGCGCGAGCTCGGTCCATTCGCGCAGCGGCCACAGCGGCCATGACGAAACGCTGAGGGAGGGAAGGGAAGAAGTGGACGACATCGTGGGGAGCGGCGTAATGCCTGCGAGGGAGATCGGCCCACTATAGGCCTGCCGCGTGGCGAATGCTGCAGTGCAACAAGAACCTGAGCGCATTCCGTGGCGTTTTGCAGCTTTGGTGATGAAGTCCTACTTCTCGACGTGGAAATCGCGTAGCGGCACGACACGAAACTGAACGCAAAGTGAATATGACCTTCAGTTTTCATCATTCGCTTTGGCGATCCGGATCATGAGATTCAACGCTTCCACCCCGCTCCGTGCCGCCGCGCTGGCCGGACTGCTGGGCTTGCTGGGCAGCAGCGCCCACGCCTTCGAGGACAGCCAGCGCGGCTTCTACGTGGAAGGCGGACGCGCCCCTCACGGCGACATGGGCAGCACCAATGCCTTCACCGTCGGGATGACGCTGCCGTGGTCACCGCGACAGTCGGTGCAGGAAGGCGCGCTCACCACCTACTGGGACGTCTTCCTCAGCGATTGGCACGCGCCCGCGCTCGACGACGGCCGGCGCGACTACGTGCAGATCGGCGCCATCTACACCTGGCGCTGGCGCTTCGCGCACGGCGGCTCGCCCTGGTACGTCGAAGGCGGCGTGGGCGGCAGCGTGATGGACCATGTCTACCGGACGCCCGACCGCAGCTTCAGCACCGCGTTCCAGTTCACCGAGGTGCTCGGCGTGGGCCGCAGCTTCGGCGAGCATGGGGAGCACGACCTGTCGCTGCGCGTGCAGCACTTCTCCAACGGCGGCATCAAGAAGCCCAACCCCGGCGAGAACTTCGTGCGGGTGCGCTACACCTATCACTTCTGATGCGCGATGCGGGCCCGGCGCCCGCGCCGCGCGCGCAGCTCGGTCGCGAAGTAGGCCAGCGTGGCGACCACCAGCGGCAGCAGGTAGTAGAGGCCGCGGTAGGCGAGCAGCGCGGCCAGCAACTGCGCCTCGGCCACCTGGTGCGCGAGCAGCGCGACGAACACCGCCTCGAGCACGCCGAGCCCCGCCGGCACGTGCGTGATCACGCCGGCCACCGCGGCCACCAGCAGCACCGCCAGCACCTGCGGATAGGCGACCTGCCCCTGCAGCAGCAGCCAGATCACACCACCGATCAGCGACCAGTTGGTGCACGACAGCAGGAACTGCAGCAGCGCCATGCGCAGGGTCGGCGTGCGCAGCTCGTGCCCGCGCACATGCCAGCGCTTCCCATGCGCGAAGGCGCACACCAGCAGATAGATTGCGGCCAGCACCAGCAACGCCGCGCCCAGCAGCCGCAACTCCTCGCCATCCACCTTCCACGCCGGCGGCAGGCCCAGCGGCCAGAAGAAGAAGGCGGCACCGGCCACCACCAGGTAGCCGATCCAGTTGGTGAGCATGCTGAAGCCCAGCACGCGCGTGATGGTGTCGTTGCGCAGCCCCAGCCGCGAATAGAGCCGGTAGCGGAAGGCCACGCCACCGACCAGCGAACCGAGGTTGAGGTTGAAGGCGTAGCTGATGAAGGTCACGCCCATCACCGTGCCGGCACGCAAGGGATGGCCCGTGAGGTGGCGCCCCAGCAGGTCGTAGGTGCTGTAGAGCGCGAAGCTGCAGGCCGCGAGCAGGCCCGCGCCGAGCAGCGTGAGGGGCGGCAGCGCGGCGATCGCGTCGCCGACCTCGTGCCAGTCGATGGACCGCGCCTGGTTCACGAGCAGCCAGGCCACGAGCCCGAAGAAGCCCCACACCAGCGTTCGCTTGGCCCAGGGCCACGCGCGGCGCCAGCCGCTGGCGGGCAACGCATGCAGGCGGCCGCCAGCCGCCGTCGTCATGCGGCCTCCGTCGACGCGGGCGCGCCCTCGACGCCGTCGCCGTGGTTCTTGCGCCGCCGGTCGCCGAGGTCGGTGACCTCCACCGGCTTCAGCCGCGGCACGTGGCGCGGCAACCAACCCAGCAGCGAGGGATACCAGCGCATCAAGTGGAAGATGAAGAAGCTGCGCACCAGCCGCCAGCCGCTCCATTCGCTCGCGAGGTCGGCGGTGTCGATCTGCTTGCAGCTGTGTTGCATCAGGTGATCGAGGCGCTCGTGCAGCAGCGTGTTGAAGGCCGCGTCGCGCACCACCACGTTGGCCTCGAGGTTGAGCGACAGGCTCAGCGGATCGAGGTTGCTCGAGCCCACGGTGCTCCAGCGGTCGTCCATCAGCGCGACCTTGCCGTGCAGCGGCCGCTCGCAGTATTCGTAGATGCGCACGCCCGCATGCAGCAGGTGGTGGTAGAGCATGCTCGCGGCCGTCTTCACGATCGGCATGTCGGGCTCGCCCTGCAGGATCAGCCGCACGTCGACGCCGCGCCGCGCCGCGCGCCGCAGTTCCTTGATGAGCCGGTAGCCCGGGAAGAAGTAGGCGTTGGCGATCACGATGCGCTCGCGCGCGCTGCGGATCGCGGCGCGGTAGTGGCGCTCGATGTCGTTGGTGTGATGCCGGTTGTCGCGCGTGACGAACATCACCTCGGCCTCGCCGGCCACCGTGTCGCCCACGGGCGGCGCCTGCCTGAGCCGGCGCCGGAACCAGCCCGGCCCCTTGCCGCCGACCGCGATCGCGCGCAACGCGAAGTGGTGGATCTGCGCCACGATCGGCCCGGCGAGTTCGACCGCGTAGTCCTGCTTGGCCTTGGGGCCGAAGTCCATCAAGTGGTCGGCCGAATAGTTGATGCCGCCGACGAAGGCGCGCTCGCCGTCGATCACCACGATCTTGCGGTGCATGCGGCGGAACACGTTGAGCCGCTGGCCCAGGAAGCGGTGGCCCGGGTCGAACACGCGCACCTTCACGCCGGCGCTGCTCAATTCCTCGAGGAACTCGCGCGAGAGGTCGGGCGAACCGAAGCCGTCGATCATCAGGTCGACCTTCACGCCGCGCCGAGCGGCCTCGCACATGGCGGCGTGCAAGTCGAGGCCCACCTTGTCCTCGAACAGGATGAAGGTCTCGATGACCACTTCGCGTCGTGCCGCGCGGATCGCCTCGAACACGCGCGGGAAGAACTGCTCGCCGTTCTCGAGCAGTTCGATGCGGTTGCCCGCGACCCAGTGGTTGCCGTTGCTCATGGATGGATGCGCTTTCAGAGATCGATCTCGGCCACCAGCGGCGCGTGGTCGGACAGGTGCGACCAGGGCCGGCGCGGCAGCACCACCGGCGCGTGCACGCCGGCATTGCGCACGTAGATGCGGTCCAGCGGCAGCACCGGGAAACGCGAAGGGAAGGTCTTGGCCGCGTGGCCGTGCGCATGCACGAACACCTCGCGCAGCGACGCGCCCTCGGCCAGGGTCGCATGCGCGCGGCCGCGCCAGTCGTTGAAGTCGCCGGCCACGATCAGCGGCGCGTCGGCCGGCACCTCGTCGCGCACGATGTGGCACAGCAGCTCGAGCTGCTGCTGCCGGTGCGCCTCGGCCAGGCCGAGGTGGGCGCAGATCGCATGCACGTCGACCGTGCGGCCCGGCAGGCGCAGCACGCAGTGCAACAGCCCGCGCTTCTCGGGCCCGGCCACCGACACGTCGTGGTTGCGGTGATGCACGATCGGAAACTTCGACAGCAGCGCATTGCCGTGATGGCCCTTGGGATAGACCGCGTTGCGCCCGTAGGCGAACTGCGGCCACATGGTGTCGGCCAGGAATTCGTAGTGCGGCGCCTCGGGCCAGTTGCTCACGCGGCGCGAATGGCGCGAATGGGTGCCCAGCACCTCCTGCAGGAACACCACGTCGGCGCCCACGGTGCGCACCGCATCGCGCAGCTCGGGCAGGATGAACTTGCGGTTGAGCGCGGTGAAGCCCTTGTGGGTGTTCACCGTCATGACCTTCAGCGACACGGGCGCGGCCGCGAGTCCGGCCGCGGTGACGGGGCCGGGCGGATTCGCACCCACGGCGTGGGCGGTTTCCGCGTTGGCGACGGATTCGTTCGTGAAGATCGGTGTGGAGGACATCGGATTTCGGGTTGTACGTGCTCGATCCGTGCCCGCCTGTAGGAACGCGCCACCTTCTCGTGGCGCCTCCAGCCCTCCGACGCGAGAGGCTCGCGGCGCCTTCGCGCGCGGCCGGCCGGCTCCTACAGGCAGCCCTGACGCACCCCCACAAGGCCCGAACGGAGCGGCTCCTACGGTGAATTCAGGACGTCGGGAAAGGCGTCCGCGATTTCTTCACACCATCTATCGAGACGCAAAGGAAACCGATCATGAAACACGCACAGCAACGACTTCTTCGAGCGACCCTGCTGGCCGGCCTGATGGGCGCAGGCGGCTTAGCGATGGCGCAGACCTCCTCGATGCCCGCGGCACCCGATCCGGCGCTGGGCGGCCAGGCCAGCACGCAATCGCCGACCGGCGTGGCCAATCCCACGCAGCAGCCCGACGGCAATGCGCCGGTGTCGCTCGAGACCGTGCGCGCCGAGGCCCGTGCGCACAACCGCAACAACACCAACAACCTGGTGCCCAAGGGCGAGGCCAGTACCGTGATGAACGGCCAGCCGAACATGGTGACGGCACCGACCGGCGAGCAGTCGCGCTGGCAGGTGAGCCAGCAGGCCCGTAAGGTGAAGCCGCATTTCGGCCAGCCGGGCGAGCGTCCGGAGGTGCCGACCAACCCGACCGAGAAGACCGGCACGCCGAAGTAATCGGATCGGTCGGATCGACCAGAACAAAGGCCCGCAACGCTTCGCGCGTTGCGGGCCTTCGTCATGGACCACCCTCGGCGACAGCGCCGAGGGCCGGGGCTCAACCCTTGGCCGGTTGAGCGTCGGGGCCGCCATGGTGGCCGCCGCGATGGAAGCGGTGGCCGCCGAAGTGCAGGGTCTCGGCGTCGAAGGTCTTCTGCTGCTCGGGCGTCAACGCGGCATAGAAGGACTTCGTGGCGTCGGCGCGCTTGGCGAACATCGCGCTGCGTTCGGCCTGGCGGGCCTGCATGCGTTCGATGCGCTGCGGCGTGGTCAGCTTGGCGAAGTCGGCGCGGGTCATGCGCTGGCCATCGGGACGCGGACCGGAGAACTGCGTCGCGCCGGTGTAGCTGGACCAGGCGCTTTCCTGCGAGGCATTGAGCTTGAGCTTGTCCTTGAGGGCCGCGAGACGCTTGGCGCGATGTTCCTGCATGCGTTCGAAACGCTTGGCCGGATCCATGCGCTTGTGGTCCGCGTGGGCCTTGCGCTGCGGGGCCGCGCCATCCGCCTGCGCCACGGCAGCGGCGGGTGCCGCGGTCGTGGGCGCCGGCGTCTGGGCGAAAGCGCCCGACGATGCGAGGGCGGCCGAGCCCAGCAGGCCGGCCCAGAGGATGCGTTGGCGGAGAGAGATCATGAGAGTGCTTCCTTTCGAAGAACCGCCGCCGATGGGCAGCTGGTGAGACGAAGTGTGGAAGCCTTCTGTAAGCCGTCCGTGAGCCCCGCGTGAGCCTGCGTAAAGAATGGTGAATGGCGGCGCGGGCGGCCGTGAATTTTTGCGCGCGAGCTACTTGGGACGCGGCCTCTTCAGCCCCCGGTCAGGCGATTTGAGCTTGCCGGTGCGCAGCTGCCGCACCGCCTGCGCCACCGCGCGCGCGACGTTGCGCACCTCTTCCTGCAGGTCGGCGTCGGCATCGAGCGTGTCGTGGCTGGTGGCATAGGGCTCGTAGTAGCCGATGTAGCGATCGAGCTGCGCCGCGCTGCCTGCGTCGATCAGTCCCATCCAGTCGAGCCAGTCGCAGAGGTTGCGCCGCACGCTCTCGATGCCGGCCACGTCGCCATGCACCACCACGCCGTAGGCCCGGCCATCGAGATGCTTGGGATAGCCCCAGCCCTCGAGTTCGAGCGCCTTGGCCTCCTCGGCCTTCTTGCCGTGCGTGCTGGTGGGATCGGGGTTGCCGCCATCGGCGCACACCAGGCGGTCGATCATCAGCTTGAGCGGGCTCGTGGCCTGGTACCAGTGGGCGGGCGTGAGCACGATCACGCCATGCGCCGCGGTCCAGCGTTCGTAGATCTCGTTCATCCAGTCGCCGGTCTGGCGCAGCGAATGGTTGGGATAGCAGCTGCAGGGCCAATGGCACAGCGGCATCGCGGTGGAGACGCAGCCCTTGCACGGATGGATCTCGCGGCCGTAGTCCGAGGTCAGCAGGCTGAGGTCGAGCACGTCGGTCTTCACGCCGCTGCCCTCGAGCACCTCGCGCGCGAGCTGCGTCAGGCGCCAGGTCTTGGAGATCTCGCCGGGACAGGTGCCGTCGTTGCGCGGCGAGCCGTTGACCAGCAGCACGCGCGAGTGGCTCTGAGGGTCGGCCCACTTGGCGTGCGCCGCATCGATGCGCGCCTTGGCCTCGAGCCAGTCGACCGACAGCTCGTAGTCGGGATCGGCATAGCCGGGCCCGGCCTTGCGCGTGACGGGCGCCTTGCGGCCTTCGTGGTAGGCCTCCCAGGCGATCAGCTCGATGCGCCGCAGCGAGTCGGACTCGGCCTGGAAGGCCGGATCCTGGAAGTCCTGCATGAAGCGTTCATGGAACTCGGCGCGCTGCAGCGTGGCGGGCGCCTGTCCTTTTCGGATCGTGGGGGGCATGCAGGCAACGTAGAAGCCTCGCCCGGCCCCGCGCGCCGACCTCCATGCCGACACGCGGTAGGCGCAGGCCGCACCGCCGCGTCGGCGCAGGCTCAACCGAAGCGGCCCTGGCGGAAGTCGTCGACCGCCTGCTTGATCTGCTCGGGCGTGTTCATCACGAACGGGCCGTACTGCACGATGGGTTCGTTCAACGGGTGGCCCGCGATCAGCAGCGCGCGCGCCGGGCTGTGGTTGGTCGAGCCCGCGCGCAGCAGCACGCCGTCGCTGCCGGCCTCGTTCGCGAGGATGGCCATGCGCCGCGTCGGCACCTCGCTGCCCGCGATCCACAGCGATTCGCGGAACACGTAGACCAGCGCGTTGTGCGACGGCGGCAGCGGCTGCGCGAACTCGGCGCCCGGCGGCAGCGTGATGTCGAGGTACAGCGGCTCGGTGCGCTCGCGCCGCACGGCGCCCTCGATGCCATGGCTCGCGCCCGCGATCACGCGCACGTGCACGCCCTCGGCGGTGGTGAACTCGGGGATCTCGGCGCTCTGGATGTCGCGGTACCAGGGCTCGCGCAGCTTCTCGTCGGCCGGCAAATTGAGCCAGAGCTGGAAGCCTTCCATCAGGCCTTCCTGCTGCTCGGGCAATTCGCTGTGCACCAGGCCGCGGCCCGCGGTCATCCATTGCACGCCGCCGTTCTCGAGCAGGCCCTCGTGGCCCGCGCTGTCGCGGTGCCGCATGCGGCCCGCGATCATGTAGGTGACCGTCTCGAAGCCGCGGTGCGGGTGGTTCGGAAAGCCGCCGACGTAGTCGCCGGGGTTGTCGCTGCCGAAGGCATCGAGCATGAGGTAGGGATCGAGCCGCTTCTGCAGCGGCTGCCCGAGCACGCGCGTGAGCTTCACGCCGTCGCCATCGCTGGCCGACACACCGGCCACGATGTGGTCGATGCCGCGCGGCGCGGCCACGGGCTCGGTGGGATGGTGGAGATGATGGTGGTTCGTGTGGGTCATCCGGCCATGGTGGCACCAATGGCCCGACCGCGCCACCCGTGGGGGCGGGCGCTCAGCCCCCGGCCGCGGCCTCGAAGCGCGCGCGCATGTGCTCGGGGTACCACTGCGTGAAGCGGATCGCGCCGACGATGGCCGCGACCGTGACCGCGATGCCCACCCACAGCGGCAGCGAAGGCAGGTAGACCATCGCCACATCGGCCAGCACCATCAGCGCGAAGGCCACGGCCCAGGCGGCGGTGATGACCATGTTGACCAGCTTGAAGCCCGGCAGCACCCAGACCTCGGGCGGCGTCTGCTCCTTCGCGTACTGCAGGGTGAAGGGCTGGCCGATGGCCATCGAGGCCAGCACCACCAGCAGCAGTCCCGCGTCGACGCGCAGCCGCACGCCGAGCAGCGACCACTCGGTGTGCGTGGCGAGCGCGAACACGGCCAGGCCACCGAACAGCAGCACGGTGCCGATCTCGAGCACCTTGACCGTGCGCTTCGGCGTGAGCCAGTCGCGCAGCAGCAGCACGGCCGACAGCGCCGCCGCGGCCGAGAGCGCGGGCACCACGCCGAGCAGGCGGTCGAACAGCGCGAAGACGATGAAGGGCGCGAAGGCCAGCAGCATGCTCATGACGACGCTCCGAAGCGGACGGTGGGTTGCGCATCGGCCTGCGCGGCGGCGCCGGGCACGCTGCCCGCGGCATCGAACCAGTTGCCATGGAAACCGACGGGCACGCGGTGCGGCAGCGCGGCGGTGCACAGCGGGCCGTTGGCCACGGCACGCGCATCGAAGACGGCGAGCTCGCTGGTGTTGCTGGCGGCGCGCCAGATGGTGGCGAGCAGCCAGCCATCGCCTTCCTCGGCCTGCGCCGAGCGCGGCACGAACACGGCCTCCGACATCGTGTCGGGCGCCGGCAGCCGGTAGATGCCGCGCTCGCCGTTGGCATGGTCGACATGCGCGAGGCCCGCGAAGTTGCGCCGCGCCTCGGTGGGACCCTCGTCGTCGCGCAGCACGTACCAGCCATGGCGGTAGGGCAGGCCGGCGAAGCGGTCGTCGATGCGCGGGAATTCGCCGGGGCGCGGATCGAGCACGGTGCGCGTGAATTCGCGCGCCGGGTTGGCGAGCTCGAACTGCCAGCGCACCAGGCGCGCGGGCGGATCGCCCGCGCCGATCGGCGAGCCGTCGGGCCGCGGGAACAGCGGCGGCGTGTCGAACTGCATCACGTCGGCATACAGGCTGCCGTCGGCCTCCCAGGCATTCATCACGTGGAAGACGTAGCAGGCCGGGCCGCGCCACCAGACGATGTCGGCGCTGCTGCCGCCGCGCGGCATCAGGCCGACGCGGGTGCCGAACTCGGGCTCCCAGGCATAGGGCGGGCGGCCCCGCTGCGCGCGCTCGAGGCTGGCGGTGATCGGCATGATCGGGAACATCACGTGGCCCTCGGTCACCATGAAGTCGTGGACCATGCTGGCGTAGGGCGCCTCGAAGGTCTCGAAGCGCGTGACGCGGCCGTCGGCCGCGATGCTGCCGAAGCTCATGCCCGCCGACAGCGGCGCGGGCGTGCCGTAGCCGAAGAACAGCAGCTCGCCGGTGCGCGGATCGGTCTTGGGATGGGCCGTGAAGCTGCCGTGCAGGCGGCCGTCGAGGTCGGTGGCGCCGAGCGTGTCGAGCCCGGGCAGCGTCATCGCGATCGGCAGGTGCGCTTCCTCGAGCGCGAGCATGCGGCCGGCATGGCCGATCACGTTGGTGTTGCCGGTGCCGTCGTCCTCGCGCTTCGGTGCCTCGCCCTTGGTGCTCTGGAAGCCGACGCGGCGCCGTTCCTGCCCTTCGACCGTGGCCTGCCAGCGCTGGGTGCGCACCCAGCGGTTGCGGTAGTGCACCGCGCCGTCGGCGATGTGGAAGGCATGCAGCATGCCGTCGCCGGCGAACCAGTGGGCGCGCGGATCGGGCGCTACCGGGTTCGGGCCGTTGCGCACCAGCGTGCCGCGCAGGCCGGCGGGCAGCGTGCCCTTCAGCGGCAGCGGACCGACGTCGGTCTCGAAGTCGATCGGGCCCATGTTGGAAGGCGGGGCGCTGCGGGTGACGGCATCGTTCATCGGGGTTCCTTCGGATCGTCGGCCGGGGCCGGTATGGGGTTGGAAAAGCGGGGAGGGCTTATCTTTCCAGTGGAAATATCGTCGAGCCATCCGGTGAAGTCAAGAGATTTTTCCAGTGGTAAGATTTTTGGATGCCTGTTGCCTCCCGTCCGCGCCGTTCCCGTTCCACGGAGCCGGCCACCGCCGAATCTTCGCCGGCCGCGTTGGCCGAGCCCGCCGCGCCGGCCCGTCGCTATCACCACGGCGCCTTGCCCGATGCCTTGCTGGCCGCGGCCGAGACCGTGCTGCAGCGCGACGGCATCGCCGGGCTCGGCCTGCGCGCGATCGCGCGCGAAGCGGGCGTCTCGCACACCGCGCCCAAGCACCACTTCGGCGACACCACCGGCTTGTTGAGCTCGCTCGCCGCCGTGGGGTTCCATCGCCTGGCCGACGCGATGCGCACCTCGGCGCCCGAGAGTGCCGACGCCAGCGCGCGGCGCAACGCGATCGGCCGCGCCTACGTGCATTTCGCGCACGAGAACCCGGCGCTGTTCGGGCTGATGTTCCGCACCGAGAAGATCGACATGCTGCACCCCGTGCTGGGCGCCGCGGCCGCCGAGGCGATGCGCGTGATGGCCTCGATCATCGGTGGCGCGCCGCGGCTGCCCGACAGCCCGCCCACCTCGCTGAGCAATGCCGAAGCCATGCAGATGACCTCGGCCTGGGGCTATGTGCACGGGCTCGCGGTGCTGCTGATCGATCACCGGCTGCGCGGCATCCTCAAGCTCGCGCCGGGCTTCGACGATCCGCTGGCGCTGGTCGATGCGGCACTGGACGAGGTGCGCTTCGGGCTGGAGCTCGAGCCGCGGGACTGAGCTCGCCGTTTTCAGGCCGAAGGCTGCCAGTACCGGTACTGCCAGCGCGTCTCGAAACCCGCGCGCCGGTACAGCGCCAGCGCGGGATCGTTCTGCGCTTCGACCTGCAGGAACACCTTTTCGAACCCCCGCTCGAGCGCCACCTGCGCCAGCCCCGCGAGCACGCGCCCGGCCAGGCCGCGGCCGCGCTGCGCGGCGTCGGTGCGCATGCCGTGCACGCTGGCCCAGCCATGGCCGAAGGCCATCGCGCCCGCGGCCACGGTGCGACCGCCTTCGCGCACGCTCGCATAGAGCGAACCCTGGGCACGCGCCAGCACGCGCACGCGGTGGGCGCCATCTACGGGATCGAAACCCTCGCCGAGGAACAGCGCCGCCCAGGCGTCGTCGGGCGCGGTGTCGACCTCGGCCGGCAACGCGCCGGCCGGTGCCACGGCCTGCATCTGTCGCAAGGTGGCGGTCTGCACCAGCGTGGGCTTGGCGCCGCGATAGCGCCGGGCTTCGAGCTCGGCGCGCAGGCCGTCGAAGCAGGCGAGATCGGCCAGCCGCAGCATCGGCGGGAGCCCCTGCGCGGCGTAGCCTTGCTCGATCCGCTCGAGCATGCCCTCGGCCGCCGGCGCATGGCGCAGCGGCACGGCCGAGCGGGCGCGCGAGACCGTGCCGTGGTCGAAGGGCAGCAGCCAGCCCTCGATGGCGCCGACGGCATCGGGCGAGATGGCCGCGACCGTGGCGCGCTCGATCGCTTCGACCTCGGCGCTCATGGGTTCGGCTCCGGCGGCGCGAACTTCGCGCTGGCCACGCTCTTGAGCAGCGACTCGCGCTGGTTGCGGCTGATGCCGCGCACGCTCTCGGCCACCCACTTCACGCGGTCGGGATCGATGGCGCCGTCGCGCCGCCACTGCTCGAGCACCGCCTGCGGCTTGTGCAGCATGGCCGCGAGCCAGACCGCCTGCGCCGGTTCGAGGCTGCGCGCGCTGCGCTTGAAATAGCGCTTGGCCGCGGCTTCCGCGCCGCAGAGGTTGCCGCCCCAGGGCGCGTTGTCGAGGTAGAGCTGCAGGATGCGCGCCTTGCCCAGCGTCTGCTCCATCTCGACCGCGTAGAGCAGCTCGCGCAGCTTGCGCTCGGCCGTGCGCTCGCTGCCGGTCGCCAGTAGCTTCGCGAGCTGCTGCGTGAGCGTGCTGCCGCCGCGCTTCTGCGCGCCTTCCTTCTGGTTGTTGTCGATCGAGGCCAGGATCTCGGTCAGGTCGTAGCCGGTGTGGGTGAAGAAGCGCTGGTCCTCCGCCGCGATGACCGCGCGCGCGAGCCAGCTGTCGTTGGTCAGCCTGGCCGAGGGGCCGCAGCTGGTGCGCGCGCCCAGCATGGCCTCGGTGCCCAGGCCCTCGACCGTGAACTGGCTGACGCTGGGCAGCACCGAGAAGGTGGCTTCGGGCAGCACGACATGGCCGCGCAGCGCCAGCGTGCCGCCGATGCGCGCGCGCTGCAGCTCGGGCAGGCCCGGCACCAGCACCGCGTACCAGCGCGCGATCGGCGCGTCCTGGATATCGACGCTGAGCTGCAGGTTCTTCGGCGCGAGGCGGCCTTCCCACTTGCCCTGCAGCGTGGCGGCGGGATCGCCCACGGGCGATCCCTGCGGCGTGGCGCCGAGCGTGCCGTTGAGCGTGTTGCCGTCGCGGCGCACCGTGGCCACCAGCTGCTGCACGCGGATCGGTTGCGCGCCCAGCGCCGGCAGTTCGACGCTGCATGGCGCGCAGTGCAATTCGAGCAGGCCGTCGGCCGCCTTCCAGGCGAAGCGCACGGTGCCGTGGCCGGTATCGAGCGAGCGACCGTCGAGCCACGGCGCGAACCAGGGCGAGGTGGCGATGCGCACCGCGGTCGGCACGCCGGTCTCGAAGGCGAGCGGACCGGCCTTCACCGTGGTGCGCCATTCGCCGGGCGCGGGGGCCAGCGCGAGCTTGACGATCAGGAAGATCGCCACGCCGGCCGTGATCACCAGGGCCAGCAGGCCGAAGAGGAGAAATCGCAGGGTCTTTTTCAGCAATGGGTTCACATCGGTCTCGCCACGGTGACGGCTTGCCACGGTCCGTTCGACCGGCCGCTGGCTGCCGCCCAGTACCAGGCTGAAGTGTCGGTGAAAGCGGCGCCATCGGCGTCGACGATGCGCTCGCAGACGCGGAACTTTTGCCCGCCGTGCCGTTGCGCAACAAAACAGCGCCACAAATGCGGCTCGCCGGCCTGCACCTGATGCTCCAGCCGCTCCTGCGCGATGCGGTAGCCGAGCGCGCGATAGCAGTCGGCGGCCGGATGCAGCATGCGCGTGGGCTCGCGCACCTCGCGCATCACCAGGGTCTGGCGGCCGTCGGTCATGCGGCCGATGGCGCCCGGAAATCGGTCGGCGAAGCGCTGCTCGACCTCGCTGAGCGCGAGCGGACGCAGCGCGGCACCGTCCCATTCGCGCGGCCACTCGATCGTGCTCGCCACCGGCTCGGCCACGGCCGGCGTGCGCAGCGCGGCGGCGCCCGACCACAGGATGCACAGCAGCATCGCGACGGCGAACAGCGTCTTGTGGCCCATGCGGTTGATGAAGTGATTGGCGAACAGGCGTTCGAACAGACGCTCAATGGGCAGTGTCGACACGGCGGCCTCCCTGGGTGGTGATCAGGCCCGGAACGGGCCGCATGACGAAATCGAGGCCCGCGCCGCTTCGCTCGCGCGCCATCAGCCGCGCGATCGCACCGCACACCAGCGCCAGCACGACCAGGCCCAGCGCGTTGTGCGCCCACGGCGCCAGCGGATGGCCGGCGCCTTCGCAGGCGATCAGCACGCTGTTGCGCACGATGTTGCCGGCCAGCACCGCGAGGCCGACCAGCGGCAGCCTGGCCAGGAAGCCGCGGTCGGCGCGCCGCGCCCACAGCGCGACGGCGCAGGCCGTGAAATAGCCGAGCCAGACCATCTGCACGCCCGAACACGGCGCATCGACGATCACCATCCGGCCGTCGATCAGCAAGGTGCTGCCTTCGCGCGCCACCTCGAAGCCCGGTGCCAGCAGCCAGCGGCTGGCCTCGGCCGTCACCACGCGCAGCGGATAGCCCGCATAGAACTGCAGCGACGAGAGCAGCGGCAGTGCCAGCACCGCGAGGCCCGCGACCGGCACGGCCGCCACGCGGCGCGGCAGGAAGGCCATGAGGCCCGCCGCCAGCGACAGCACCGCCAACAGTCCGGCCGCGAGCGGCGGCAGCGCGGGCAGGCTGCCGAGGCCGGTGCGCAGCACGGTCGCCGCGAGCGTGCCGGCGCCGGCCAGCGCGAGCCAGCCCAGCCGCGGCGCGGCGCGCAGTTCGCCGCGGCACTGCCAGGCCAGCGCCGCCAGCGCTACCAGCGCCAGCAGCCCGAGCGGATCGTCCGATCCGTCGACCATGCGCCGCAGCATCCAGCCCCAGGTCGGCGCCAGCGCGGCGAACTGCAGGGCCAGCCAGGCGGCGGCCGGGAATCGGTCGATGCGGATGCCCCAATCCACGATGCGTGGATGGCGGTGGGCAAGCGTTGCCAGGGACATGAGGTCGTGCTCCCGCATCAGGCCGTGAAACGGCGTGCATCGTGGCGGCGCGCGCGGCGGCGCAGCATCGCCAGCACCGACAGCACGACCGCGATGGCGCCCAGCGTCTCGGGCTCGGGCGTGCTCGGCACCTCGGCGCCGAGCGCGCCGCCGTCCACAGCGGTATCGCTGACGCCCTGCGGCATCGGCAGCGGCTGGTTCACGCTCGCGCTGTCCTGCGGCGCGGCATTGCGCACCACCTTGTCGACCGCGATGAAGCTGGTGTATTGGGTCAGCAGGCCGTACTTGAGGCCGAGCTCGGTGATGCGGTCCTTGAAGGCGGCGCTGCCTTCGAGCGCTTCCTGGTCGCTCAGGCTCTGGATGCGATGGCGCGCCCACAGCGTGCGCAGCGCGGCCGTGTCCTGCCGCGTGCGCGCATCGATGCGCACTTCCTGGCGGTACGGGCCTTCGGCGCCCTGGCCCTCGACGATCACGCGCCCGCGCGCTTCGCCGCGCCACTTGCCGAACACGATCACCGGCCGTTCGCCCAGCACGTCGGGCAGCGCCTGCGGTTCCACGTCGTACACGTCCAGTCCGCCGAAGGTGGCCTTCACGCTGGTCAGCACCGGCGACTCGACCATGCGGCGGAAGCGCGCGGCCTGCTCGGGCGCCTGCGCCGGGTCGGTGATGATGAAGGGCTCGCCCATGCCGGCGCGCGCGATGCCTTCCATCAGGCTGCGGTTGACCGAGGAGCCGATGCCGAAGGCGAACACGTTGGCCTTCGACAGGTTGTTGCGCACCAGCTCGAAGGCCTCGCGCTCGACCGTCACGTAGCCATCGGTCACCACCACCACGGTGCGCGAGACCTTCTCGTCCTTCGGCTCGGCATACACGCGCTTGAGTGCCGGGATCAGCTCGGTGCTGCCGCCGCCCTCGAAGTTCTTGATGGTCGCCAGCGCCTGTTCGATGTTGGCGCGGGTCGCGGGCACCGAGGCCGGCGACAGCATCTTGTTGCTGCCCGAGAACAGCAGCACGTTGAAGGTGTCGCTGGGACGCAGGCCGCCGATCAGGCGCTCGAGCACCGTCTTCGCGGTGTCGAGCGGAAAGCCGTGCATCGAACCCGAGATGTCGACCACGAAGATGTAGTCGCGCGGCGAGATGGCGCTGGCGGCCACGGCCTTGGGCGGCTCGACCATCGCGAGGAAGAAGTTCTCGGCATTCTCGCCCTGGCCCTTGTAGAGCATCAGGCCCGATTCGATCTTCTCGCCCGCGAGGCGGTAGTCGAGCACGAAGTCGCGGTTGTCGGCCGGGCGGCCGTCGGTGGCCAGTTCGATCTCGGCATGGCGGTCCTCGTCGCTCTTCTTCACGGCGATGGCGTGCGTCATCGAGCGGATCTCCTTCAGGCCCATCGGCGTGTCGATGCTGGCCTTGAGCCGGAAGGTGGTGCCGGCCGCCACGCCCGCGCGCAGCGTGGGCTGGCCGACCCAGGGCGCCTGCGCGTTCGAGGACTGCGGGCTGTTGTAGCGCGGGCCCACCACGGTGGGGAACACGAACGCGTAGTTGCCCGACTGCGGCACCAGCAGCTCGCTGTAGCGCAATTCCACCTTCACGTCGTCGCCCGGCAGGATGTTGGCCACGTTCATCTGGAACACGTTCGGCAGGTGCTGCTCGAGCAGCGCGGCGGTCTTGCCCTCGCGCTTGGCGGTGTCGTACTCGATCTTCGCCTGCTGCTTCTCGCGGATCTGCGCGGTGATCAGGCGGTCGGCCAGTCGCACGTTGAGGCCGCTCACGGCCGCCTGGGTCGAACCCGGGAACACGTACTTGGCCTCGATGGGCCGCTGGCCCTCGTTGCGGTAGGTCTGGGTCACCGTCACGTCGGCGATCACGCCCGAGATCTTCACCGAGACCTCTGTGCCCTTGAGCGGCAGCCGGTCGACCGAGGGGTCGTCGCTCTTCACGAAGAAATACGGGCTCTCGGTCTTCAGGCGCGGCGCGGTCGCTTCCTGCGCATGCACGGGATTCAGGCTCAGCGCGACGAAGCCCGCGGCCGCGAGGCTCAGCGTCGCCAGCCAGAGCCAGCGGCCGGGTCGATGGGTGGAGGGGGTGTGCATGTCGGGTCCTCTTCTCTGTGTATCGGATGGCCTGCACTGTCGCCAGCCTGCGAGAAGGCATTGGGAAGGCTTCTTGAAGTCCGCCGCGCTGTGTGAAGTCCGCGTGAAGTCGCCGCGCCGCCACGCTTCACACGGGCTTCGGATCGCACGGCGAGCATCCGGTCCGTCGTCAACGAGGAGAGAAAACATGCTTCAACTGCTGAAGGATTCGATGCTGGCCAAGGTGGGTGGGCTGCTGCTGCTGGTGCTGCTGCTGTGCATTCCGCTGGCCGAGATCGACCGCATCAACAACGAGCGCGGCGACAGCCAGCGCGAGGCGGCCGCCGAACTGGCCGCCACCTACGCGGGCCCGCAGACCGTGGTCGGCCCGCTGCTGCTGGTGCCCTACGTCGAGCGCTGGATGGAGCCGCTGCGCGACGCGCAGGGCAAGGTGATCGGCCAGGAGGCGCGCAGCAAGGAGATGGCGCACGTGGTGTTCCCCGACAAGCTGCACATCGAGGGTTCGATGACGCCGCAGCAGCGCTACCGCGGCATCTTCAAGATCCCGTTCTACACGCTCGACGCCACCCTGTCGGGCGGCTTCGCGGCCTTCGACCCCGAGGCGGTCGCGCACAGCGAGCCCGATTCGAAGATCGAATTCAAGGCCCCGCTGGTGGCCTTCAACGTGAGCGACCTGCGCGGCCTCGACGGCTCGCCCGCGCTGACGGTGAACGGCGCCGAACTGCGGCTGCGTCAGCGCGTGCCCGGCCTGCCCGACGATTCCTGGTTCGCCAACGGCATCCACGCGCCGCTCGGCGGCGCGGCCCTGGCCGCCTGGCAGTCGCGCGCGGCGCTGCCCTTCGAGATGAAGCTCTCGCTGGTCGGCCAGGACACCCTGTCGATGGTGCCGATCGCGGAAGAAACCAGCGCGCACCTGAAGTCGCCCTGGGCCCATCCGAGCTTCGGCGGCCGCTTCCTCGCGGCGCAGCGCGAGGTCACGCCGCAGGGCTTCGATGCGCACTGGCGCGTGTCCTCGCTCGTGAGCTCGGCGCGCGAACAGGTGCGTGTCGACCTGGCGGGCCGCGCCGACGCGACGGCCGCCTCGGCCAACGGCAATGTGCGCGCCGGCCCGCAGCCCTTCAACCCGCAGAGCTTCGACGTCTCGCTCGCGCAGCCGATCAATGTCTATTCGATGAGCACCCGCGCGGGCAAGTACGGCGCGCTCTTCATCGGCCTGGTGCTGATGGCCGCCTTCATGTTCGAGCTGTTCCGCAAGCTGCGGCTGCACCCGGTGCAGTACGGCCTGGTGGGCCTGTCGATCGCGATCTTCTTCCTGCTGCTGCTGGCACTGTCGGAGAAGCTGGCCTTCTGGCTCGCCTATGCGGGCGCGGCCGGTGCAAGCGTGCTGCTGCTGGGCGTCTACTTCGCCGCCGTGCTCGGCAGCTGGAAGCGCGGCGCCGGCTTCGCGGGCTTCGTCGCGGTGCTCTACGGTGCGCTCTACGGGCTGCTGGCCTCCGAGAGCAATGCGCTGCTGCTCGGCGCGCTGCTGATCTTCGGCATGCTCTCGGCGCTGATGCTGATGACGCGCAAGGTCGACTGGTATGCGCTGTCGCGCCGGCCCGAAGCCGCACCGGCGGCCCTCGTCGATCCGGCATGAAAGCGCTGCGCGTCGCGCTCGGTGCCCTGGGATGGCTGGCACTGGTCGCTCTCTGCTTCTGGGCCTGGCACCTGAAGGATCCGCACCTGCGCTTCCTGCGCGCCTGGGAGGTGCCGCTGCTGCTCGCGCTCGCGGGCGGCGGCGTGGCGATCGTCTGGCGCTTCGCGCGCCGTTCGCTGCGGCCGATGCTGCTCGGGCTGCTGTGCGCGGTGATGCTCTGCAGCGGGGCCGACGAACTCTCGAGCCGCCAGCGCCGCGCGGAAGTGCTCGCCGCATCGGACGCGCAGGCACGCAGGCTCGGCGCGCACTTCATCGTCGGCTACGAGAACGCCGAGATGCCGATGCTGCGCGAGCTCGCGCGCCACGGCGCGATCGGCGGCATCTTCGTGACCGGCCGCAACGTCAGGGGCCGCAGCGCGACGCAACTGCGCGAGGAGATCTCGAGCCTGCAGGACTTGCGCACGGCGGCCGGCTTGCCGCCGCTGATCGTCGCCACCGACCAGGAAGGCGGCGCCGTGTCGCGGCTCTCGCCGCTGATCGAACGCCAGCCCTCGCTTGCCACCTTGATCGATGCCGACGTGCCCGAGAACGAACTCGCGCAGCGCGCCCGTGCCTACGGAGAGCAGCAGGGCAGGGCGCTCGCCGCGCTGGGCATCACGCTCAACTTCAGCCCGGTGGTCGACCTGCGCACCGGCCGCGCGCCGGGCCGCTGGGACCTGCACACCCGCATCGACGAACGCGCGATCTCGGCCGACCCGGCACTCGTCGCCGAGGTGGCGCGAGCCTACGAGCAGGGCCTCGAAGCGGCCGGCGTGCAAGGCACGCTCAAGCACTTTCCGGGACTGGCCGGCGTGGCCGAGGACACGCACCATGCGGCCGGTTTTTTGCGCACGCCCGCGGCCCGACTTGCAACACATGACTGGAAACCGTTTCAAGAGGTGTCGGCTTCGACACAAGCGGCTGTCATGCTCGCCCATGTGATCGTTCCAGAACTCGACCCTGACCATCCGGCATCGTTCTCGCGCAAAATCGTGCAGTCCGTGATTCGCGGCGCGTGGGGGCACGACGGCCTGCTCGTCACCGACGATCTCACGATGGGTGCAGCCTACGACCGGGGCCTGTGCAACGCCACGGTGCGTGCGCTGAATGCCGGCGTGGACCTGCTGCTGGTCGCCTACGACCACGACAAGTACTTCGACGCGATGCACTGCGCGCGGCAGGCCGAGAGCCGTGGCGCCATCGACGCCGCCATGCTGGCCGCGAGCGCATCGCGGCTGGCCCGGAACCCGCGCCTGCGCGGACTCTCTCAATAGCAGGACCTCCCTCATGTTCAATCCCTTCAAGCCCCGCTCACCCGACGCCCCCGAACCACCGCGCTGGCAGCGCATCGCCGTCTGGAGCGCCATCGTCGCGGGCTCGGGCGTGCTGGTGCTCGCGGTCGCGGGCGCCGTCGCCATCGCCCTGATCTCGCCGCGCCTGCCCGACAGCTCCGAACTCGCCGACTACCGGCCCAAGCAACCGCTGCGCGTGTTTTCTTCCGACGGCGAGCTGCTCGGCGAATTCGGCGAGGAGCGCCGCAACCTCACGCCCTTCGCGGCGATCCCCAAGGTCATGAAGGACGCGGTGCTCGCGGTCGAGGACGCGCGCTTCTACGACCACGGCGGCGTCGACTACAAGGGCTTCGTGCGCGCGGCGGTGGCCAGCCTCAAGGGCGGACGCAAGCAGGGCGCCTCCACCATCACGATGCAGGTGGCGCGCAACGTCTACCTGAGCTCCGAGCGCACGCTGAGTCGCAAGGCCTACGAGATCCTGCTGTCGCTGCGGCTCGAGCAGCAGCTGACCAAGGACCAGATCCTCGAGATCTACATGAACCAGATCTACCTCGGCAACCGTGCCTACGGTTTCGCCGCGGCATCGGATGCCTACTTCGGCAAGCCGCTGGCCAACATCACGATCGCCGAGGCCGCGATGCTCGCGGGCCTGCCGAAGGCGCCGGGCACCAACAACCCGGTGGCCAATCCGCGCCGCGCTCGCGCGCGCCAGCTCTACGTGATCGACCGCATGCAGGAGACCGGCTTCATCACCGCCGAGCAGGCGGCCGAGGCCAAGAAGGAAGAACTGCACCTGCGCGATGCCGCCGACCCGAACCGGCTGCACGCCGAGTTCGTGGCCGAAACGGTGCGCCAGATGATGCATTCGCAGTACGGCGACAGCATCTACACCAGCGGCATGAAGGTCTACACCTCGCTGGTGGCGGCCGACCAGTCGGCGGCCTATCGCTCGCTGCGCCGCGGCATCATGGACTACGAGCGCCGCCAGCCCTACCGCGGCCCCGAGAAGTTCGTCGACCTGCCCGACGATCCGAAGGAGGTCGACGAGGCGGTCGACGACGCGCTGGCCGAGCACCCCGACAACGGCGACGTGATCGCGGCCGTGGTGCTCGATGCCTCGCCCAAGCAGGTCAGCGCGGTGCGCGCGAACGGCGAGGCGATCGAGATCACGGGCGAAGGCCTGCGCCCCGCGCAGTCGGGCCTGACGACCAAGGCGCAGCCCAACATCAAGATCCGCCGCGGCGCGGTGATCCGCGTGGCGCGCACGGCCAAGAACAGCTGGGAGATCACGCAGCTGCCCGAGGTCGAGGGCGCCTTCATCGGCATGGACCCGCGCACCGGCGCGATCAAGGCGCTGGTCGGCGGCTTCGACTACAGCAAGAACAAGTTCAACCACGTGACGCAGGCCTGGCGCCAGCCCGGTTCCAGCTTCAAGCCCTTCATCTACTCGGCCGCGCTCGAGAAGGGCTTCACGCCCGCCACCGTGGTGAACGACGCGCCGCTGTACTTCGAGCCCGGCGCCAACGGCGGCCAGCCCTGGGAACCGAAGAACTTCGACGGCGGTTTCGAAGGTCCGATGCCGCTGCGCACCGCGCTGATGAAATCGAAGAACCTGGTGACGATCCGCGTGCTGCAGTCGATCGGCACCGACTACGCGCAGGACTGGATCACGCGCTTCGGCTTCGACAAGGACAAGCATCCGGCCAACCTGCCGATGGCGCTCGGCGCGGGCTCGGTCACGCCGCTGCAGATGGCCGCCGGCTATTCGGTGTTCGCCAACGGCGGCTACCGGGTCAATCCCTACCTCGTGACGCGCGTGACCGATGCCAAGGACAAGGTGCTGATGGAAACCGAGCCGCCGGCGCTCGACGAAAGCAACCGCGCGATCCCCGCGCGCAACGCCTACCTGATGGACTCGCTGCTGCAGAGCGTGGTGCGCAACGGCACCGGCTTCAAGGCCTACCAGGCGCTCAAGCGCGACGACCTGTTCGGCAAGACCGGCACCACCAACGACTCCTTCGACACCTGGTTCGCGGGCTTCCAGCCCACCATGGTCGGCGTGACCTGGATCGGCTACGACACGCCGCGCCAGCTCGGCGTGCGCGGCGAGACCGGCGGCAGCCTGAGCCTGCCGATCTGGACCGGCTACATGCAGACCGCGCTGCGCGGCGTGCCGGTGGCGCAGTTGCCCGAGCCGCCCGGCCTGGTGCACGTGGACGGCGAGCTCTACTTCGACGACTACGCGCCGGGTCGCGGCGTCGCGAGCCTGGGCCTCGAGCCCGAGGCCGCGCCGCAGCCGGTCGAGGTGCTGACCGGCGTGCCGATCGGCGCGCCGCCGCAGCCCGAGGAGCGCAACCGCATCCTGGACTTCTTCCGCTAGGGCCGCGGGCGGCAGGGGCCGCGCCGGGGTCTCTACACTCGGCGCACACCCTTTCTTCCCGTCCGCCCGTTCCCAAGTCCATGGAAATCCTCACCCTGGTGGCGCTGATCGCCATCGGCGCCTACCTCCTCAAGTCCCACGACCAGCGCCGGCGCATCGCGCTGCTGGCGCGCCACCTGGGCAACTACCAGATCGAGAAGCTGATGGAAAACCTCACCGAGGGCTACCTGCGCTGCCTCGGCGAGGACGATCCCGAGCGGCGCCAGCAGATCTGGGGCGTGCTCGACGCGACCGAGGCGCGGCTCGCGGCCCAGTTCGCCAATTTCGCGGCCGAGTTCGCGCGCGTCGATGCCGCGCAGACGCGCGTGAGCACCTCGCCGCTGGCGACGCTGCCCTATGCGCACCTGCTGTTTCCGCGCGAGACCTTCGACCTGCGCGCGGCCTTCGCGATCCATGCGCGCGGCATCAACGAGGTGATGCACAACCGCGCCGGCCGCAGTCCCAAGGACAAGGCCTACACGCTGTCGGCCGAGCTGTTCCTGATGCAGCACACCTGCCACTGGTTCTGCAAATCGAAGATGGTGGCCTCGGCGCGCATGCTGGCGCGCCACAAGACCCCGTACGAACAGCTGATCGCCTCGGTCAGCGAAGGCACGCGGCGTGACTACCTCGCGCTGATCGGACGCCAGTAGCTCAGGGCGACAGCAGCGGCAGCGTGAGCGTGGCCACCGCGCCGCCGCGCGTCGCATTGCCGAGCTCGATGCGGCCGTGGTGCAGCGCGGCGATCTCCTTGACGAAGGCCAGGCCCAGCCCGGTGCTCTTCTTCTGGCTGTGCGGCCGCGCCAGCGAATAGAACTTCTGGAAGACCTTTTCCTGCGCGTAGTCGGGAATGCCCGGTCCGCGGTCGCGCACGCTCACGCGTGCCAGCCGCGAGGTGGTCTCGAGCGTCATGCGCACCTCGCTGCCGGTCGGTGAGAAATCGATCGCGTTGTCGAGCAGGTTGCTGACGGCGCGCCGCAGCAGGAAGGGATCGCCCTCGACCGAGGCCTCGGCCCGGATGTCCACGTGCACGCGGATGTTGCGTTGCGCCGCGGCGCTCCGCGCGCTGATCGCGATGTCCTCGATCAGCGAGGCCAGCGCCACCGGCTGCGTGCGCTCGAGCGCACGCCGGGTCTCGAGCGCGGTCAGCTCCATCATGCGGTCGACGATCTCCTGGATGCGCTGGGTCTCGCGCGCGATGTTGGCGAGGAAGCGCTCGCGCTCCTCGTGCGGCATCGAGGGTTCCTGCAGCAGCTCGGCCGCGCCGCGGATCGCCGACAGCGGGCTCTTCACCTCGTGGGTGAAGGTCTGCACGTAGTCGGCGACGTAGTTGCGGCCGGTCAGCGTGTCGCGCATTTCGCTGAAGCCGCTGCGCACCGCGTCGACCGCGCGCCGCGCCATGCGCCGCAGGCTCAGGCTGCGCTGCGCGCGCACCCAGCCCCAGTAGTCGCGGATCAGCCCGAAGGGCCGCACCAGCCAGACCGAGACGATCACCGCGAGCAGCAGCAGCGCCAGCGCCGAGCCCACGCCGACCCAGATCGTGCGCGCCCGCGCGTCCTCCACGAACTGGCCGAAGCTCTGCACTGGCTTGCCCACGCTGACCATGCCGACGATCTCGTTGTTCCAGCGGATCGGCGCGCCCACGTACATCACCGAGGTGCGCGGATCGACGTCGACATCGCGCGAGGTGCGCGCGCCGTAGAGACCGGCCAGCGTGCGGCTCACGTCGCTCCATTTCGAATAGTCGGCGCCCAGGTGTCGGCCGAGCGAGTCGAACATCACGCGGCCGCCGCGGTCGGTCACGTAGACGCGCAGCTCGACCCGGCTCTTGTGCAGGTTGTAGATCTGGGCCGAGAACTCGCGCGCATAGAGCGTGCGGAACAGCGGCTCGAGCCGCGCCGTGTTGATGGCCCCCGCGATCACGTCCTGCTCGACCAGGCTGGCCACCAGTTGCGAGGTCTCGACCAGCGATTCCTCGGCCGACTCGCGGTAGCGCGGATCGATGTCGGAGACGACGCGGTACAGCAGGAAGGCGATGCCGGCCGTGTATATCAGCAGGATGCCGATGAAGATGCGCGTGCGCCGGGTCACGAGATCCTGGCGGGCAGTTCTTCGTTGAGTGCGTAGCCGGTGCCGCGCAGCGTGCGGATCGGCTCGACCTCGGGCGCGATCGCCTTGAGCTTGGCGCGCAGGGTCTTGATGTGGGCATCGACGGTGCGGTCGAAACTTTCGCTGGCGTCGTCCCAGACGAGTTCGAGCAATTCGTCGCGCGTGAACACGCGCCCGGGGCGCTGCACCAGCAGGCGCAGCAGACCGTATTCGTAGCGCGAGAGTTCGAGCAGCCGGCCGTAGTAGCGGATCTGCATGCGCTCCTGGTCGAGCACGAAGGGCTGGCTGGGCACTGGAGGGGTCTGTCGCGCCGCAGGCGCCGCCTGGGGCGCTCCGGCATGGGGGACCCCCTGTTCGGAGGTTCCGGGGCTTCCTGGCGTTCCTGAGGGCCCTGGCACGCCCCGCGCGCTGCGCCGAAGAATGGTGCGCACGCGCGCCACCAGTTCGCGCGGCGAGAACGGCTTGGCGACGTAGTCGTCGGCGCCGAGCTCCAGCCCCACCACGCGGTCGATCTCGTCGCTGCGCGCCGTGAGGAACAGCATCGGCACCTCCGGTCCGCCCATGGCCTGGTTCAGCGTGCGCAGCCGCTTGAACAGCTCGAAGCCGTTCATGTCGGGCAATCCCACATCCAGTATCGCCAGCGCCGGCGCCTCCTGTGCGAACTGCGCCAGCGCGTCTTCCGCGGTGGCGCACCAGACCGGCGTGAAGCCGTCGCTCTTGAGCACGTACTGGAGGGTGTCGGCGATGCCCGATTCGTCCTCGGCGATCAGGATCCGCGGTTTGAAGCTCATCCAGCGATGGTAGCGAGCGCCACGGGGCGGGCGCCAGCCACGCCGACGGCGTTGCAACGAGGCGCGGCCTTCGGACTTTTTTTCGGGCGCGACCTTTGGTCTCTCTCTATTTCTTATTCTTCTTATTCAAATTAGTAGTAGTAGATAAGGGTCCGTCCCTTCTGTGGACAGGCCGCTTTTTTCGTTATGTGACAAGCACTTGTCATACAGCGGTCACTGTGCGCAGCCGTGCTTTTGTGCTGTCGCGTCCAAAGGGACAACCTGGCGCATCCGTCCTGCGCTGTGGATAACCACCTGCTTGTGCCAGAACTCTCCCCAGAGTTGTCCTTTGACAGCCCTTCGGAAATCTGCGAAAGGCGTTTTTCGGGTGAGGAAATTCATTGCCTATTTTTTAAGCGGTCTGTAGATTCCCCATAAAAATCAATAACTTGCCGCGCCCCTACAAAGTAGTTCTGTGGTTATCCACAGAGTTGCACCCGCTTTGTGGGGAGAACGCGCGGCGGAACCTTCCCCCGGTCTTCCGACCGAACTTCGTCCTTCACCTTGTGGAAATTCCAGCCGTGACACCTTCCGAAACCCAGGCCATCGTGACCCTCAGCCTGCTGGCCGCCTTCGTCGACGGCGAAAAGCACGAACGCGAGCGCGCGGAGATCAAGCGCATCGCCGAAGGGCTGTCGCAGACCGACGGCCTGAACCTGCCGACGCTCTACCAGGACGTGCTGATGAAGCGTGTCTCGCTGCCGTCGGTGGCGGCGCAGCTGCAGAGCACCGAGGCGAAGCAGCTCGCCTACGAGATGGCGGTGTGCGTGTGCGATGCCGATGGCGCGCAATCGCAGGCCGAGCGGATGTTCCTGACCGACGTGCGCACCTCGCTCGGGCTCGATGCCTCGGCGGCGCAGTTCTCGAACCAGGCCGAGGAGATCGCGGCGGCCGGGGCGGTGGCCGGTGCCTCCGCGGGCGCCGTGGTGGCTGCAGCGCCGGTGCCGGCTGTCGCGGCGGGCGCGTCGCCGCTCACGCCCGACAGCGCCGAGCTCGACAAGTCGATCCTCAACGCCGCCATCCTCAACGGTGCGCTCGAGCTGCTGCCCGAGACGCTGTCGACCATGGCGATCATTCCGCTGCAGATGAAGCTGGTCTACCGCATCGGCAAGGCGCACGGCTACGAGCTCGACAGCGGCCACGTCAAGGATTTCATCGCCACCGTGGGCGTGGGCCTGACCTCGCAGTACCTCGAGCAGGCCGGGCGCAAGCTGCTGGGTGGGCTGCTCGGCAAGGTGGGCGGCGGCCTGCTGCGCGGCGTCGGCAAGCAGGCCGTGAGTTCGGGCATGAGCTTTGCCACCACCTACGCGCTGGGCCATGTCGCCAAGCGCTACTACGCGGGTGGGCGTACGCTGTCGACGCAGATGCTCAAGGACGCCTTCTCGGGCGTGGTGCAGGAAGGCCAGGGCCTGCAGTCGCGCTACCTGCCGGCGATTCAGGAGAAGGCCCGCACGCTCGATGCGGGCAAGGTGCTGTCGCTGGTCCGGGGCGCCTGAGCCGTCAGGCGGTCTTCGACAAGTCGTCGAGGATCGGACACTCGGGCCGCGCATCCCCGTGGCAGCAGTGCACCAGGTGGGCCAGGGTGCTGCGCATCGATTGCATGTCGGCGATGCGCTGCTCCAGTTCCTCGAGGTGCTTCTGCGCGATGCGCTTCACGCTCGAACTCGTGCGCCGGCGGTTGTGCCACAGGCCCACGAGCTCGGCGATCTCCTCCATCGAGAAGCCGAGGTCGCGCGAGCGCTTGATGAAGCGCAGCGTGTGGATGTCGGCATCGCCGTACTGGCGGTAGCCGCTGTCGGTGCGCGCCACCGCGCTCAGCAGGCCCAGGCCCTCGTAGTGGCGCACCATGCGCGCGGACACGCCCGACAGCCGGGCGGCCTCGCCGATCGCCACGGGGCCGTGCGTGACCGGCACCGTCATTGAACCTGGTAGCCGGCGTTCTCGATCGCCGCCACCAGATCCTGGCGCGGCTGCTGGCTCAGCACGTCGACATGGCCGGTCTCGAGATCGACCGTGACCTGGGCCTCGGGGTCGACCGTCTGCACCGCGTTCTGCACGGCGTTCACGCAATGTCCGCAGCTCATGCCCGCGACCTGGAATTTCTGGCTCATCGTTTCTGCTCCTTCGTGGATGGAAAGGTGGGTGTTGGCCCGTTCGGAAACCGAAGTCTGAACCTTGCCACGATGTCAATGTCCAGTCCAGGGACTCTTTTTGCCGCGCTTGACCTTGCCATGGTGTGAAGCTTTAGCCTTCGCACCATGGAAAACGTACAAGAACGGCCGTTGCCGAATCTCACGCTCGACCTCTCGGTCGGCGGCATGACCTGCGCCTCCTGCGTGATGCGCGTGGAGCGCGCGCTCAAGGGCGTGCCCGGCGTCCAGGACGTCAGCGTGAACCTCGCGACCGAATCGGCGCGCGTGGTGGCGCAGGCGCAGGGTGGCGAGGACATCGATGCCCGGCTGCGCCGCGCGGTGCGCTCCGCCGGCTACGAGCCGCGCGCCGCGGCCGATGCGCAGGAGGAAGCCGCGGCGCTCTCGCCCTGGCACGGCTTCGGCCCGGTGGCGGTCGGCCTCGCGCTGTCGGCGCCGCTGATGCTGCCGATGGTCGGCGAGTTCTTCGGCCGCGACTGGATGCTCGACCCATGGCTGCAGCTGCTGCTCGCGACGCCGGTGCAGTTCTGGCTCGGCGCGCGCTTCTACCGTGCGGGCTGGCATGCGGCGCGCGCGCTCACCGGCAACATGGACCTGCTGGTCGCGCTCGGCACCAGCGCCGCCTACGGACTCTCGCTGTGGCTCTGGTGGCGTTCGGCCGCCGGCGAGCACGCGGGCCACGGGATGATGCCGCACCTGTACTTCGAGGCTTCGTCGGTGGTCATCACGCTGGTGCTGCTGGGCAAGTGGCTCGAGGCGCGCGCCAAGCGCCAGGCGACCTCGGCGATCCGCGCGCTGCAGCAGTTGCGGCCCGAGGTGGCGCACCTGGTCGGCCCGCGCGGCGAGAGCGACGTGCCGCTGGCCGAGGTGATGGTGGGCGACCGCCTCGCGGTGCGTCCCGGCGAACGCGTGCCGGCCGATGCGCGCGTGGTCGAGGGCGAATCGGAGGTCAACGAGTCGATGCTGACCGGCGAGCCGCTGCCCGTGCCCAAGGGCCCGGGCGACCTGCTGACCGGTGGTGCCGTCAATGGCGATGGCCGGCTGGTGGTCGAGGTGCGCGCGGTCGGTGCCGAGAGCGTGCTCGCGCGCATCATCCGGCTGGTCGAGGATGCGCAGGCCGCGAAGGCGCCGATCCAGCGGCTGGTCGACAAGGTGGCGGCCATCTTCGTGCCGGTGGTGCTGGTGATCGCGCTGCTCACCTTCGGCGGCTGGATGCTGCTCGGTGGCGCCGACATCGAGACCGCGCTGATCCACGCGGTGGCCGTGCTGGTCATCGCCTGTCCCTGCGCGCTGGGCCTGGCCACGCCGGTGGCGGTGATGGCGGGCACGGGCGTGGCGGCACGGCGCGGCATTCTCATCAAGGACGCGCGTTCGCTCGAACTCGCGCACCGCGTCGACACGGTGGCTTTCGACAAGACCGGCACGCTGACGCTGGGCCGGCCGGTGCTGACCGCGCTCGTGCCGGTCGCCCGGACCGTCGATGCCGATGCGCTGCTGGCCGTGGCCGCGAGCCTGCAGAGCGGCAGCGAACACCCGCTGGCGCGCGCCGTGCTCGTGGCTGCCGTCGACAAGAAACTGGCGGTGCCGGCGCTGCGTTCGATGCAGGCCATGCCGGGCCGCGGCGTGCGTGGCGAGGTCGAGGGCGAATTCGCCGGGGCCTGGGCGCTCGCGAGCCTGCGCTGGTGCCGCGAGCTCGATGCCGACGTCGATGCCGCCGAGGTCGACCGGCTGCAGGCGCAGGGCGCCACGGTGTCGGCACTGCTGCGCTTCGATGCCGGCGGCGCGGCCGAGGCACTGGCCCTGCTGGCCTTTGCCGACGAGCCCAAGTCGCAGGCGGCCGAGACCGTTGCCGCGCTGCGTGCGCGCGGCCTGCGCGTGGTGATGATCTCGGGCGACAACCTGCGCGCCGCGCGCGCCATGGCGGCGCGGTTGGGCATCGCGCCCGAGGACGTGCGCGCCGAGGTGCTGCCGGCCGACAAGGCGCAGCAGGTGAGCGCGCTGCGCCGCGACGGCCACGTGGTCGCGATGGTGGGCGATGGCGCCAACGACGCGCCCGCGCTCGCGGCCGCCGACGTGGGCATCGCGATGGCGCCGGCCGGTGGCGGCACCGACGTGGCGATGGAAGCCGCGGGCATCACGCTGATGCGCGGCGATCTCGCGCTGGTGGCGCAGGCGCTCGACCTCTCGGGGCGCACCGTGGCGAAGATCCGGCAGAACCTGTTCTGGGCTTTCGCCTACAACGTGGCGGGGATTCCGTTGGCGGCCTTTGGACTGCTGAGCCCGGTGGTGGCCGGGGCGGCGATGGCGCTGTCGAGCGTGAGCGTGATGGCCAATGCCTTGCTGCTGCGGCGCTGGAAGGGTTCCTGAATTCGGCTCAATCGAGCAGCAGCGCCATCAGGTGATCGTCGATGTAGTCGGCTTCACCGGCGCGCTTGTAGAACTTGCGCAGCGTGCCCTCGCGCTCGAAGCCCAGCTTCTCGTAGAAGCGCAGCGCGGGCGCGTTGTCGCTCTCGGCATAGAGCTCGATGCGCTTGACGCCGGCCGCGCGCAGTTGCTCGATGGCATCGCTCACCATGGCCAGCGCCACGCCGCGGCCATGGAAGGCCGGGTCCACCGCGAGCGTGCCGAGGCAGGCGACATGCGCCACGCGGCCCGGATAGCGCGTGGCGCGGTAGAAGCCGGCCATGCGGCCCTCGACCTCCCAGATGTGGAAGCAGCCGCTGTGCACCAGCTCCTCGTGGATCGGCCGGAAGTCCGCGAGCGGCATCGGGTCGTAGCCGAGGAAGCGCACCACCTTCTCGTGCATGTAGAGGGCATGGACGGCAACGAGGTCGCGGGAAGTGGCAAGTCGGCGCACGGTGGCTCCATGTTCGAGGTCGGTCAGGGGCCCGCAGGATAGCAATCCCGCGCGGCCGCTCAACCGGCCGCGAACAGGAGGGCGCCGGCCAGCGCCAGCAGCAGCACCTGCGCGGGCCAGGCCCAGTGCAAGCGCAGCCGCGCATCGAGCACCGCGCCCACGGCCCAGAAACCCGCGATCGTCAGCGCCAGCAGTTCGAGCCCGGTGCGAAAAGCCATGTCGTCCGCGCGCCAGAGAAAGGCCAGCGTCATGCCGACCCAGCCCGCGAAATGCAGCGTGGCCGCGATCGCGCGCGCACGGCCGACCGGTGGATCGTCGAGGGCGGCGGCCGCCTCGAGCGAGAAGTCGGGTTCGGGAAAGCGCGCCGCCACGTCGGCCGGCCGCCAGCCCGGCGATCGCCAGAACACGCCGAGCTTGTCGCGCCAGCGCCGCGTGTGCCAGGCATCGCGCGCGAGCGGCGCATAGGGGCCGAGCACGGCGCGCAGCGGATCGAAGCCCGCGAGCGGCTTGCGCGTGCCGTAGACGCAGCGCTCGCGCTCCTCGGCGAAGGTGCCGAACAGGCGATCCCACACCACCAGCATGCCGCCGTAGTTGCGGTCGAGGTAGCCGTCGTTGACGGCATGGTGCACGCGATGGTTCGAGGGCGAGGAGAACACGCGGTCGAACCAGCCGAGCTTGCCGATGTGCTCGGTGTGGATCCAGAACTGGTAGACCAGCACGATCAGCCCCGCGAGGCCGAACTGCTCGGGCGGCACGCCCACCACGGCCATCGGCAGGTAGAAGGCCCAGCCAAGGAAGGCGACCATGCTCTCCTGCCGCAGCGCGGTCGAGAAATTGAAGCGCCGGCTCTGGTGGTGCACCGCATGCGCGGCCCAGAACAGCGCCGACTCGTGGCCCGCGCGATGCAGCCAGTAGTCGCAGAAGTCGAACAGCAACACCGCGGCGATCCAGCCGAACGCGCTGTCCCAGAAGCCCGCGTCGGTGCAGAGCGCGACGTGCGGATAGACCAGCGCGTAGAGGCCGATCTGGAACAGCTGCGTGCAGACCGCGAGCGCCTGGCTCAGCAGGCCCTGGCTCAGGCTCGCGACCGTGTCGGCGAAGCGGTAGGTGTTGCGCTGCTTGAGCCAGCCCCAGGCGAATTCGCAGGCCAGCAGCAGTACGAACACCGGCACGACGAGAACCACCAGCCGATGCACTGCCTGCCTTGAGCCTTCCTGCGCGCGAAAAAAACTTCAGCGAAGTTTCAGCGAGATGGTGCGTCGATGCGTCCCGCGACCAGCACGGCATTGGTGCCGCCGAAGGCGAAGGAGTTCGACATCGCCCAGCGCATGCCGGGCACGGCGCGTGCCTCGCCGCGCACGAAGGCCAGGTCGAAGGCCGCGTCGGGCTCGCGCAGGTTGGCGATCGGCGGCACGGCCTCGTGCGCCAGTGCACGCAAGGTCGCGATCAGTTCGATCGCACCGCCACCGCCGAGCACATGGCCGTGGATCGCCTTGGTGGCGCACACGGGCATCGCGCTGCCGAACAGCTCGCGCACCGAGGCGGCCTCGGCGGCATCGCCGGCCATGGTCGCGGTGCCGTGGGCATTCACATGGCCGATCTGAGCGGCATCGAGGCCCGCGTCGCGCAGTGCCGCGCGCATCGCGCGCACCTGGCCCGCGCTGTCGGGGTTGGTGATGTGCGTGCCATCGCAGTTGGTCGCGTAGCCGGCCAGCACGTAGGACGCACCGTCGCCCGTGTCGCCTGTGTCGGCCGTGCCGCGCGAACGCGCATGCGCTTCCGATTCGAGCACCAGCGCCGCGGCGCCTTCGCCGAGCGCGAAGCCCGCGCGGTCGCCCGAGAAGGGGCGGCAGGCAGTCTCGGGTGCATCGGCCGGCGGCGCGGCCATCACGCGCATCGCCTGCCAGCTCGCCATCACGCCGGGCGTGAGCATGGCGTCGTGGCCGCCGACGATGGCGACGTCGATCCAGCCGCCACGGATGGCGCGCATCGCTTCACCGATCGCCACCGCCGACGAGGCGCAGGCGCAGGCATAGGCGATCGCCGCGCCATGCGCGCCGAAGTGCAGCGCGAGCTCGGCCACCGCCGCATTGGGCATCACGGTGAGCACGGTCGTCGGCCGCATGCGGCGCTGCTCGCCATAGAGCGCCTGCGTGGTGGTGTCGAAGCTGCCCGCGCCTGCGAGGCCGCTGCCCCAGAAGATGCCGAGCCGTTCGGGATCGACGCTGTCGCGCGTCAACCCGGCCTGCGCCGCGGCGTCCTGTGCTGCGGCGAGCGCCATCGCGGTGCCGCGGTCGAGCGGCAGGCGCGAGGTGCTGCGCACGCCGTTCGAATCGAAGTCGCAGGCAGCCACCGCGATCTCGACGCTGTCCATGCCGGGGATCGCGAGCGTGTGCGAACGCACGGCCGAGCGGCCATGGAACAGCGCATCGTCGAAGGCCTCGAGCGTGCGGCCGATCGGCGTGACGAAGCCGATGCCGCTGACGCGCACCGGCGGCGCCGCGATGCGCTGCGCCGATGCCGCGATCACCGCATGTTCGACACCGCTGCTCATGCGTGCGCCGCCTCAGGCGCGTTCGCGGTGTTCGCCGTCGCGGCGCTCTCCGCATCGATCACTTCGCACAGGCGCTGCAGCGTGATGCCCGCTTCGCGCGGATCGAGACGGTCCTCGGGAATGCGCAGGTGGAAGGCGTCCTCGACCGCGAAGACGAATTCCATCAGCGCGAGCGAGTCGAGGCCCAGGTCGGTGAGCGCGGTCTGCGGCGCGACCAGGTTCGCCTCGACGTGGAAGTCGTTCTCGAGGATGCGCGCGATGCTGTTGAAGGTGGGCGAAGTGGACATGGGGCTTGTTCCTTTCAGGCGAAGCGTGATGCACGATCGTCGTGCGGAAGTGCCATCGGTCGGCGCTGCGAATGCAGGGAAGACGCGCGTCGCCGCGTCACCTTGCGTGGTTCATTGTGGAGTGGGATCGATGGCATCGCGGTGGCGAACGCATTCCTTTTCAGGAAGCCTTCAGAGAGGAAATCGGGGCATCGGCGCCCGTGCCATGCGCGACCTCGTCGGCGAACGCGACGGTCTCGCGCACCACCTGCTGGCGGTCGTTGTCGATGGTGATCATGTGGTAGCTGTTGCTCACCACGACGCTGCGGAACGACCGGCAGCGCAGGCCGCGCGCGAGGATCTCGAGGTTGGCCACGCTGGCCACCTCGTCCTGCTGCGCATGCAGCGCGAGCACGCGGTCGCACTGCACGCGATGCAGGTTGGCGCGCACGTGGCGGATCAGCCGATGGTGTTCGCGCAGGTGGCTCACGCCGATCACCGAGCTGCCGGCGCGCGAGATCTTGCGGTGCCGCAGTTCGCGCTCGATCCAGGCGCGCACACGCTCGTTCTTCACGCCGTAGGGCGGGCGTTCGCGGTACTGCCAGAAGCGGCCCAGCGGCGTGTAGTAGGCCAGCGGCAGCAGCATCTGCGTGCGCGGGATGGCCCAGCCATCGAAGCGCAGCGTGGTCGACATCAGCACCAGCGCATCGACCGCGTCGCCGCAGCGGATGGCGGCACCGAGCGCGAGCGAGGAGCCGGCCGAGATGCCCACGAGCAGCACGCGCTCGTGCGTCTCGCGCAGGGCCGTGACCTGGGCCTCGATGCTGTCGAGCCACTGCTGGAAGGGCGCGGCCTGCTGCATCGGCGCATTGGCGTCGAAGGAGTAGCCGGGGATCGACATCGGGTGCACCGCGTAGCCGCCGTCGCGCAGCGCGGACTGCACGGTCAGCAGTTCGTCAGGTGTGCTGCACAAACCATGCAGCAGCACGACCGCGGTGCGTTGCACGGCGGGGTGCACGAAGCTCAGCAGGCTGGAAGGTTCGCGTGCGCTCATGACGATGCGGCCCCGATGAAAAGGAACCGTGCGGCGATGGGCTGTCGTATGCTCATGCCGTGTTTATCGCGTGTCGTACTGACCGCCTGCTGACCCTCCCGCGAGCAAGAATAGGCACCTCAACCCACTCGAAAATCATGCGAATCCTGCTAGTCGAAGACGATGCCGTGCTGCGCGACGTGATGCTTCGCAGCCTCGCGGACGCCGGTCACCGCGTCGATGTTTCCACCAACGTCGAGGACGCCGACCACCTCTGGCGCGTGCAGCCCTTCGATGCGGTGCTGCTCGATCTGAACCTGCCCGCCACCGCGAGCGCGACCAGCGGTCTCGCGAGCGGACTCACCGCGCTGCGACAGGCACGCGCGCGCGGCGACCGCACGCCGGTGCTCGTGTTGACCGCACGCGGCCGCACCGAGGAACGCATCGCGGGCCTCGATGCCGGTGCCGACGACTATCTCGGCAAGCCCTTCGACCTGGCCGAGGTCGAGGCGCGCTTGCGCGCACTGGTGCGGCGCGCGAAGGGCACGGAAGACATCGTGCTGCTGGGGCAGTTGAAGCTCGACCGCAAGGCACGGCGCTTCTCCACCGCGAGCGGTCCGCTCGACCTGCCGGCGCGCGAGTTCGAGGTGCTGTGGGAGCTCATGAGCCCGCCGGGCCGCACGGTGAGCAAGCGTGCGCTGTCCGACAAGCTCTCGAGCTTCGACGAATCGCTGGGCGACAACGCGCTCGAGGCCTTCATCTCGCGGCTGCGCAAGAAGCTGGTCGGTTCGGGCGCGAGCATCCGCACGCTGCGCGGCATCGGCTACCTGCTCGAAGCCGAAGTCTGAGCGCGCCGCGACCGTGAGCGAAAGCGAGAGCGAAGCAGCACGAGCGCGCATCGCGGCCAGGCCGCCGCGCGCGGTGTCCACGCTCACGCGGCGCGTGCTGCGCAACGTGCTGGTGCCGCTCGCGCTGAGCTGGATGGTGGGCGCGGTGATCGCGCTGGTCATCGCCAACTACTTCTCCGAACAGGCCTTCGATCGCGGCATGCTCGACGACGCCTATGCGCTGTCGGCCAACGTGCAGGCGGGCGAGCGCGGCATCGAGCTGCTGCTCACGCCGCGCGAGGTGGCGACGGTGCTGTTCGACCAGATCGACAAGGTGAATTTCTCGGTGCAGCGGCTCGACGGCACCTTGATCTCGGGTGCCGACGACCTGCAGGCGCCACTGCCCGTGGGCGGCGCGCGCTATCGCTTCTCCGACGTCACCTACCAGGGCAAGCCGATGCGCGCGGTGGTGCTCGAGCACGATGCCGAACCCGGTGTCGCGATGCCCTATCGCGTGGTCATCGCGCAGACCACGCTGAGCCGCACGGCGCTCGTGCGGCAGCTGCTGGGCTATGCGCTGGCGCCGCAGGTGCTGTTGCTGATGTTGCTCGCCGTGTGGCTCTGGCATGGGATCCGCAGCGATCTGCGGCCGCTCGGCGACCTGCAGCAGGCGCTCGATCGGCGCGACGTGCGCGACCTCTCGCCGGTGACGGTGGTGCAGACTTCGCGCGAGCTGCAGCGGCTCGGCGAAGCGGTCAATGCGCTGTTCGAGCGGCTGGGCCACAGCGTGCGCGGACAGCGCGAATTCGTGGGCAACGTGGCGCACGAGCTGCGCACGCCGCTCGCGGGCATCCGTGCGCTGGCCGACTACGGGCTCGCGCAGCAGAAGCCCTCGGTGTGGCGCGAGCAGCTCGAGCAGGTGGCCAAGAGCCAGGAGCGCGCAAGCCACCTGATCGACCAGCTGCTCGCGCTCGCACTGGCCGACGAGGCCAGCACCAGCCTCGAGACCGCGCCCGTGCGGCTCGATGCGCTGGCCGAGCAGACGGTGCTGCGGCACCTCGCGCGTGCCGATGCGCGTGGCGTGGACCTGGGTGCACGCGGCCTCGACGACAGCGTGACGGTGCAGGCCAACGAGGCGCTGGTCGAGGGCATCCTCGACAACCTGATCGACAACGCGTTGCGTTATGGCGGCCGCACCATCACGGTCGAAGTCAGTGGCGAAGTGCTCAGCGTGATCGACGACGGCCCCGGCATTCCGCTCGATGCGCAGCGCCTGTTGATGCAGCGTTGGGCACAGGGCCCGGCGGGGCAGAAGCTGGGGCAGGGCTCGGGGCTGGGCCTGTCGATCGTGGCGCGCTATGCCGAGCTGCTGGGCGCTGAGCTGCGGCTCGAGGCGGCCGAGCCGACGGGCTTGAAGGTCAGCGTGGATTTCACGCGCAAGAGCTAGGGCGCGGTTTCGTAGAGTTCGAGCGGTAGCCCGTCGGGATCGGCGAAGAAGGTGAAGCGCCGGCCCGTGTATTCATCGACGCGGATCGGCTCGACGGCAATGCCCTGCGCCTCGAGTGCATCGGTCGCGGCGCGCACGTCGGGCACCTCGAACGCGAGGTGGCGCAGCCCGCGCGCCTCGGGGCGCGAGACGCGCGGCGGCGGATCGGGAAAGGAGAACAACTCGATCTGCGAGCCGTCGGGCAGCGCGAGATCGAGCTTGTACGAATGGCGCTCGGCACGCAGGTGCTCGGCGACGATGCGCAGGCCCAGCACCTCGCTGTAGAAGCGCTTCGACACCGCGTAGTCGGAGCAGATGATCGCGGCATGGTGGATGCGCGCGAGCTTGGGCGTGGCGTTCATCGCAGCGCCTTGCGCAGGAAGACGCGCGTGCGGTTCTCGAGCACCAGGCGCCGGTATTCCACGTAGCCGATGCGTTCGTAGAGCGCGCGGTTCTCGCTCATCTTCTCGTTGGTGAACAGGTAGATCGAATCGAAGCCCTGGCGCAGCGCCTCGCGCTCGGCGAGCTCGAGCAGGGCGCGGCCCGCGCCGCTGCCCTGGTGCTTCGGCTGCACCGCGATCACGTCGATCAGGAAGCCCTCGTCGGTGATGTCGAGCACGAGCGCGGCCGCGATCTCCGTGGCATCCGCAACATCGGCGGCGACCCACACCTGTTGCAACTCGATGGCGCTTGCGTAGTCCTTGCGCATCGGCAGCGGCACGATCGGCAGGCGCGGCAGGTAGACGCTGAAGGCGGCGATCGCGCAGTCGCGGATCGCGTTCGCATCGGCTGCTTCGGCGCGGCGCAGGCTCCAGCGCGGCGCTTCGCTCATTCGGCGATCTCCACCTCGGCCTCGATCTCCACCGGGATGTTGAACGGCAGCTCGGCCATGCCGACCGCGCTGCGCGCATGCGCGCCGATCTCGGGCCCGAAGAGCTCGAGCACGAGGTCGGAGAAGCCGTTGATGACCGAGGGCTGGCGGTCGAAGCCCGGGGCCGAGGCGACCATGCCGAACACGCGCGTCCAGGCCGTGATGCGGTCGAGGTCGCCGAGCGCGCGCTGCAGGCTGCCGAGCATCGCGAGCGCGGTGAGGCGCGCGGCCACGTAGCCCTGTTCCACGTCGAGCTCGCGCCCGAGCTTGCCCAGCGGCGCGGCGATGCTGCCGTCGGCATTCAGCGGGCCGTGGCCCGAGACGAAGGCGCGCCGTCCGACGATGCGCACGAAGCGAAAGGGCAGCACCACGCCCGGTGGGGGCTGGACGGCGGGCGGAAGGACGAGGCCGCGCGCGGCCAGCTGGTTCTCGATCTGCGACATGGCGCAACGGTACCCGAAAGCACCGCGCGCCGGTCGCCCGCGGGCTCAGGCCAGCGCGAGGTAGTCGGTGTAGCCCTTGGCGCCGCCGCCGTACAGGGTGGCCTTGTCGAGCTCGTTGAGCGGCGCATGCTCGCGCAGGCGGCGCACCAGGTCGGGGTTCGAGATGAAGGGCTTGCCGAAGGCGACGAGGTCGTCGCCTTCCTTCACGGCTTCTTCGGCGAGCGGGCGGTCGTAGCCGTTGTTGACCATCCAGGCGGCCTTGCCGCCGGCGTCGCGGTAGGCGGCCTTGAGCGCCTCGTAGTCGAAGGGCCGGTCGGCGATCTCGCGCGGGCCGCCGGTGGCGCCTTCGATGATGTGGACGTAGGCCAGATCGAGCTTGGCCAGTTCCTTCACCACATAGGTGAACAGCGGCTGCGGGTTGCTGTCGTGCACGTCGTTGGCGGGCGTGACCGGCGACAGGCGGATGCCGGTGCGGCGCGCGCCCACGGCATCGGCCACGGCGCGCGTGATCTCGAGCAGGAAGCGCGCGCGGTTCTCGATGCTGCCGCCGTAGTCGTCGCTGCGCTGGTTGCTGCCGTCCTTGAGGAACTGGTCGAGCAGGTAGCCATTGGCGCCGTGGATCTCGACGCCGTCGAAGCCCGCCGTCTCGACCGCGTTGCGCGCGGCGCTGGCGAAGCCGTGGACGATGCCGGGGATCTCTGCGGCGTCGAGCGCGCGCGGTTCGGAGGTCTCGGTGAAGGTCGGCACGCCGTCATGGATCAGCACGGTCTTGGTCTTGGCGGTGATGGCCGAGGGCGCGACCGGCTGGCCGTTGTCGGGCTGCAGGCTGGTGTGCGAGACGCGGCCCACGTGCCACAGCTGCACCACGATCTTGCCGCCCTCGGCATGCACGGCGTCGGTCACTTTCTTCCAGCCATCGAGCTGCTCGGTGCCGTAGAGGCCGGGCACGTCGGCATAGCCCTGGCCCTGCTGGCTGATGGCGGTGGCCTCGGTGATCAGCAGGCCGGCGCTCGCGCGCTGCGCGTAGTAGGTGGGCGCGAGCGCGGTCGGGATGGCGTTGGGCGAGCGATTGCGCGTGAGCGGCGCCATCACGATGCGGTTGGCGAGCTTCAGGTCGCCGGCTTGGACGGGGTCGAAAAGGGTGGACATGGCCGAGGCTCTTTGGGAAGTGGAATGGAAAAAGAAGGTGTGAACGGCAAACGCAGGCGCAAGGGTAGGGGCGGGGCCTCAACCCTGCTGCCACGGGGTTGTAGTCTTGGTGCTAGGCGATGCGGCGGTGCAAATGCAATCGGGTGGCATTGCGCGGGTGGCCCGCCAAAAGCAAACGGCCGGCGAGGTGCCGGCCGTTGGGGGCGAAGCGCGATGGTGCGCCCCGGTGGTGCTGGATTACTTCAGCAGGCCTTCGGCTTTCATCGCTTCCTGCACGGCGGGACGCTCGCTCACGCGCGCGCGCCAGGCCTGGATGTTCGCGAAGCCCGCGAGGTCCACGCCGGTGGGCTTGGCCCAGTTGGTCACGGTGAACAGGTAGCCGTCGGCCACGCTGAACTGGTCGCCCATCAGGTACTGCTTGTTCGCGAGTTCACCGTCGAGCCAGGTGAAGCGCGAAGTGAGCTTGTCGCGGCTGATGGTCTTGGCTTCCTCGGGCATGGCCGGGTTGAACAGCGGGCTGAAGCCCTTGTGGATCTCGGTGCCGATGAAGGTCAGCCACTCCTGCAGGCGGTAGCGCTGCAGGGTGCCGGCGGCGGGCGCGAGGTTCTTGGTGGGCACGAGGTCGGCGATGTATTGCAGGATCGCGGGGCCTTCGCGCAGGCGCGTGCCGTCGTCGAGTTCGAGCATCGGCACGTAACCCAGCGGGTTGATGCCGTAGTAGTCCGTGCCGTCCTGCAGCTTGTGGCTCTTGGTGCTGGCGAGCACGGGTTCGAAGGCGAGGCCGGCTTCGTGCATCGCGATGTGCGGCGAGAGCGAGCAGGCGCCCGGCGAGTAGTACAGCTTCATGCGAAAAACTCCAATCGATCGTTGAAATGGTTCTTTGGAACGCACCGGATGCTAGCGGGTTTGGGCGGCGCGGGTTTGTCCTACGGGTGCTTGGGCTCGGTGACTATCGGGGCGTAGCGCACCCTTTTTTATTCTTCGGGCACCGAGGGCTGCGACCCGCGGCAAAGGAGTCACTCGATGTTGAAGTACGCCATCATTTTCGCGGTCATCTCCCTGGTGGCCGGCCTGCTGGGTTTCGGCGGCATCGCGGCGGGCGCCGCGGGCATTGCCAAGGTGCTGTTCGGCCTGTTCCTCATTCTGGCCGTGATCTTCATCGTGCTCGCCGCGCTGGGCGTGGGCGCGGTGAAGAAGGCGCTCGACTGATGCACCGGCACCGGTCGGTGCGCTGGCCGCGCACGCGCTCGCTGCGCCTGCTGCTGCAGAGCCCCGCGCATTGCGTCCTGCGGGTGCTGCTGGTGACGCAGACGCACTGGCAGTTGCCCGAGCACCGTTCGCGCCGAAGGCGCGCCTGAGCCACGCGAAGAAGGGAAGGGGAGCCACATGCACATCTCGCACATCGAGGCGCAGCTGGACTACGAAGTCGGCGCGCCGGCCCATCTGCTGCTGAACATCGAGGCGGCCCGCGCGGGCGCGCAGGCGGTGATCCGCGAGACCCTCACGATCGAGCCGGCGGCCGAGGTGCAGGTGTTCTGCGACGAGGCCAGCGGCAACCGCTTCCTGCGCTTCGACGTGGCGCCGGGGCCGCTGAAGATCGCCTACACCGCGACCGTGCAGCGCACCCAGGTCGACGTGCCGCACGACCTGCCCGAAGTGCCGGTCAACGAAGTGCCCGACGAGGTGCTGCACTACATGATGCCGACGCGCTACTGCGAGTCGGACCTGATGGCGCGCTGCGCCTACCAGCTCTTCGGCGACCTGCCGCCGGGCATCGGCCGCGTGCAGGCGATCGTCGACTGGATCCACGACAGCATCACCTACGAGTCGGGCAGCACCGACTCGACCACCACGGCGCGCGAGGTCTTCGTGCAGCGCGCCGGCGTGTGCCGCGACTTCGCGCACCTGGGCATCACCTTCTGCCGCGCGCTCAACATCCCGGCGCGGCTGGTCGTGGGCTACGTGGCCTTCGAGGAACCGCCGCAGGATTTCCATGCCGTGTTCGAGGCCTGGCTCGGCGGGCGCTGGGTGCTGTTCGATGCCACGCGCATGGCGCCGGTCGACCGCCTCGTGCGCGTGGGCACCGGGCGCGATGCGAAGGACGTGGCTTTCTGCACCATCTTCGGCAGCGTGAGCATGCGCGACAAGCAGATCGTGGTGACCGAGCTGCAGGACCAGAGCGTGGCGCCGCCCGTGGAACCGCCGGCCAGCGGCGCACTCGTCGGCATCGAGAAGCCAGTGCCGGTGGTGGAGCTGGCCACGTCGGCTTGACCCATGATAGTTTGCTACAAAAAAGATAGCAAACTATCGAGGCCCTGAAGGGTTTGGCGGACTTTTAGAGTCTCGCAACCAGCTTGCCCCCACAGTGGGCGCGAGCAGGGTGGGCCGATTAAAATCATGGCCCTCCTTTGCGCCGCGCACGCGTCAGTGCGCCCCCTCTCATGCTTTATCCCGAAGAATTCGACGTGATCGTCGTCGGTGGCGGCCATGCCGGCACCGAAGCCGCGCTCGCTGCCGCCCGCATGGGCGCGAAGACGCTGCTGCTGTCCCACAACATCGAGACGCTGGGCCAGATGAGCTGCAACCCCTCGATCGGCGGCATCGGCAAGGGCCACCTGGTGAAGGAGGTCGACGCGCTCGGTGGCGCGATGGCGATCGCCACCGACGAGGCCGGCATCCAGTTCCGCATCCTCAACTCGAGCAAGGGTCCGGCCGTGCGCGCCACGCGCGCCCAGGCCGACCGCGTGCTCTACAAGGCGGCGATCCGCCACCGCCTCGAGAACCAGCCGAACCTGAGCCTGTTCCAGCAGGCGGTCGACGACCTGATGGTTGAGGGCGATCGCGTGGTGGGCGCGGTCACGCAGGTCGGCATCGCCTTCCGCGCGCGCACCGTGGTGCTGACCGCGGGCACCTTCCTCGACGGCCGCATCCACGTCGGCCTCGACAACTACCAGGCCGGCCGCGCGGGCGACCCGCCGGCCGTGAGCCTGTCGGCGCGTCTCAAGGAGCTCAAGCTGCCGCAGGGCCGGCTCAAGACCGGCACGCCGCCGCGGCTCGACGGCCGCAGCATCGACTTCTCGAAGTGCACCGAGCAGCCCGGTGACGGCATGCCTGGTGGGGCAGGGCCGATGCCGGTGTTCAGCTTCCTCGGCAAGGTCGAGATGCATCCGCAACAGATGCCGTGCTGGATCACGCACACCAACGCGCGCACGCACGAGATCATCCGCTCGGGCTTCGACCGCAGCCCGATGTTCACCGGCAAGATCGACGGCGTCGGTCCGCGCTACTGCCCGAGCGTCGAGGACAAGATCAACCGCTTCGCCGACAAGGACAGCCACCAGATCTTCCTCGAGCCCGAGGGCCTGACCACCAACGAGTACTACCCGAACGGCATCTCGACCAGCCTGCCTTTCGACATCCAGTACCAGCTGGTGCGCTCGATGCCCGGACTGGAGAACGCCCACATCCTGCGTCCCGGCTACGCGATCGAGTACGACTACTTCGATCCGCGCGAACTCAAGAGCAGCTTCGAATCCCGCGCGATCCAGGGCCTGTTCTTCGCCGGGCAAATCAACGGCACCACCGGCTACGAAGAGGCGGCGGCCCAGGGCCTGTTCGCCGGCATCAATGCCGCGCTGCAATGCCGTGGCGAAGACGCCTGGCTGCCGCGCCGCGACGAAGCCTACCTTGGCGTGCTGGTCGATGATCTGATCACCAAGGGTGTGACCGAGCCCTACCGCATGTTCACGAGCCGTGCCGAGTTCCGGCTGCAGCTGCGCGAGGACAACGCCGACATGCGCCTGACCGAAGCAGGGCGCAAGCTGGGCCTGGTCGACGACGTGCGCTGGGATGCTTTCAGCCGCAAGCGCGACGCTGTTTCACGTGAAACAGAGCGGCTCAAGTCGATCTGGGTGAACCCGCGCAACCTGCCGGCGACCGAGTCGGTGCGGGTGCTCGGCAAGGCGATCGAGCACGAGTACAACCTGGCCGACCTGCTGCGCCGACCCGATGTGAACTATCAGACCCTGATGTCGCTGGACGGTGGCAAGTACGGCGCCGAGGCCGAACTCAGCGAGATCGAGATCGAGCAGATCGAAATCTCGGCCAAGTATTCGGGCTACATCGAGCGCCAGAACGACGAGGTGGAGCGTGCCGCCCACTTCGAAAGTCTCAAGATGCCGGCCGATTTCGACTACGGCCAGGTCAAGGCCCTGAGTTTCGAGGTGCGCCAGAAGCTCGCGAAGCACAAGCCCGAGACCTTGGGCCTGGCCTCGCGCATCTCGGGCGTGACGCCGGCGGCTATTTCGCTGTTGCTGATCCACCTACGCAAGGGCGGCCACAAGGCCTTTTCCGCGACCAAGGAAGCAGCCACCGAGCCGCAGTCCGCCGAATGACGGCGACGATCGAACGGCTGCGCGCGGGCGCGGAGACGCTGGGCGTGCCCTTGTCCGAGCGCCAGGCCGAGCAGCTCACGGCCTATGGCGCGCTGATGCTCAAGTGGAACAAGGTCTACAACCTCACGGCGCTGCGCGACCCCGACAGCGTGCTGACCCACCACCTGCTCGACAGCCTCGCGGTGATTCCGCCGCTGCAGCGCGAGTGGGCAGGGCAGGGCAAGCTGCTGGACGTGGGATCGGGGGCCGGATTGCCTGGCGTGGTCATCGCGATCCTGCGGCCCGATCTCGACGTCACCTGCCTCGACGCGGTCGCGAAGAAGATGGCTTTCGTGCAGCAGGTGGCCGGCGAGCTGGTGCTGCCGAACCTGCGCGGGCTTCACGCCCGGGTCGAAAAGCTCGAAGGCCGCTTCGACCTGATCAGCTCGCGCGCCTTCGCGTCGCTGCCCGATTTCTTCTCGGGCTCCTCGCACCTGCTGGCCGAGGGCGGCAAGTGGCTCGCGATGAAGGGCAAGAATCCGGTCGATGAACTCGACGGACTGCCGGCAGAAGTTGCGGTGTTTCACGTGGAACAACTGACGGTGCCCGGCCTCGACGCCGAGCGTTGCATCGTCTGGGCGCGAAAACAGGCCTGATCCGTGCCCGGCAAGACGGCGTTGCTCGTCGTCTTGCCAAAAGAAACGCGCGGGCCGCGCAAAACCGGCCGTTCGGCCAATCGCCGCGCCACCTGCCTCGCTTAGACTCGACGGCTCCCCTTTCCCTCTTTCCACGAGGCAATTCCCATGTTCGGCATCGCTGACTACGGCGCGTTCGTCGTCGCCATCATCCTGTTCCTCCTGATTCCCGGCCCGGGCAACCTGGCGCTGATCACGTCGACCAGCAAAGGCGGAATTCGCGGCGGCCTGGCGGCGACCCTGGGCGTGATTGCCGGCGACCAGGTGCTGATGTGGGCCGCGGTGGCGGGCGTGTCGGCCGTGCTGGCCACCTATCCGACCGCCTTCAAGGCGGTGCAGTGGCTCGGCGCCGGCTACCTGGCCTGGCTGGGCTTCAAGATGCTGCGCGCCAAGCCCGGTGCCGCGCCCATCCTCAACATCCGCCCGCGCCACTTCATGCGGCAGGCGCTGATGATCACCTTGCTGAACCCCAAGGCGATCGTGTTCTACATGGCCTTCTTCCCGCTGTTCGTCGACCCGGCCCGTCACCAGGGCGTGGTCACTTTCGGCGCGATGGCGGTCACGATCGCGGCGCTGACCTTTCTCTACGGTCTGACTTCCACGCTGCTGACCCACTTCCTGGCTGAGCGCATCCGCGCCAATCCGCGGATCTCGGCCACGCTCGAGAAGCTGGCCGGTGTCTTCCTGATCGCCTTCGGCGTCAAGCTCGCCGCCTCGAACTGATCCTCCTCCATGGCCAAGATTTTCTGCATCGCCAACCAGAAGGGCGGCGTCGGCAAGACCACCACCACCGTCAACCTCGCCGCCGGCCTGGCCAAGGTGGGCCAGCGCGTGCTGATGATCGACCTCGACCCGCAGGGCAATGCCACCATGGGTTCGGGCATCGACAAACGCCAGCTCGAGACCACGGTGTACGACGTGCTGCTCGAGTCGGCTTCGGTGGCCGAGGCGCGGGTCAAGGCCGACAAGCTGGCGGAGGGCGGCTACGCCTACGACGTGCTGGGCGCCAACCGCGAGCTGGCTGGTGCCGAGGTCGAGATGGTCGCGCTCGACCGCCGCGAGAAGCGCCTGCGCACCGCGCTGGCCGCGGTCGGTGCCGAGTACGACTTCGTGCTGATCGACTGCCCGCCCAGCCTGAGCCTGCTGACGCTCAACGGCCTGTGCGCGGCGCATGGCGTGATCGTGCCGATGCAGTGCGAGTACTTCGCGCTCGAGGGCCTGACCGACCTGGTCAACACCATCAAGCAGGTGCACGCCAACCTCAACAAGAACCTGCAGATCATCGGCCTGCTGCGCGTGATGTTCGATCCGCGCATCACGCTGCAGCAGCAGGTCAGCGAGCAGCTCAAGGCGCACTTCGGCGACAAGGTGTTCGACACCGTGATCCCGCGCAACGTGCGGCTGGCCGAAGCGCCGAGCTACGGACTGCCGGGCGTGGTCTTCGATCCGGCGGCGCGCGGCAGCCAGGCTTTCATCGCCTTCGCCGAAGAGTTGATCGCGAAGATGCCACCCGCGAGCGCCTTCGCTTCGGGCGCGGTGGCGCCCAGCACGCCGCCGGCACCGGGCCGCACCTCGCCCGACCTGCCGATTCCCGAGGACGTGCTGGCACCGGTCGGCGAGCCCAAGTCCAGCAGCGAAAACAACGTCTGACCCCTATCTAGTCTATATAGTTAGCTATAAAAATAATAGCAAATGAGTGTTGAACCCCGCGTCCTCCTGCTGCCTGGCTGGCAGAACAGCGGCCCCGGCCACTGGCAGACCCTCTGGGAAGAAAAGCACCACGACCACCGCGTGGAACAGCATGAATGGATGCGGCCGCTGCGCGGCGACTGGTCGGCGCGGCTCGAGGAGGAAGTGCTGGCTTCGCCCGGCGACGTGGTCCTCGCCGCTCACAGCCTGGGCTGCATCCTGGTGGCGGCCTGGGCCGCCCATTCGCGCAACACCGCGCGGGTACGCGGTGCGCTGCTGGTCGCGCCCGGCGACCTCGAGCGCGAGGACGTGCGGCAGATGATCCCGGGCTGGGCGCCGATCGTGCGCCAGCCGCTGCCTTTTCCCGCCGTGCTGATCGCGGCCAACGACGACCCGTACTGCGAGGCCGCCCGCTCGCGCCAGATGGCGAGCGACTGGGGCGCGCGCTTCGTCGACGCGGGCGCGCGCGGCCACCTCAATGCTGAATCCGGCCTGGGCGACTGGCCCGAGGGCCGGCAACTCCTGAACGACGTGTCGAAAGAAAAGAACTGATGGCGACCAAGAAACCCAAGGGCCTGGGCCGCGGCCTCGAGGCGCTGCTCGGCCCGACGGCCGCCCCTTCCAGCGACAACGCCGGCGACGGCAGCTCCGGCGAGAACGGCGCGCCGCAGAACCCCAACAGCCTGCGGCTCGACCAGATGGTGGCCGGCGTCTACCAGCCGCGGACCCGCATGGACGAGGGCGCGCTCTACGAGCTGGCCGAGAGCATCAAGGCGCAGGGGATCATGCAGCCGATCCTGGTGCGCCGCCTCGACGAGGAGTCCGCGGCCGCCAAGAACGCCGAGTTCGAAATCATCGCGGGCGAACGCCGCTTCCGCGCCGCCAGGTTGGCCGGTCTCGAGAGCGTGCCGGTGCTGGTGCGCGACGTGCCCAACGAGGCCGCCGCGGCGATGTCGCTGATCGAGAACATCCAGCGCGAGGACCTGAATCCGCTCGAAGAGGCCCAGGGCCTGCAGCGCCTGGTCAGCGAGTTCGGCCTCACGCACGAGGCCGCCGCCCAGGCCGTGGGCCGCTCGCGCAGCGCCGCCAGCAACCTGCTGCGCCTGCTCAACCTGGCCGAGCCCGCACAGGCGATGCTGATGGCGGGCGACATCGACATGGGCCACGCACGCGCGCTGCTGTCGCTGGACCGCGGCACCCAGATCACGGCGGCCAACCAGATCGCCGCCAAGAAGATGTCGGTGCGCGAGGCCGAGGCGCTGGTGAAGAAGCTCGCGGCCGAATTCAGCCTCACGGCCACGCCGCGGCGCAGCGGCCAGACCGGCGAGAAATCGCGCGACCTCGAGCGGGTCGAGGAAGAACTGGCCGACCTGCTGACCGCCGAGGTCGAGGTGCGGATCAAGAAGCGCAGCAAGCGCGGCGGCAAGATCGAGGAGAGCGGCGAGCTCGCGATCCACTTCGGCTCGATCGATGCGCTCAACGGGCTGATCGAGCGGATCCGCCGAACGGCCTAAGCCGCTTCGCGGCGTCCTCCGACGTCCGCTTGATTGTTCCAGTCATCCATTGCGCGTATCCTCGCCGCAGCTTTTTTCCACCCGATCTCGCCAGAGGGAGCTCTCCATGAAGTTCATCACCACCCGTTTCCCGTTCGCGGCCGTGGCCGTGGGCGCGTTGCTGCTCACGGGCTGCGCCACCACCGACATGCAGATGGGCAGCCAGTCGGCCAAGACCATGGCCACCGGCAGCGCCGCCGGCGGCGCCACCTCGGGCGAGAGCAGCCAGCTCGAGCGCTGCGAATCGCCGCTGGGCACCGTCTCGCTGATCGAGAACGTCAACGCGGGCTGGTACACCATCCTCACGGGCGAATACCGCCTTCCGCCTACTGCAAACCTGTTGCGTTTGCTGGTGCAGCAGTCGAACTGCTTCGTGGTGGTCGAGCGCGGCGCGGCCGGCATGAACGCGATGACGCGCGAGCGCGCGCTGCAGCAGTCGGGCGAGATGCGCGGCGGCAGCAACTTCGGCCGCGGCCAGATGGTGGCGTCGGACTACGGCCTGTCGCCCGAGATCGTGTTCAGCAACAGCGATGCGGGCGGCATCGGCGGTTCGCTCGGCGGCCTGGTGGGCGGCAACCGCGGCCGCGCGCTGGCCGCGATCGGCGGCAACATGCAGACCAAGGAAGCCTCGGCGCTGCTGACCCTGATCGACAACCGCTCGGGCGTGCAGGTCGCGGCTTCCGAAGGCAGCGCCTCCAAGACCGACTTCGGTGCCTTCGGCTCCATCGTCGGCCGCAGCGCCGGCGGCGGCCTCGGCGGCTACACCAACACCGCGCAGGGCAAGGTGATCGCGGCGGCCTTCATGGACGCCTTCAACCAGATGGTCCGCTCGCTGCGCAACTACAAGGCGCAGACGGTGCGCGGCCAGGGCCTGGGCGGCGGCGGCCGGCTCGGCGTGGATGGCGGCGCGGCACCGTCCCAGACCTACGTGCCGGCCGAGCAGCCGCAGCAGCCGGCGCGCCGCCGCAAGTAATCGTGAGCAGGGCCTTTGGGCCCCTTGCTTCACGCCATGCAAAAAGCCCGGGGCTTCCTTCGAAGCCGCCGGGCTTTTTGCCGGATGCGCAGCGTGCGCTCAGAGCTGGAAGATCTTGCCCGGGTTCATGATGTTCTTCGGATCGAGCGCGCGCTTGATCGTGCGCATCATGTCGATCGCGCCGGCGCCGGCCTCGGTCACCAGGAAGTCCATCTTGTGCAGGCCCACGCCGTGCTCGCCGGTGCAGGTGCCCTCGAGCGCGAGCGCGCGGCTCACCAGCGCGTGGTTGAGCGCCTCGGCCTTCACGCGCTCCTCGGGCACGTTCGGATCGAGCAGGTAGCCGAAGTGGAAGTTGCCGTCGCCCACGTGGCCGACGAGGAAGTAGGGGATGCCGCTGGCATCGGCCTCGGCCACCGAGTCGAGCAGGCAGTCGGCCAGGCGCGAGATCGGCACGCAGGTGTCGGTCGAGATCACGCGGCAGCCCGGGCGCGACTGCACCGCGGCGAAGTAGCTGTTGTGCCGCGCGGTCCACAGGCGCGTGCGTTCTTCCGGCGTGCTGGCCCATTCGAAGGCATTGCCGCCGTGGCCGCTGGCGAGTTCCTGCACCGTCTCGGCCTGTTCCTTCACGCCCGCGGGCGAGCCGTGGAACTCCATCAGCAGCATCGGTTCCTCGCGCAGGTTCAGCTTGGCGTAGGCATTCACCATGCGCACCGTGTTCACGTCGATCAGCTCCACGCGCGCGATCGGCACGCCGAGCTGGATGGTCTCGATGGTGGTGCGCACGGCCGCCTCGATGCTCGGGAACGAGCAGATCGCGGCCGACACCGCCTCGGGCAGCGGATAGATGCGCAGCGTGATCTCGGTGACCACGCCCAGCGTGCCTTCGCTGCCCACCATCAGGCGCGTGAGGTCGTAGCCGGCCGAGGACTTCTTCGCGCGCGTGCCGGTGCGGATCGTGTCGCCGGCGGCCGTCACCACCTCGAGCGCCAGCACGTTCTCGCGCATCGTGCCGTAGCGCACCGCGTTCGTGCCGCTGGCGCGCGTGGCCGTCATGCCGCCGATGGAGGCATCGGCGCCCGGGTCGATCGGGAAGAACAGGCCGGTGCTCTTGATCTCCTCGTTGAGCTGCTTGCGCGTGACGCCCGGCTGCACCGTGACCGTGAGGTCGTCGGCATTGACCGACAGCACGCGGTTCATGCGCGACACGTCGATGCTGATGCCGCCCTGCACCGCGAGCAGGTGGCCCTCGAGCGAGGAGCCCACGCCGAAGGGGATGACGGGCACGCTGTACTCGCTCGCGAGCTTCACGGCATCGGCCACGTCCTGCGTGCTCTCGGCGAACACCACGGCCGAGGGCGGTGGTGCATCGAACGAGGATTCGTCGCGACCGTGCTGCGTGCGCACCGCGAGCGCCGTGGAACAGCGTTCGCCGAAGCGGGCCTTGAGCGCATCGATCAGCACTGCCGGCACCTCGCGCAGATGAAGCTCCGGCAGCAGGTGCGAGGTCGAGGTCGGGGCGTTCATCGGAGGTCTCCTGGCTGTGGAAGAGGGGGAAAAGAGGGGCGGGGGCTAACGGACCATTCTACGAAGCGGGGCGCGAATCGGCATCGGGCCGATCCCCGTACGGCAGTCGGCCGAGGGGGTTAAGCGGCCGTGCCCGGGACGCCGATGCCGCAAAATCCTCCTCCCGCTTTTCTCCGCGGCCCGCGATGCACGGGCCGCGTGCCGCGATGACCATCGATCCCACGACCCTGCAGGCACTGGCCGCCTTTCCGGCCCAGCTCGAAGCCCACTACGCCGCGATCCCCGCCGCTTCGCGCGACTTCGCGCCGGCCTCGTGGGAGGGCGTGCCGAGCGAGCCCTTCACGCCGCTGCAGCAGGTCTGCCATGTGCGCGACATCGAGGTCGAGGGCTACCACCTGCGCTTTCGCCGCACGCTCGACGAAGAGCGCCCGGTGCTGGCCTCGATCGACAGCGAGGCCGTGAACGCGCAGCGCCCCTACGGCGCGGCCGATGCCGAGCGCGCGCTGGTCGAGTTCCGCGCCGCGCGCGCCCACACGCTGGCACTGCTGGGCACGCTCGATGCCGCGCAGTTCGCGCGCACCGCGGTGTTCGAAGGCTATGGTCCGCTCACGCTGCGCAGCCTGGTGCACTATCTGTGCAGCCACGACCAGCAGCACCTCGCGGGCCTGCAATGGCTGCGCGGCAAGATCGAGGCGCAGACCGCCTCCACCCCCTCGGCATAGGAACGAACACACCATGGGCAACCGACTCTCGCAGATCGCCACGCGCACCGGCGACGACGGCACCACCGGCCTCGGCGACAACACGCGCGTGCCCAAGGACCACCTGCGCGTGCACGCCATGGGCGACGTCGACGAGCTCAACTCGCACATCGGCCTGCTGCTGTGCGAGCCGCTGCCCGAGGCGGTGCGCGAGCTGCTGGTCGACGTGCAGCACCAGCTGTTCAACCTCGGCGGCGAGCTCTCGATGCCCGGCTATGCGCTGCTCAAGCCCGAGGCCCTGCTGCAACTCGACAACGCGCTGGCCGACCACAACGCCACGCTGCCGCGGCTGGCCGAATTCATCCTGCCGGCCGGCACCCGCGGCGCGGCGCAGGCCCATGTCTGCCGCACCATCGCGCGCCGCGCGGAACGGGCCGTGGTCGCGCTCGGCGCCACCGCCACGCTCAACGACACGCTGCGCCAGTACCTCAACCGCCTGAGCGACCTGCTGTTCGTGCTCGCGCGCGTGCTCAACCGCGTCGATGGCGGCGACGACGTCTACTGGAAGAGCGAGCGCATGGCGCGCGCCGCGGCCGCGGGCGACGAGCCCGCGTGACGATGAACCCGACGTTTCGAGGAGATCTCCGATGACCCTTCGTCCTCACTTCCGCTTTGCGGCCGCCGCGTCGCTCGCCGCGCTGATGCTGCTGCCGGCCACCGCCGTGCAGGCCCAGAGCGCCGACAACCCGCCGCGCGCGCAGCGCGCCCACACGCTCAAGCCGCCGCCGCGCGACAGCAAGGTGATCGGCGGCGTGCAGCGCGGCACCAACGCCGCGGGCCGCGGCATCGATCGCGCCGACGATGCCACGCGGCGCGGTGTCGACAACGTGTCGCAGCGCGCGAGCCGCCCGGTGCGCAACGTGGGCGAGGCCTTCGGCCGCAAGCTCGCGCCGGGCTCCAGCGGCCGCACCGCGCCGCCGCCGGTCGGACCGCAGGGCAACGCGCCCTGAGGCGCATCGGGGCCGTTCAGCGCCAGCCGGCCTTCTGCAGCTGCTCGGCGATCTGCTGCGCGATCTTCTCGTAGCCCTGCGCATTCGCATGGATGCGGTCGGAGCGCAGCGCGGGATCGGACAGCACGCCCGCATACACCGCCGGGATCAGCAGCGCCTGCTCGGCGGTCGCGACCTCTTCGTAGAGCGGCGCATCGCTGAGCGCGCCGATGGTCGCGCGCAGCAGTTCGGGCGCGGGCGTGGCGATCAGTGCCACGCGCGGCGTGTGCGTGCGCGCCTGGCGCACGATCGCCGCGATGTTGTCGCGCGTGGTCTGCAGCGGCACGCCGCGCAGCATGTCGTTGCCGCCGATGCCCACCAGCACCGCGTCGTAGCTGTCGGCCGCGAGCAGCGCGTCGAGCCGCTTCAGGGCACCGGCCGAGGTGTCGCCGTTGATGCCTTCGTTGACCACCTGCCAGCCCGTGAGCGCCGCGAGCCTCGCGGGCCAGTCCTCGCCGGGCGGCGCGCCATAGCCGAAGGTCAGGCTGTCGCCCAGCGCGAGCAGCTTGGCATCGGACTTCAGGGCCGGCTCCGAGGCCTTGCGCCGGCCGCAGGCGGCGAGCGTGGAGGCGGCGATGCCGCCGGCGAGGAGCTGCAGCAGGTGGCGTCGGTTCATGCGTGCGTGGAGGAGGAGGGGAAGAGGGGCCGTCGAGGCGGGCGCCAGCTTAGCGGCCGTTTCCGTCGATGGGCGAAAGACCGTACAGGGCTTGCGCCCGCGGCATGCGGCATGTGGCGCTCGCCGCGCCCGCTCAATCGTTCGTCTCGTCGCCCGTGGCGATCGCGCGCTCGCGCAGCTGGAACACATTGCCCTCGGTGTCGTGCCCGTCGCAATAGCGATGGCCGCCGAACGCCCATTCGGCCTCGGCCGGCTTCAATGCGCCGCCGTGCTCGGCGGCCGCGCGCCGCGCATCGCGCAGGCTCTCGACCGGAAAGACGAACTTCAGCGCCGTGTTCTCGCGCCGCACCGGCGGCTGCGACACATGGACCCGGGCCGCGATGTCGCCATGCATCGCGACCACGAACAGCTGCAGCGCGGGCGATTCGAGGGTGCTGAATCCGCCTTCGGCATGGGCGAGCGACAGGCCGGCGACGCGCGTGTAGAACGTGCTCAGGCGCGTCACGTCCTTGGCGTAGACGACGGCTGCCGCGACGGTGTGTTCGGTCATCGGACCCCTCGGTGTGTGGTTGCTGCGTTCGGGTTTGGCAGGGTGCCGGGCGGCATTCTGCCAGCGCTCCCGCGCGAGTCTGGTGACCGGACGTGACGCGTGTCTTTCAGGCCGCGCGGCCCTCGGCATGCGCACGCCGCAGCTCCGCCTGCAGCTTCTTCCAGAGCGCGGGCCCGCCCTTGTCGAGCGCGGCGGCATCGGCGGCGCTGTCCTTCGTGGCGGCCGTGTGCTTGCGGCCCCAGATGCCGATCTGCGCCACCACCGGCAGCAGGTCGATGCCCATGGGCGTGAGGCTGTAGAGCGCCTTCTGCCTGTGCGTGGGATCGTCGCTCTTGCGCAGCACGCCCTGCTCGACGAGCTTGCCGAGCCGCTCGGTGAGGATGTTGGTCGAGATGCCTTCGTCGGACTGCAGGAACTCGCGGAAATGGCGCTTGCCCGCGAACATCATGTCGCGCACGATCAGCAGGCTCCAGCGGTCGCCGAAGACTTCCAGCGCGAGGTTGATCGGGCAGAGGGATTTTTCCTGGGATGCCATGGCGCGCGCTCCTACGCTTTTCTTTCGGAACCGCTTGCATTCTTGCATCGGTCGGAAGACACTGCAACCGCCCGCCGGAAACCGATTGCAATTCACAAGCGGAAAGCCGGGCGCTTCGATCCCTCCAGACCCACCAGGAGAACGCGCATGAGAAAGCTGATCCTTCAGATGCAGATGTCCGTCGACGGCTACGTGTCGGCGGCCCACGCCCACCTCGACTGGCAGCTCTGGGGCTGGGGCGATCCCTGGCCCTGGGACGAGCGGCTCAAGCAGGACTTCAACACCGTGTTCGACAGCGTGGGCACCATCCTCCTGAGCCGCAAGATCGCGGAGGAGGGCTACCTCGACCACTGGGGCCGCGCGGCGCAGCGCTTTCCGGCCGATCGCCACTACGCCTTCGCCCAGAAGATCGTCAATGCCGACAAGGTGGTGCTCTCGAACAAGCTCGAGGCCTCGCGCTGGGAGCGCACCGCGGTGGTCCATGGCGACTTGGCCGAGGCGGTCGAGACGCTCAAGCGCCAGGAGGGCGGCGACATCCTCTCGATCGGCGGCGTGGGCTTCGCGTCGGCGCTGGTCGAGGCCGGTGTGGTCGACGAGTTCCAGTTCTTCGTCAATCCGGCCGCGGTGGGCGGCGGGCTGTCGGTGTTCAACGACCGCAGCAAGGGCCACCGGCTCGCGCTGCTGCGCTCCGACGCCTACGAATGCGGCATCGTCGTCAACCGCTACGTGCCCGGCCTGCCCTGAACGGCACCATGGCGCCGCGCGGCTGTAGGAGTGCAGGAGGCGCGGATACCGCCGCTTACCTTGTTTCACTTCGCGCCTACCTGAGCGCGGGCTGACCGACACACAGGCCGCCCACAATGGACTCGTCATCACAACACGCACGAAGGAGTTCCAGATGTTCATCAACAAGACGAAGAGCATGGCCGTGGCCGCCGCGGCACTCGCCATGTGCATGGCAGCGGGCAGCGCCTTCGCGCAGGGCCGCGGCCATGACGGTCATCGCGGCGGCCCTCCGGGCCATGACCGCATGGAGCGCCGCGGCCCGCCGCCCGGCCACTGGGGCAACCAGGACTTCCGCGACGGACGCCAGTTCGATCGCCGCGGCTTCCCGCAACCGCATGCCGAATGGCGCCGCGGCGGCCGCGTGCCGAGCGAGTACCGCACGCGCAACTACGTGGTCAACGACTACCGCGCCTACCGCCTGCAGCCGCCGCCGCGCGGCTACCAGTGGATGGGCGTGGGCGGCGACTTCGTGCTGGCCGCGATCGCCACGGGCGTGATCTCGCAGATCATCGCTGGCCAATAACGATAAGTGCCCACTGCCGCAGGGCTCCGAAAGGAGCCCGCACGAAAGCCGCCGCAGGCTTCACGCCGCGGCGGCTTTCTCTTGGGGGTGCCTCAGACGAGTGCCGTGGGCGCGAGCTGCGCGCAGACGTTGCGGCCCGTGATCGTGAGCCGCAGCCCGCCGCCGTGCCATTCGAGCCAGTTGAGGTTCACGTAGGCATCGATGTCGCTGTCGTCGATGCGGTCGGCATGGCGTTGCTGCAGCAGTTCCACCGTGGCGGGCAGCCCTCGTCGCAGGCGTTCGCGCCGTTCGCTGGCTTCGGCGGCCTTGAGGGCCTTGGCCTTCGCTGTGGGGTGCTGCTGCGAAATCGATGCCATTGCTGATCCGTTCCGGAAAGCTGGGATGAATGCGAATGTACGCTCCTTGTGTGAAGCAACTGGCAGCTTTTTCATGCTTTCGTATGGAAGTCTCGCCGCTTCGGTCGACATCGTGACCGAAGCCTCGCATCCGCCGTGCGAAGTCCGAGCGCCAAGCCCTTGTCGGGCCACGCTTTTCAGATTTCGTAGTGCGAAGCCCTGGTCTCGTCGGTCAGTGCCTTTTCCACCACAGCGCGCGTGAGGGTCGGCGCGAAGGACTCGATGAAGGCGTAGACGTACTTGCGCAGGTAGTTGCCGCGCCGCACCGCGAGCTTCGTGAGATTAATGCCGAAGTGGCGCCCCGCGTCGATCGCGCGCAGCTGCGTGTCGCGCTCGGCCTCGTAGGCCACGCCGGCCACGATGCCCACGCCCATGCCGAGCTGCACGTAGGTCTTGATCACGTCGGCATCCATCGCGGCCAGCACGATGTTGGGCGTGAGCCCGCGCTGCGCGAAGGCCTCGTCGATGCGCGAGCGGCCCGTGAAGCCGGTGTCGTAGGTGATCAGCGGATAGCGCGTGAGCGCATCGAGCGTGAGCGGTGCGTCGAGCAGCGGATGGCCCGGCGGCACGATCACCGAATGGGTCCAGCGGTAGCAGGGCAGGGCGACCAGCTGCGGGTAGTCGCCCAGCGCCTCGGTGGCGATGCCCACGTCGGCCTCGCCGTCGATCAGCATCTGCGCGATCTGCTTGGGCGAGCCCTGGTGCAGGTGCAGCTTCACGTTGGGAAACTGGGCGCGGAATTCCTGCACCGCCACCGGCATCGCATAGCGCGCCTGCGAGTGCGTGGCCGTCACCGACAGCAGGCCGCTCTGCTGCGCGACGAACTCCTGCCCGGCATGCCGCAGGTTGCTGCTCTCGAGCAGCATGCGCTCGATGATCGGCAGCACGTGGCCGCCGGGTTCGGTGAGGCCGGTGAGCCGCTTGCCGGCCCGCACGAAGAGCTCGATGCCGAGCTCCTCCTCGAGTTCGCGGATCTGCCGGCTCACGCCGGGCTGCGAGGTGTGGAGGGTATGGGCGACCTCGGTCAGGTTGAAGCCGCAACGAACGGCCTCGCGTACCGAGCGCAGTTGTTGGAAGTTCATCTGGCGCGGAAGGGTCATGTCCCGGAGCGGGACGGACCGGGAATTCTCTGCACAACGGCTTATGCGGGGAACGATGCGTTTGTTGGTTTCACATGAGCAAATCATCTTTGGGCCCTCTGGCAAGGCGGCCTTTGCGTTGGCTTGCCATTTCGCACGACTGTGCTAAAGTGCGCCGCATGGACGCCAAGACCCAGAAAAGCGAGCTGACCCGTACCGCCATCGTCGGCGCGGCGATGGATCTCGCGCTGGCCGAGGGCCTGGAGGCGATCACGCTGCAGGCGATCGCGAGCCGGCTGGCCCTGTCCAAGAGCGGCGTGTTCTCGCGCGTGGGATCGCGCGAGGCGCTGCAGAAGGCCGTCATCGAGGAATACGGCCGCCGCTTCCTGGCCGACGTGTTCGTGCCTGCGATGCAGAAGCCCAAGGGCCTGGCGCGGCTGACCGACATCGTCGAGCGCTGGATCGCGCGCACGCGCGACGTCGAGAGCGAGACCGGCTGCCTCTACATGGCGGGCGCCTTCGAATACGACGACCGCGAGGGCGAGCTGCGCGAGCTGCTGCTCGCCGAGATCACCCGCTGGCGCGCCGCGCTGCGCCGCACCGTGCTGCAGGCGGTGGACAGCGGCGAGCTCAAGGCCGGCACCGACGCCGCGCTGCTGGTCAGCGAGCTCAACGGCCTCGTGATGACCCTGCTGCACGACGCGCGCTTCCTGCGCGACCCGCTGGCCGGCGAGCATGCCGCGCGCAGCTGGCGGCGCATCCTTTCCGACTACCGCGCCTGAGGCAGGTCCCGGGCGCACGCTTTTCGTCTTTGCTTATCTGAATTTCGCACAACCGTGCGATAAAAAAGGAGAAACACCATGCTGATCATTGCCCTCTGCCTGGCCGTCTACGCGCTGGCCCTCGGCGTCGAAACCCTGCGCGAAGCCCTGCGTGCGCTGCCCGGCAGCAACCAGGACTGGGTCTGGTACTGAAGGGGCGCACGGCATGACGAGCAGCGCCACGCCTTCGGCCTCCACCCACGCCGCGCGTTCCGGCTACTACGGCGCCAGCCTCCGGCTGCGCGCCGTGCGCTGGACGCTCGGTGCCATCGAGCGCCTCTGGCCCGCGCTCGGCGTGCGCGCGGCCAGCCGCGTGTTCCGCACGCCGCTGCCGCCCAAGTGGCTCTACCGCGGCCAGGGGCCGGGCGCCGAGTGGCGGCGCGAGACCTGGGCCTTCGAACAGGGCAGCCTCGGCCTCTACCATCTCGCCTCGCAGGCCTCGGCCGTCGACGAGACGCCCGTGGTGCTGCTGATGCACGGCTGGGGCGGCCATGCGGGCCAGATGCTGCCGCTGGCCCAGGCCATCGCCGCGGCGGGCCTGCGGCCGGTGCTGCTCGAGCTGCCGGCGCACGGCCGCAGCGCGGGCTGGGCCAGCAACCTGCCGCAGTTCGCGCGCGCGCTCGAGTACGTCGCGGCGCGGCTCGCGGCCGAGGGCCATGCGCTGCGCGCGGCCATCGCGCACTCGATGGGCGGCAACGCACTGGCCTACGCGGCGGCGCGCGGACTGCCGGCCGAGCGGCTGGTGCTGCTGGCGCCGCCCGCCTCGCCGCGCGAATACACGCGCTACTTCGCCCACGTGTTCGGCCTGCGCGAACGCACGCGCGCCGCGATGCAGCGGCGCATCGAATCGCGCGAAGGCATCCTGATGCCGCAGTTCGAGCCGTCCGCCGTGGGCCCGCGCATCGCGCGGCCGACCCTGATCGTGCACGACCGCGACGACCGCGTGAACCGCTTCGCCGACAGCGAGGCCTACCGCGATGCGATCGCGGGCGCGCGGCTCGTCGCCACGCAGGGGCTGGGGCACCGCCGCATCCTCAAGGAGGCCGAGGTGATCGAACGCGTGCTGGGCTTCGTCGCTGGATAAGGCTGACGGGCCCTGGCTACCAGGCCGGATGCACCGGCACGAACACCGGCCGGAACAGGTGCCGCCGCACGATCTGCCCATAGCCGCGGTAGTAGAAGTGGCCGTTGGCCGCCAGCACCGCCGCGCGGTGGCGCCGGAAGTACACCGGGATCTCGTACCAGGGCATGGTCGGCGCGCGGTGGTGCACGTGGTGCAGGTTGTTGAAGAGGTAGAGCAGGCCGAACACCGCGTTCGATTCGACGATCGCCACGCGCTCGTGCGGCGTGTCGGCCCAGCGGTGCTCGGTGAAGGTGCGCAGCGAGCCCAGCATCATCCCCGGGTAGACGAAGCACAGCAGGTACTCGCCCAGGCTCATGCCGGCCACGCCGATCACGAAGTACAGCACCGGCGCCACGCTCAGCGCATGCCAGCCCCAGGTCGGCAAGCGCGAGAAGTCGCCGGCCGCGACCCGGCCGGTCTCGAAGCGCACCAGCTTCCACAGCCGCAGGAAGGGCCCCAGCACGACGCGGAAGGCCACCGTCTGGTTCGCCAGGTAGATCCAGCGCCAGAAGCGTCCGTAGCCGGCCCACGCCGGTGCCGAGTGGTAGGCGCTCTCGGTGTCGCGCTCGGGATGCGTGAGGTGGAAGTTGACGTGGTGCGCGCTGTGGCCGCGGTTGTAGAACGGGTACGGCAGCCACAGGTTGAGCGGCGGCCACACCACGGCCCAGCGCAGCCACTGCGGCAACTGGCGCATCGCGTGGATGCTCTCGTGCTGCAGCGAGAAGTGCAGCTGCGCGAGGTAGCCGCCGGCCGCGAACAGCGCCCAGCCCGGCAGCGCCGCATGCCACCAGACCAGCGCGGCCCAGGCCAGGTAGAGCGCGCCCGCGAGCAGCAGGGTGGGCACCTCGTAGTGCCACCACCAGTGGCGGCGGCCGCGTGCGGGGAGCGCCGCAACGACGGGCGCGATGGCCGCGGGTTGCAGCGGCTGGGTGGAGGTGCGGGCGGCGGTGTTCATGAGGAGGCGGTCCGGCCTGCGATGCTAGGAAGCCTCGGCCGCGCCGCATGCGCCCATTCCGCATAAGCAAGGGTGCGAAACTTCGTTCGCGCCGCCGCCCCCGCGCCCTAGGCTCGCTGGCTTTTTGCGTCGTCCCATGAACACCCTCCCCTCGCGCGGCCTCGCCGCCTTGCTGCTCGCCCTGTCGACCGTGCTGCCGGCCCAGGCCGCCGCGCCCGACGACTATCCGCAGCGCACCGTGCGCGTGGTCGTGCCCTACCCCGCGGGCGGCATCGCCGACAAGATCGGCCGCGAGGTCGCCGAGCAGCTGCAGCAGCGCCTGAAGCAGCCCGTGGTGGTCGAGAACCGCAGCGGCGCGGCCGGCAACATCGGCTTCGACTACGTGGCGCGCCAGCCGGCCGACGGCTACACGCTGCTGCTCGCGCCGGCCTCCAACCTCACGGTGCAGCCCGCGCTGTTCAAACAGCTGAGCTACGACCTCGCGCGCGACTTCACGCCGGTGTCGCTGCTGGTGCAGACGCCGCAGCTGCTGCTGGTCAATCCCAAGGTGCCGGTCAACAACCCGCGCGAGCTCATCGACTATTCGAAGAAGAACCCCGGCAAGGTCAACTACGGCATCAGCGTGGGCGCCTATTCGCACCTCGCAGGCGAGCTGCTCAAGTCCCAGACCGGCGCCGACTTCACGCCCATCCCCTACCAGGGCAGCGCGCCCGCCATCAACGACCTGCTCGCGGGCCAGACCCAGTTCATCTTCAACGAGGTCGTGACCGCGATCCCCTTCGTCAAGGCCGGCACGCTCAAGCCGCTGGCCGTGGCCTACCGCAGCCGCGCGCCCTGGCTGCCCGAGGTGCCCACCGCCGCCGAGGCCGGCCTCGGCGACTTCGAGGTCACCTCGTGGTACGGCGTGGTGGTGCGCAGCGGCACGCCCGCGCCGCTGGTGCAGCGGCTGTCGCGCGAGCTGCGCGAGATCGTGCAGTCGGCCGACTTCCGCAAGCGCTACGACGACATCGGCGCCTTCACGGTCGGCAGTTCGCCCGAGGAGTTCGCGCGCTTCATCCAGACCGAGACCGTCAAGTGGACCGCGGTGGTGAAGCAGGCCGGCATCCAGCCGAACTGACATGAGCGCGCACGACCGCCCCACCCTCGATGCCGCGGCGCTGCATGCACTGCTGCTGGCCGCCGACGGGCCCGAGCTCGCGCTGCTCGACGTGCGCGAGACCCGCCACTACGTAGCGCGGCATCCGAACCTCGCGCGCAATGCGCCGTTGAGCGGCCTCGAGCCGCAGATCGCCACGCTGGTGCCGCGCCGTTCCACGGCGATCGTGCTCTACGACGACCGCGCCGCGCCCGATGGCCCCGCGCACGAGGCCGCGGCCGTGCTCGAGCGGCTGGGCTACACCGATGTGCGCCTGCTGGCCGGCGGCATCGAGGCCTGGGCCGCGCAGGGGCTGCCCGTCATCGATGGTTACGGCACGCTGGTCAAGGCCTTCGGCGACCGCGCGCGGCTGCACTTCGGCACGCCCTCGGTCGGCGTCGAGGCGCTGCGCGAGCGACTGCGCGATGGCCGGCCCACCACGCTGGTCGATGCGCGGCCGCGCGCCGAATTCGAATTCCTCTCGCTGCCGGGCGCGCGCAATCATCCCGGCACCGAGCTCGCATTGCGGCGCTTCGATGCGCCCGCCGCTGCCGACCACCTCTGGGCCATCAACTGCTTCAGCCGCACGCGCGGCATCGTCGGCGCCACCACCCTGCGGCTGCTGGGCCGCGCGCGCGATGCGGTGTTCGTCGAGGACGGCGTGATGGACTGGGGCCTGCATGGCGGCCCCGTGGTGCAGAACGCCGCGCCGGCCGACCTGCTGCCGGCCGAGTCGCCCGAGCGGCTGCGCGAACTGGCCGACGGCCTGATCGCGCGCCACCGCCTGCCGCTGGCCGATGCCGCGCAGCTCGCGCGCTGGCAGGCCGACCCGCGGCGCAGCCTCTACCTGTTCGACGTGCGCCCGCAGCCCGACCCGGCCTTCGCGGGCACGGCCGTGCAGCAGGTGCCCGGCGGCCAGCTGCTGATGCATTTCGAGAACCTCGTGGGCACGCGCGGCGCGCGCATCGTGCTGTTCGACGATCCGGCGCACCGGCTGCGCGCCGCCATCACGAGCTTCTGGCTCACGCAGCTCGGCCAGGCCGAGGTGCATGTGTTCGACGGCCCGCTGCCCTCCCAGGGCCTGCCGCCGGCCCCTTCCACCGCGATCGCCGATGCCCCGCCCGCCATCGAGGCCGAGGCGCTCGAAGGCGCCACGGTGGTCGATGTCGGCCCCAGCCTGGAATACGAACGCGGCCACCTGCCGGGCGCGCTCTACCTGCTGCCGGCCTCGCTGGCGCCGCTCTCTCCTTTGATCGTGCCGGGCCGCACGCTGGTCTTCACCTCGCCCGACGGCATCGCGGCGAGCCGCGTGGCGCGCGATGCGCAACGCCGCTGGCCCGGGGCCGGCGTGCGCTTCGGCTGGCTCGCGGGCGGCACCCGGGCCTGGAAGGCCTCGGGTCGGCCGCTGTCGACCACGCTTGAGGCGGCGCGCCTGCTGACCCCATTCGACGACGACTGGGGCTCGGTGATGCGCGTGTTCGGGCCGCGGCGCGACCCGGCCTGGGCCGACTACCTTGAATGGGAGCGCGCCCTGTCGGCGCGCGTGGTCGCGGACCCGACGGTCCGCTTCCGCTTCTTCGCGCCGGACTGACTCAGCGCGCCGGCGTGGGCGCCGGGTCGGGCAGCTCGATCTTGATGTCGAGCACCTCGAGGTTGTCCTGGGTCTCCAGGTGGACCTTGATGTCCTCGGGATTGATGGCCACGTACTTCGAGATCACCGCCACCAGCTCGCGCTGGAGTTCGGGCAGATAGTCGGGCCGCCTCTTGCCGCTGAGGCTGGAACGCTCGTGGGCGAGGATGATCTGCAGGCGTTCCTTGGCAACGCTGGCAGTCTTCTTCTTTTCGCCAAGGAGGAACGAGAGGAACGACATGCCTTATCTGCCTCCGAAAATCCGCTTGAAGAAGCCCGGCTTCTCGGCCTCGACGAAACGCATCGGCTTGTCCTCGCCGAGGAAGCGCGCCACCACGTCGCTGTAGGCCTGGGCCACGTCCGTGTCCTTGTCGTGGATCGCGGGCACGCCCTGGTTGGAAGCGTGCAGCACGCTTTCCGACTCGGGGATCACGCCGATCAGCGGAATGCGCAGGATGTCCTGGATGTCCTCCAGCGAGAGCATCTGGCCGCCCGCCACCCGGTTCGGGTTGTAGCGCGTGATCAGCAGGTGTTCCTTGACCGGATCGCCGCCGTCCTTGGCGCGCTTGGTCTTGCTGCTGAGCATGCCCAGGATCCGGTCCGAGTCGCGCACCGACGAGACCTCGGGATTGGTCACCACCAGCGCCTCGTCGGCGAAGTGCATGGCCATCATCGCGCCGGTCTCGATGCCCGCGGGCGAGTCGCAGACGATGTAGTCGAAGTCCATCGCCGCCAGGTCGGTCAGCACCTTCTCCACGCCTTCCTGCGTCAGCGCTTCCTTGTCGCGCGTCTGCGAGGCGGCGAGAACGAACAGGTTCTCGCACTGCTTGTCCTTGATCAGGGCCTGGCTCAGGTTGGCCTCGCCCTGGATCACGTTGATCAGGTCGTACACCACGCGGCGTTCGCAACCCATGATCAGGTCGAGGTTGCGCAGGCCCACGTCGAAGTCGATCACGGCCGTCTTCTTGCCCGCGAGCGCGAGGCCCGAGGAGAAGCTGGCGCTCGTGGTCGTCTTGCCGACGCCGCCCTTGCCCGAGGTCACCACCACTATCTTGGCCATGGCCATTCCTTCTTGTTTCGATTCGGTTGTTGCTGGATCGCTGCCGCGTCGTCCCGGCCTGCCGTCAGGCAATGGGCTCGATCACGATTTTCTTGCCATCGAGCCGGATCTGGGCCGCCTTCGCGAGCACCGAGTCGGGCAGCGGCACTTCCGAGGTCCGGTAGATGCCGGCCACCGCCACCAGCTGGGCTTCGAGGCAGGTCGAGAAGATCCGCGCCTCGGTGTTGCCGCGCGCGCCGGCGATCGCCTTGCCGCGCAGCGGCGCGTACACGTGCACGTTGCCGTCGGCGATGACCTCCGCGCCATGGCTCACCACGGCCGTCACGATCACGTCGCCGCCGCGGGCATAGACCTGCTGGCCCGAGCGCAGCGGCCGGTCGATCAGGAGCGTGCCGTTGGCCGGCACCGGCACCTCGCGCACGATCTGCGGCGCGGGCGACGGGGTGGCCGGCGGCGGCTCGGCCGGGCGCGGGGCCGGGGCGGCGGGCATGTCGGTCACCACCAGGCCGGCGGCGCGGGCCGCGGCGTGCTGGGCCTCGCTGCCGCCGCGCACCGCGATCGGCTGGGTCTGGTGGCGCGCCAGCAGGCCGCGCAGGGCCTCGAAATCGAGCGCGTCGCCCGCCCCGCCCTCGGCCGAGGCTTCCGGCAGTTGCGAGAGATCGATGACCACCGGTTCCTGTTCGAAGAAATCGGGGGAATCCGCCAGCTGGGCGTCGAGCGCCTCGGCCAGCACGCCCAGATCGGTCGTCTTGAGGATGACTGCGATCAGCGGCAGCGTGGCGCTCTTGAATTCGAATACCGCCCTGGTGCGCGCGGCGGAAACATCGGCCATTGGAAAACGTCTGGAAAACGTCGGTGCGAAAAGCCTGGGAGTCTAACGGGCGCGGGGCGCGCGGCGGTGCGGCGCCGCGGCCCGGGCCGCCCCGGAAGCACATTTATTGCACGAGGTTTCACTTTGGGGGCTTGCGCGGGCCCCCGGGAGTGCCTCAGTTCTTCGTGCGGCCCAGCAGTGCGTAAAGAATGATGGCCCCGAAGGTGGCGGTGCCGATGCCGCCCAGCGCGAAGTCGCCGAACTTCAGCGTGAAGTCGCCGGTGCCGATGATCAGCGTGATCGCCGCCACGATCAGGTTCTTGTTCTGCGAGAAGTCGACCTTGTTGTCGACCCAGATCTTGGCCCCGGCCACCGCGATCAGGCCGAACACCACGATGCTCACGCCGCCCATCACCGGCAGCGGGATGGCCTGGATCAGCGCGCCGAACTTGGGGCTGAAGCCCAGCACCAGCGCGATCACCGCCGCCACCACGAACACCGCGGTCGAGTAGATGCGGGTGGCGGCCATCACGCCGATGTTCTCGGCATAGGTGGTCACGCCGGTGCCGCCGGCCGCGCCGCTGACCACCGTGGCGATGCCGTCGCCGATGAAGGCGCGGCCCATGTAGCCGTCGAGGTTGCGCCCGGTCATGGCCGTCACCGCCTTCAGGTGGCCCAGGTTCTCGGCCACCAGGATGATCGCCACCGGCGCGATCAGCAGCATCGCGTTGGCCGTGAACACCGGCGCGGTGAAGGCCGGCAGGCCGAACCAGGCCGCGTTGGCGATGCCGCTGAGGTCCACCGGCTTGCCCAGGCCCATGCCGTTGGTCAGCACGGCATAGACGATGGTGGCCAGGATCAGCCCCACCAGGATCAGGAGCCGCTGCACCATGCCGCGCGTGAACACCGCCACCAGGCCGACGCAGAGGAAGGTCAGGGCCTGCATCCAGGCGTCGAAGTTGCCGGCCGCCATGTTCTTGATCGGCACGTTCGCGAGGTTGAGCCCGATCACCGCGACCACCGCGCCGGTCACCACCGGCGGCATGAAGCGCTCGATCCAGCCCGTGCCCACGGCCTGCACGATGGCGCCGATCACGATGTAGACCACGCCGCAGGCCACGATGCCGCCCAGCGCCACCGCGATGTTGGCGTTGGGCCCCTTGCCGGCGTAGCCGCTGGCCGCGATCACCACGCCGATGAAGGCGAAGCTCGAGCCCAGGTAGCTGGGCACCTTGCCGCCCGTGATCAGGAAGAAGATCAGCGTGCCGATGCCGCTCATCAGGATCGCGATGTTGGGGCTGAAGCCCATCAGGATCGGCGCCAGCACGGTGGCGCCGAACATGGCGATCACGTGCTGCACGCCCATGAAGCCGGTCTGTACCCAGGGCAGGCGTTCGTCGGGCGCGACCACGCGCCCCTCGGTGGCGGCGACTTCGCGCCAGGTGAATGGATTGCTCATGGCTTGTCTCCTCGTGTCGTGGTCCAGGCTTGTAGGGTGCCGGTCGTGCTCAGCCGCGGGGCTGGAGCACCGCCATTGTGATGCGCGAAACGCAGGTCAGCTCGCCCGCTTCGTTGGTCAGGTCGATCTGCCAGACCTGGGTGCTGCGCCCGCGGTGCACCGGGCGGGCGGTGCCGATCACCCAGCCGCTCGAGGCCGAGCGGATGTGGTTGGCGTTGATGTCCAGGCCCACGGCGCGCTCGCCGTCGGGCGCCGAGTAGTGGGCGCCGCACGAGCCCAGCGTCTCGGCCAGCACCACCGACACGCCGCCGTGCAGGATGCCGTAGGGCTGGCGCGTGCGGTTGTCGACCGGGCAGCGCGCTCGGATGAAGTCGTCGCCGACCTCGAGGAATTCGATGCCCAGGTGTTCCACGGTGGTGCCGACGTGGCTTTGGGTCAGGGCCTCGACCGAGATGTCTTTCTTCCAAATGCGCATGGCGTGCTCGTCTTTCGTCTTGGTGTGCTTCGAAAAGGGTGGCGGAAACTATAGCGACGGCGGCTGACACTGGCAGTCGCCTAGGCGTGCTAGCTTGCATGGATGAAACCCCTCTCCCGGCGCGTCCGGTTCTGGCTCGCCGGCTCGGCCCTGGTGCTGCTGGCGGGCGCCCTCGCCCTGTGGGGGGCGGCGCGCTGGCTGCTGCCCAGCGACGCCGAGGTGTCGCAGCGCATCGCCGAGGGCTTCGAGAAGCACTACGGCATCGGCCTCAGGATCGGCGGCGCCCACTGGTCGCTGCTGCCCATGCCGGTGCTGGTGCTGACCGACGTCGCCACCGACCAGCCACGCCCGGTCACGCTGCACCGCATCGCGCTGCGGCTGCAGCTCGCGCCGCTGTGGAAGCGCGTGGTCGCGGCCGACTCGCTCGAGGTCGAGGGCGCGGTGCTGCCGGGCGAATCGATCCGCGCCTTCCGCGGCCGCGCGCCCGAGACCGTCGAGAAAGGGCAGATCGCCCTGCCCGCGCCCTGGACCCTGGCCGAGACGCCGCTCGAGCGGCTGCGCTGGCGCGACGTGCGCTGGATCGACCGGCGCGACATCGAGCTGGCCTACGACGGCCAGATCGACTTCGACCCCGGCTGGCGCCCGCGCCATGCGCTGGCCGAGCGCACGGCGGCCTCGCCGCCGGCGCGGCTGCGGCTGGACCGCGAGGGCCGCAACGACCGCTGGCAGACCCGCATCGACGTGGCGGGCGGCAGCTGGAACGGCGTCAGCCGCTTCGAGACGCTGGACAACGGCCGCCTGCGCGTGTCGGCCGAGCTCGCGCCGCGCGACGTCGACATCGAGGCGCTGGTCCAGACCTTCGGCCGTCGCACCTTCGTCGCCGGCAAGCTGCACGGCCAGACCACGCTGACGGCCGAGGCCGACAAGGCCGGCGCCCTGATGCGCGGCCTGCGCACGCGCACCGTGTTCTCGGTCAGCCCGGCCACCCTGACCAAGCTCGACCTCGCCAAGGCCGTGAGCACCGCCGGCATCAGCCGCGGCGGGCGCACCGCGCTCGACGAGCTCAGCGGCACGCTCGACACCGAGGCCACGCCCGACGGCACCGTGCTGCGCTACACCAACCTCAAGGCGCGTTCGGGCGTGCTCACCGCCAGCGGCAACGTGCGGCTGTTCAACCGGCGCATCCAGGGCGATGCCGCGGTCGACCTGATCGACGGCGTGGTCGGCGTGCCGCTGAAGATCGGCGGCACCCTGAGCGATCCCGAGCTCTCGCTGACCGGCGGCGCGCTCGCGGGCGCGGCCGTCGGCAGCGCGGTGCTGCCGGGCGTGGGCACGGCGATCGGCGCGCGCGTGGGGCAGCAGGTGGAGCGGCTGTTCGGACTCGACGAGCCGCCCGGCTCGAAGAAGAAGGCCAAGCCCTAGCCGATCGCCTTGAGCACCGCGGGCACCGTCAGCACCGCCGTGTAGTAGCCCATGAACTGCACCCCGGTGTTGAAGCCGATGGCGCGCGACAGCAGCCCGCCGAGCAGGCCCATGGTGAGGATCACGAACAGCCCCAGCAGCTGCCCTTCCCAGACGCTGATCACCACGATCAGGCCGACGAAGGTGGCGATGATCGCCTCGTGGCTGACCTTGCGCGAGACGAACAGCGCCGCGCGGCGCGCGAAGTTCATGGTGAAGGGATAGGCCACCAGCGCCGCGAGGATCACCGCCAGCATGCCGTAGCCCAGGAATTCCCAGTGGCTCAGCAGGTTGTGCAGGTTGTGGGTCTGGCCGGTGGCGGCGTCGATGGTGAACACCGGCGGCGCATTGAACAGCGGCGCCGCCGGGCCCGCGGCCACCGGGCTCAGCGGCAGGCCGATCGCGATCAGCGGGATCAGCGCCTCGGCCACGTAGGTGGCCTCGGTCACGCCGTTGCGCGCGGCCAGCGTGGTGGTGAGCCGGTGGTAGGCATGCTTGATGCGCGAGCCGACCAGCTCGCCGAGCACCACCGTCATCGCGACCGGGCTGAACACGAAGGTGGCGCTCGAGATGGTGGCGGTGGCCAGCGTCCATTTCACCTGGCCGCGGTCGAGCACCTTGAAGGGGTTCGGGAAGTAGCCGGTCCAGCCCTTCACGTCGGGCGCCAGCGAGAAGGTGCGCACCTTCTCGCGCGCCATGCGCGCCCTGGCCGTCGGCGACAGCACCGAGAACAGGTCGGCCACCAGCGGCCCGATCGCGATGCCCAGGAAGTAGCTGATGCTGAGCTTCACGCCGTACTTGGCGGTCAGCGACTGCAGCGCCACGATCACGATCACGAACGGCACCAGCGTCGCCACCGAGGCCCAGCGACCGCTCGAGAACCAGGCGATGGCGACGGCCGCCACCACGAAGATCCACGGCGCCGCCTTGGTGATGGCCGCGCCGTAGGGCGCGAGCAGCACCGCGAACAGCACGGCCAGCGGGACCGCGACGAAGGCCGCGATGATCGCGCCCGACACCATCTTGCGCAGCGCGATGTGCGGCACGCCGAGGTTGCGCAGCATGTTGGCGTCCTGCAGCAGCGGCGTGGCCATGGTGTCGCCCGGAATGCCCAGCAGCGCGGTCGGCACCGCGTGCGTCATGTGCTTGGCCACCGCGGCCGCGAGGAAGAAGGTGAACACGCCCTCGGGCGGCACCCCCAGCAGCACCACCAGCAGGGTCAGCGGCGCGAGCGTGGTGGTCTCGTCGGTGCCCGACACGAGGCCGATGGCGGCGAACACCACGGCGCCCACGAGGCCCATGCCGGTGGCGACGAGGATCTGGTTCAGCAGTGCGGCGTCGATCACGAGGCGGCTCCTTCGGCGGCGGCGCGGGTGCGCGGGCGGTGGTTGGCGAACAGGTCGTGCAGGCCCAGCTCCTGGAGCTCGCGCAGCGCGGCGGGCGGCAGGTCGCTCATCGCGCCCAGGTCGCCGTGCTCGCCGGCCAGTTCGGCCAGCACCTCCTCGCGCCAGCGCGGATCGGCCGCGCCGCCTTCCACCACCTCGCGCTTGGGCGCGAACAGCAGCGCGCAGATCAGGCCCGCGATCACGCAGCCCGCGAGGCCCGCCAGCATCGCGTAGGCACGCGCCAGCTCGGGCGAACGCACGGCGCCCGCGAGCAGGCGGTTGGCCAGCAGGAAGCCGGCCAGGCTCACGGCGATGCCGATCGCGATCGCGCCCGCGAGATGGCGCAGGTCCGCCGTGTCGCCCCAGATTTCCACCAGGCGCCATCGCGCCTGCGTCGTGCCGTTCGGGTTCATTGCTTGTCTCCGTTCTTGCTGGTGTGACGGCACGCGCCCCGCGTGCCGCCGCGGTATCGGCCGCGGTCCGTGGTGCGGGCCCTTCCCGCGATTGCTGAGCTTCAGTGCCTGGCGCGCAGGGCTTCGAGCAGTGCCACCGCGCGGTCGGTGCGCACGTCGTGCTCGGTGGCCATCTGTTTGGCGACGGCATCGATCTCGTCGCCCGTGGCACCGGCCACCAGCGCGATGTTTCGCGCATGCAGCGCCATGTGGCCGCGCTGGATGCCTTCGGTGGCGAGCGCGCGCAGCGCGCCGAGGTTCTGCGCCAGGCCCACGGCCACCGCCACCTCGCCGAGCTCCTGCGCCGACTGCACGCCGAGGATCTTGAGCGCCAGCCGCGCGAGCGGATGGGTCTTGGTGGCGCCGCCGACCAGCCCCACAGGCATCGGCATCTCGATGGTGCCGACCAGCGCGCCGCTCCGGTCCTTCTCCCAGGTGGTGAGCGAGCCGTAGCGGCCATGGCGGCAGGCATAGGCATGCGCGCCGGCCTCGACCGCGCGCCAGTCGTTGCCGGTGGCGACGATCACCGGGTCGATGCCGTTCATGATCCCCTTGTTGTGCGTGGCCGCGCGGTAGGGGTCGACGGCCGCGAAGGTGTAGGCGTCGAGCACGCCCTCGACGATCTCCTCGCCGCTGCGCTCGGCGGTCTTGAGCACCGCGGGCGTGAGCCGCACGCGGGCGCGCGCCAGCCGCAGGTCGGCCAGGTTCGAGAGGATGCGCAGCCGCACCGTGCCGCCCGTGAGCTGCTCGACCAGCGGCGACACCGCCTCGGCCATGGTGTTGACCGTGTTCGCGCCCATCGCGTCGCGCACGTCGACCACCAGGTGCAGCACCACCATCGCGCCGCGCGGCGTGTCCTCGAACACGTGCACCTCGATGTCGCGGCAGCCGCCGCCCAGGCCGATCAGCACCTTGTCGCGGCTGTTCGCCACCTCGAGGATGCGATCGCGCGCGCGCAGCAGCGCCAGCCGCGCGCCGTGCGGATCGCCCAGGCCCAGCAGCTGGACCTGCGCGCGCATCAGCGGCCCGCTGCTCGAGGCCTCGAAGCCGCCGCCCTCGCGCGCCAGCTTGGCCATGAAGGAGGCGGCGGCCACCACCGAAGGCTCCTCCACCGCCATCGGCACCAGGTACTCGCGGCCGTTGACCGTGAAGTTGCCGGCCACGCCCAGCGGCAGCTCGAAGGTGCCGATCACGTTCTCGACCATGCCGTTGGCGCGCTCGATGCCGAGCGCGCCGGGCGTGGCGAGCAGCGCCTTCTCCTCGGGCGTGAGCGCAGCGGCCTGCGCGATGTGATCGAGGCGCTGCGCGGGTGTCAGGGCTCGGAAATTGGGGAGGCGGGCGTCGGCGACCATCGTTCGTGCTTCGGTTCGTGCAAGGGGTGGATTCGGAAGCGTGCGAATCTAGGCCCGCTGTACCAGCCTCGGCAGGCACAGTTTCGCGGGACAGTCGGGACAGTGCGGCGCGTCCAGTGCCCGCCGTGTCACAGTCGCTGGTCATGAGCGTTCTCTCCAGCCGCGGCCCGCGCGCCGCCCCCATCGCCGATTCGCTCGCCGAGGCCCTCGCGCGCCAGATCGCCAGCGGCGCCTACAAGGCCGGCGACAAGCTGCCCTCGCTGCGCGAGCTCGCGCAACTGCACGGCTATGCCAAGAACACCGTGGTGGCGGCCTTCGAGAACCTGGTCTCGCGCGGCCTGGTCGAGCCGCGCCGGGGCTCGGGCTACTTCGTGCGCGCGCAGCCGAAGCCCGCGGGCGCCAGGCCGCCCGAGGACGATGCCGGCAGCCTGGGCCGCGCGATGGACATCGTGTGGCTGATGCGCGAGCAGCTCAAGACCGAGCCCGACGCGGTGGCCGTGGGCGACGGCTTCCCGCCGGTCGAATGGCTGGCCGACGTGCGGCTGGACAAGTACCACCCGAAGGTGGTGCGCACGGGGCTCGGCGCGCTGTTCCGCTACGGCAGCCGCTTCGGCTACGGCCCGCTGCGCGAGCACCTGGTGCGCAAGCTCGCCGACTTCGGCATCGGCGCCGAGCCGCGGCAGATCGTGCTCACGCACGGCGCCAACGAGGCCATGGACATCGTGATCCGCTACTTCGTGCCGCCCGGCGGCAAGGTGCTGGTCGACGATCCCGGCTACTACCCGCTGTTCGGCAAGCTCAAGCTCGCGGGCGCGCAGATGCTCGCGGTGCCGCGGCTGGCCGACGGGCCCGACCTCGAGGTGCTCGAGCAGTTGCTGGTGGCCGAGCGGCCGCGCCTGTTCTTCACGCAATCGTTGGCCCACAACCCGACCGGCTCCGACATCTCGCCGGCCAAGGCCTTCCGCGTGCTGCAGCTGGCGCAGAAGCACGACCTGCTGATCGTCGAGAACGACCCGCTGGCCGACTTCAAGCCCACCGCGCTGCCGCGGCTGGCGGCGCTCGACCAGCTCGAGCGCACGATCTACATTGGCAGCTTCTCCAAGTCCTTCTCGGCCGCGCTGCGCGTGGGCTTCGTCGCCTGCGGCGCCGACCTCGCGAGCGATCTCGCCGACCTCAAGGCGCTGATCCACGTGAGCAGCTCCGAGTACGCCGAGCGCACGGTCGACGTGATCCTCAGTGAGGGCCACTACCAGCGCCACCTGAACCGGCTGCAGAACCGCCTGGGCGAGGCCACGCGCGAGGCGCTGCGCTTCTTCGATGCGGTGGGCGCCGAGGTGTTCGCGCGCAGTCCGCAGTCGCTCTATGTCTGGGCCGCGCTGCCGGGCGTGGCCGACTCGCTGGCCTTCGCCAGGGAGCTGCTGCCGCGGCGCATCGTGATGGCGCCGGGCCGCATCTTCAGCGTCGACTCGACGCAGGTCTCGCGCTGGTCGCGCTTCAACGTCGGCGCCATGGCCGACCCGCGCTTCGCGAAGGCGATGCGCGCCACGCTCAAGCGCGTGGGCGGCTGATCAGCCCCGGTGGCGCTCGCGCAGCGCGCGCCGGTCGAGCTTGCCGACCGCGGTCTTCGGAATCTCCTCGGCGAAGATCACGCGCTGCGGCTTCTTGTACGAGGCGAGCCGCCCGGCCACGTGCGCGATCAGCGCTGCCTCGTCGACGGCCTGGTCCGCGCGCAGCACCACCACCGCCGTGACCACCTCCACCCACTTCTCGTGCGGCAGGCCGATCACCGCGCACTCGCGCACCGCGGGGTGCGTCATCAGCGCATCCTCGACCTCGCGCGGATAGACGTTGTAGCCGCCGCTGATGATCATGTCGGAGGTGCGGTCCTTCAGGTGCAGGAAGCCGCGCGCGTCGAACACGCCGACGTCGCGCGTGCGCACCCAGCCGCCCGCGACGAAGGTCTCGGCATTGAGCGCGGGTGCATCGTGGTAGCCCGCCACGGCCGAGGGCGCGCGCACCGCGATCTCGCCCGGCGTGCCGGCGGGCACCTCGTTGCCGGCCTCGTCGACCAGGCGCATCTCGACCTCGAGCGCGGGCTGGCCGCAGGCGCCCAGCAGTTCGTCGACATGGTCCTCGGGCCGCAGCACCGCGAGGCACAGCGGCACCTCGGTCTGGCCGTAGTACTGCCAGAAGCGGTGCCGGCCCCAGGCCGCCATCGCGCGCTGGATCACGCTGCGCGGCATCGGCGAGGCGCCGTAGATCACGTAGCGCAGCGCGCTCACGTCGGTGGCCGCCAGCTCCGGGTGCTCGAACAGCATCTGCAGCATGGTCGGCACCAGGTTGATCGCCGTGATGCGCTCGGCCTGCAGCGTGCGCAGGAACTGGCCCGGCTCGAAGCCCGGCAGGATCACGGTGCGGCCGCCGCGCAGCCAGAACGGCAGCACGAACACGCCGCTGGCATGGATCAGCGAGGCCGCGTGCAGCATCGCGTCCTCGGGCGTGGCGTTCAGCAGGTTCAGCAGCACGTTGCGGCAGATCGCCGCGTACGAGGCCTGCGTGTGCTGCGCGGCCTTCAGCGTGCCGGTGGTGCCCGAGGTGAAGAGCGTGAGCACCACGTCGTCGGGCGAAGGCTCGAAGTCGGGCGCCGTGGCGGGCAGCGTCGCCGCCCGCGCGAGCAGGTCGGGCGCGCCCTCGAGCGCCGCGCCGAGGCCCAGGCAGGCCAGGCCCGGCGCCGCCTCGCGCAGCGCCGCCGCGCGCTCGGCCAGGTCGGGGCCGAACACCAGGTGGGTGCAGCCGGTGTCGGCCAGCATGCGCGCATGCTCGGCCAGCGAGAGCCGCGCATTGAGCGGCACGCGGTTGATGCCGGCCTTCACGCAGGCGAAGTCCAGCGGCACGCTGTGCAGGCCGTTGTTGAGCAGCAGCGCCACGCGCGTGCGCGGTTCCGCGCCGGCCGCGTGCAGCGCCTGCGCGAGCCGGCTGCTGAGCTGGTCGACCTCGGTGAAGCTCAGGCTGCGCTCGCCGAACACGATGGCGGTGCGCGGGCCGTGCTGCAGCGCGCCGCGGCGGATCAGTTCGAGATAGGTGGGTTGGTGCAAGTCCGTGTCTCCCGTGTGTTCTTCGATGGGGGGCGCTCAGCGCCCGAATTCGCCGTGCCGGCCCGCGCCGCCCGCGAAGCGCGCGGCGCCCGCCTCGCCCTCGGCCGCGACGATCGGCACGCCACGCGCGCCCTCGCGGCGCAGCGCCTCGGCCAGCGGCAGGTCCCATTGCTCGAAGGCCGAGCGGCGGTCGGCCAGCATGCATTGCTGCGGGAAGGCGGCGATCTGGCGCGCCAGCTCCTGTGCCGCGGCCAGCGCGCCACCGGGCGGCACGACGCGGTTCGCGAGGCCCATGGCCAGCGCCTCGGCCGCGCCCACGGGGCGGCCGGTCAGGATCATGTCGAGCGCGCGGCCCATGCCCACCAGCCGCGGCAGCCGCACCGTGCCGCCGTCGATCAGCGGCACGCCCCAGCGGCGGCAGAACACGCCGAACACCGCATCCTCGTCGGCCACGCGCAGGTCGGCCAGCAGGGCCAGCTCGAGCCCACCCGCCACTGCATAGCCGTTGATCGCGGCGATCAGCGGCTTGGACAGCGCCATGCGCGTCGGCCCCATCGGTCCGCTGCCGCCGCCCTCGGGGTCGAGCTCGTTGCGCCGCGCAGGGTCGCCGACGGCCGTGAGGTCGGCGCCGGCGCAGAAGTGGCCGCCCGCGCCGGTCAGCACCGCCACGCGCAGGGCGTCGTCGGCCTCGAAGCGCTCGAAGGCCGCGCGCAACTCGGCGGCCACCGCGCCGTCGACCGCGTTGCGCTGCGCAGGCCGGTCGATGGTGACGGTCAGGATGGCGCCATCGGATTCGGCGCGTACACAAGGGGTTTGTTCGGATGCCATGGAGGGGCTCCTTCGGACACAAAATTACGGAATGGATCGGTCCCGGTCATCGTAGGAAACATTTCATCATTTCGCAAACATGGACAAGATATGTAATGTCTCCGTCAGCCTGCCGAGCGCGCCCGACCTGATCCTCGACCTGCTGGTGGCCGACGGCGGCACGCTGAGTTCGCAGGCGCTGTGCCGCGCGGGCGCGCTGCTGGGCATCGGCGAGACCACGATGCGCGTGGGCCTCACGCGGCTCGCGGCCGAGGGCAAGATCGCGCGCGGCGAGCGCGGCAACTACCGGCTCGAGCGCGAGGGCCCGGCGCTGTCGCGCGCGGTCGACGGCTGGCTGCACAAGCAGGCGCAGGCCGTCGGCTGGCGCGGCGACTGGCTGGCCGTGCACGACGCCGGCGTGGCGCGCGCCGACAAGACCGCCTGGCGTCGCCACGGCCTCGCGCTCTCGCTGCGCGGCTTCGCGCCGCTGCGGCCCGGTCTGCAGATCCGGCCCGACAACCTCGCGGGCGGCCTCGAGGCCGAGCGCCGCAAGCTCAAGGAACTGGGGCTCTCGCCGGGCGCGCCGGTGTTCCGGCTCGCCGACCTCGACGAGGCGGCGCAGGCGAGCGCGCGCCGGCTGTGGGACGTGCGCGCGCTGGCCGCGCAATGCCGTCGCCTGCAGGCCGGCCTCGAGCGCAGCGAACAGCGGCTGCGCACGCGGCCGCTCGAGACGGCCGTGCGCGAATCGCTGCTGCTGGGCCGCGCGGTCATCGCGCACCTGATCCGCGATCCGCTGCTGCCGGCCGAACTGATGCCGCCCGAGCCGCGCGCCGAGCTGCTCGCGGTCACGCGCCGCTACCAGGACACGGCGCGGCTGCTGTGGCGGCAGTGGCTGGCGCTGCCGACGGCCTGAGGCTCAGCCCAGCCGCACCACCAGCGCATCTTCCGGCGCGCGCGCATGCAGCCGCTGCACCTCGGCCGCGCGCCGCACCAGCACCGCGCGCTGGTTGATGTAGCCCTTGTCGGTGATCTCGCCCGCATCGAGGCTCGGCGGCTCGCTCAGCACCAGCGCGCAGGCCGGGCACTGCGAGGAGCCCGCGCCCTCCGCGCGCAAGGCGCGCAGCACGCCCGCGATGCGCTCGGCCAGCGCCTCGGGCGCGAGCGCCGCGCCCTGCGGGCTCGCGAACACCAGCATGCCGATCTCGTCGCGGTCGTGGCCCGTGAGCACCACGTCCTGCGCATGCGGCGCCAGCAGCGACACCAGCTTCACGCGCAGCGTGCCGACCGAGACCCAGGTGCCGGTCGAGAGCTTGAAGTCCTCGGCCACGCGGCCGTTGAAGATCACGCCGCGCACCGGATCGGCCGGGTCGGCCAGGAAGCCCGCGTCGCCGAGCCGGTAGTAGCCCTCTTCGTCGAAGGCCTGCGCGGTCTCGCGCGGCGCGCCGCGGTAGCCGGGGAACACCGACACGCCCTTCACGCGCATCTCGAGCTTCTCGCCGTTGGGCACGAACTTCAGTTCCAGCCCCGGCAGCGGCGCGCCGATGCAGCCCGCGCCGTCGAGCTTCCAGTGCGCCGAGGTGATCGCGGGCGAGGTCTCGGTGGCGCCCCAGGAGGTGGTGAGCCACAGCGGCCGGTCGGGCCGCACGCGCCGCGCCACCGCCTCGAGCCGCTGCCAGGTCGAGGGCGCGAGCGCCGCGGCCGCGTAGAAGGCCAGGCGCAGGCGCGAGAACACCTCGGTGGCGAGCGCGTCGTCGGCCTCGAGGAAGGGCAGCAGCATGTCGTAGCCGCGCGGCACGTTGAACAGCAGCGTGGGTTTGACCTCGCGCAGGTTGCGCACCGTCTTCTCGATCAGGCCCGGCGCGGGCCGGCCCTCGTCGATGTAGAGCGCGCCGCCGTTCGCCAGCACCATGTTCAGGTCGTGGTTGGCGCCGAAGGTGTGGCTCCAGGGCAGCCAGTCGACCAGCACCGGCTTCTCGTGCGCGAGGAAGCGCCAGGTCTGGGCCATCATCTGCTGGTTGGCGCACAGCATGCGGTGGGTGTTGATCACCACCTTGGGCTTGCCGGTCGAGCCCGAGGTCAGCAGGTACTTGGCATGGGTGTCGGGCAGCACCGCCTCGAAGGCCTGCATCACGGCGGGCGTCTCGGCGGTGGCGAGCAGCCGCGCGAAGTCCAGCGCGCCGGGGTGCGCGTCGGCATGGCGGCTGAACACCGTGACCGCCTCCACGACGCTGCCCGCGAGCGCGGCGCCGTAGGCCTTCGCATCCGAGGCATAGACCAGCCCCGGCCGCAGCGCGCGCAGCATCTCGTGCAGCCGCGAGGGGTCCTTGGCCATGCGCGAATAGGCACTCGACAGCGAGCAGGCCGCGCGGCCGATGTGCATCGTGGCCAGCATCAGCACCGCGTGGTCGATCGCGTTGTCCGACAGGATCACGACCGGCGCGTCGGCCGGCAGGTCGAGGTCGAGCAGGCCCTGCGCCACCGCGCCGACGGCCTGGCGCAGCGCGCGGTAGTCGAGCCGGCGCCAGTCCGCGCCGCCGTCGTCGCGCTCGGCGAAGGCCAGCGCCTCGGGCGTCTCGCGCGCCCAGCGCTCGATCCATTCGCCGATGCAGCGCGCATAGGGCTTCAGCGCCTGCGGCGAGCGCAGCGCGAAGGAGCCGTCGTCGAAGTCGATGCGCACCGTGCGCGGCGGGGCGATCAGGCTGTCGTCCTGGAGGAAGTCGGTCATGTCAATCGAGTGTGCCGGTGTCGGCCTTGGCGCGAATCAGGTTCAACAGCAGGGTGTCGCGCGCGGCTTCGAGCTCGGCCGTGCGTCGCGCGCCCAGTTCCTGCGCCACGCCTTCGCTCACCTGCGCCTGGAGCGCCGGCGTCATCGAGGGCGCGCCCAGGTCCTTCCACCAGTCCTCGATCGGCCCGCCCAGGTGCGCGAGCACGTGCGCGATGCCGCCCGCGCCGCCCGACAGGTGCAGGTTCATGAACGGTCCCATCACGGCCCAGCGCAGGCCGGGGCCGTGCGCGATCGCGGTGTCGATGTCGGCCACCGAGGCCACGCCCTGCTCGACCAGGTGGAAGGCCTCGCGCCACAGCGCGGCCTGCAGCCGGTTCGCGATGTGGCCCTTGACCTCGCGCTTCACGTGGATCGGCCGCTTGCCGATGGCCGCGTAGAAGGCCATGGTGCGCTCGATGGTGTCGGCCGACGTGCGCTCGCCGCCGATCACTTCCACCAGCGGGATCAGGTGCGGCGGGTTGAACGGATGGCCCAGCACCACGCGTTGCGGGTGCGCGCAGCCCGACTGCACGCCGCTGATCGCGAGGCCCGAGGAGCTCGAGGCCAGGATCGCGTCGGGCGGCGCGGCCGCGTCCATGCGGCGGAACAGCTCGATCTTGAAGTCCATGCGCTCGGGGCCGTTCTCCTGCACGAAGTCGGCCACCGAGACCGCGTCCTCCAGGCTGTCGTGGAAGCGCAGCCGGTCGACCGAGGCGCCCGCGGCCAGCCCGAAGCGCTCGAGCGTGGGCCAGTGCTGCGCCACCGCCTGGCGCAGCCGCTCCTCGGCGCCCGGCGAGGGATCGGTCGCGTTGACGTCGAGGCCCTGCGCGAGGAAGTAGGCGGTCCAGCTCGCGCCGATCACGCCGGTGCCGACCACCGCGACGCGCTGCACGCCGTGCGCCGCGCTCATGATTTCCACCGCGCGCAGCGGCTCTCGGCCTTGGTGGTCCAGGCGGCCTCGCCGCGGATCGCTTCCACCACCTTGTAGTAGTCCCAGGGCTCCTTCGATTCCTCGGGCGACTTCACCTGCATCAGGTGCATGTCGTGCACCATCAGGCCGTCGTCGCGCAGCCAGCCGCCCTTGACGAACATGTCGTCGAACTTCGTCCTGCGCAGCTGCGCCATCACCTTGTCGGCATCGTCGCTGCCCGCGGCCTTCACGGCCTGCAGGTACTGCAGCGCGGCCGAGTAGTCGCCCGCATGGAAGGAGGAGGGCATGCGCTTGTGCTTGTCGAAGAAGCGGCGCGCCCAGGTGCGCGCCTCGGGGCTCTGGTTCCAGTACCAGCTGTCGGTCAGGTACATGCCCTGCGAGGCCTGGAGGCCCAGCGCATGCACGTCGTTGATGGTGATGATCATGCCGGCCAGCTTCATGTTCTTGGCGATGCCGAACTCGGCCGCCGACTTGATCGCGTTGACCGTGTCGCCGCCCGCGTTGGCCAGTGCCAGCACCTGCGCCTTCGAGCTCTGCGCCTGCAGCATGAAGGACGAGAAGTCGCTCGCGCCCAGCGGATGCTTGACCGAGCCCGCCACCGTGCCGCCGTTCGCCAGCACCGTCTTGGTCGCGTCGTTCTGCAGCGCGGCGCCGAAGGCATAGTCGGCCGCCACGAAGTACCAGCTCTTGCCGCCGGCCTTGACCACCGCGCTCGCGGTGCCGCGCGCCATCGCCACCGTGTCGTAGGCGTAGTGCACCGTGTAGGGCGAGCAGTACTCGTTGGTGAGGCTCGACGCGCCCGAGCCCACCACGAAGTAGGGCTTCTTCTTGTCCGCCGCCACGCCGGCCATGGCGATGGCCGCGCCCGAGTTGACGCCGCCGATCAGCATGTCGACCTTCTGCACGTCGAACCACTCGCGCGCCTTGGCGGCGGCGATGTCTGGCTTGTTCTGGTGGTCGGCCGTGACCAGCTCGATCTTCTTGCCGCCGATGGCGCCGCCCATGTCGGCGATCGCCATGCGGATGGCCTCGGCGCCGGCCGGGCCGTCGTAGTCGCGGTACAGGCCCGACATGTCGCTGATGAAGCCGATGCGGATCACGTCGTCGGACACCTGGGCCGATGCGCTCGCGGCCAGGGCGGTGCCGAGCGCGAGGGCCAGGGCGGTGCGGGAAAGGTTCATTCGATCTGTCTCCGTTCGTTGTTGTGGCGGGGGCCGGTTCAGCCGAGCGCGAACTCGGGCCGCGGCGTGCCCACGCGCGGCAGGCCCATGAGCTGGCGCGCCTCGGCGGGCGTCGCTACTTCCATGTCGAGCTCGCGGATCACGCGCACGATGCGCTCGGTGAGCTGCACGTTGGTGGCCAGCTCGCCCTGGCGGAAGTAGAGGTTGTCCTCCAGGCCGACGCGCGCATGGCCGCCCAGCAGCAGCGCCGCCACGTTGGCCTCGAGCTGCGAGGTGCCGATGCCGCTGACGCCGAAGATGCTGCCCTTGGGCAGCGTGTCGACCATCATCTGCAGGAAGCGCGGCGAGTAGGGCATCGCATTTTGGAAATTGCGGTGCACGTTCATCACCAGGTTGATGAAGTAGGGCTCGTCGTCGTGGCCCTCGCCGATCAGCGTGGTCGCGTCCTGCAGGATGTGCGTGGGGCTGAACACCTCCCACTCGGGCTTGATGCCGCGCGCCTTCATGCCGGCGGCGAGTTCGCGCCCGCGCGTGATCGGCGTGTCCATCAGGATCTGCCTGCCCTCGAAACTGAGGTTCAGCGTGGTGGCGTCGAGCGTGCACATCTCGGCCCCCGCGTCCATGCCCTTGATGCGTTCCTCCCACGCGATCTCCCAGCGGTCGCCGGCCAGCGGCTTGACCATGTCGCCGTGCACGCCGCCGCCGGTGGAGTTGTTGAGCACGATGTCGCAGCCGCCCGCGCGGATGCGGCTGTTGATCTCGCGGTAGACCTCGGCGTCGCAGGTCGCGCCGTCGTCGGGGCGGCGCGCATGGATCGCCGCCACGCTGGCGCCGGCATTCCAGCAGCGCAGCACGTCGGCCGCGATCTCGGCGGGCTGGGTGGGGAGGTGGGGGTTCTGGGACTTGTGCGCCATGCCGCCGGTGGGGGCGATGGTCACGATCACTTTGCGCTTCGACATGGCGGGGTTCCTGGAGTCCTTCGTGGAGCGCGCCATTATTTTTGGCGCGGGCAGCGCACTCAGTCATCGCGACGACATTCGGGGGCAGGGTTTACGCGGCGTGCAGAGGCTACAGTCGCCCCTGTCGTTCGCATTCACCCACAACAAGGAGCGCTCATGAAACTGTCATCGCTAATCCTCGCGGCCGCCGCGGTCCTCGCATCGGGCCACGCTTTCGCGCAGCGCGGTCCCGAGGCGGGCTGCGCCGCCAAGCGCGAGGCCATCTCGCGCGACATCGAAGCCGCCAAGGCCGAGGGCCAGGACCACCGCGTGCGCGGCCTCGAACGCGCGCTGGCCGAGGTGCGGCGCAACTGCAGCGATGCCAGGCTGGCCGCGCGCCACCAGGAGCGCATCCGTGGCGAGGAGCGCAAGGTCGCGCAGCGCGAACGCGAGCTGGCCGAGGCACGCCGCAAGGGCGATCGCGACAAGATCGCGCGCCGCGAGGACAAGCTGCGCGAGGCGCAGGCCGAGCTGCAGCGCGTCAAGGACCTGCCCTGAGCCTCGAGAGAAGATGCCCGCTGCCCGGCCTGTTCCTCCCCCCGCCTCGCTGACCCTGGCTCAACTGCTGCAGGGCTCGGCCTGGTTTCCGCAGCTCGGCGTGGCCGCCGGCGAGCGCGTGCTCGAGGAGATGCGCGAGGTCGAGGTGGCGACCGGCGCCGCGCTGTGCCGCTGCGGCGACACCCCGCTGCACTGGTACGGCACCATCGACGGCCTGCTCAAGTGGTGCGTGAGCTCGCCCGACGGGCGCTCGGTCACCCTGGGCGGCCTGTCGACCGGCAGCTGGTTCGGCGAAGGCACGCTGCTGCGCGGCGTGCCGCGCACTGCGGACATCATCGCGCTGCGCCCCAGCCGGGTCGCGCTGATGCCGTTGGAGACCTTCGAATGGCTGCGCGCCACGCACCGCAGCTTCGACGACTTCCTGCTGCGCCAGATCAACGAGCGCATGCACTGGTTCCTCGGCAACTTCGCCGCCCACCACCTGCTGGACACCGACAGCCAGGTCGCGCGCGCGCTCGTCGGCCTGTTCCACGAGTGGCTGCATCCGGGCAGCGATCCGCACCTGGAGGTGTCCCAGGAGGAGATCGCCAACCTCTCGGGCCTGTCGCGCCAGCGCTGCAACGCGGCGTTGCGGCGGCTGGCATCGGCCGGCCTGCTGCGCATCGAGTACGGCGGCATCACCGTGACCGATCTCGACGGGCTGCGCCGCCGTATCGACGGCTGAGCGCCGCGCGCCTTAGCGCCGGTGGTGCGAGGGCGCGAGCTCGTACACCGGCGTGTCGAGCCCTTCGGCGCGCGCCTTGAGCTGCAGCGCGAGGAACTGCGAGTAGTGGCGCGACTGGTGCAGGTTGCCGCCGTGGATCCAGAGGTTGGGCACCTGCGTCGGCTTCCACATGTTGCGCAGCTCGCCTTCCCATGGGCCGGGATCCTTCGGCGTGTCGGAGCCCAGGCCCCAGCACTTGCCGACCCGGTCGGCGACCTCGGGCGAGATCAGGTCGGCCAGCCAGCCGTTCATCGAGCCGTAGCCGGTGGCATAGACCAGCAGGTCGGCCGGCAGCTCGCTGCCGTCGGTCAGCGTCACCGAGCGTTCGTTCACGCGTTCGATGTTCACGCCGCTCCTGAGCTTCACGCTGCCGTTGGCCACCAGCTCCGAGGCGCCCACGTCGATGTAGTAGCCCGAACCGCGCCGCAGGTACTTCATGAACAGGCCCGAGCCGTCGGCGCCGAAGTCGAGCAGGAAGCCCGCCTTCTCCAGCCGCGCATAGAGGTCGGCATCGCGCTTCTTCATCTCGTCGTAGACCGGGATGTGGAAGGTGTGCATCACCTGGTAGGGCACCGAGGCGAAGATCAGGTCGGCCTTGTGGTGGTCGATGCCGCTCTTCACCGCCTGCTCGGAATACAGGCCGCCGAGCGCCAGTTCCATCAGCGAGTCGGAGGGCGCGATGTGGGTCGACGAGCGCTGGATCATGGTCACGTCGGCGCCGTGCTCCCACAGCGCCGCGCAGATGTCGTGCGCCGAGTTGTTCGAACCCAGCACCACGCACTTCTTGCCCGCGTAGGCCTCGGGCCCGGGGTGCTTGCTCGAATGGTGCTGGTCGCCCTGGAAGTTCTCCGCGCCCGCGAGCACGGGCACGTTCGGATAGCCCGACACGCCGAGCGCGAACACCAGCTGCTTCGGCCGCAGCACCACCTCCTTGCCCTCGCGCTCCACGCGCACTTCCCAGCGCTGCGTGGCCTCGTCGAAGCGCGCCTTCTTCGCCGTGGTCGAGCTCCAGTAGTTGAGCTCCATCACCTTGGTGTACATCTCGAGCCAGTCGCCGACCTTGTCCTTGGGCGCGAACACCGGCCAGTCGTCGGGGAAGGGCATGTAGGGCAGGTGGTCGTACCAGACCGGGTCGTGCAGGCACAGCGACTTGTAGCGGTTGCGCCAGGAGTCGCCCGCGCGCGCGTTGCGCTCGATGATGATGGTCGGCACCCCGAGCCGGCGCAGCCGCGCGCCGAGCGCGATCCCGCCCTGGCCGCCGCCCACGATCACCACCTCGGGCTGCTCGGTGTAGCCCAGCGTGCGCGCTTCCTCCTCGCGCTTCTCGAGCCAGCTCTGGCGGCCCTTGTGCACGCCGTGCTCCGCGCCCTTGATGCGGTTCGCGCCGGTCTTCTCCTCGAAGCCCTTGAGCTCGGTCATGGTGGTCAGCAGCGTCCAGGCCTTGCCGCCGCGCAGCCGCAGGTGGCCGCGGCCGCGCGCGACCCGGGTCTCGAACGTGAACCAGGCCTCGGTCACGCCGTCGGCCTCGCTGGCCTCGCCCTCGAGCGCGAAGTTCGAGGGCTGCGTGTCGGCCAGCCGCGCCGCGAGCATCGCGCGGATCGCGCCCGCGCCTTCCTGCGTGCGGATGTTCCAGGTGAAGGCCACGAGGTCGCGCCAGAAGCCCTCGGCCTCGAACAGCGCGACCGTGGCCTCGACGTCGTTGCGCGCGAGCGCGGCGCCGAAGTCGGCCAGCCAGGTGGCGGCAGCCCGCGTGGGGGCGGCGGTGGATGCGGTCATCGAATGTCTCCGTGTATGAATGGATGAGAACGAACGCTGCGCCGCGGACGGCGCAGGCTGCGTTGCGCAGCTTTCGTGCCGTGGGGCGGCACACGGTGGATCAAGGACTTGCCGGAGGTTTTGTCGCGGGTGGGGTGCGTTGTCGCGCTCCCGGTGCGACGGCGATGAGACAGCGAGACGGCCCGCTCGCTTTCGCGACCTTCAATCACCCATTGGGAGGAGCGTTGCAGGGCGACGACGACCGCGTTTCATGATGATGCAAAAGTATTCCACCGCGTATAGATTTGGCCGCCGTCTGCCGACGAGGTCGGCGGGGCATCGGGTCAATCCAACAGAAAGAGATGAAGAGATGAGGAGAAGCACAACGAAGTCCCTGTGCGCCACGGCGCTGGTGGCGGTCATCGCGGGATGCGGTGGCGGGGGAGGTGGCGGTGGTGGGCTGCCGTTCGGCGCGCTGCCGCAGACGCCTGCCGAGTCGGAAGCCAAGCTGTCCGTCGAGGTCGAAGGCAGCGCCGCGAGCCCCGACAGCGCGGGCAAGTACCAGGTGGCACCGGGCCAGCTCGTGACGGTCAAGTCCAGCGATGGCAGCGAGATCACCTGGACCGGCGACAGCCGCAGCGGCGTGGCCCAGCGCGTCGAGGTCGATACCTCCGGCTCGCAGTGGCTGTCGCGCTTCAAGAACCCCAACGCGACGGGCAGCGCCGAGTTCAAGCTGACGGCCAGCGCATCGGGCAACCGGCGCAAGGAACTGAGCTTCTCGGTCGGCAACGGCGACTACCGCAACGGGCGCTACACCGTGTACGCGGCCAACGGCTCGCGCCAGGTGCTCGCCATCGATTTCGACAAGGCCAGCTACACCCTGACCGATGCGGCGGGCGATGCGAGTTCGGGCACCCTGACCGCGGGCGCATCGCGCGACGGCGACTGGAAGGTGCAGAGCAGCCGCAGCAAGAGCGGCATCCTCGCGCTGCGCGGCCTCGGCGACAACATCGTCGGCGCGCTGCCGTTCGCGGTGGGCTACACCTCGCCGACGGCCTATGCGCCGTTCCCCTTCATCGCATCGCGCGCATTGCTCCTCCAGCAGGGCAAGCTCGACGGCACCTACGATCGCGGCCGCATCGACTTCTCGCCCGCGGGCGGGCAATCGGCCATCGCGCAGATCCAGATCTCGGGTGGCGGCAAGGTGATGAAGCAGTGCCTCAACCTCGTCATCTACAAGATCGAACAGTGCCCGAGCGCCGACGTGTCCGTCAGCAACATCGAGCCCGATCCGCAGCAGCCCGGGCTGTGGACGATGAAGAGCACCGTCGACGGCACCCTGTTCGGTCGCTTCGCGCTCGCCGACTTCGGCGGCGAGAAGGTCTACCTGAGCGCGGGTCCGTCGCCCACGACCAACAGCCAGGTGCTGGCGGTGGGCGTGCCGGCCGCATCGGGCTACGCGGACTTCAGCAGCAAGGGCTGGTCGACGGGCGGCACGGCCGATGTCGTGGTGGCCGCCGGCTCGACGTACTCGCTGACCGGCACGGACGGCGCGGCGACCGCGCAGGCCGATCTCGCGCTGGCGGTCCAGCCATCGTTCGGACCGACGGGCATGCGCACGGCGACGAAGGGCAGTTCGGTCTACTTCGCGATGCGCTCGAAGCAGCTCGAGCTGCTGATCGGCGCGCGCACCCCGTCGCTGAACGCCGGCTTCCTGCACCTGGGCCTGGTCGACTGATCGCATTCGCCCCGCGACAAGCCCGCGCCCGCCAGGGTGCGGGCTTTTTTCATGGGCGGGCCGCCGGCTTTCCCTTGCCCGGCGCCAGCACGTCGTCGAAAGCCTGCAACTGCCACACCGCGCGCGGCGTGCGCACCGTGTAGCGCTCGCGGTACTCCGACGGGCTCATGCCGGCGATGCGCTTGAAGGTGCGGCGGAAGGTCGAGACGTCCGCGTAGCCCGAGGCGTCGGCGATCTCGTGCATCGAGCGCCAGGTGGCCTCGAGCCACATGCGCGCGCGCTTCACGCGCAGCTCGTGCAGGAACTGGATCGGCGAGCGCTCGATGTGGCGCGCGAACAGCCGCACCAGCGTGCGTTCGCTGACCGCCGCGGCCGAGGCCATCTCGGCCACCGTCAGCGGCCGGCCCGCGTTGGCCTCGATGAAGGCGATGGCGCGGTGCAGCGGCGCATCGCGCGAGGTGCCCACCACCTGCTCGGGGATGTCGAGCACCAGGTGCTGGCGTTCGGGGTTGGCGAGGAACTTGTCGCGGCAGGCCGCGGCGAGGTCCGACAGGCCCACGCCGTCGAGCAGCTTGAGCACCATCGCGTGCATCAGGTCGGGCGTGGCCGCCAGCACCATGTGCGGGCCGAGCGTCAACGGGGTCTCGCTGTGGATCGGCGTGTCGGGGAAGTCGTGCGCGAAGCCCGACTGGTAGAGCCACGACAGCGGCACCGGCTGGTGCGCGAGCAGCCCCGCGCGCCCGGCCAGCCACAGGCCGGTGCCGCAGGCGCCGATCCAGTCGCCGGCCGCATGACGGCTCGCGAGCTGCGCGCAGAGCGCGGCGTTCTGCGCCACCAGCCGGCGCAGGCCCGGAATGGTCACCATCATCAGCGGCGGCACCACCGCGAGCGCGGTGGCGGGCGCGCGGCGCGAGCGCTTCGCCTCCTCGTCCGACTGGAACGCGAGGCGCCGCATCGCATGCGGTCCGCCGTCGGGCCCGAGCAGCCGCCAGGCCACCGGCGCGTCGATGCGCCGCCCCGCGCGCGCACGCGCCAGCGAGTTCGCCTCGCGCAGGATGTCGATGGCACCGAAGACGCTGCCGGGCAGGCCGCCATGCGGCAGGTAGAGGTCGAAGCGGATCATGAGCTTGGCGGATTGTGTACCCCGAGTGGCTGAAAAGGTCCTGTGCCGCATGGGACCGCGTTTGTAGCATCCGCTCCCACGTCAACCACAGCCGGAGTTCGAGATGAGCCTCACATGGATCGCGCGCCGCCTGGCCATCGGCCTCGCGGTGCTTCCCCTGGTCGCGGGTGCGCAGGCCTGGCCCGCCAGGCCGGTGAACTGGGTCGTGCCCTATCCCGCGGGCGGCCCGGCCGACGTGATCGCCCGCGCCATTGCGCCGCGCATGGCCCGCGAGCTGGGCCAGCCGGTGCTGGTGGAGAACCTCGGCGGCGTGGGCGGCGCGCTGGCCGCGCAGAAGGTGCTGAACGCGCCGGCCGACGGCTACACGGTGCTGCAGGGCTCGCCCAACGAAGTCATCCTCGCGCCGCTCGCACGCGCCGCGGTGAAGCTCAAGCTCGAGGACTTCGTGCTGGTCTCGCCGGCCACCAACAACCCGCTGGTGCTGCTGACACGCAAGGCGCTCGCGGCCGACGACCTCGAGGCCTTCGCGGCGCTCGCGCGCTCTTCCACCGCGCAGCCGCTGACCTACGGCAGCGTGGGCGTGGGCTCGATGTTCCATCTCGCGGCCGAGGACCTGGCCGTGCGCATGGATGCGAAGGTCATGCACGTGCCCTACAGCGGCGGCGCGCCGCTGATCCAGGACCTGGGCGGCGCCAACCTCGACTTCGCGCTGATGCCCTTCACCACCGGCTACCTGGGACTGGCCGAGACCGGCCGGCTCAAGATCCTCGCCGTCGCCTCGAAGCAGCGCCTCGCGCAGATGAAGAACGTGCCGACCTTCGCGGAAAGCCGCGTCGCCGCCGACTACGAGGCCGGCGCCTGGGCCGGGCCGATGGTGCGCAAGGGCACGCCCGAGGCCGTGGTCGAGCGCCTGCACAAGGCGCTGCAGGCGAGCCTGGCCGACCCGCAGGTGCGCACGACCCTCGAGGCCTCGGGCTCGCAGGTGTCCGAGCGCATGAGCCTGGCCGAGGCCGCGCGCTTCCTGGCCGCCGAGGCCGAGCGCTACCGCACGCTCGCGCGCCGCATCGGCGTGCGGCCCGAATGAGCGCCGCGCGAGGAGCATCGGCATGAGCTTCGTGCATTCCGGCGGCGTCGACATCTACTACGAGCGCACGGGCCAGGGGCCGGCGCTGCTGTTCTGCCACGGCGCGGGATCGAATGCCGCGACCTGGTGGCAGCAGATTCCCGCGTTCTCGCAGCGCTTCACCTGCATCGCCTTCGACGCGCGCTGCTTCGGCCGTTCGGTCGCGCCGCTCGAGGCCTTCGGGCACGAGGCGCTCGTGGCCGATGCGCTCGCAGTGCTCGATGCCGAGGGCATCGACAGCGCCGCGCTGGTGTGCCAGTCGCTCGGCGGCATGACCGGCGCGCGGCTCGCGCTGCGGCATCCCGAGCGGGTGTGGGCCTTCGCCTGCTGCGACTCGCCGCTGGCGATCGACCATCCGCGGATGCTGGCCAACGTCGCGGCCTTTCTCGGCGAGGTGGCGGCGACCGAGCTCGAGGACCGCGCGCTGAGCCAGGCCTTCGTGCGCGAGCGGCCCGCGATGGCCTGGCTGTACCGGCAGATCAACCAGTTCAATCCCGCGGTGCACGGCGCCGCGGCCGGCCGCGGCGGCCCGGGATGGGGCGAGCGTCTCGCAGCGCTGTTCGCGCCGGAGCAGCTGCTCGCGCTCGACGACCTGCAACGCCTGCGCTGCCCGACGCTGTTCGTGGTCGGTGCTGAGGACCGCGTGGTCACGCCCGCGGTGGTGCGCGACATCGCGCGCCAGGTCGAGGGCAGCCGCGTGGCCGAGATCGCTGCCGCGGGGCACTCGCCGTACTTCGAACAGGCGCAGAACTTCAATGCCGCGGTGCTGGCCTTTCTCGTCGATGCCTGGGCCGGGGCGCGCCAGGGTTTTCCAACTGCAGGAGCTTGAGATGCGATTCGAGAACGCTTCCTTCCTCGGGCGTCGCGCGATGCTTGCCATGGGCCTGTCGGCCGTCGGCGGCGTCAGCGCGGCCGATGTGCCCGCACCCGCACCGGCCGTGGGCCGCATCGACGGCGAGCCGCCCTCGGTCGGCGACCTGCGCGCGATGGCGCTCGCCAACTACGGTCACTTCAGCACCATGCGCATCCGCCGGCGCAGCGTGCAGGGGCTGGACTTCCAGCTGGCCCGGCTGGACCGCAGCACGCGGCTCTTGTTCGGCAGCGAACTCGAGGGCGAGCGGGTGCGCCGGCTGGTGCGCGAGGCCGTGCCCGACGACGACCGGACCTGGCTGGTGCGCATCAACGTCTTCCCGCGCGTGGCAGGCTTCGCCGATCTCACCAAGCCGATGCCCGCCGGCGTGTTCGTCACCCAGTCGCCGCTCGCGGCCGAGGCGCCGCCGCCACGCGCCGTGCGCTCGGTGCAGCACGAGCGCGTGCTGCCCGAGGTCAAGCACGTCGGCACCTTCGGCCTGTTCCACCACCGCAAGCTCGCGCAGGCGGCGGGTTTCGACGACGCGCTGTTCCTCGACGCGCGGCGCAGCATCTCGGAGGGAAGCACGTGGAACGTCGGCTTCTACGACGGGCGCCGGGTGGTGCTGCCGACCGCGCCCGCGCTGCCCGGCGGTGCGATCCACCTGCTGCGGCTGGGCATGCGCTCGCACGGCATTCCCTTCGTCGAGCGCGACATCCGCATCGACGAGATCAAGGATTTCGAGCTGGCTTTCTGGACCAACGTGCCCGACACGGTGCGGCCGCTGCGGCGCATCGACGCGACCGAGTTCTCGGTGTCGCATCCGCTGCACGAGCGACTGAAGGCCTGCTACGAATCGAACGAATGGACCGCGCTGTAGCGGTGTGCGATCAGCCGCGCCGGGGCGCGACGATGCCGAGCCGCTTCATGTGCCGGTACACGGTGGCGCGGCTCAGGCCCAGTGCGTCGGCGGCCTGCGCGACGCGCCAGCGGTGCTGGCGCAGCGCCGCGAGCAGGCGGTCCGATTCGGCGGCCGTGTCCTCGGGCGCATCGACCGTTGCGGGCATCGTCGTCGCGACGCGCTCCGGCAGCCGCAGGTCCTCCACCCTCACTTCGCGCCCCGTGCACAGCGCCAGCGCGAGCCGCAGCACGTTGCGCAGTTCGCGCAGGTTGCCGGGCCAGCGGTGCACCATCAGCGCCTCGATCGCTTCGGCCGACAGCCGCGCGTTCGAATCCATCGCCGCGGCCTCCTCGGCGAACAAGCGATCGATCAGGTGGCGCCGATCACCGCGCTCGCGCAGCGGCGGCAGCTTCAGCACGGCGCCGCACAGGCGGTAGTAGAGGTCCTCACGGAAGCGGCCTGCCGCGACGAGTTCACTCAGGCCCCGGTGCGTGGCGGCCACCACCGCGAGGTCCACGCGCTGCGGCGCGTCGCCGCCCAGCGGCAGCACCTCGCCCTCCGACAGCACGCGCAGCAGCCGCGTCTGCAGGGCCATCGGCATGTCGCCGATCTCGTCGAGGAACAGCGTGCCGCGGTCGGCCTGCGCGATCAGGCCCTTCATGCCCTTGCTGCGGCCGCCGGTGAAGGTACCGGGCAGGTAGCCGAACAGTTCGCTCTCGATCAGCGAATCGGGAATGGCCGCGCAGTTCACGGCCACGAAGGGCAGGGCCGCGCGGCGGCTCGCGCCGTGCAGCGCGCGCGCCAGCACCTCCTTGCCGCTGCCGGTCTCGCCCTCGATCAGCACGTGGATGCCGCGGTCGACCAGCCGGCGCGCCTGCGCGAGCAGCGACTGCATCGCGGGATCGTCGCCCGCGATGCCCTCGAGCGGCGGCAGCCGGTCGACGCCATGGGTGGTCTTGCGCTCGGCGGGCGCCACCGGCGCGGCCGTGCGGCGCGCCACGCGCGGCGCGAGCAGCGAGGCGTGGTATTCGCCGCCGTCCGGCAGCAGCACGGTGTGGGCGAAGGGCATGGCCGATGCGCTCGCGCCCAGGCGCCAGATCGCATCGAGCGGCATGCGCAGCAGCTCGGCCACGCAGGTGCCGACCGGATGGGCCGCGAACAGCCGCCGCGCGCTGCTGTTCGCGCCGACCACCGTGCCCGCCTCGTCGAGCGAGAGCATCAGCTCGCCGGCGACGTCGACCAGGCCGAAGGCGCTGCCCAGCCGCAGCACCCAGTGGCCGCGGAAGTGGCGCAGGAAATCGGCGTCCTCGATCATGCGCGCGTAGATCGCGACCAGGTGCCGCACCAGGTGCTGGCTCTCCTTGGCCTCGGGCGAATGCAGCGCCGACACGTCGAGCACCGCCGTGAGCCGCCCGCCATGGTCGAACAGCGGCGCGGTGGTGCAGGTCAGCGCGATGTGGGTGGCGTCGAAGTGCTCGGTCTGGTGGCAGGTCATCGGTGCCTGCTCGACCAGGCAGGTGCCCACGCCGCAGGTGCCCGCATGGGCCTCGTTCCAGTCGGCGCCGAGGTAGAGGCCGGCCTTGCGCAACTGGTCGTCCCAGGCCGGGTTGCCGATGTAGTCGACCGTGATGCCCTCGGCATCGGTCAGCAGCACCATGTAGCCGAGGTCGGCCACGCGGCGGTAGATGTCCTCCATGCCCGCGCGCGCGGTGCACAGGAAGTGCTCGAGCTGCTGCTGGTGCGCGCGCACCTCGTGCGCCGGCAGGATGCGCGCGGGCGTGGGCCGCGAGGGATCGAGGCCATGGTCGCGCACGCAGCGCGCCCACGACTTGTGGACCAGGCTGGTCGCCGGATCGGCCAGCGCGGTGCCGGTGGCGATCGAATAGACGTTGTCGATGTGGCGCGATTGCAGGGAAGGCATGCTCGACCTCGCGATGGCACGCGGCCGCCGGGGGATCGGAGGGCTGCCGTGCAGCCGGACATCATTCGGCTGTCGCGCTGTCGCAGCACAGAGGTGAAACCCGGTGCGCCACCGGACTTTCACCGGGACGCGCTACGCTTCGTTTCCACCGGAGACCGATGCATGCACACCTTCCAGCTCTTCGCCGACTACTTTCAGTTCTACATCCAGGACGAATCCGCCGAAGGCGATCTTTCCGATGCATGGAGCGACGAGGCCGTGGAGCGCATGCTCGCGACCGCGCCCGGCGTGGTCGGCATCGGCACGGCGCGCAACATGAACGTGCCAGTCACGCTCGAGATCCTCGAGGCCGCGCCGCCGCTCGATGCCGATGCCTGGGAGCACATCGTCGAATGCACGCTCGCGACGGCGAGCGGGCGCCTCGCGATCGCGGGTTGCACCGACTACTTTCCGGACGCCGCACGCATAGCGGTCGCGCCGGGCACCTACCGCGTGCGCGCCTGCTACGCGGGGCTCGCGACGCTGTCCGAGGACGGGCTCGAGGGCGAGGACCGCTACCACCTCGCGCTGTGGCCGGCGCCGGCCATCGAGCCCACGGTCGTCAAGCAGCGCGCGGCCTGAAAGGCGTGAGCGCGCCGCTCAGCGGCAGGCGAAGCTCTCCGCCTTCGAGGTATCGCCGCCCAGGTACGCGATCTTCTTCGGATAGGTGCACAGCGGCCGCGCGAGCGACTTGTCGCCGTTGCGCAGCACGAGGTTCTCGGGCGGGATGCCCTTCTCGACCCAGTCGGTGAGCGCGGTGAACAGCTGGTTCGGCGCGGGCAGCGGCGGGTTGGCCGCGGGGCTGGTGCCGGGCAGGCCGTCGACCGAGCCCACGCCCATGCAATGGCCCATCGCGGGGATCTCGAGGTAGCGGTAGAACTTCTGCAGCGCATCGATGCCGCCCATCGCGCCGGCCGCGCGCTCGTAGTAGTGGGCGGTGCCCGAGTTCGGGATCACCTGGTCGGCCAGGCCGTGGTAGGTCAGCATCTTCGCGCCGCGGTCGCGGAAGCGCGCGAGGTCGGGGTTGTCGGCGTTGATGTTCGCGAACGCGCCCTGCAGCGCCTTGCCGCGGTCGCTGGCGTTGGCGAGCTGCGCGTAGCCCAGGCCCTTCCAACGGTCGGCGCCGTTGCCGGTGGCGTTGATGAAATCGGGCGTGGCGAGCGTCGGGTCCTGCAGATTCAGCGCGACCTGGTGCACGGCGATGGGGAAGGGCGCGGGCACGCCGCCGGCCGAGCCGGCCAGGCCCGAGAGCGCGGTGCCGCGCGTGGGGCCGTACCAGAGCTGGTTCGACGCCAGCGTGGGCCCGTAGCCGATGTCGCCCGCGGCCGCGGGGGCGCTGCCGTCGCGGGTCTGGCCGTACCAGATCTTGTTGACGGCCTGCGCCTGCGCGGTGCTCAGGCAGGCCGCGGTGGCATTGCTGCCGCCGCTGGCGGTGCACAGCACGGCCTTGTCCTGCACCGGGTCGTAGCGGCAGGCGGCGGGGTCGCTGATGAAGCCTTCGTGCTTGCCGGTGAGCTGGCTGTCGCAGGCGCTGACCGCGGCCGAGGACACCAGCGTGGCCTGCTCGGGCGTGAGCGGCGTGCCGCCGAGGTCGCGCTGCATCACGACCTGCGGATAGAGCTCGGCCGTGATGAAGGTGCTCCAGTTGATCGCGCTGTTGCCGGCGAGGATGCCGTCGAAGTCGTCGGGATTGACCTGCGCCTGCATGTGGCCCTGGCGCCCGCCGGTGGAGCAGCCGTCCCAGTACGAGTACTTCGGCGCATCGCCGTAGAAGCCGGCCGCGAGCGCCTTGGCCTTGACCGCCATCTCGTGGATGCCGCGGCTCGCGAAGTCGGTCCACAGCGCGGTGTTGACGGTGCCGTCGGGGTTCATCGCGAAGGCGCCGTCGGTGCCGGCCACGGGGCTCGACGAGGCATGGCCGGTGTCGGTGATGGCGCTGACCGAGCCCTCGGTGCCGGCCACGCGCGAAGGCGAATCGATGCCGCCGGCGTTGCCGATGCGGTCGAGCGCGCTGATCGAGGGCTCGCCCGCGAAGCCGCCGCCGCCGAGCACGCGCACGCGCTGGTTCCACGCGGCCTTGGCGGGCAGCCAGACCTCGATGCCGATGCCCGGCGAGGTCGAAGGCGCGCCAGCGGGACCGGCGTGGCCCGGCCCGACGTTGAGCTTGACCATGCACAGGTCGCTGGCCGCGAGCGTGCCGGTGGCCTTGCCGTCGAGGTTGAGGTCGTCGCCCTTCCTGAACTGCTTCACCAGCCGCACGGTGGTGTTCGCGTCGGGCTTGAACGCGGTCTTGAGGCTGTCGTCGCAAGTCAGCGCGACCGGTGCGGCGGGTGGCGGCGCGGCCGGCACGATCGGCAGCACGGTGCCCGACGAGCCGCTGCCGCCGCAGGCCGAGAGCGCGGCGGCCGCGGCGAGGCACAGCAGGGCGATGGTGGGTGGAACGGAACGGGTGTGGGATCTGTTGTGGTGGCGCATCTTCTGTCTCCTGTGTTGGCAGACATCGAATGTGCCGAGCGTGCCTCGCACGGTCTATCGACATGCGATCAGCGCTTGCAGGATTCCCTCAACCGGCCCTCGGACTTACCCGCGATGCACGCGTGCGCGCGGGCGTGCTGCCCACGAGCTGGCGAAACACCTGCGTGAAATGCGCCTGGCTCGAGAAGCCCACCGCATGCGCGATCTCGGCCAGCGCGAGCGGGCCGTCGAGCAGCGCGAGCGCCTGCCGCACGCGCTGCTCCATCACGTAGCGGTAGGGCGTGGCGCCGGTGCTGGCGCGGAACAGCCGCGTGAAGTGCACCGCGCTCATCTGCAGCTCGGCCGCGAGCGTGTCGATGCCGAAGTCCTCGGCCAGGTGCGCCATCACCCAGTCGTAGACGCGGCGCAGGTCGGCCTGCGAGAGCCGGCCGCGCGGACGCTGCGTGCTGCGCGCGCAACCGTAGCGGCCCTGCAGGTAGCTCGCGAGCGCCATCGACAGCCCCTGCGCATGCAGCCGGCCCGAGCTGCAGTCGCGCTCGATTTCGTCGCGCATGGCGGTGGCCAGCAACTGCAAGGTGGCATCGGTGGTCGAGAGCTGGGTCTGCAGGTGCAGCTCGCCGTCGCTCTCGGGCATGAGGCTGCGCAGCGCCTCGGGGCGGATCTCGATCGCGATCATTTCCTCGAGGCAGCCGGTCCAGCTCGCGCGGTCGACCTCGTAACCCCGCTCGAAGATGCTCATGCTGCCCGCGCGCGTCTCGATGCGGTGCGAACGCCGGCCCTGCGTCATCACGCCGCTCAGATGGCCGCGCACGCACAGCCCGATCAGCGGATGCGGGTTGTAGCAGGCCGGGTTCTCGCCGTCGCCGATCATCGCGCGCACCTCGAAGGCGAAGCCCTGCCACGGCGTGGCGCCCGCGTTCAGCAGCAGCCGGCCGTCCATGCGCAACGGCTTGCCCGTGGTGTCGAGCAGGCTGATCTCGCGCGTCATGGCGGCGGGCCTTCAGACCCCGAGCAGCGCCTCCAGCGCCTGCGGCTGCGCGAGCAGCGCGCCCGAGGCGCCCTGGCGCACGATCTGGCCCTTCTCCATCACCACCGCGAGTTCGGTGTGGGCCAGCACCTTGCGGTAGTCGCGGTCCACGATCAGGGTGGCGATGCCGGTCTGGCGGATCTGCTCGATCACGCGCCAGATCTCGGCCACGATCAGCGGCGCCAGGCCCTCGGTCGCTTCGTCGAGGATCAGCAGGCGCGGGTTGGTCATCAGCGCGCGGCCGATCGACAGCATCTGCTGCTCGCCGCCCGAGAGCTGCTGGCCGCCGTGCGACAGGCGCTCGGCCAGCCGCGGAAAGGTGGCCATCACGCGCTCGAAGGTCCAGGCGCGCTGGCCGTCGAGGCCCGCGCGCTCGCTCATCACGAGGTTCTCGCGCACCGAGAGGTTGGGGAAGATGCCGCGGCCCTCGGGCACGTAGCCGATGCCCAGCCGCGCCATCTTCTCGGGCGGCAGGCCCGTGACCGTGCGGCCGTCGACCTGCACCTCGCCCGAGGCGGGGCGCACGTAGCCCATGATCGTGCGGATCAGCGTGGTCTTGCCCATGCCGTTGCGGCCCAGCAGGCCGACCGAGGTCGCGGCCGGGATCTCGGCATGCACGCCGCGCAGGATGTGGCTGTTGCCGTAGTAGGTGTTGAGGTCCTTGACGTTGAGCATCAGAGGCCTCCCGCCGGGCCGCCCCAAGGCAGGCCTGCGCCCCCCCGGGGGGCAGCGATGACACGAAGTGCAGAGCGTGGGGGCATCAGTGTTCCTCTCCGAGGTAGGCAGTGCGGACTTCGGGGTTCTCGCGGATCGCGTCGGGGCTGCCGGTGGCGATCACCGTGCCGTTGACCATCACCGTGATGCGGTCGGCCACGCGGAACACCGCGTCCATGTCGTGCTCCACCAGCAGGATGGCGTGCGTGGGCTTGAGTTGCGCGAGCAGGTTCAGCATGCGGTCGGTCTCCTCCGCGCCCATGCCGGCCAGCGGCTCGTCGAGCAGCAGCACGCGCGGATGCGTGGCCAGGCACATCGCCACCTCGAGCTGGCGCTGCGCGCCGTGGCTCAGCGTGCCGGCGATGCGGTGCGCCTCGGCGGCGAGGCCCGCGGCCTCGAGCGCCGCATCGGCCGAGGCCGAGCTCGCGGCGCAGCCGCGCGACGGCTGCCAGATCGCCCAGGGCCGCGGCGTGGCCGCCTGCGCCGCGAGGCGGCAGTTCTCGTGCACGCTGAACTCCGGGAAGATGGTGGTGCGCTGGTAGCTGCGGCCCACGCCCGCGAGCGCGCGGCGGAACTGCGCGCGCGTCGTGATGTCCTCGCCGTCGAGGCGGATGCGGCCGGCCGAGGCCTCGATCTCGCCCGAGAGCATGTTGATCAGGGTCGACTTGCCCGCGCCGTTGGTGCCGATCACCGCATGCACCTCGCCCACGTGCAGGTCGAGCGTGACCGCGTTGACCGCGACCAGGCCGCCGAAGCGGCGGGTCAGGCCCTCGACCGACAGCAGCACCGAATCGTTCATGCGTGCGTTCATGCCCCGCTCCTCGGCGACAGCCGCCGCACCAGCCCGATCAGGCCCTTGGGCAGCAGCGCCACGAACACGATGATGGTCAGCCCCAGCGTGAGCTGCCAGTGGTCGGCCAGCGGCCCGAGCAGCGCGTGGGTCGAGAAGATCTCCTTGAGCAGCGTGAAGGCGATGGCGCCGATCACCGCGCCGCGCAGGTGGCCCAGGCCGCCGAGGATCACCATCAGCAGCACCTCGCCCGAGTTGTGCCAGGCCATCAGCTCGGGGTTGACCACGCCGTCGCGCGAGGCCAGCAGGAAGCCCGCGAGGCCGGCCAGCGCGCCGGCCAGCACGAAGGCCGCGAGCTTGTAGGCGTAGGTGGGGAAGCCCGCCGCGCGCATGCGCTGTTCGTTGACGCGGATGCCCGCGAGCGCCGCGCCGAAGCGCGAGCGGCGCAGCAGCGCGAGCAGCGCGTAGGTGAACACCAGCGCCGCCAGCACCACGTAGAACAGCACCGTGCGGTTCTCGAGGTCGAGCGCGCCGAGGGCCGGGCGCACGTAGAGATAGATGCCGTCGCTGCCGCCGCCGACCTTGGTGTCGTGGAACACGAAGAAGGCCATCTGCGCGAAGGCCAGCGTCACCATGATGAAGTAGACGCCGCGCGTGCGCAGGCTCAGCGCGCCGACGAACAGGGCGTAGAGCCCGGCCGCGCCCATGGCCGCGGGCAGCAGCAGCGCGAAGTTGCCGCCCTCGGCGCCCGAGGCGAGCACCGTGACGTAGGCGCCGATGCCGTAGAAGGCCGCGTGGCCCAGGCTCACGAGGCCGGTCATGCCGACCAGCAGCTCGAGGCTCAGCGCGAAGATCGACAGGATCATCACCTTGACGATGAAGTCCGAGGCGTAGTTGCCCAGCAGCGGGCCGGCGATGCCGATGGCCAGCGCGCAGGCCAGCGGCAGCGCCGCGCCGCCGAACGAGCCGGCGTTCCGGGCGAGTGAGGAAGAGGGCGTGGAGGCAATCATGCGCGTGGAGGTCCTGGGGATCGAACTCATGGACGCCGTCCCATCAGCCCCTCGGGCTTCCAGATCAGCACGATCGCCATCAGCAGGTAGATGCCGATGCCGCTCAAGTCGGCGAAGAACACCTTGCCGAAGGTGTCGACGAAGCCCACCAGCAGCGAGGCGACGAGCGCGCCGGTGATCGAGCCGATGCCGCCGATCACCACCAGCACGAAGCAGATGATCAGCACGCTCGCGCCCATGTTCGGATAGACCGAGGACATCGGCGCGGCGATCATGCCGGCCAGCGCCGCGAGCGCCACGCCGGCGGCGAAGACGATGCGGTAGAGCCGCTTCACGTCGATGCCCAGGCCGCGCACCATGTCGCGGTTGCTCGCGCCCGCGCGGATCATCATGCCCAGGCGCGTGCGGTTGACCACCCAGTACAGCGCCAGCGCCAGCACGATGCAGGCGGCCGAGGCGAACAGGCGGTACCAGGGATAGCTCATCACGCTGCCCAGCGCGAAGCTGCCGTCGAGCCAGGCCGGCACCTTCACGCCGTGCACGTCGTTGCCCACCAGGATCGAGCGCAGTTCCTCGAACACCAGGATCAGGCCGTAGGTCATGAGCACCTGCTGCAGGTGGTCGCGCTGGTAGAGGTAGCTGAAGAAGGCCCACTCGAGCAGGTAGCCGAAGATGGCGGCGAGCACCACGCCGGCGACCAGCATCAGCAGGAACTGGTCGCCGAACAGCGGCGCCAACGAGAACGCCATGTAGGCGCCGATCATGTAGAAGCTGCCGTGCGCGAGGTTGATCACGCCCATGATCCCGAAGATCAGCGTCAGGCCCGAGGCCACGAGAAAGAGCAGCAGTCCGTACTGAACCGAGTTCAGGCACTGGACGAGGAAGGTGCCGAAGTCCACGGGTGGGGTCTCACTGAAGAGGCTGGCAAGAGTCGGAGCCGGATGCTGCCCCAGCCGTTCGGCCTGAGCCTGTCGAAGGCGGGGCGCGCGGCTTGCGCGGCGGCTTCGACAGGCTCAGCCCGAACGGGCAGGGGCGGGCCGGGACGAAATACGAAAACGAAAGAAGATCGAGCCGATCAGCGGAAGGCCGAGGCCTTACATGCGGCAACCGCGCGCGGGGTCTGCGAGACCCTTGATCGCCGTGCTCACCAGCTTGTTCTCCTTGCCCTCCACCTTGCGCAGATAGATGTCCTGCACCGGGTTGTGCGACTTGCTGACCGTGAAGGTGCCGCGCGGGCTGTCGATCTTCGCCTTCTCGACCGCGGCCGCGAAGTCGGCCTTCTTCGTGATGTCGCCCTTGGTGGCGGCGAGGCCCACGCCCAGCATCTGCGCGGCGTCGTAGCCCTGCACCGCGTACACGTCGGGCTGCAGCTTGAAGGTCTTGGCGTAGGCGGTGCGGAAGGCGGTGTCGCGCGGCGTGTTCAGGCCGTCGGCGTAGTGCAGCGTGGTGAGCATGCCCTGCGCCGATTCGCCCTGCGCCTCGAGCGTGCCGTCGGTCAGGAAGCCCGGGCCGTACAGCGGGATGGTCTTGTTCAGGCCCGCGGCCTGGTAGTCCTTGACGAACTTGACCGCGCCGCCGCCCGCGAAGAAGGCATACACGGCATCGGGCTTGGCCGCCGCGATCTCGGTCAGCAGGGCCTGGAACTCCACGTTCGGGAACGGCAGCGTGAGCTGCTTGTCGACCTTGCCGCCGGCCTTCTCGAAACCTTCCTTGAAGCCGTTGACCGACTCCTCGCCGGCCGCGTACTTCCAGGTGATGGTCATGACCTTCTTCTTGCCCTGCTGCTTGGCCGCCACCTCGCCCATGGCGTAGGCCGGCTGCCAGTTGCTGAACGAGCTGCGGAAGATGTTGGGCGCGCACATGGGGCCGGTCACGGCGTCGGCGCCGGCATTGGGCACGATCAGCACGGTGCCGCTCTCCTTGGCGGCCTTGGCCATGGCCATCGCCACGCCCGAGTGCACGGTGCCCACGATCACGTCGACGTTGTCGCGCTTGATGAGCTTGTTGACGTTGTCGGTGGCCTTGGCGGGATCGGACTCGTCGTCGACCTTGAAGTACTCGATCTCGCGGCCCGCGAGCTTGCCGCCCTGCTCGTCGACGTAGAGCTTGAAGCCGTTCTCGATCGCCACGCCCAGCGCGGTGAAGGTGCCGCTGTAGGGCAGCATCAGGCCGACCTTGAGCTTGCCCGTGCCCTGGGCCGAGGCGGCCGTGCACAGCGCGGCGAAGGACAGCGCGGTCAGCGCGAGGCGGGTGGTGTGGCGAATGGTCATGAGCTTTGTCTCCTGTTTTTGGTGATGAACGAAGTGGCCGCGACGATGACACGATCCGGCTGATCGCGATGCGGGGAATGCCCGCATTCGGGGATCTCGAGCAGCTCGCAACCGGGCACGCGCGCGGCGATGCCGCGGATCTGCGCGAGGCTGCCGTACTCGTCGCCGAGGCCCTGCACGGCGAGCACGGGGCAGCGGATCGCGTCGAGCTCGGCCTCGATGTTCCAGTCGCGGAACGGCGGATGCAGCCAGATGCGGTTCCAGCCCCAGAAGGCCGAGTCGGCGCTGTCGTGGTAGCGGCCGAGTTTCTGCGGCAGGTCGGTGCCGAGGTAGGCGGTGCGCGCGAGCTCGATGTTCGCCACCGTCACGTCTTCCACGAAGATGTGCGGCGCCAGCACGACCAGGCCCGCGACGCGGTCGGGGAAGCGCGCGGCGTACAGCAGCGAGATCGAGCCGCCGTCGCTGTGGCCGAACAGCCAGGGCTTTTCGTCGTCGAGCGCGAGCGCGCTGAACAGCGCGGGCAGCACCTCGTGCGCCTGGCGGTGCATGAAGTCCACGTCCCAGATCTCGTCCTCGGCGCGCGGCGTCGAGCGGCCGTAGCCGGGACGCGAGAACACCAGGCCGCGCACGCCGGCGGCTTCGCACAGGCGCGCGGGAAAGTCCTTCCACATCGCGACCGAGCCCAGGCCCTCGTGCAGGAACACGACGAGCGGCGCATCGCTGCGCTCGGGCGCGATCCACTGGCACTCGATGCGCACCGCGCGGCCGCGCCAGTCGATGGTGGCGAAGTCCGGAAAGCTCATGCCTGCTTCTCGCGCTCGCGCAGCCGGAAGCGCTGGATCTTGCCGGTCGCCGTCTTCGGCAGCTCGGCCACGAACTCGAGGAAGCGCGGGTACTTGTAGGGCGCGAGGCGCTCCTTCACGAAGGCCTTGAGCTCGTCCTCGGTGGTGGCGCCGCCGTCCTTGAGCACCACGAAGGCCTTGGTCTTCGTGAGGCCCTCGCCGTCCTCCTTGCCGATCACGGCGGCCTCGAGCACGGCCGGGTGCTGCATCAGCGTGGCCTCGACCTCGAAGGGCGAGACGTAGATGCCGCTGACCTTGAGCATGTCGTCGCTGCGGCCCGCATAGGTGAAGTAGCCGTCGGCGTCGCGCGTGTACTTGTCGCCGCTCTTGGTCCAGCCGCCCTGGAAGGTCTCGCGCGACTTCTCGCGGTTGGTCCAGTACATCAGCGCCGAACTCGGGCCGCGGATGTAGAGGTCGCCGACCTCGCCATCGGGCACGGCGCGGCCGTCCTCGCCGCGCAGCTCGACCTCGTAGCCCTCGACCGGCTTGCCCGTGGTGCCGTAGCGCACGTCGTCGGGCCGGTTCGAGATGAAGATGTGCAGCATCTCGGTGGAGCCGATGCCGTCGATGATGTCGCAACCGAAGTGCGTCTTGAAGCGCTGCGCGATCTCGCCGGGCAGGGCTTCGCCGGCCGACGAGCACATGCGCAGCGCCACCGCCTCGCGTGCCGGCAGCTTGGGCGAGGCGAGCATGCCTGCGAAGCCGGTGGGGGCGCCGAAGAAGACCGTGGGCTTGTGCTCCACCCAGCGGCGGAACGTTGCATCGGGGGTGGGGCGTTCGGCCATCAGCACCACGGTGGCACCGACCGACAGCGGGAAGGTCAGCGCATTGCCCAGGCCGTAGGCGAAGTACATCTTGGCAGCCGAGAAGCAGACGTCGTTCTCGGTCAGGCCCAGCACCGGCTTGCCGTAGAGCTCGGCGGTCCACCAGAGGTTGGCCTGCGTGTGGACCGTGCCCTTGGGCTTGCCGGTGGAACCCGAGGAGTAGAGCCAGAAGCCGGGATCGTCGGAGGCCGTGAGCGCGGGCGCGGCCAGCGGCTCGGCGGCGGCGAGCGCGGCCTCGAAGTCCTGCGCGCCCTCGGGCAGCGCGCCTGCCGGTTGCGACACCAGCAGCGTGTGCAGCTCGTGGCCGCCGCGCGCCATCGCTTCCTGCAGCACCGGCAGCAGCGCGCCCGACACCAGCGCGGCCTGCGCGCGGCTGTGGTCGAGCATGTAGGCGTAGTCCTCGGGCGTGAGCAGCGTGTTGACGGCCACCGGCACGATGCCGGCATAGAGGCAGCCGAGGAAGCTCACGGGCCAGTCGTTGCCGTCGAGCATCAACAGCAGCACGCGTTCCTCGCGGCGCAGGCCCGCGGCCTTGAGCGCCGCGGCCAGGCGGCGCGCGCGGTCCTCGAGCTGGCCGTAGCTCAGCGTGCCGCGGTCGTCGACGTAGGCGGTGCGCGCGGCGCGCTCGCGGTTGAGCGCGAACAGGTGCTCGGCGAAGTTGAAGCGGGGTGGCAGGCTCATCGTGTGTCTCCTTGGGGCCTCTGTGGGGGCGCTGCGTCGGTATCTAGTAGAGGGGCGGCTACAGCCCCAGGGCGGCGAGCACGCCGTTGCCCGCCTGCACCGCGCTGCGGCGGTGGTAGAAGTCCAGCGCGCGCAGGCCGCCGAGTTCGGCGCCGCCGCCCGCGCGGCCCGGGCCGCCGTGCAGCGACATCGGCATCACGTTGCCGTGGCCGGTCTGGGCCTGCGCCACCTCGGGCGTGATCACGTGCACGCGGCCATGGCTGGCCGCGAGTTCGACCGCCGCTTGCGCGAGCGCCGTCTCGTCGGCGCCGTAGAGCGAGGTCACGAGCGAGCCCTGGCCGCGGTGGGCGAGGGCGAAGGCATGGGCCGTGTCGCGGTAGGGCAGCAGCGTGGCGACCGGGCCGAAGACCTCGATGTCGTGCACCTGCCGCGCCGCGTCGGCGTCGCGCGCGCCCAGCAGCACCGGGCCGATGCAGGCGGCCACGGCCGGGTCGGCGTCGACCAGCGGGCGGTCGCGGCCATCGTGCAGCACCTGGGTCTGCGCGGCGAGCGCATCGAGGCCCTCGCGCACCGCGGCGAGCTGCGCGCGGCTCACCAGCGAGCCCATGCGCACGCCCTCGTTGCGCGGGTTGCCCACGCTCACGCCCGCGAGCTTGGCGCCGATCGCCTCGGCGGCGGCGTCGTAGAGCTCGGCCGGCACGAGGATGCGGCGGATCGCGGTGCACTTCTGGCCCGCCTTCACCGTCATCTCGCGCACCACCTCGCGCACCAGCAGGCCGAAGGCTTCGCTGCCGGGCGCGGCACCGGGCAGCAGCAGCGCGCTGTTGAGGCTGTCGGCCTCGATGTTCACGCGCACCGAGCGCCGCGCCACCGCGTCGTGCGAGCGGATCAGCGCGGCGGTGTCGGCCGAGCCGGTGAACGAGACCACGTCGAAGGGCTGGAGCTGGTCCATCAGGCCGGCCGAGCTGCCGCAGATCACCGACAGCGCGCCCGCGGGCAGCACGCCCGCGTCGACCACGTCCTTGACCATGCGCTGCGTGAGCCAGGCGGTGGCGGTGGCCGGCTTCACGATCACCGGCACGCCCGAGAGCAGCGCGGGCGCGGCCTTCTCCCACAGGCCCCACGAGGGGAAGTTGAAGGCGTTGATGAACAGCGCCACGCCATGCGTGGGCACCTGCAGGTGCTGCGACTGGAACAGCGGCTCCTTGCCGAGCCTGGCGGCCTCGCCGTCGCGCAGCGCGCGCACGTCGCCGAGTGCATCGCCCCATTTGGCGTACTGGCCCAGCGTGAAGATCGCGCCGTCGATGTCGACGGCCGAGTCGTTCTTCACCGTGCCCGAGTTCGCGGTCGCGATCTCGTAATAGGCATCGCGGTTGGCCTGCAGCACCTTGACGACGCCGGCCAGCAGGCCGGCGCGCTGGCGGTAGGTGAGGGCGCGCAGGGCCTGGCCGCCCTGTTCGCGGGCGAACGCGAAGGCCCCGGGCAGGTCGAGCCCGGTGGCGTCGACGCGCACGAGCTCGGTGCCGAGCACCGGGTCGAAGAGGGGCGTGCCGGCGCCCGAGCCGCTTTGCCAGCGGCCGGCGACGTGATTGGGAAGAAGCTCGGTCATTCGATGGACTCTCGATGGGTGCAGATTCGGGGAACACCGCGGAACCGGCTTTGCCGGGCCGCTGGTGTTGCCCCCGGCGAGGGGGTTGGCGGCCACACGAAGTGGGCAAGCCTGGGGGAGTGCCTCATACGGTGAACTTGATCTGCCCTTCGGGCAGGAGATAGAGAACGAGCGCGCGGCCTTGCGCGACGGTCGGGCGATGCGCGCTGCCGGGGCCGTAGACGCACCAGCCCGCGGGCCGTCCGTCGAAGCTGGCGGCGGGGCTGTCGTCCAGCGGCATGATCAGGTCGATCTCGCCCTGGGGATGGGTGTGGTGCGGGCCGGCGATGTCCTGCATGTCGACCACGTCGACCGAGAAGCGGTGCAGCGCGTCCTCGGCCTTGAAGACGCGGCCGTACTTGATGCCGCCGCCTTCGCGCTCGCAGAGCCAGCCTTCGGCCACGCCCTGGCGGCAGGCGGCACTGAGCTGCGCGAAGGTGGGGCTGCCGGCGCCGTGGTTCGCGTTGAGCCAGCGGTCGAGCTCGGCGTCGAGCGGCCGGCCGGCGATCTCGGCGGTCAGGCCGGCGATCAGTTGGTGGAAGGCTTCCTTGCCGCCGGGGCTGGCGGAGTGGCTGCTGTCGGACATCGTGGGCCTCGAACTTTGGTATTGCCTTGCAGGAATGCTGCACGTGCAGTATCTTGCGTGTGGCCGAACAATAAGCATCGAGACAACCAGTGTCAAGCAATATAGTGCATCTATGGTGTTTACCCTGAGCGCGCACAATGCCGGCGAAACAAGAGGAATGGCATGAATGAGCATGTAGACGCGGTGCTGGCCACCGCGCCGGAAGGCGCCGCCCCCGCCGCGCCCGGGGAGGTGAAGAACCCGTTGCTGGTCGCGCTCGGCGAGCGCGTGCGCAACCTGCGCGCGCAGCGCGGGCTCACGCGCAAGGCGGTGGCGATCGCGGCCGAGGTGTCGGAGCGCCATCTCGCCAACCTCGAGTACGGCATCGGCAACGCCTCGATCCTGGTGCTGCAGCAGGTGGCGGGCGCGCTGCACTGCTCGCTGGCCGAGCTGGTCGGCGACGTGACCACCAGCTCGCCCGAGTGGCTGCTGATCCGCGAGCTGCTCGAGCACCGCAGCGAGGCCGATCTGCGCCGCGTGCGCGTGGCGCTCGGCGAGTTGCTGGGCACGGCCTCGGTCGACCCGGCGCGGCACCGGCGCATCGCGCTCGTGGGCCTGCGCGGCGCGGGCAAGTCCACCCTGGGCCAGATGCTGGCCGACGACCTCGAGGTGCCCTTCGTCGAGCTGAGCCGCGAGATCGAGAAGCTCGCCGGCTGCAGCGTGCGCGAGATCCACGACCTCTACGGCACCAACGCCTATCGCCGCTACGAGCGCCGCGCGCTCGAGGAGGCGATCCAGATCTACAGCGAGGTGGTGATCGCCACGCCCGGCGGCATCGTCTCCGACCCCGCCACCTTCAACGAGCTGCTCGCGCACTGCACCACCGTCTGGCTGCAGGCCGCGCCCGAGGAGCACATGGGCCGCGTGGCCGCCCAGGGCGACACCCGCCCGATGGCCGCCAGCCGCGAGGCCATGGACGACCTGCGCCGCATCCTCAACGGCCGCGCCGCCTTCTATTCGAAGGCCGATCTCACGGTCGACACCAGCCGCCAGACCCTGCCGCAGAGCTTCCAGAACCTGCGCGCCGCGGCCCGCCAGGCGATGGGCCTGAAGGCCTGACCCGTCCGGCGCCGCCCCGCGCCGGCCCGGGCTTCGGTCACGTTCTCGAAAAAAACCGCATCAGGCATTGACGTGTCCGTAAACATGCAGCATGATGCATGTCATCGCCGCAGGAAAGTGCATTATTATTCGTGCATCGACCTTGTCCCGCGGCCTTTCAAGCCCACGGAAGACCCAGGAGACCCCGCCATGACCGAAACCACCGCATCCACCGCCGCCCCGCGCGTCGACTACCGCATCGAGCCTTCCCAGTACCGCCACTGGTCGATCGGCTTCGACGGCGAGATCGCCCGCCTCACGCTCGACATCGCCGAGGACGGCGGCATCCGCCCCGGCTACAAGCTCAAGCTCAACAGCTACGACCTCGGCGTCGACATCGAGCTCAACGACGCGCTCAACCGCATCCGCTTCGAGCACCCCGAGGTGCGCAGCGTGATCGTGACCAGCGGCAAGGACCGCATCTTCTGTTCGGGCGCCAACATCTTCATGCTCGGCGTCTCGAGCCACGCCTGGAAGGTGAACTTCTGCAAGTTCACCAACGAGACCCGCAACGGCATGGAAGACTCGTCGAAGCACTCGGGCCTGAAGTTCCTCGCGGCCGTGAACGGCGCCTGCGCCGGCGGCGGCTACGAACTGGCGCTGGCCTGCGACGAGATCCTGCTGGTCGACGACCGCTCCTCCTCCGTCTCGCTGCCCGAAGTGCCGCTGCTCGGCGTGCTGCCCGGCACCGGCGGCCTGACCCGCGTGACCGACAAGCGCCATGTGCGCCATGACCTCGCCGACATCTTCTGCACCAGCGTCGAAGGCGTGCGCGGCCAGCGTGCCGTCGAATGGCGCCTGGTCGACGCGGTCGCCAAGCCCGCGCAGTTCGCCGCCGCCGTGCAGGAACGCGCCTCGCAGCTCGCGGCCGGCAGCGACCGTCCCGCCGGCGCCAAGGGCGTGGCGCTCACGCGCCTCGAGCGCACCGACAGCGCCGACGGCATCGCCTACTCGCACGTCAACGTGCAGATCGACCGCAGCAAGCGCACCGCGGCGATCACCGTGAAGGCGCCGAGCGGCGCGCAGCCGGCCGACATCGCCGCCATCGAAGCCGCGGGCGCCGCCTGGTGGCCGCTGGCCGTGTGCCGCGAGCTCGACGACGCGATCCTCAACCTGCGCACCAACGAACTCGACATCGGCACCTGGCTGCTGAAGACCGAGGGCGACGCCCAGGCCGTGCTGGCCTCGGACGCCGTGATGCTCGCGAACAAGGACCACTGGCTGGTGCGCGAGACCATCGGCGCGCTGCGCCGCACGCTGGCGCGCTTCGACGTCTCCTCGCGCAGCCTGTTCGCGCTGGTCGAGGCCGGTTCCTGCTTCGCCGGCACGCTGGCCGAGCTGGCCTTCGCGGCCGACCGCACCTACATGCTCGCGCTGCCCGACGACACCGAGCGCGCGCCCAGGCTGGTGCTCAACGAATTCAACTTCGGCTTCTTCCCGATGGTCAACGACCAGAGCCGCCTGCAGCGCCGCTTCTACGAAGAGGCCGCGCCGCTCGAGGCCGCGCGCGGCGCCGCCGGCAAGCCGCTCGATGCCGACGAGGCGCTCAAGCTCGGCCTGGTCACCGCCGCGCCCGACGACATCGACTGGGACGACGAGATCCGCATCGCGATCGAGGAACGTGCCGCCATGTCACCCGACTCGCTGACCGGCCTCGAGGCCAACCTGCGCTTCGCGAGCAAGGAGAACATGATCACGCGCGTCTTCGGCCGCCTCTCGGCCTGGCAGAACTGGATCTTCAACCGCCCCAACGCCGTTGGCGAGAAGGGCGCGCTCAAGGTCTACGGCACCGGCGAGAAGGCCGGCTTCGATCTCAACCGCGTCTGAACCTGCAGCCCGTACAACCCAAGGAACAACGATGAGCACGATCAACTACAGCGAGAAGATCCCCAACAACGTCAACCTCGGCGAAGACCGCACGCTGCAGCGCGCGCTCGAAGGCTGGCAGCCCAACTTCATCAACTGGTGGGACGACGTCGGCCCCGAGGGCTCGACCAACCACGAGGTCTATCTGCGCACCGCCGTGAGCGTCGACCCGCAGGGCTGGGCCCAGTTCGGCCACGTGAAGATGCGCGACTACCGCTGGGGCATCTTCCTGAACCCGGGCGACGCCAACCGCGAGATCCACTTCGGCGACCACAAGGGCGAGAAGGCCTGGCAGGACGTGCCCGGCGAACACCGCGCCAACCTGCGCCGCATCATCGTCACGCAGGGCGACACCGAGCCCGCCTCGGTCGAGCAGCAGCGCCACCTCGGCCTGACCGCGCCCTCGATGTACGACCTGCGCAACCTGTTCCAGATCAACGTCGAAGAAGGCCGCCACCTGTGGGCCATGGTCTACCTGCTGCAGAAGCACTTCGGCCGCGACGGCCGCGAAGAGGCCGATGCGCTGCTGCAGCGCACCTCGGGCGACGAGAACAACCCGCGCATCCTGGGTGCCTTCAACGAACGCACGCCCGACTGGCTCGCGTTCTTCATGTTCACCTACTTCACCGACCGCGACGGCAAGTTCCAGCTCTCCGCGCTGGCCGAGAGTGCCTTCGATCCGCTGGCGCGCACCACCAAGTTCATGCTGACCGAGGAAGCCCACCACATGTTCGTGGGCGAGAGCGGCGTGTCGCGCGTGATCGCGCGCACCGCGCAGGTCATGAACGAACTGAAGACCGACGACGCGCAGAAGGTGCGCGCGGCCGGCGCCATCGACCTCGGCACCATCCAGCGCTACCTGAACTTCCACTACAGCGTGACCATCGACCTGTTCGGCGCCGACCAGTCGAGCAACGCCGCCATCTTCTACAGCTCGGGCCTGAAGGGCCGCTATGAAGAAGGCAAGCGCACCGACGACCACGTGCTCAAGGGCCAGACCTACAAGGTGCTCGAGGTGAAGGACGGACAGCTCGTCGAGAAGGACGTGCCGATGCTCAACGCGCTCAACGAAGTGCTGCGCGACGACTTCATCAAGGACTCGGTGGCCGGCGTCGGCCGCTGGAACAAGGTGCTCGAGAAGGCCGGCATTCCGACCCGCCTGGTCGTGCCGCACAAGGCCTTCAACCGCCAGATCGGCGCGCTCGCCGGCATCAAGATGTCGCCCGAGGGCCGCGTGGTGAACGACATGGAATGGGCCGCCAAGCGCGACGAATGGCTGCCGAGCACCGAAGACTTCGCTTTCGTGGCATCGTTGATGGGCCGCGTCATCGAGCCGGGCAAGTTCGCGGGCTGGATCGCGCCGCCGGTGATGGGCATCAATCGACAGCCGGTGGACTTCGAATACGTCCGCTTCGGCTGAGCGCCTGGATATGAATCCCTCGTCCCCACGGCGAGGGGATGGAGAACAACATGGACATGGCCGTTGAAGCCGGGGTCATCAAGCAGCACCTGATCGACCCCGAGATCTGCATCCGCTGCAACACCTGCGAGGCCACCTGCCCCGTCAACGCGATCACGCACGACGACAACAACTACGTCGTGCGCGCGGACGTCTGCAACGGCTGCATGGCCTGCATCTCGCCGTGCCCCACGGGCTCGATCGACAACTGGCGGACCATGCCCGTGGTGCGTGCGTACTCGATCGAGGAACAGCTCGGCTGGGAATCGCTGCCGGCCGAACTCTCTCCCGAGGAGCTCGAGGCCGCGGGCGTGACGGCCGACGCGGCCGATGCCGCGGAGGTGGTCGAGCCGGCACCGGCGCAGGCGAGCGCGGAGTCGGTCGAACCGGTCTTCCACTCGGCCCAGTACGGCGCCACCGTGCCGCCCTGGTCGGCCGCGCACGCCTACACCAACCTGTTCCCGCCGAAGACCCCGACCACCGCCACCGTGGTGGGCAACTTCAACTGCACCGAGGCCGGCTTCGACAGCGAGACCCACCACATCGTGCTGGACTTCGGTGCCATCCCGTTCCCGGTGCTCGAGGGTCAGTCGATCGGCATCGTGCCGCCCGGCGTCGACGCCATCGGCAAGCGCCACCATGCGCGCCAGTACTCGGTGGCCAGCCCGCGCAACGGCGAGCGGCCCGGCTACAACAACGTCTCGCTCACCGTGAAGCGCGTGACCGAGGACCACCAGGGCAACCCGGTGCGCGGCCTGGCCTCGAACTACGTCTGCGACCTCAAGGTCGGCGACACCGTGCAGGTGGTCGGTCCCTTCGGCGCCTCGTTCCTGATGCCGAACCATCCGAAGTCGCACATCGTGATGATCTGCACCGGCACCGGCAGCGCGCCGATGCGCGCCATGACCGAGTGGCGCCGCCGGCTGCGCAAGAGCGGCAAGTTCGAGGGCGGCAAGCTCATGCTGTTCTTCGGCGCGCGCACCCAGCAGGAGCTGCCGTACTTCGGCCCGCTGCAGTCGCTGCCCAAGGATTTCATCGACATCAACCTCGCGTTCTCGCGCACGCCGGGAAGCCCCAAGCGCTACGTGCAGGACCTGATGCGCGAGCGCGCGGCCGACCTCGCCGCGCTGCTGAAGGACGGTGCCAGCCACTTCTACGTCTGCGGCCTCAAGAGCATGGAGGAGGGCGTGGTGCTCGCGCTGCGCGACGTGGCGCGGGATGCGGGCCTGGACTGGGACACCGTGGGCGCCGCGCTCAAGCGCGAAGGCCGGCTGCATCTCGAGACCTACTGATCTTCGTCGTGTAGCCGGATACGCTGCGCCGATGAAGTTCGCCGATTTCCACGCCGGCCAGGTCATCGAGGCCGGCCCCTACCTGCTCAGCGAGGAGGAGCTGATCGGCTTCGCCCGCAGCTACGACCCGCAGTGGTTCCACACCGACGCCGAGGCCTCGCGCGAGAGCCCCTTCGGCGGCCTGATCGCGAGCGGCTGGCACACCTGCGCCATCGCGATGCGGCTGGTGGTCGAGGCCGCGCTCGCGGGCTCCGAATCGTTTGCCTCGCCGGGCCTCGAGCACGTGCGCTGGCCGAACCCCGTGCGCCCCGGCGACGCGCTGCGGCTGGTGGCCGACGTGATCGAGGTGCGCCGTTCCGAGAGCAAGCCCACGCTGGGCATCCTGCGCTGGCGCTGGCGGCTGTTCAACCAGCGCGAGCTGATGGTGCTCGATGTGGAAGTGACGAGCCTGTTCAGGCTGCGCGAAGACGCTTCGAACTGAGCACGCACGAAAAAGGCCCGTGGCCTCGAAGGGCCACGGGCCTGGTTGCACCGGTCGGCACCGGGCGGGCGTGCTTACTTGCCCAGCTTCACGCCACCGCTGCCACCAGCCTGACCGGCCGCGCCGGCCCCGGTGCCGATGGGCTTCAGCGCGCCGCCCGCGGAACCGGCCGCGCCGGTGACGCCATTCACCGCGCCGCCGACGGTATTGGTCGCACCGCCGAGCGCACCGGTCGCGCCATTGGCCGTGCCCGCCACGCCGCCCACCGCATTGGTGGCACCGTTCACGGCCCCCGTGGCGCCGCCGACCGTGTTGCCGACATTGCCCACCGCGCCGGTCGCGCCGCCGAGCACGCCGCCCACGGCATTGCCGAGGCCGCCGCCGTTCGCGTTGCCCGAGGCATTGCCGCTCGCACCAGCGTTGCCGCCAGCGTTAGCGCCATGGCCGTTCGCCTGGCCTGAAGCGGCAGCACCCGCGCCGGCGTTCGTTCCGGCATTCACGCCGTTGCCGCCAGCATTGGCGCGGGTCTGCGCCGCGGCATCGCCACGCGCGCCGGCCTGTGCGCCGCCTGCATTGCCGCCGCCCGAGGCGCCTACCCCGGCATTCACGCCCACGCCGACGCCGACGTTCGGAGTCGAGACCTGTGCGCCGGCCTGAATGCCCGCGGTGGCCAGCAGGCCCGCGAGCAGGGCGCCGAAGACGATGCGATGGTGTTGTTGTTTCATGGCTGGGATTCCTTCCTTTTCGAGTGATACGGGGATCGCTGAAAACACAGAGCCGGCAGGGTGCCGGCTCGGAATGAAACATAGGGAAGGGCGGGGTGGGGGCCGTGAGCGCCGGGGCCGCGCCTGGTTGTGGGAGCTGTCCGTCGGCGGAATCGGGGGCTCGTGCGTTAGCCCGTTCGGCGCAGGAATGACGTCTTCAAGGCAGGAGATGGCGGCTGAAGAAGGCCGTTGTTCCGGTTTCGGCCGCGCGCACCGCCGCCCGGTCGAAGCCCGGCGGGTCGTTCAACAGGTCGCCGATCAGCCCATCGAGCGCCGGCGGCTGCGGCGACAGCAGTGAACCATGGCCGCCGAGCGCCAGGTCGGCCAGCAGTTCGCAGCGCGGCCGGCAGGCGGCCAGCACGGCATCGCCATGAAAGCGCGGGATCAGCCAGCGGTCCTGCCGGGCACCGATCAGCGCCAGCGGGATGCGCGGCGTCACCAGCGAGTCCAGGTCGAAATCGGCCGCCCCCGGCACGCCGGCCACCGCGACCGCGATGCGCGGGTCGTGGTCCTCGCGCATCCGCGTGTCGGCCGCGAAGCGGTGGCGGATCACGGTGCGCGCACCCCAGCGCTTGAGGCCGTCGAGCGGGCCGCCCGTGAGCCGCGTGATCAGCCCGACGCAGAACTGGAAATCCTCGTCCAGGTGGGTGTCGCAATGGCGCGCGAACGCCGCCGGCGACCAGCGCCCGCCCGCGAGGCTCAGCGCCGTGTGCCCGCCGGCCGAGATGCCGTAGAGGCCGACGCGGTCGAGCCGCAGCAGCGGGGCGAAGCGCGGATCGCGGCCCACGGCGTCGATCGCGCGCGAGACCTCGGCCGGCCGCTGCGTCCAGCTGTCGGGGCCGGGGTCGCTGCCGTCGCGCGCGTTGTCGGCGCGGTGCTCGGGCATCGCGACCACGAAGCCGGCCGCGACCAGGCTGCGCGCCTGATCCACGTGCACCCACGGCGCCCCGCCCGAGCCGTGCGACACCACGACCAGCCGGCCGTTGCCGCGCACGGGTGTCGCGCCGGGGGCGGCGTCGAAGGCGAAGGGGCCGCGCTGCACGCGCTGCGGCGGCGACTCGGCGGGATAGAACAGCGTGATGGGGCCATCGGTGGGGGTGGCGGGAAGCTGGTCAAAGCCGAGCGTGGCGGCCTGGGCCAGGCCGGTGAGGAAGGCGAAGAGCGCCAGCATGCCGGCGATCCGGCCGAGCAATGAGCAACGGTGAAGCAAGAAAACTCCTGGTGATGGAACGAAGCCGGCACGATGCCGGCGCCGCCCGGGCCGCGTCTCGCCGAAAACCGCGAGAGCGGCTTCGGGCCCGGCGATTTCAGGAATCGGCCAGCTTCTGCCGCCGGAATTCGGTCGGCGTGAGCCCGGTGGCGGCCTTGAAGGCGCGGTTGAACGGGCCGATCGACTGGAAGCCGGCCTCGAGCGCGATGCTCAGGACCGGCCGCTCGCGCTTCGCCGGATCGGCCAGCGCCGCCAGCGCCTCCTGCAGGCGGAAGCCGTTGATGTAGGCGTTGAAGTTGCGGTGGCCGAGTCGCTGGTTGATGAGCCGGCGCAGCCGGTACTCGGGCACCGCGAGCCGCGCGGCGAGCTGGGCGATGCCCAGGTCCTCGTCGCGGTAGCCGCGTTCGGCCGTCATGAGGCGGTGCAGGGCGTCGGCGAGGCGGTCCTCGGCCGGGTCGACCTCGGGCGTGGGCTCGGGCGATGCCGCCGGAGCCGGATCGGCCGGCGCGGGTTCGGTGCGCTCGACGCCGGCCTCGGACCGGGGCACGGCCTCGGACGGCGTGGCCGGTTCGGCGCCGGTCTCCGGAACGAGGACCGCCGCGGGTTCCATCGCAGGCAGTGCCGGCACGGGCGTCGCGGCCGGGAACAGGTCCGACCCCGCGAGCCGCACCATCCGCCAGGCGACCACCGCCACGATGGCCAGCAGCAGCGCGACGTCCAGCGTCGCCATCGTTCCGCTGAGCTGCCAGCGCGGCGACTGCCAGCGCGCGCCGATCATCGCGATGCTGTAGAGCGCGCCGGCCCCCACGATGAAGGCGCGCAGCCGGCGCCGCCGCTCCACCAGGTCGGCACGCCAGCGCGAGGCCGCCGCGGCCATGGCCAGCAGCGCGAACACCAGCGGCGCCGCGCGCTGCAGGCCCAGCGTCAGCGGCGCGATCGCCAGGCCGCTTCCGACCAGCACGGCGCAGTTGGCGCCCGCGAGCAGCGCCACCGCGGCCCAGGCCACGGCATGCAGCGGCCGCGGCGCGAAGTCGTCGTCGAACAGGGCCCGCGCGAACACCCAGAACAGCACCGCATTGCCCGCCGCCACCGCCACCAGCGGTGCCTGCCACAGCCGCGACGCCCAGGCCTCGAAGGACGGCGTCGAGCCCGCCACCTGCAGCGCGAGGCCCAGCGCCAGGGCCACCCCGACGCGCGCCGCCGGCAGCCGCGGCCGGTCGCGGCCGAGCACCAGCGCCAGCAGGAGCAGCAGGGCGGTCAGCACGCCGCGCAGGGCGGCATCGAGCAGCAGAGGGGCGGGATCGGAAAGAGGCATGCGGGCGCGGCGATGAAGGCGCAGTCGCCGCGGGCCGGACGATAGCAGCGCGTGCAAGACAATGCCGCATGCGCATCCTTCCCCTGGCCGATGCCGCCCTGCCGGCCGGCATCGAGCTGTTTCGTCTCGAACTGGACCTGGCCACCGAACCCACCGCGCTGCGCGCCGCGCTCTCGAGCGACGAGGACGCGCGCCTGCAGCGCTTCGTGCAGCGCGCCGATCGCGTGCGCTTCGCCGCCGCGCGTTCGGCGCTGCGTGGCCTGCTGGCCGAGCGCATGGGCCGCGATCCGCTCGGGCTGCGCTTCGAGGCGGGCCCGCAGGGCAAGCCCTTCGTGCGTGAGGCGCCGCGCTTCAACGTCGCGCATTCGGGCACGCAGGCGCTGATCGCGCTGGCCGACCCCGCCGTGGGGCTCGAGGTCGGCGTGGACATCGAGCACCGCAGCGAGGACATCGACATCGAGGCCCTGGGCGAACTCGTGTTCACGCCCACCGAGCGCGCCGCGCTGCGCGTGGCCGACGACCGGCTCGCGGCCTTCTACCTGCGCTGGACCGGCAAGGAGGCGGTGCTCAAGGCGATCGGCGTCGGCATCACCGAGCACCTGCAGTCGCTCGACATCGCGGCCGGCACCGGCGCGGCGATCGACATCGTCATGCGCGTGCCGGCCTGGCAGGCGGTGCGTGCGATCCGGCTCGATGCGCCCGCGGGCTATGCCGCGGCGCTCGCCTGGCATCCGGTGTCCTGAGCCGCAACCGCTTTTTCCGAAGGGGCATTGACCCGGCCTCGCCACGCTTTCCATTTCAAGCAACTCATAATGTTGCATGAAACGAGACAGCAAGCTTTCCGCCATCCTGCACGTGCTGCTGCACATGGCCGAGATGGACGAACCCGCGACCTCCGAATCGCTCGCGCAGGCGATGCACACCAACCCGGTGGTGGTGCGCCGCCTCATGGCCGGGCTGCGGCAGGCCGGCTTCGTGAGCTCGGCCAAGGGCCATGGCGGTGGCTGGGTGCTGTCGTGCCCGCTGTCGAAGGTGACGCTGGCCGACATCCACGCGGCCGTGGGCGCGCCCGCGCTGCTGGCCTTCGGCAACCGCACCGAGAGCCCGGGCTGCATCGTCGAGCAGGCGGTCAACACCGCCCTCGACGGCGCCTGCCGCGAGGCCGAGGCGCTGCTGCTCGCGCGCCTGGGCCGCATCACGCTGGCCGATCTCTCGAAGGATTTCCACCGCCGCATGCACGAAGGCGGCTTCACTGCCAAGGACATTGCCCATGCCTGATTCCACGAGTTCTTCCCTCCCCTACGACGCATTGATCGTCGGCGGCAGCTTCGCGGGCCTCTCGGCCGCGATGCAGCTCGCGCGCGCACGCCGGCGCATCTGCGTGGTCGACGCGGGCCAGCCGCGCAACCGCTTCGCCGAGGCCTCGCACGGCTTCTTCGGCCACGACGGCGCGGCGCCACTGGCACTGCGCGACCAGGCGCGCGCGCAACTGCTGGCCTATCCCTCGGTGGATTTCGTCGCGGACGCGGCAGAGACGGCGTGCGTGCTGCCGGCCGAAGAGGGCGACACCCGCTTCGCCGTCACGCTGGCTTCGGGCCAGACCCTGGTGACGCGCCGGCTGCTGTTGGCCACGGGCATGCACGACCTGCTGCCCGAGGGCATCGAGGGCCTCGCGCCGCGCTGGGGTTCCAGCGTGCTGCACTGTCCCTACTGCCATGGCTACGAGTTCATCGACCGCCGCCTCGGCGTGCTGGGCAGCGGCGAGCTGTCGGTGCACCAGGCGATGCTGGTGGCCGACTGGGGGCCGCTGACGCTGTTCACGCATGGCATGCCGCCGCTCGACGCCAAGACGCGCGCGCAGCTCGATGCGCGCGGCATCACGCTCGACCCGGGCCGCGTGGTCGCGCTCGAAGGCCCCGCGAACGCGCTCGAGGCGGTGCGCTTCGACGACGGGCGCCGGCTGCCGCTCGACGCGCTGTTCGTGGCGCCGGCCCAGCGCCAGGGCAGCACGCTGGCCGCGCAACTCGGTTGCGCCTTCGACGAGGGACCGCTGGGCCTGGTGGTGCACACCGATCCGATGATGAAGACGAGCTCGGTGCCCGGCGTGTTCGCGGCCGGCGATGCGGCGCTCGCGATGCAGAACGCCACGCTGGCCTCGGCCGATGGCGTGCGGGCCGGGGCCTCGCTGCACCGCTCACTGATCTTCGGCAACTGAGGGCAGAAGAAGCTTCGAGGTTTCGGCCGGCGCCCGCGCCAGGCGCCGATCTGGCGGGGCGGGAGCAGCCAGCCCGGGGCGAGCCGCCGGGCGCACGCGGGTGGCTGCGGGCGGTGCCGCACCCGCTTGCGAAATGGCTTGCCAGATCGACACCTGGATCGCCTCGGCGCGATCGCTCCTTCGCGGCAAGTCCATGGACCGCGCTCCGCTTCAGCCGCGCGCCGGCAGCACCGTGCCGCGGCTCTCGCCGAAGCCGATGCGCGCATGGCCGGGCTTCTCGCACCAGCCGCGCAGCAGCACGGCATCGCCGTCCTCGATGAAGCTGCGCTGCTCGCCGCTGTCGCCCAGCGGCACGGGCGTCTGGCCGCCGCGCGCGAGTTCGATGATGGCGCCGGCCTCGCCCTCGCCGGGGCCCGAGATGGTGCCGCTGCCGAACAGGTCGCCGGGGTTGAGCTGGCAGCCGCCCACCGTGTGGTGCGCCACCATCTGCGCCACGCTCCAGTACTGGTGGCGAAAGCTGGTGGACGACAGGCGCGACGGGCCGCGCTTCTCGGCGCGCGCCTTCTCGCTCTCGAGCCAGACCTCGAGCCGGATGTCGATCGCGCCGGCCTCGCGGTTGGCCGCATCCTCGAGGTAGGCCAGCGGCTGCGGATCGGCGGCCGCGCGCGTCCAGGGCTGGCGGTAGGGCGCGAGCGCTTCCATGGTCACGATCCAGGGCGAGATCGTGGTCGCGAAGTTCTTCGCGAGGAAGGGGCCGAGCGGCGCCATCTCCCAGAACTGGATGTCGCGCGCCGACCAGTCGTTGAGCAGGCAGATGCCGAAGATGTGTTGCTCCGCGTCCTCGAGTGCGATGGCCTCGCCGTGCGCATTGCCGGTGCCGATCCAGACGCCGAGTTCGAGTTCGTAGTCGAGCCGCGCGCAGGCCTGGTAGGTCGGTGCCTTCGCGCCCGGCGCCATCGCCTGGCCCATGGGCCGGCGGAACTGCTGGCCGCTCACGCCGATGGTCGACACGCGCCCGTGGTAGGCGATCGGGATCCAGCGGAAGTTCGAGGTCACGTCGCCGCCGGGGTTCAGCAGGCGCGTGATGTTGAGCGCATGGTCGATCGAGGTGTAGAAGTCGGTGTAGTCGCCGATGCGCGCCGGGATCGCGTACTCGGCCTCGGCCTGCGGCACCAGGCAGGCGCGCACGGCCTGCACCGCCGCCACCGGCGCATCGTTCTTCAGCAGCGCGAACAGCGCATGGCGCAGCGTCTTCCAGGCCGCGGGGCCGAGCGCGAAGAAGTCGTTGAGCGCGGGCTGCGCGGCCGCCGTGGCCGCTTCGAGCGCGAGGCCGTCGAGCTGCTGCGCCTGCACCAGTGCAGCCAGGTCGAGCACCTGGTCGCCGATCGCGACGCCGCCGCGAAAGGCTTCGCTGCCGCCGGCGCGGCGGAACACCGCATGCGGCAGGTTCTGGATCGGGAAGTCGCTGCCGTGGGTGGCCGTGGGGTTGGCCGATTCGACCCAGCTGCGGGCGTGGACGTCGTGCGTGTGATTGAGCGTGTGCATGAAAGAGGATTCCTTAGACCGAGGCCATCAATGCGTCGTCGAAGATCGCGACCGCGCGCGTCCAGCCGGCCGAGGCGCCGCGGATCTTGTGCGGGAAGCAGCTGATGAAGAAGCCCGTGGGCGGCAACACCTCGAGGTTGTGCAGCTTCTCGATGTGGCAGTAGCCGATGTCGCGGCCGGCCTTGTGGCCTTCCCAGATCAGCGACGCGTCGTGCGTCTCGCCGTACTTCTTCGCGGTGTGGACGAAGGGCGCGTCCCAGCTCCAGGCATCGGTGCCGGTGAGGCGCACGCCGCGCTCGAGCAGGTACATCGTCGCCTCGTAGCCCATGCCGGCGCCGGCCGAGACGTAGTCGGGGTTGCCGTAGCGCGAGCCGGCGCGCGTGTTGATCACCACGATCTCCAGCGGCTTGAGCGTGTGGCCGATGCGCTTGAGCTCGGCCTCGACGTCGGCCGCGCGCACCACGTAGCCGTCGGCGAAATGGCGGAAGTCGAGCTTCACGCCGGGCTGGAAGCACCAGTCGAGCGGCACGTCGTGGATCGCGATCGCGGGCTTCTTCTCGCCGAGCGCCTTGTCCATGGTCGAGTGGAAGTGGTAGGGCGCGTCGAGGTGGGTGCCGTTGTGCGTGGACAGGTGCACCAGCTCGACCGCCCAGCCCTCGCCGTCGGGCAGGTCCTCCTTCTTGAGGCCGGGGAAGAAGGGCTCGATCTGTTCGTAGGTGTTCTCGTGCGTGAAGTACTGGATCTTCGGGCCGAAGGCCGGCGGGTCGGAGAGCACGTCGTTCTCCAGGAAGATCGAGAGGTCGACCAGTTTGCGTGGCATGGGTGGACTCCTTGTGGGGTGTTCGTTCGAGCGGAGGGAAGAGAAGGGAATGGGATGGAATCAGGGCTGCTGCCAGCGCAGCAGGCGTCGTTCGGCCAGGGCCAGCAGCGCATTGCTCGCGAAGCCGATGAGCCCGAGCAGCACGATGCCGGCGAACAGCTCGCTGGCGCGGAAGGCGCGCGCGGCCAGCAGGATGGCCTGGCCCAGGCCGCTTTGCGAGGCGATCATTTCGCCCACCACCGCGACGATCAGCGCGATGGTCAGCGCGAGCCGCATGCCGGCCAGGATGTCGGGCATCGCATTGGGCAGGCCCATCTTCCAGACATAGGCCGCGCGCGACATCTGCAGGCAGCGCGCCACCTCGGCCAAGCGCGGCTCCACGGCCGCGAAGCCGTGCACCGTGGCCAGCAGCACCGGCCACATCGCGCCGAAGGCGACCACGAACAGCACCATGCCGGGGTTGAGCCCGAAGATCGAGATCGCCAGCGGCAGCAGCGCCGAGGCCGGCAGCGGGCGCACGAACTCCAGCGTGGGCTGGACCCAGGCACGCACCGCGGGCGAGACGCCGATGGCCGCGCCGAGCAGCACGCCGGCCAGCGAAGCCAGCAGCCAGCCCTGGACCATGCGGCCCACCGTGGCGCCGGTGAATGCGAGCAGCTCGCCGCCGCCTTCGCCCGACAGGTTCAGCCCTTCGCTCAGGCTCGCGAAGGTGGCTTGCGGCGTCGGCAGGAACACGCGGCTGACCCAGCCCGCGTTGCTCGCGACCCACCACAGCGCGATCAGCGCCAGCAGCACGCCCAGCGCGCCGAATTGCTCCAGGCCCTTGCGTTCGTCGTGGCCGTTCATGACACGACTCCCATGCGGCGCGACACGCCGCGCTGCAGCCGCAGCATGGCCGCGTTGATCGCGAAGCCCACCACGCCGATCCAGCCCAGCCAGGCGAGCATCAGCGCGGGGTCGAAGCTCTGCTGCGCGATCATCATCGCGTAGCCCATGCCGTTGGGATTGGCCGCGATCTCCACCGTCACGGCCACCACCAGCGCCACCGCCACGCCGAGCCGCAGCGCGACGAACAGGCGCGGCACGATGGCCGGCAGCACGATCTTGAAGGCGCGTTCGCGCGCCGACAGGCCCAGCACGCGGCTGACCTCGAGCAACCGAGGCTCGACCTGCTGCACCGCCGCCTGCACCAGCACCAGCAGCGGCCAGAAGGTGGCGAAGGCGACGATCGCCAGCTCCATGCGCACGCCGAAGCCGAAGCCCAGCATCGCGAGGGGGATCAGCGCGACCGAGGGCACGGGGCGCAGCACCTCGATGGTGACCGAGCCGAGCCGGGCCGCGCGGCGCGACAGCCCGAGCACCAGCCCCAGCGCGATGCCGAGCACCGCGCCCAGCAGCAGGCCCAGCGCGGCGGTGCCGAGCGTGAAGCCGGTGGCCTGCCACAGCGAGCCGTCGAGCGCGGCGCCGGCGAAGGCCCTGGCCGCGGCGCTCGGCGGCGCCAGCGCATCGCTGCCCAAGGCGGCCGCGCGGCGCGCGTACCACTCGAAGGCGCCGATCAGCAGCGCCGGAAACACCCAGGGCCGCAGCCCGCGCACGAGCCGGTTCTCAGTCATGGCCGTGCTCGATGAAGGCGAACAGCTCGCGCCGCAGCCGCAGGTAGTCGGGATGCTCCTTGGTCGTGAGCTGGTCGCGCGGGCGCGGGATCTTCACGTCGATCATGCGCGCGAGGCTGGGCCGCCCGGGACCGGGGTTGGCCTGCAGCGCGATCACGCGGTCGCCGAGGTAGATCGCCTCCTCGAGGTCGTGCGTGACGAACAGCACCGTGAGGCCGTCCTCGCGCACCAGCCGCGCGAGCTCGTCCTGCAGGCTCTGGCGCGTCAGCGCGTCGAGCGCGCCGAAGGGCTCGTCCATCATCATCAGCTCGGGCTTCTGCGCGAGGCAGCGCGCGATCTGCGCGCGCTGCTGCATGCCGCCCGAGAGCTGCACCGGGAACTTGTGGGCATGCTTCGCGAGCCCGACCTTGGCGAGCACGTCGGCGATGCGCGGCGCGCGCTCGGCCACGGGCACGCCGCCGGCCTCGAGCGCGAGGCTCACGTTGCCCTCGACCGTGCGCCAGGGCAGCAGCGCGCGGCCGTAGTCCTGGAACACGAAAGCCACCTCGCGCGAGGGCTCGAGCATCGTCACGCCGTTGCGCCGCACCTCGCCCGCGCTGGCCGCGACCAGCCCGCTGGCCGCGCGCAGCAGCGTGGTCTTGCCGCAACCGCTGGGGCCGACGATGCAGACGAATTCGCCGCGAGCCACGTCGAAGGAGGTGGGCGAGAGGATCTCGCGGCCGCCGAGGCGGATGGTCACGCCGTCGAAGCGCAGGAAGGGCGCGGCATGGCGCGCGGGGCCGCTGCCCGGCAACGCGGCGCCCGACGACAGCGCGCTGCGCGCCAGGTTGGGAACGGGCGTCGCGATCATTTGGCCACCAGCTTCGCGACGTCGATGTCCGAGCGCAGCATGCCCTGCTCCTTCATCAGGCCGGTCCAGTAGGCGAGCTGCTTCTCGCTCGCCACCGGGCCCGGTGGCGAGATCTGGATCTTCGCGAGCACGTCGGCCGGCAGCCGGGTGTACTTGCCGATCGAGGCGCGCAGCTTCGCTTCGTTCTTCGGCTGCTGCATGAAGGCCGCGGCCTCGACCAGCGCCTCGCGGAAGGCGCGCGCCGCGCCCGGGTTCTTCGCCACCCATTCGCGCTTGGCCGCGTGCACGATGGTCAGATTGTTGTCGGGCAGGAAGGTCGAGTAGTACGAGGCCACGTAGCCCGCGCCGCTGTCGGTGATGCGGGTCATGAACGGGTCGGTCGACACGACTGCATCGACCGAGCCGCCGCGCAGCAGGTCGGCATGCTGCGGGAAGGCGGCCTCGACGAAGTTGACCTTACGGTGGTCGACGCCGCTGTCCTTGAGCCAGGCGCGGAAGGTTACGTGCAGGAAGGCGCCCAGGCCCGGCACGCCGATCTTCCTGCCCACGCAGTCCTGCGCGCTCTTGATGCCGCTGCCCGCGCGCGCCACCAGGCCCGCGCCCGTGATGGTCTTCGAGGTGAGGCCGCCGCCGGCCACCACCACCAGGTCGAGACCGCCATCGACCGCCTGCAGGAACACCGAGGGCGTGGGGCCGCCGAGCTGCAGCGAGTCGGACTGCAGTGCCGCGGGAATGGTGGAGTTGAGCGGGATGAACTTGAGCTCGACCTCGAGGCTGCGCTTCTTGAAATAGCCTTCGTCGGCCGCCACGAACACCGAGGCGAAGTCGGTCACGGCCGTGTAGCCGAACACGATCTTCGTCAGGGGCTGGGCGCGCGCGGGCAATGCGGCGGCCGCCGATGCCGCGGCCAATGCCGACAGCAGGGTGCGTCTCTTCATCATGGTTTTTCTCTCCTGAGGGGTGCTTTCTTCTGGGGTGACTTGGCGCTCTTCGGCCGCGGCAGCGCATGGCGCAGGCCGCCGACGATGAAGTTCACGAGCATCGGCGCCATGGCCGGATCGCCGGGCGTGTTCTCGCCGCGCGACAGGCGCGCGATGCGGCTGCTGTTCAGGTGGTTCATGAGCGCGCCGAGCGCGAACTGGTAGCCCCAGGCGACTTCGCCGCGCGTGGCATGCGGCAGCACGACGTGCAGCGCATCGATGAAGGCCTCGGCCAGCGGATCGAAGTAGGCGCGCAGCACGCGGTCGGCCTCTTCGGTGGTGTTGGCGAGTTCGCGTGCCACCAGCAGCGCGTAGTACTCGCCCTCGGGGCTCGCGCGCAGCGCCAGCACCGGCGTGGTGAAGGCCTCGATGATGCGCGGCAGCGTGCGCGCGTCGTCGGGGTCGAGGTTCACCGCCGCCAGCCCCGCGAGCCGCGCCTCGATCGAGGGGGCCCAGTGCTCGAAGATGGCGTGGAACAGCTCGTGCTTCTGGCCGTGGTAGTAGCCCACCAGCGCCAGCGGCACGCCGGCCTCCTCGGCGATCTGGCGGATCGTCACCGCGTGGTAGCCGTGCTGCGCGAACAGCTTCTCGGCCGCCAGCAGGATCGCCTGCCTGCGGTCGGGCCGTGCCGTCTCGATGGCGACAGCGGCGGCGGACGATGCGCTCGGGCGCGCGGCGCGGCGCTTGGCGGTGGGTGTGCGGGTGCTCATGGAGGCGTATTGAACACTTGTACAAAAATGTTGAACACGCGTACAAACCCTGAGGTCAACCCCTCTTGAGCGCACTCCGTCACGGCGCTACGCTCGCTCCATGCCCGCTCCCAACATCCCCCAGATCCGCCTCTATCAAGACTGGCTGCGCGAGACGCGCGGCCTCGCTTTCGACAGCTACGACGCCCTGTGGCGCTGGTCCGTCACCGAGCTCGATGCCTTCTGGCAGAGCATCTGGGACTACGCCCGCATCGAGTCGCCCACGCCGCACACGGCCGTGCTCGCCGAGTCGCGCATGCCGGGTGCGCGCTGGTTCCCCGGGGCCCAGGTCAACTATGCGCGCGAGGTGTTGCGTCACGTCGACGCGGCCCACGCGGCCGGCATGCCCGCGATCGTCAGCGACAACGAGCGCGGCGAGGTGCGCGAGCTGTCGTGGCCCGAGATGCGGCGCCAGGTCGCGTCGGTCGCGCTCACGCTGAAGTCGCTCGGCGTGAAGCGCGGCGACCGCGTCGCGGCCTACATGCCCAACGTGCCCGAGACCATGGTGGCCTTTCTCGCCTGTTCGAGCATCGGCGCGATCTGGAGCGTGTGCGCGCCCGACATGGGCACGGCCGCCGTGGCCGACCGCTTTCGCCAGATCGAGCCCACCCTGCTGATCGCGGTCGACGGCGTGCACTACGGCGGCAAGCCGCTCGACCGCAGCGCCGTGCTGCAGGAACTGCGCGACCAGCTGCCGAGCGTGCGGCGGCTGCTGCTCGTGCCCTCGCCCCATGCCACGGGCCAGGTGGCGCACGACGTCGACTGGGCCCGGGCCACCGCGCGCGACGACGCCGAGGTCGCCGCCTTCGAACCCGAATCGCTGCCTTTCGACCATCCGATCTGGATCGTCTACTCGAGCGGCACCACCGGCCTGCCCAAGCCCATCGTGCATGGCCAGGGCGGCATCATCCTCACCATGCATGCCTGCGGCCTGCACAACGACGTGGGCGCGAGCTACGGCGCCAACAATTTCGGCGAGCGCTACCACTGGTACAGCTCCACGGGCTGGGTGATGTGGAACTCGCAGCTCTCGGGCATGGCCTTCGGCGCCACCATCTGCATCTACGACGGCAACCCAGCCGGCAGCAAGGAGAAGCCCGACTGGGGCGTGCTGTGGCGCTTCGTGGCGCGCCACCGGGTCACCTTCTTCGGCGCGGGCGCGGCCTACTTCAGCAACTGCATGAAGGCCGGGCTGGTCGCGAAGGACTGCGGCGACCTCTCGCGCGTGCGCGCGCTCGGCAGCACCGGCTCGCCGCTGCCCGAGGAGGTGCAGCGCTGGGGCACGCAACAGCTGCTCGACGCGGGCTCGAAGGACGTGTGGTGGTGCAACATCTCGGGCGGCACCGATTTCTGCGGCGCCTTCGTCGGCGGCCACCGCGAGCTGCCCGAGGTGCCGGGCCAGATGCAGTGCCGCGAGCTCGGCCATGCGGTCGAGGCCTGGAACGAGCAGGGCCAGCCGGTGATCGGCGAGGTCGGCGAGCTGGTCTGCACCCAGCCCATCCCGTCGATGCCGCTCTACTTCTGGGGTGACGAGGGCAATGCGCGCTACGTCTCGAGCTACTTCGACACCTACCCCGGCGTCTGGCGCCACGGCGACTGGATCCGGATCGGCAGCGACGGCGGCTGCATCATCTACGGCCGCAGCGACGCCACCATCAACCGCCAGGGCCTGCGCATGGGCACCAGCGAGATCTACAGCGCGGTCGAGGGCCTGCCCGAGGTGCTCGACTCGATGGTGGTCGACCTCGAGTACCTGGGCCGCGAGAGCTACATGCCGCTGTTCGTGGTGCTGCGCCCCGGCGTCGCGCTCGACGATGCGGTGCGCGCGCGGCTCAACCATGCGATCAAGACCTCGCTGTCGCCGCGCTTCGTGCCCAACGACATCTTCCAGGTGGCCGAGATTCCGCGCACGCTCTCGGGCAAGAAGCAGGAGCTGCCGATCAAGAAGCTGCTGCTGGGCCAGCCGATCGAGAAGGTGGTGAACCGCGAGGCGATGGCCAACCCCGGCAGCCTCGACTGGTACGTGGCCTTCGCGGCGCAGCGCGCGTCCGTATGATGGCGCGATGCTTTCCAGACGCAACGTATTCCTTCTCGCGATCGCCACCGGCGTGGCCGGCGCCGCGCTCCTGAGTGCCTGCGCGGCCTCCTCCCCGTCGGCGCCCGCCGCCTCGGCCGCGCCGCTCGTCGTGAGCGGCACCGTGAGCTACCGCGAGCGCATCGCGCTCGATCCCGCCGCCGAGGTGCGCGTGCAGCTGCTCGACGTCTCGCGCATGGACGCGCCTTCGGTCGTGCTGGCCGAGCAGCGCATCCGCGCCGACGGCCGCCAGCCGCCGTTCGCCTACACGCTGCAGGTCGACGCGGCGCGCATCGATCCGCGCATGCGCTACGCCGTGGCGGCGCGCATCGTGCGCGGCGAGCAGCTGCTGTTCATCAACGACACGCAGTACAGCGTGCTCACGCAGGGCCAGGGCACGCGCGCGGACCTGGTGCTGGTGCGCGTCACGCCCGCGCCGCCGCCGCGCTGAGCTTCAAGCGAGCAGCTCGTAGAGCACCATCTTCGTCTGCCGGCCGCGCAGCTCCACCTGCTCCTCGACGCGGCGCGTCGCCAGCCGGCCCTTGATCCCGGCATGGGTCACTTCCGACACCAGCAGCTGCGTGCCGAGCTGCTTGTTGATGCCCTCGATGCGGCTCGCCACGTTGATCACGTCGCCGAAGGCCGTATACGACAGCCGGTCGTTCGAGCCCAGCACGCCCGCGATCACCATGCCGGTGTGGATGCCCACGCGGGTGCGGAACTCGGGCAGCGCCTGGCTGTGCCACTGGCGGTTGAGCGCGCGCATCTCGGCCTGCAGCTCGAGCGCCGCGAGGCAGGCCTTGTACTCGGCATCGGGCAGGTCGGCGGGCGCGCCCCACAGCACCATGATCCCGTCGCCGATGAACTTGTCGATCACGCCGCCATGGCGCGCGAACACGCGCGCCGCGAGGTTGAAGTAGTCGGTGAGCTGGCCCACCAGCACGGCCGGCGGCATCGACTCGGAGATGCTCGTGAAGCCCTCCACGTCGGTGAACATCACCGTCACGCGGCGCGGCGAGCCGTTGGGCGCGAGCGCATGGCCCTGCGCGATGAGCTGGTTGATCACGTCCACCGGCACGAACTTGCTGAAGGCCTTGAGGCTGCGCGCCGACTCGTCGAGCGCCTGGTCCAGGTGCTGGATCTCGAGCACCCGGCTCGGCTCGCGCGGCAGGCTGTCGAGCTCGAGCATGCCGATGCGGCGCGCGATGCGCGACAGGTTCTCGACCGGCGCCGTCACCAGCTTCGACAGCCGCAGAGAAATTGCGAGCGCCACCGCGAGGAAGCCCAGCACCAGCAGCATCGACCACAGCACCGCGCGGCGCAGGTCGCCGAGCAGCGCGTCCTCGGGCACCCAGCTCACCAGTTCCCAACCGGTGATCTCGATGCGCGAGGTCTGCGCCAGGTAGCGCCGCCCTTCGTGGCGGAACGAGAACGCGGTGTCGGCCGCGTGGCCCGCGGTGCCGTCGTCCACCATGTGCTGGTGCAGTTCGCCGAGCACGCCCGTGGGCGCCTCGAGCTGGTGGCGCACGCCCGGCATGTCGCTGCGCGCGAGCACGCGGTGGTCGGCCGACAACAGCGCGCTGCCGCCGAAGCCGCTGCTGCTGAACTGGCGCACGAAGTCCGAGAGCCGGCCCAGCGACACGTCGCCGGCCACCACCAGCGCCTGCGGATTGCCGTCGGCGTAGCGGCGCCGGCTCGGCAGCGCGTAGGTCACGCCGAGTTCCTGCGCGGCCGCGAAGACATAGGGCTGTGTCCACACCGGTCCCTTGGCCGCGCGGGCCCCGATATACCAGCTGCGCGTGCGCGGGTCGTAGTCGCTCTGGAAGGCCTCGAGGCGGATCGTCTGGTAGCGCTGCTGCGGCTCGGCATCGACCTCGAGCGGGCGCTTGTACTGCCAGGTCTCGGTGGTGATGCCGCGCTCGGGCGCGATGAGGCGGATCGCCGGCGCGGGATAGCGCAGCGCCATCAGCATCTGGCCCTCGTCGTTCGCAACGTAGAGGCTGTCGAGCTCGGGCGACTGCTGCAGCATGGTCCAGAGCATCTCGGCCGTCCATTCGCCCTGTTCGCCCGCGGGCCGCAGGCTCGGCGTGCCGGCGACCGCGCCGACCACCGACTCGGCCTTCGAGAGGAAGGCGTTCACCTTGTCCTCGGTGCGGTCGTGGTTCGACTTGTGGGCCGACACCCCGATGCGCGAGACCAGCCGCTGCGAACCCCAGTAGCCGAGCGAGACCAGCAGCAGCGATTGCGTGAGCGCGACCACGCTCACGATGGTGCCCACGTCGACCCGGAAGTGACGGGTACGGCGCCGCGAAGGCGCCGGGTTCGAGGCGAAGCCGAAGGTCCATGGCCGTGTGACAGACGCGGTCGCTTCGGAAGACGGCCGCGCGGCCGGGTCCGGCGCGCCGGACGGATATCTGTTCATACTGCTCCCTGTCTGCCCAAGCGCATCCGCGGCCGGAGGGCCACGGATCGGCAGCCGGCGGTCTCGCTGTCCGATCAGTGCGTCGGAAATGCTGGCGAGTGCCGGATGCGGGGCGGATTCTCGCTCCACTCCCTCGAAGCGGGCGAAAGCTGTGCCGGGACAGTCGGAGATTCGGCGACGCCGCGCGCCTACTGGGCGTCGTGGAAGATCAGCCCCAGCGTCTGGCGCCGGCCCGAGCGCACGCGGCTCACGCCATGGCGCATCGTCACGCGGTAGCTGCCGCGCGTGCCCGCCACGGGCCGCTGGTTGACCGCGAAGATCACGGCCTCGCCCTGCGCCAGCGGCACCACCTCGGCGCGCGACTGCATGCGCGGGCGCTGCTCGGTCAGCACGAACTCGCCGCCCGTGAAGTCCTCGCCGGGCCGGCTCAGGAGCACCGTGAGCTGCAGCGGGAACTGCAGTTCGCCGTACAGGTCCTGGTGCAGGCAGTTGTAGTCGCTCTCGTCGTAGCGCAGCAGCAGCGGCGTCGGCCGCTGCTGGCCGGCCGCGTGGCAGCGCGCGAGGTAGTCCGCGTGCGTGGCGGGATAGTCCGCCGGCAGGCCCATCGCCCCGGCCCAGGCATTGGCCAGCGGCGCGAGCCGTTCGTAGAGCGCGGCGCGCCACGCCGCGACCGGTTCGGGCAGCGGATAGGCGAGGTACTGGTACTCGCCCTGGCCGAAGCCATGGCGCTGCATCACCACGCGGCTGCGGAAATGACGCGGTTCGTCGTACATCGCGGCCAGCGCCGCGCACTGGCGCGGACCAAGCAGGCGGCCGGTGGTGGCGCAGCCGCGCGCGGCGAGGTCGGCTTCGATGCGGGGCCAGTCGAGCGCATCGATCACGGAAGCGGGAGAAGGCATGGGGCGAGTGTGGCGCGGCCAGCGGGCGCGGGCTGGCCGTTTCCGGACGCGGCTTTCAGGCCGCGCTCAGAGCGGCGCGATCGGAATGCAGATGTCGCACTCGAAGGCGTGCGTGTTGTCGTCGTAGGCGTAGCTCGCCGCGTAGTGCTCGAAGGCCGGCCGGTTGTCGAACTGGAAGCCGCTGCCCGGCAACCAGTCGCGCAAGAGGCGGGTCCAGGCCGTGTTGATCTCGGCCGGCAGGCCGTGGAAGCGCAGCGCCGCATAGCGCCCGCCCGGCAGCACGGTCTTCTGGAAGCCGCCATCGGGCACGAAGTCTTCGGGCACTTCCACGCAGGCGTCGTAGCGCGACTGCTCGGGCGGCGTGATGCTCGGGTCGTCGTGGCTGATGCCGTAGCGCGCGCCCGACCACAGCCGGTGCCGGGTGATCCAGGGCGCCACCTGCTCGCCCCAGAACGCGCCCACGGGCGCGCCGAAGGGGCCGACGTAGCGCAGGTAGGCGATGGTGACGGGTGGGCGGATGATCAGTTCGACGTTCATGGGGGGCTCCGGGGAAGCGGCGCCGTCGGGATCGCGGCGTGGACCGGGCCCATTCTTCGTGAAGCCGTGCCGTTCGATCTGATCGGGATTGCTGTTCGCCTCGGGCAGCAGCGACCAGTCGTGCGCCGCGCGCCAGCTGCTGGGCGCGCTGCCGAAGCGCGCGCGGAAGGCGCGCGAGAAGGCCTCGCCCGAGCCGAAGCCGACCGACACCGCGGCCTCGAGCACCGACAGCCGCGGCTGCGTCGCGAGCCGCAGCGCGGCGACCTCGAGCCGGCGCCGGCGCACGTAGTCGCCCAGCGTCTCGCCGGCCCAGGCCGCGAACAGGCGGTGGAAATGGAAGGCCGAGAAATGCGCGACGTCGGCCAGCTCCGCGAGGTCGAGCGGGCGCTCGAGGTGGTCGTCGATGTGCGTCACCACCTTGTGCATGCGCCACTCGTACTCGGACCGGCTGTCGCGCGGCATCGGCTTCAACCCTCGCGGGCCTGCGCGAGCAGCCAGTCGCTGAAGAACTTCAGCAGCGGCCGCTGGTCGGCGCGCTCGGGCGTCACGAGGTAGTAGGCGCGCTCGCCCGCGAGCGGCCGCGGGCAGGCCACCACCAGCTCGCCACGCGCGAGCTCGTCGGCCACCAGCATGGTCGGCATCAGCGCCACGCCCAGGCCCTGCGAGGCGGCCGCGGCCAGGATCGAGAACAGCTCGTAGCGCGGGCCGCCGCGCGCATTGGGCGCGTCGACCTGCTGCGCATCGAACCACTGGCGCCAGCCGTCGGGCCGCGTGCTCTGCTGCAGCAGCGGCATGTGCGCGATGGCCGTGGGCGAGACCGGCTTGCCGCGCGGCAGCAGCGCGGGGCTGCAGACCGGCACCACGTCCTCCTGCATCAGCGGCAGCGCGTGCGTGCCGGCCCAGTTCTGCACCTGCGCCACCGTGCCCGCGTAGAGCGCGGCATCGAACTCCGCGTCGGCGAACAGGAAGGGCCGGGTGCGCGTCTCGATGTGCACCACCACGTCGGGCTGCAGCGCCGCGAAGCCCTTGAGCCGCGGCATCAGCCAGCGGGTGGCGAAGGTGGGCACGGCCGCCAGCGACAGCGAGCCGCCCTCGCCCTGGTGCGCCATCGCGTCGAGCGTGTCGCGCTCCATCGCCTCGAGCCGCTTGGCGGTCTGCCGCGCATAGGCCGCGCCGCTCGCGGTCAGCGCCACGCCGTGGCGCGTGCGGCGGAACAGCGCCACGCCGAGGAAGGCCTCGAGCGTGCCGATCTGGCGCGACACCGCGCTCTGGGTGAGCGCGAGTTCCTGCGCGGCGCGCGTGTAGCTCTCGTGGCGCGCGGCCGCGTCGAAGCACACGAGGGTCTGCAGGGGCGGGATCTTGCGGCGCATGTATGCCGCGAGTGTATGACTGGCGCAGGGCTTTCATCAATGAAAGCACGGCTCCGGCAACGCCCAAGACATTCTGGATCTGCATATCTGGGTGAGGATTCATCGTTTGCGCCGCGCCCCCTGCCTCGCTAGGATCGCCCGATCCCCTCTTTTCCCCTTTTCCGGAGACAGCCGCATGGCCGCCAAAGCTTCCTTCCACTGGGACGACCCCTTCCTGCTCGACCAGCAGCTCACCGACGACGAGCGCATGATCCGCGACGCGGCCAATGCCTACTGCCAGGAGCGCCTGGCACCGCGCGTGCTCGAGGGCTTCCGCACCGGCGAGACCGACCCGGCGATCTTCCGCGAGATGGGTTCGCTGGGCCTGCTGGGCCCGACGATCCCCGAGCAGTACGGCGGCCCCGGCCTCAACTACGTGGCCTACGGCCTCATCGCGCGCGAAGTCGAGCGCGTCGATTCGGGCTACCGCTCGATGGCCAGCGTGCAGAGCTCGCTCGTGATGGTGCCGATCTTCGAATTCGGCACCGAAGGCCAGAAGCAGAAGTTCCTGCCCAAGCTCGCCACCGGCGAATGGATCGGCTGCTTCGGCCTGACCGAGCCCGACCACGGCTCCGACCCCGGCAGCATGGCCACGCGCGCCAAGAAGGTGCCGGGCGGCTACGCGCTCACCGGCAGCAAGATGTGGATCAGCAACTCGCCGATCGCCGACGTGTTCGTGGTCTGGGCCAAGGAAGTCAGCGAGAGCGGCGCCGTCGGCCCGATCCGCGGCTTCGTGCTCGAGAAGGGCATGAAGGGCCTGAGCGCCCCGGCGATCCACGGCAAGGTCGGCCTGCGCGCCAGCATCACCGGCGAGATCGTGATGGACAACGTGTTCTGCCCCGAGGAGAACGCCTTCCCCGAGGTGCAGGGCCTCAAGGGTCCGTTCACCTGCCTCAACAGCGCCCGCTACGGCATCTCGTGGGGCGCGCTCGGCGCCGCCGAGGACTGCTGGCACCGCGCGCGCCAGTACACGCTGGACCGCAAGCAGTTCGGCCGCCCGCTGGCCGCCAACCAGCTGATCCAGAAGAAGCTGGCCGACATGCAGACCGAGATCTCGCTGGGCCTGCTGGGCAGCCTGCGCCTGGGCCGCATGAAGGACGAAGGCACGGCCGCGGTCGAGATCACCTCGATCATGAAGCGCAACAACTGCGGCAAGGCCCTCGACATCGCCCGCCTGGCGCGCGACATGATGGGCGGCAACGGCATCAGCGACGAGTTCGGCGTGGCGCGCCACCTCGTGAACCTCGAGGTCGTGAACACCTACGAAGGCACGCACGACATCCATGCGCTGATCCTGGGCCGTGCCATCACGGGCATCGCCGCGTTCGCCAACTGAAAACGGACAGCCGAACGCGGAAGGAAGATCCAAGCGACTTCCGCGTTCTGCCCCCGCATTCCCGACATGACCCAAGCAGCCCTCGACGGCATCAAGGTTCTCGATCTGTCCCGCGTGCTCGCGGGCCCGTGGTGCACGCAGATCCTCGCGGACCTGGGCGCCGATGTCGTCAAGATCGAGCGTCCCGGCGTCGGCGACGACACCCGCACCTGGGGCCCGCCCTTCGTGAAGGACGCGAACGGCAACGACAGCGACCAGGCCAGCTACTTCACCGCCTGCAACCGCAACAAGCGCTCGGTCACCATCGACATGGCCACGCCCGACGGCCAGGCGCTGCTCAGGCAGATGGCGGCGCAGGCCGACGTGGTGGTGGAGAACTTCAAGACCGGCGGCCTCAGGCAGTACGGCCTCGACCAGGAGACGCTGCGCCGCGCCAACCCGCGGCTCATCTACTGCAGCGTCACCGGCTTCGGCAACGACGGTCCCTATGCCGAGCGTGCGGGCTACGACCTGATGATCCAGGCCATGACCGGCATGATGAGCATCACCGGCCGCCCCGACGGCGAGCCCGGCGGCGGTCCGCTGCGCGTGGGCGTCGCGCTCACCGACATCTTCACCGGCGTCTACGCGAGCACCGCGATCCTCGCCGCGCTGCAGGTGCGGCACCGCACCGGCGAAGGCCAGCACATCGACATGGCGCTGCTCGACGTGGGCATGGCGATCCTCGCCAACCAGGCCAGCGCCTTCCTCAACACCGGCAAGGCGCCGGCGCGCCAGGGCAACACCCATCCGAGCCTCGCGCCCTACCAGGACTTCCCGACGCTGGACGGCGCGATGCTGCTGGCGATCGGCAACAACGGCCAGTTCGCGCGCTTCTGCGAGGCCGCGGGCCAGCCCGGCTGGGCCAGCGACGCGCGCTTCGCGACCAACACGCTGCGCGTGAAGCACCGCGGCGTGCTGATCCCGATGATGGAAGAACTCACGCGCACGCGCACCACGGCCGACTGGGTCGCGCTGCTCGAGGACAAGGCCGTGCCCTGCGGCCCGATCAACGACATCGCGCAGGCCTTCGACGATGCGCAGGTCAAGGCGCGCGGCCTGGCGGTCACGCTGCCGCGCGACGCGGGCGACGGCATCACGGCCATCACCGGCGTGGCGAGCCCGCTGCGCCTGTCGGCTACGCCGCCGGTGCTGCGCCGCGCGCCGCCCGCGCTGGGCCAGCACACGCGCGAAGTGCTCGCCGAGATGGGCATCGACGCGGCGCGTTTCGAGGCATTGCGCGCCTCGGGCGTGGTCTGACACACTGGCGGGCATGACCCGCCCGCACGATCCTTCCGATGCCGCGCCGTTCGCGCTGCGGCGCATCGATCACCTGGTGCTGCGCGTGCGCGATGCCGAGTGCGCCATCGCCTTCTACGTCGGCGTGCTCGGCTGCACGGTCGACAAGCGGCGCGATGACCTCGGCCTGGTGCACCTGCGCGCGGGCGAGAGCCTGATCGACCTCGTCACGCACGACGGCAAGCTGGGCCGCGCGGGTGGCGCGCTGGCCGGTCGCGAGGGCCGCAACCTCGACCACTTGTGTCTGCGCATCGAGCCCTTCGACGAGGCTGCGATCCGCGAGCGCATGGCGCGCCATGGCGTCGAGGTCGATGGCGAGGTGCAGAACAACTACGGAGCCGAGGGCACGGGGCCCTCGATCTACCTGCGCGACCCCGACGGCAACGGCGTCGAGCTCAAGGGACCAGCGGTCTAGCCGCGCCCCAGCACCGCCACCGCGAACACCGCCACGCCCAGCACCAGGTTCAGGCTCACGAGCTTGCGCACCAGGTCGAGCCGGCCCGCGGCCACCGGCCAGGCGCCGTCGTCGACCGCGCGCCGCATCGCGCGGAACACCGAGGCGCGGATGTAGACGTAGATCGCGGCCATCACGATCGCGATGCCCATCATCGCCTCGACACGCCAGTGCACGCCGCGGAAGCCGCCCGTGGCCAGGATCATCGCCACGCCCGTCACGAACAGCAGCGTGACCGAGGCATCGACCCCGACGAAGAAGCGCCGCAGGGTCGCGGCCATCATGCGCAGGCGCAGCGGCGGCTCGAGCGTGGCGACGGCGGCCGGGCGCACCGCGAAGTGCATGAGGGCCATGCCGCCGACCCAGAAGGCGGCGCACAGCAGGTGGACGAAGAGCGGGAGCAGGTAGGACATGGGGGGCGATCAGACCACCGAAGCCCGCCGCGCGCAACGATCTCCCCGCGCCTTCCTCAAGCGGCGGCCGCGCGCGTGCGCGGTGCCGGCCTGCGGGCCTTGGGCGGCCCGGTGTCCGCATAGCGCTTCATGTCGCGCACCACGCAGCGCAGCAGCTCGGCCGCGGCCGGCGACAGCAGGCGCCCGTGGCGCGACACGATGTGCGAGCGGCCCTGCGACAGCAGCGGGTTCTTCATCGGCAGCTCGATCAGCTCGGGATGGTCGGCATTCGGCGTCAGCGAGATCCGCGTGCCCAGCGTGTAGCCGAGCCCGGCCGAGACGAAATGGCCGAGCGCGCTGAACGAGGTGGTGGTCAGCAGCGAGGGCAGCCGCACGCCCTCGCTGATCTCGGCCGCCTCGATGTGCTGGCGCACGCCGAAGTTGCGGTGCAGCGTGGCGCCCGGATAGGGCAGCAGGTCGGCGAGCTTGAGCGGGCGGCCCAGCTGCGCGAGCGGATGCGAGCGCAGCACCAGCGCCTGGATCGGCTGCGGATGCGACTGGTGCGAGGTCAGCCGTTCGTCGCGCGGCGGCTGGAACAGCATGCCGATGTGGGCGCGTTCCTCGACCACGCGGCGCACGATCTCGTCGGTGCTGGCCACGTCGAGGTCGATGGTGATCCCCGGATGCGTGGTCATGAACTCGCGCAGGCTGTGGCGCATCAGCCAGTCCACGTAGCCCTCGCCCACCACGATGTCGATGTGGCCGCGCTCGATCTTGCGGATGCTGTCCATCTGCGCCATCAGGTGCTGCTTCTGGCTGTTCTGCCGGCGCACGTAGCCGGCCAGCATCTCGCCCGCGTCGGTGGGCACCACGCCGCGGCCATGGCGCTCGAGCAGCGGCACGCCGCACTCCTGCTCGAGGATACCGATCGCGCGGCTGACGGCCGAGGGGTCCATGTCGAGCACGTCGGCCGCGCCGCGCACCGAGCCGCTGTCGAGCACCTGCATGAAGTAGCGCACGCGGCGCGTGTCGAGCCTGTCGTCCATGCCCGGTCTCCTGAGTGTTGCATTCAATGCATCGAATATCCCGATTTGCGGTCATTGATGCAATAGGCCTACATGGGGAAACTCGCCGCCATCCGCCAGCACAGGCTCACCCACGGCTCCAGACCGACGCCCCACCCATGACCTCCGCCGCCTCCGTCCCCGTCACGGCCGCGCCCTCCGGCGCTTCCGGAAAACTCAAGCTCGCGGTCGTCACGCTGGCCATCGTGGCCGCGGCCGAGCTGGTCGGCCCGGTGCAGTTCAGCGTCGGCCCGGGCAAGGTGGCGCTGCTGCCGATGCTGTGGGCGCTGCTGATCGCCGCGGTCTGGGGCATCGCGCACCGCCGCGTGCCGGGCGTGGCGCGCGTCGCCACCGCCGAGCAGTCCTTCGCGGGCGGCCTGCTCAACGCGGGCCTGCTGCTGTTCGTGGTGAAGCTGGGCCTCACGGTCGGCGCCGCGCTGCCGCAGGTCAAGCAGGCCGGCTGGGCGCTGCTGTTCCAGGAGTTCGGCCATGCGCTCGGCACCCTGGCGCTGGGCCTGCCGCTGGCGCTGCTGCTGGGCATCAAGCGCGAGGCCGTGGGCGCCACCTTCTCGGTGGGGCGCGAGGGCAACCTGGTGATCATCGGCGAGAAGTACGGCATGGCCTCGCCCGAGGGCCGCGGCGTGCTGGCCGAATACATCACCGGCACCGTGCTGGGCGCGCTGTTCATCGCGGTGCTGGCGGGCTTCATCGCCAGCCTGCACGTCTTCGATCCGCGCTCGCTGGCCATGGGCGCCGGCGTGGGCTCGGGCAGCCTGATGGCGGCCGCGCTGGGCGCCATCGCCGCGCAGCAGCCGGCCGAGATGTTGCCGCAGCTCACGGCCATCGCCGCCGCCTCGAACCTGCTGACCACCGTCGCGGGCTTCTACTTCACGCTGTTCCTCTCGCTGCCGCTGTGCTCGTGGCTGTACGGCAAGCTCGAGCCGGTGCTGGGCCGCTTCTCGAAGCGCGGCGCGCCCGATGCGGGCACCGGCGCCATGTCGCAGGTCAGCGTGGCGCACGGCGGCGCGCTGCCGCTGCGCGACACGCTGATCGCCTGGGCCGTGGTGGGCGGCGGCGTGCTGATCGGCAATTCGCTGACCTACAAGGTGCCGCCGCTGGTCTCGCTCGAGGGCATGCTGGCCGTGGTGGCGATCGCGCTGGCGGTCGAGGGCCTCAAGCGCCTGGTGCCGCGGCTGCCGATGGTGCTGGTGCTGTCGGTGGTGGCCACGGTGGTGGGCATCCCGGGCCTGCTGCCGTTCTCCGACGCGCTGATCGCGCTCACCGCCAAGCTCAACTTCCTGGCCTTCACCACGCCGGTGCTCGCGCTGGCTGGTTTCTCGGTCGCGAAGGACCTGCCGGTGTTCCGCCAGCTCGGCTGGCGCATCGTGGTGGTGTCGCTGACCGCCACCGCGGGCACCTTCCTCGGCGCTACCCTGATCGCCGAATTCTTCCACTGACCCCACTAGAGAACCCCACCATGTACCGCGACCCCGAAATCGCCGAAGACACCCGCGCGCGCATGCAGGCCTGGCGCCGCGACATCCATGCCAATCCCGAGACCGCGTTCGAGGAGCACCGCACCGCCAACGTGGTCGCCAACGCGCTGATGCTGATGGGCCTGCCGGTGCACCGCGGCCTGGCCGGCACCGGCGTGGTCGGCACGCTTTCGAACGGCGAGGGTCCGAGCATCGCGCTGCGCGCCGACCTCGACGCGCTCAACATGCAGGAGCTGGGCACGCAGGCCCATGCCTCGAAGTGCGTGGGCAAGATGCACGCCTGCGGCCACGACGGCCACACCGCGATGCTGCTGGGCGCGGCCGAGCACCTGTCGCGCCACAAGCCGTTCAAGGGCACGGTGCACTTCGTGTTCCAGCCGGCCGAGGAGAACGAGGGCGGCGGCCGCGTGATGGTCGAGGAAGGCCTGTTCGACCAGTTCCCGGCCGATGCCGTCTACGGCATGCACAACTTCCCGAGCCTGCCGCGCGGCCGCTTCGCGATCCGCAAGGGCACCATGACGGCCTACCTCGACACCTTCGAGATCGTGGTCACCGGCAAGGGCAGCCATGGCGCCATGCCCGAGACCGGCATCGACTCGGTGGTGGTCTCGGCGCAGCTCATCAATGCGCTGCAGACCATCGTGAGCCGCCGCACCGGCGCCACCGACTCGGCCGTGGTCAGCGTCACGCAGATCCATGGCGGCGACACCTGGAACGTGATCCCCGAGACCGTGGTGCTGCGCGGCACCGTGCGCACGCTCGACGCCGCGATCCAGGACAAGACCCAGGCCGCGATGCAGCAGATCTGCGAGGGCGTGGCCGCCACCCACGGCGCGAAGGTGGCGCTCGACTACCGCCGCGGCTATCCGGGCGTGGTCAACACGCCGGCCGAGACCGATGCGGCGATCGCCGCGGCCGCCAGCCTGGTCGAGCGCGAACAGGTGCTGACCGACATCCCGCCGGCCATGGGCTCGGAGGACTTCGCCTTCATGCTGCAGAAGCGCCCGGGCGCCTACATCGGCATCGGCGCGGGCGAGGGCCCGAACGATCCGAACGTGCACAACCCCTACTACGACTTCAACGACAACATCCTGCCGCTCGGCGCGGCCTACTGGGTGGCACTGGTCAAGCAGCAGCTTCCGGCCGCATGATGCGCTGATGCTGTCCGCCTTCGACATCTTCAAGATCGGCATCGGGCCCTCGAGCTCGCACACCGTGGGCCCGATGCGCGCGGCGCTGCTGTTCGCGCGCTCGCTCGAGCAGCGGGGCCTGCTCGAGCGCGTCGCGCGATTGCGCGTCGACCTGTTCGGCTCGCTCGGCGCCACCGGCCATGGCCATGCGACCGACCAGGGCGTGATCCTCGGCCTGTTCGGCGACGCGCCCGACACGGTGCGGCCCGAGACCGTGCAGCCGCGGCTCGAGGCGCTGCGCCGCGGCGGCACGCTGATGCTGCTGGGCACCACGCCGATCGCCTTCGACCGCGTGCGCGACATCGTGTTTCGCGGCGAGGAGTCGCTGCCCGAGCATCCCAACGCGATGCGCTTCACCGCCTTCGCCACCGACGATGCGGTGCTCGCCGAGGGCCGCTATTTCTCGGTCGGCGGCGGCTTCGTCGTCGAGGGCGGCCAGGCCGTGGCGCAGACCGCGGCGGTGGCGGTGCCGTATCCGTTCTCGACCGGCGACGAACTCATGGCGCAATGCCGGGAGAACGGCCTCTCGGTGGCCGCGCTGGTGCTGCGCAACGAATGCGCCTGGCGTCCCGAGGCCGAGGTGCGCGCGGGCCTGCTGCGCATCTGGGACGTGATGCAGCAGTGCGTGCAGCGCGGCTTCGGCATCGACAACCCGCTGGCCGCGCAAGCACTGCCCGGCCCGCTGCGCATGCGCCGGCGCGCGGGCGAGCTGCACCGCGAGCTGCTGGCGCAGGCCGGCGCGGCCGATCCGCTCGCGGCCATGGACTGGGTCAATGCCTTCGCGATGGCCGTGAACGAGGAGAACGCGGCCGGCGGTCGCGTGGTGACCGCGCCGACCAACGGCGCGGCCGGCGTGGTGCCGGCCGTGATGCACTATTACCAGCGCTTCGTGCCGAGCGCGAGCGACGCGGGCATCGTTGATTTCCTGCTCACGGCCGCGGCGATCGGCATGCTCTACAAGACCAACGCCTCGATCTCGGGCGCCGAGGTCGGCTGCCAGGGCGAGGTCGGCGTGGCCTGCTCGATGGCGGCCGGCGCGCTGGCCGCGGTGCTCGGCGGCACGCCGGCGCAGGTCGAGAACGCGGCCGAGATCGGCATGGAGCACAACCTCGGCCTGACCTGCGACCCGGTCGGCGGCATGGTGCAGATCCCCTGCGTGGAGCGCAATGCGATGGGCGCGGTGAAGGCCATCAACGCGGCGCGCATGGCGCTGCGCGGCGACGGCAGCCACTACGTCTCGCTCGATGCCGTGATCCGTACCATGAAGCAGACCGGCGAGGACATGAAGTCCACCTACAAGGAGACCTCGCTCGGCGGGCTCGCGGTCAACGTGGTGGAGTGCTGAGCCCGCCTCACACCTTGTCAGGGCACGAACATGTCCCACGGTCCCTTGCCCGCCGGCAGGCCCGGCCGCGCGGTCAGCGAGGCCAGTGGCTCGCCGGCCTCGAAGCGCGCGGCCAGGTCCGCGGGGTCGAACATCACGCCCATGAAGTTCTCGGCATAGGCGCCGCCCGCGAAGAAGGCATCGACCTCGGCGGCGGTCTCGAACACGTCGTGCTGCAGCTCGAGCCGGTGGCCGTCGGGGTCGCGGTAGTACATCGAGATCGTCGGCCCGTGGTTGATGCACCAGTAGGGCACGATGCCGAGCGCGGCCAGCCGCCGGTGGTTGGCGAGCAGCGCGGCCAGCGAGCCGTAGGTGAAGGCGATGTGCTCGAGCCCGGTGTTCGCATCGGCCTCGCGGCCCAGGTCGGGGCGCGCGATCAGGCCGATGCGGTGGTGCTCGTCGTCGTAGCTCAGGAAGCACAGCATCTCGTTCTCGAAGGCCACGCGCGCCTGCAGCACCGCGAGGTACCAGGCGCGCGAACGCGCGAGCTCGGCCACGCGCAGCACCACGTGGGCGAGCTTCACGGGCCGCAATGCGGAGGAGGCGAGGTCGGGCAGGGCGCGCTTGGGGTCGTTCATCGGGAGGTCTCCAGGGGTTCTTCCACCACGCGGTTCTCGATGTGGCCGATGCCCTCGATCTCCACGCGCACCACGTCGCCCGGCACCAGGTAGCGCGGCGGGTCCATCAGGCCGCCGACGCCCGCGGGGCTGCCGGTGCTCAGCACGTCGCCGGGCTCGAGCGTGAAGGCGGTGCTCAGCTCGACCAGCATGGCCTCGATGCGATGGATCATCTGGGCGGTGTTGCCGTCCTGGCGCAGCTCGCCGTTGACCCAGGTGCGCAGCCGCAGCGCATGCGGGTCGGGAATCTCGTCGCGCGTCACCAGCCAGGGGCCGAAGGGGCCGTGGGTATCGAAGGACTTGCCCAGCGTATGCGTGGGCGCGCGCAGCTGCCAGTCGCGCACGCTCATGTCGTTGATCACGACGTAGCCCGCGACCATGGCCATCGCCTCCTCGGCGCGCACATGGCGGCAGCGCCGGCCGATGACCACGCCGAGCTCGCCCTCGTAGTCGAACTGCGCCGACACGCGCGGCCGGTGCACGTCGTCGAAGGGGCCGGCCACGCACGACACCTGCTTGTTGAACCACACCTGTCCCGGCGGCCGCACGAGGCCTAGCTTCGCGGCCTCCTCGAGGTGCGAGGCGTAGTTGCCGCCGAGGCCGAGGAACTTGCGCGGCGCGGGCACCGGCGCCGCGAGCCGCACATCGGCCAGCGGCAGCCGCGGTGCCGTCCCGATGGCCGCGCGCAGCCAGCCCAGGCCCTCGTCGCCGCGCGCCAGCAGCTCGCGCACGCCGGCCGGCGCGCCGGGCAGGGCGCTGGCGTCGAGCACCTCGTCGTTTCGGACCACGCCGAAGCGAAGGGCACCGCGGTGATGGAAGCTGGCGATTTTCATGGGCGTGGACATTGACCGATATGAGGCGATCGATGATGCTGATGGAACGAAACGACAACAATCCGCCGAAAAAGAACGGTTCGTTCTGCCAGCGGAACAGGAGACATGGACGACTTCAACGACCTCGCGCTGTTCGCGCACGTGGTGCAGCAGCAGGGCTTCAGCGCCGCGAGCCGGCACCTGGGCATTCCCAAGTCGCGCCTGAGCCGCCGCGTCGCGCAGCTCGAGGAACGGCTGGGCGTGCGGCTGTTGCAGCGCAGCTCGCGTCGGCTGCTGTTGACCCATGTCGGCGAGCAGTTCTACGAGCGCTGCCAGGCCACGGTGGCCGCGGGCGAGGAGGCCTTCGACGTGGTGCGCCAGGCGGTCGCGCGGCCGCAGGGGCCGCTGCGCGTGAGCGCGCCCTTCACGCTCGCGCAGTTCTGGCTCACGCCGCTGATCCCCGATTTCATGCGCGCCTTTCCCGAGGTGCGGCTGTCGCTGGAAGTGAGCCACCGGCGCGTCGATCCGCTGCAGGAGAACGTCGACGTGGTGCTGCGCGTGCGGCGCCCGCCGTTCGAGGATTCGAGCCTGGTCGCGCGGCCGCTGGGCCGCACGGTCGACGTGCTGCTCGCGAGCCCGGCGCTGCTCGAGCGCCTGGGCACGCCCGCGAGCCTCGACGACCTGGCCGCCTGGCCGATGCTCTCGCTGCCCGACACCGGCGAGCGCCACCTGTGGCGGCTGGAGCGCGGCAAGCAGATGCACGAACTGGACTTCGTGCCGCGCCTGGTCACCGACGACATGTTCGCGCTCCGGCACGTGGCGCTGCAGGGCCTGGGCGTGGCGCTGCTGCCCGAGATCCTGTGCCGCGACGAGCTGCGCGAGGGCCGCCTGGTGCGCCTGTTTCCCGACTGGGCCTGCACCGCGAGCGAGATCCAGGCGGCCTTCGCCTCGCGCCGCGGCATGCTGCCGGCGGTGCGCGCCTTCATCGACCACCTGCTGGCCCATCCGCCCGGCGCGCCGCAGCCGGGCGCTGGCTTATCCTGAACGGCTTCGCGCCCTTCGCTCCTGCATCGAATTTCATCGAAAGAAGGAAGAGACTCCATGACCCCCACGACCCCCACGACCCCCACCGTCGCCGAGAAACGCGCGGCCTTCCGCGCGCTGCATGCCCAGGGCTGCTTCGTCATCCCCAACCCCTGGGACACCGGCAGCGCGCGCTACCTCGAAGGCCTGGGCTACAAGGCGCTCGCCACCACCAGCTCGGGCTTCGCCTGGTCGCATGGCCAGGCCGACGGCGCCATCGCGCGCGACGCGGTGCTCGCGCACCTGCGCGAACTGGTGGCCGCGACCTCGCTGCCGGTCAATGCCGATTTCGAGAACGGCTTCGGCGCCGATCCGCAGGCCGTGGCCGAGAGCGTGCGGCTCGCGGTCGAGACCGGCGTGGCCGGCCTGTCGATCGAGGACTCGACCGGCCATGCCGACGCGCCGCTGTTCACGATCGAGGTCGCGGTCGAGCGCATGCGCGCCGCGCGCGGCGCCATCGATGCGGCGGGCGGCGACACGCTGCTGATCGGCCGCGCCGAGAACTTCTTCGCCGGCCGGCCCGACCTCGACGACGCGATCGCGCGCCTCAAGGCCTATGCCGAAGCCGGCGCCGACTGCCTCTACGCGCCCGGCATCAAGACGCGCGAGCAGATCGCGGCCGTGGTCGCGGCGGTCGCGCCCAAGCCGGTGAACCTGCTGGTCGGCGCGACCAGCGAACTCACGATGAAGGACATCGAGGCGCTCGGCGTGCGCCGCGTCAGCGTGGGCGGCGCGATGGCGCGCGCGGCCTGGGGCGGCTTCATCCGCGCCGCGCGCACGCTGGCCGACGAGGGCCGCTTCGACGGCTTCGCCGACGCCGCGCCCGGGGCCGAGCTCAACGCCTTCTTCAAGCCCTTCGGCCGCTGAAGCGCGTGGAGCCGCTGCTCGCCGAGATCCGCGCCTGCCGTGTCTGCGAGGTGCATCTGCCGCTGGGCCCGCGCCCGGTGGTGCAGGCCGGCGCGGAGGCGCGGCTGCTGATCGTCGGCCAGGCCCCGAGCATGACGGTGCACCGCACGGGCGTGCCCTGGGACGACCGCAGCGGCGACCAGCTGCGGCGCTGGCTCGGCGTGGAGCGCGAACTGTTCTACGACGCCTCGCGCATCGCGCTCGTGCCCATGGGCTTCTGCTACCCGGGCCGCGGCACCAGCGGTGACCTGCCGCCGCGCAAGGAGTGCGCGCCGCTGTGGCACGAGCGGCTGCTGGCGCAGATGCCGCGCGTCGAGCTCACGCTGCTGATCGGCCAGTACGCGCAGCGCCGCCACCTGGGCAGCCGGGCGCGCGACGGCGTGACCGAGACCGTGCGCGCCTTCGCGGAATTCGCGCCGCGAATCATCCCGCTGCCGCATCCCTCGCCGCGCAACACCGGCTGGCAGCAGCGCCATCCGTGGTTCGAGAGCGACGTGCTGCCGGTGCTGCGCGAGCGCGTGCGGCTGGCACTGGGCATGGGCACGGGCGGCTGAACGCTTCGTCGCGGGACGAAGCGTGCGGGGGACGAAGGCCGCACCATCGCGGCCATCGTCATCCACCGCAACAGAAGGATTCCCATGCCCGCGCGCGAAGTCATCCGTGTCGAACCCCTCTCCACCTGGCTCGATCGCTGGAAGGCACCGGCCTCCATCGTCACGCGCCATGGCGACACCGTCTATGTCTCGGGCCTGCCGCCCTTCGATCCCGAGACCGGGCAGGTGGCGGTCGGCGCCTCGGTCGAGCGGCAGGCCGAGCTGGTGCTCGAACAGCTGAAGCTGTGCCTGGAGACGGCGGGCTCGTCGCTCGCGAATGCGCTCAAGTGCAACGTGTACTGCACCTCGGTGGAGAAGTTCGCCGCGGTCAACGCGGTCTATGCGCGCTACTTCCCCGAGTCGCCGCCCGCGCGCATCTTCGTCTGCGTGCCGGCCTGGTTCGGGCCCTTCGACATCGAGATCGACTGCATCGCGGCGCGCGGCTGAGGCCGCTTCAGCGCGCGGCCTTCCTCGGCCGCGCCGCCGGCCGTCGCGGGGGCTTCGCCTCGAGCACCAGCTCGGCCGGCAGGCCGTCGTTCCACGACTCGGCGAAGTAGGCGCGGTCGCTGGGCACCAGCTGCGGCAGCGCCTCGCGCAGCGTGACCAGCGAGCGTTCGGCCGACTTCAGGTCGCCCGCATGGGCCGCGTACCACGCATGCTCGAACAGCAGGCTGCAATGCTGCAGGCCCGGGTAGCGGCGCCGGCCGGCCTGGTGGTCGGCCAGCCGCGCCTGCGCCACCTCGACCCAGCGCGCGGGCCAGTGCGTGGCGTCGAAGGCATCGGCGAGCGGACCGGCCAGCGCCGAGATCGCGGCCGGATCGAGCGGCGCCTGGGCGCGGAACTGCGCGAGCGTGGGCCGGGGCTCGGCGCCGCAATGGCCGCGCGCGATGCGCATCAGGTAGATCGCGTTCCAGGCCGAGCGGCCCTGGCCGTCGGCCCGGCCGCAGAGCCATTCGCTGAAGGCGATCCACTGCACGGCATGGCGCGTGGTGTCGGACGCTGCCGGGGCATCGCCGCGCCGCTTCGGGCCGCCCGCCGGTGCCGAGGGGAGCGCTGGCAGCGCGAGGCCCACGCGGTCGAACAGCCACACCGCCATGCCGAGGTTGGCCGCCACGTGCTGGGCGGCATCGAAGGAATGCGACTCGAAGGCCGCGGTCAGCGCGTCGCCGAAGCGGCGCAGCGATTCCTCGGCGAGCAGGCGGGCGGCCGGCGCATCCTCGGCCGCGAGCGCCAGCGCGCGCGAGCGGCAACCGAGCGCCCACAGGTTGCACCATTCGAAGCGCACGTCGGGATGGTGGCGCAGCACCACGCTGCGCGCCGGGTCGTCGGCCATGCCGCCGAGCAGCGACTGCGCCAGCGGCAGGTCGCGCGCGGTGTAGGCGCACCAGGCCGAGACGATGCATTCCATCGCGCCGAGGTAGTCGTTGCCCGCCACGTGGTGCGCGAGGCGCTGCTTCTTGAGCACCTCGAGCTGGCGGCGCGCCTGTTCGTTGTCGCCGAGGCGGCGCCACAGCATGGCCTCGTTGAGCGTGACCAGCGCGCGCTGGAAGCCGCTGGCCGCGAGCGTGCCGGCGAGCCGTATCGATTCGAGCGCGCTCGGCTGGCCCGCGCCGTCGCCAGCACCGGCGGCCACCGGCGTCATCAGCCGGCCCTGGCGCGCGGCCCGCTGCGCGGACACGAGTTGTTTCCAGAAGGCGGCGTCCTGCAGGTGCACCGCCTCGGGCGGCGCCGAGGCGCCGGCTACCGCGCCCGTGCGCGCGCGCAGGCCGAGGAACGAGGCGATCTCGGCCGCGCTGGCGGCGCGCCCCTCGACCTCGCAGCGCACGCGCCGCGCCTCGGCCGGCGGCAGCCAGAAAGGGCCCTGGCTGCGCCGCTCGGCGTTGAGGAAGCGCGGCTCGCGCGTGCTGTCCTCGCCCCAGCCGACCTCGATGCCCCAGGCCTTGAAGTCGCGGAAGGCGCGGCTCACGACCATGCGCAGCGTGCTCGCGTCCGACACTTCGCCGCGCAGGTCGGCCAGCCGCACCATCGGGGTCTGGCTATCGTGCGCATGGCGCATGCGCACCAGCAGCCACAGCGACTGGAAGGCCGCGCGCCGGCCGTCGACCGACTGCGGGGAAGTGAGCTCGACGACGAGCGGGGATGAAGCGGAAGCGGGACTTGGCACGCCCCGCATTGGACCTCAAATCGAGGCCGCGGCAAGGGCCGGGCGCGCTTCCTTCAGCTTGCGCGGTGGCCGTGCTCGCAGTGCGAGGGCGCGGGCTGCATCAGCCCCGGCAGTTCGCTGCGGCCGACGCCGAGGTCGCGCAGGTCGTGCTCGCTCATGCCGGCGAGCTGGCACGCATCGGCATGGGCCCGACGGCGATTCGCCGCGTGCCGGCGCCAGCCGCGCAGGGCATGCAGAAGGCGTTGGCGAAAGCTCGGGGACGATGCGGTCTTCACGATGGGCTCCTGGGGTTGCGGTGTCGGTGCGCTCATCTTCGGCGTCGCCGTGCTATTGTGGAAGTTGAGATTTCTGACAGCCTTCATCAGCTTTTCTGATTCGACGCCCATGCGCCACCTCAACCTCGACCAACTGCGCACCCTGATCGCGATCGCCGACCTCGGCAGCTTCTCGGCCGCGGCGCAGGCGCTGCATCTGGCGCAGCCCACGGTCAGCCTGCATGTCTCCGAACTCGAGTCGCGGCTCGATGCCAAGCTGGTGGTGCGCGGCGCGCGCGGCATCACGCCCACGGCGGCCGGCGCGGCGCTGGTGGAGCGCGGGCGCAAGCTGCTGCGCGACACCGACGATGCGCTCGACGCGGTCAAGCGGCAGGCCGAGGGCCGCAGCGGCCGCGTGCGGCTGGGCACGTCGACCGGCGTGGTGGTCGACCTGCTGCCGCAGGTGCTCGAGGCGCTGGGCGCGCAGGACGCGGGCATCGACGTCGAGGTGGCGATCCTCGGCTCGGGCGAGGCGCTGGCGCGGCTGGCCGCGGGCACGCTCGACATCGGCCTGGTGGCGCTGCCGCAGCCGCCGCTGCGCGACCTGGTGTTCACGCCCTGGCGCACGCAGCCGATGATGGCCTTCGTGCCGCAGCGCACGAAGGCGCCCAGGCGCGTCACGCCGGCCTGGCTGGCCGAGCAGCCGTTGATCTTCAACGACGCGACCACCCACATGTACCGGCTCACGATGGAGTGGTTCGCGGCCGCAGGCTTCGCGCCGCGCGCGCGCATCGAGCTCAACTACGACGCGGCCATCCGCAGCCTGGTGGCGGCCGGCTATGGCGCCGCGCTGTTGCCGCTGCAGCCGACGACCGACGCGGCGCTCGGCGAGCGCATGCAGATCCTGCCGATCGTGCCGAAGCTCACGCGCCGCCTGTGCATCGCGCACCGGCCGCGCGCGCTGCTCGACGGCGCCACGCTGCGGGTGCTCGAGGTGCTGGCGGGGTTCCGCCAGGCCTGAACGGCCTCACGAAGCCTCGGGCTTGCGCGCGCCGAGCGAGAGGATCTCGTTGGCGTTGACGATGGCGGCCGCGATCTCTTCCATGGTGGTACGTTTGCTCATCGCCTGTTCGCGGATCAGGTCGTAGGCCTGGCCCTCCGACACGCCGTGCGTCTTCATGAGAATCGCCTTGGCCTCCGCGAGCTGGCGCACGCCCAGCAGCTTGGCCTCGGTCTTGCGCAGGCGCCGCGCGAGCGAGCGGTTCTGCTTGTGCGCCTCGCGCGCCACCACCAGCGCCGACAACAGTCCGAAGGAGCGCACCGGCGAGGGCAGCACGGCCTTGGCGCCGATCTCGAGCACGGCCTCGACGATGGTCGGGTTCTCGTAGGTCACGACGGCGATGATGGCCGGCGCGTCCTCGCTCTTGGTCCACTCGAAGCGCAGGTTGATGAAGTCGGGCTGCACCGCCATGAAAGCCACGTCGATGCCCTCGGGCAGCGCCTGCACCGGCGGCCAGAAGGCCTGCACCTGGCAGCCGATGCGCTGCAGCTGCTGGGTCAGCTGTCGGCCGTCGCTGTCGTCGGGGTGGATGACTGCGATCTTCAGCAGGCGCAGTTCTTTGAGCTGCGGTGGTGTCACTCGCAGGGTGTGTCTTTTTGGGGGGCTTTCCACCTTCAGGCCTCTTGTTCTTGTCGGTTCTGGTTTTGAGGCTGTTGTTCGGGGCGCGTGCACAGGACAGCGGGTACTTCCCTCCGCGAATGTCCCCCGCCTTCGGCTCCTCCTTTATTTCGCTG
>NZ_JBWKMZ010000008.1:0-391382 GCF_059415325.1 Variovorax sp. GW821-FHT10D07 | reverse complement strand
GGGCAGTGGGTGCTTCCCGCAGCGAAATAAAGGAGGAGCCGAAGGCGGGGGACATTCGCGGAGGGAAGTACCCGCTGCCCTGTGCACGCGCCCCGGACCTTCGCACCCCGAAACTAGCGCCCGACCCCAGCGAGAGACAGCGAGATGAACCTCCTCGCCTCCATGCGCTACCTCGTAGCCCTCAGCGAACACAAGCATTTCGGCCGAGCCGCCGCCGCCTGCCACATCACCCAGCCCGCGCTGTCCAACGCCCTGCGCGCGCTCGAGTCCGAATTCGGCGTCGTCATCGTCAAGCGTGCCCGCGTCTACGTCGGCCTCACGCACGAGGGCGAACGCGTGCTCGCCACCGCGCAACGCATGCTGCGCGATAACGAAGTGCTGCTGCAGGAATTGCGCAGCGAGGCCGGCGAGCCGCGCGGCAGCCTGCGCATGGCGGCCGTGCCCACGGCGATACCCATGCTCTCGCGCTTCGCGGCCATGTTGCACCAGCGCCATCCGGGCATCGTGCCCGGCGTCATCTCCATGAGTTCGCAGGAACTCGAGACCGGCCTCGAGAGCCTCTCGGTCGATCTTGCGCTCGGCTACACCGAACGCATGCACATGCCCGGCATCAAGCTCACCGCCTGGCCGCAGAGCATCGAGCACTACTTTCTCCTGCGCCGCGCCGCCGTGCCCTCCGACGACCAGCTGCGCATCGGCAAGCCCCTGGCCTGGGCCGAGGCCGCGACGCTGCCGCTGTGTTTGCTCACGCCCGACATGCACAACCGCGCCATCGTCGACCAGGCGCTGCGCGAGGCCGTCGGCACCGTCGTGGCGCCGGCCATCGAGACCAACTCCGTGCTCGCCCTCGTGCTGGCCGTCATCGCCGGCACGGTCAGCAGCGTGCTGCCCGGCGCCATGGTCGCGGCCGTGCGCAGCTACCGCGAGCTCGAGGCCCTGCCGCTGGTGGCACCCGAGGTTCTCACCCCGATCGGCTTCATGACCCAGGACGGCGTGCGTGCCTCGCGCGCCCTCGAGGCCGCGCTGGCCTTTCTGCAGACGCCCGAGTGGCTTGCCCAGGCCGCGCTGCACAGCGGCACGCTGGGCGAATAGCGAGGAAGGGGCGGATGGCGGTCGCCATTTAGTTCTTGAATCGGCCCATGCGCCGATCGAATTTGACGGCGCATGGCCGTGCCGCCCACACTCCGCCGCCGGAAATTTTCAACAGTCCGTTTTTCCAGATCCGGCAATTTAGGAGTGATATGGCAGGTTCAACTGCAGGCGTTCTCGAGGGAGATCGCATCCAAGGCTTGGGCGCCGCGCCCGGCTTCCTCGACAAGGAACGCATCATCGCCGGCCCCGGCTACAACCGCTGGCTGGTTCCGCCTGCAGCATTGGCCATCCATCTGTGCATCGGCATGGCCTATGGCTTCTCGGTGTTCTGGCTGCCGCTGTCGAAGGCGCTCGCCACCGCCGGCGCCGGCGCCCAGGCCTGCGCGCGCGAGATGAGCTTCTTCGCCGAGCTGTTCGCCACGAACTGCGATTGGCGCGTGGCCACGCTGGGCTGGATGTACACCCTGTTCTTCGTCTTCCTCGGCTGCTCGGCGGCCCTGTGGGGCGGCTGGCTCGAACGCGCGGGTCCGCGCAAGGCCGGTGTGGTGTCGGCCCTGTGCTGGTGCGGCGGCATGCTGCTGTCGGCACTGGGCATCCACCTGCACCAGTTCTGGCTCATGATCCTCGGCTCGGGCGTCATCGGCGGCATCGGGCTGGGCCTGGGTTATATCTCGCCGGTCAGCACGCTCATCAAGTGGTTCCCCGACCGCCGCGGCATGGCCACCGGCATGGCCATCATGGGCTTCGGCGGCGGCGCGATGATCGGTTCGCCGCTCGCGGTCGACCTCATGAAGCGTTTCTCGGACGCCCACGATGTCGGCGTGATGCAGACCTTCGTCGTCATGGCCATCGGCTACTTCGTCTTCATGATGGCCGGCGCGCTCGGCTACCGCGTGCCGCCCACGGGCTGGAAGCCGGCCGGCTGGACGCCGCCGCCCGCGCAGACCAGCAACGCCATGATCACGCAGCGCCACGTGCACGTGAAGAAGGTCTGGGGCATTCCGCAGTTCTGGCTCGTGTGGCTGGTGCTGTGCATGAACGTGAGCGCCGGCATCGGCGTGATCGGCATCTCCTCGCCGATGCTGCAGGAAGTGTTCGGCGGCGCGCTGATCGACCTGCCGGCCAAGTTTGGCGAACTCGACAAGACCCAGCTCGCGGCCATCGCGGTCGTGGCCGGTGGCTTCACCGCGCTGCTGTCGCTGTTCAACATCGGCGGGCGCTTCGTCTGGGCCAGCCTGTCCGACAAGCTCGGCCGCAAGCTCACCTACACCGTGTTCTTCGTGCTCGGCGCGGTGCTCTACGCGAGCATCCCCTCGTCGGCCGGCGCGGGCAGCAAGCTGCTGTTCGTGGGCGCGTGCTGCGTCATCGTCTCGATGTACGGCGGCGGCTTCGCCACGGTGCCGGCCTACCTGGCCGACCTGTTCGGCACCCAGTTCGTCGGCGCCATCCATGGCCGCCTGCTGACGGCCTGGGCCACGGCCGGCATCCTCGGCCCGGTGGTCGTGAACTACATGCGCGAATACCAGCTCGGCCTGGGCCTGCCGCGCGAGCAGGTCTACAACCAGACCATGTACATCCTGGTGGGCATGCTGGTGATCGGCTTCATCGCCAACCTGCTGGTGCGCCCGGTGGCCGACAAGCACTTCATGAGCGATGCCGAACTCGCCATCGAGAAGAAGCTCGCGCACGAGAAGGCCGCGGCCTCCGAAGTGGGCGAGGGCTCGGGCCGTGCCGACACGGTGAGCCCGGCGGTCGTGGTGCTGGCCTGGGCGGCGGTGGGCATTCCGCTGGCCTGGGGCGTCTACAAGACGCTGATCAGCGCGGCCAAGTTCTTCCACTGAACCCCGCCCGCCGGGGCTCGCGGCCCCGGCTTCGTCGTCAGCGCCCCGAAGGCTGCGCCGCGAACACCTCGATCGCGGCCAGCCGCGCCACCGAACGGCCCGGCTTCTGGTCGCCGGCCACCACCAGGCGCGCCGCGCCGTTGCGGCCCAGCGGCATGCCGTTGCGCGCGTAGGCCAGCAGGGCCGTCCTGTTGCCGAACTCCGGCGACATCTCCCCCAGCGACACCACCGCGCGGTAGCCGTCGCTGCCGATGGCCACCACGTACATCGACAGCAGCGGGTTGCGCACGCGCGCATCGGCCTGCAGCCCGACCGCGGGATCGTTGAGCAGCGACCACAGGCTCACGCCCGTGTAGGTGTCGGCACCGACCGTGAGCGTGGTCGCGGGCATGGCGCGCAGCTCGGCGAGGTCGAAGCGCGCGCTCTTGAGTACCGCCCCCGAGACCGTGAAGGCCGGCGAGGCCTCGTCGCTGGTCGAGGGGCCATGGCCCGTGGCCGCGGCCGGTGCGGTGGGCGGCGTGCCGGCGCAGCCCGCGAGCAGGGCGACGATCGCGGCGATGCCGAGCAGCCGGCGCACGGTGCTGCCGGGGGCTTCGAGGGACAGGGGGCGCATGGTTCGATTCCTCATCCGATGGCCAGCCGGCGTGGGCCGGCCCTGGCGCTGTGTTCATTCTGACATGACGACTTCGACGGGTGAGTCGGCCTCATCGGGTAATCCGGCGGCCGGGCCGGCCGCCGCATCGTTTACCCTTCTCGCCCACGTCCGCGCTTTTTCCGTCCGCCATGAAATCCAAAGTCCAGTTCCGCCTGCGCGTCTACCGCGACGACGTCATCGCCATCGGCCCCGGCAAGATCGCCGTGCTCGAGGCCGTGGCCGAGACCGGCTCGATCTCGGGCGCGGCCCGGCTGCTGGGCATGTCGTACCGGCGCGCCTGGATGCTGATCGACGAGATGAACCATGCGCTGAGCTCGCCCGCGGTGAACACCGCCGCCGGCGGCTCGCACGGCGGCGGCACGGCGCTCACGCCGGTGGGCGAGGAGATCGTGAAGCACTACCGCGCGATCGAGAATGCCGCGCGGCTGGCCACGGCCGCCGACATCCGCGCGCTCACGCGGCTGCTCGCGCCATGAGCGCCGAAGCGCGCGACGAGATCGTGCTGCGCCCCGTGGGCGTGGTGCGCAGCCGCTTCACCGAGGCCACCGGCATGCCGATCCAGACCGCGGGCGCGCCCGAGGAGACGGGCCGCGTCGAGGTCCATCCCGAATTCGTACCGGGGCTGCGCGACATCGAGGGCTTCGACTACCTGATCCTGATAACGCGGCTGCATGCCTGCGAGAACGAGAAGCTCGAGGTCGTGCCCTTCCTCGACGACAGTTCGCACGGCGTCTTCGCCACCCGCGCGCCTGCGCGGCCCAACCGGCTCGGGCTGTCGATCGTGCGGCTCACGGCGGTGGAGGGCCGCATCCTGCATTTCAGCGGCAACGACATGATGGACGGCACCCCGGTGCTCGACATCAAGCCCTACGTGCCGCGCTTCGACGTGCGCGAGACCGAGCGCGTGGGCTGGTTCGGCGCGCGGCTCGAGCGCTTGCCCGACACCCGCTCCGACGACCGGATGCGCTAGCTGGCTTCCGGCGGCGGCGGTAGCGCGCCGGGCGACGCCACCCAGGGCGCCTCGCCCTGCCAGCACGACCACACGTTCTGCGACAGCGTCTCGCGCGGCTGCGGCGGTGCCTCCGCAATCGTGCCCACGCTGATGAAGCCGACCAGCTCCTCGCCGGGCTGCACGCCGAGCTGGCGTGCCAGCGTCTCGTCGAAGCAGCGCTCGCCGCTCAGCACGATCGCGCCGTAGCCGAGCTGGTGCGCCGCGCTCAGGATGTTACCGAGCGCCGCGCCGGCGCTGAGCCACTGCTCGCGCGCGGGCACCTGGCTGCGCGGGCGCGGCGAGACCACGAAGGCCAGCAGCAGCGGCGGCCGGGTCGCATGTTCGCGCGCGCGGCGCAGGTCGACCGGGCTCGCGAGCGGGTCGCGGCGCAGCTTCTCCTGTTCGAAGCAGTCGGCCAGCGCCTCGCGGCTCGCGGGCCTGAACTCGATCACGCGCCAGGGGTGCAGCGCGCCATGGTCGGGCGCGCGCAGGCCGGCCTGCAGCAGGCCGTCGAGTTCCTCGGGATTGGGGCCGGGCGGCCGCAGCCGGCGCGGCGAGACCGAACGCCGCGTCAGCAGCACCTCGAGGATGCGCTCGGCACCCGTCATGTGGCGCCACCTCATGGTCAGCGCTGCGGTTCCCCGTGTTCGAGCCGCTCGACCCAGGCGGCCTTGCGGCGCAGCACCTCGCCGATGTCGTGCGCGTCGGCCTGGCCGACCAGGAAGGACTGGCTCTCGCCGCCCGGCGCCACGATCGACAGCACCACGCCGCCGTCGTCGTCGAGCGTGCGCTCGACGCGCCATTCCTGGACCTGCGTCACCTGGCGCAGCTCGGGCCGGCCGGAGATCGAGCGGACAACGGTGTCGTGGGCGGAGGCGCGCATGGTCGGCGGTCGGTCGGGGTCCTCGTGGGACATGGGGTGGATCTGGCGCCGCGGCCCCGGGGGTAAAGGTCTGCGACGCTGTATCTGCCAGTATATGGAGGAGCCTCCGGATGTGCACCCTTCGCACCCTCGATGCACACTGGATTTACCCTAATAAAACCTGGAACCCGTGTTCCATCGCCGAGCCGTGCCGGCGCGTCATGCAACAATTACGCCGTATCTTCATGAACACGACGCAATCGCTCATCACGCAGACCGACTGGCATCCGCTGGTGCTGTCGATCCAGGTCGCCAGCGTGGCGACGGTGCTCGCGCTGGTCGTCGGGCTGGCCTTGGGCTGGCTGTTCGCGCGCAAGCGCTTCTGGGGCCACAGCGTGCTCGAGGCGGTGTTCATGCTGCCGCTGGTGCTGCCGCCCACGGTCATCGGCTACGGCATCCTGGTGGTGGCGGGCCGGCGCAGCCCGCTCGGGGCCTGGCTGCGCGAGCACTTCGACTACACCATCATCTTCAGCTGGCATGGCGCCGTGGTGGCCTCGGCCGTGGTCGCGCTGCCGCTGGTGCTCAAGTCGGCCAGCGCCGCCTTCGCGGGCGTCGACCGCTCGCTCGAGGCCGCGGCCAGCACCTTGCGGCAGTCGCGCTTCTCGGTGTTCCTGCGCGTCACCCTGCCGCTGGCCTGGCCCGGCATCCTGGCCGGCACGCTGCTGGCGTTCGCGCGCGCCATGGGCGAATTCGGCGCCTCGCTGATGGTGGCCGGCTCGATTCCGCAACAGACCCAGACCCTGTCGATGGCGATCTACGACGCCGTGCAGGCCGGCCACGACGACCTCGCGCTGCTGCTGGTGATCGTGACCTCGCTGCTGTCGATCACGGTGCTGGTGCTGTCCAACCGTTTCTTTTCCCTTCGCTGATTCATCCAGGAGCTTCGCATGCGTTCCATCCGCGCCTTGTCGTCCCTCGCCCTCGCTTCCGTCCTCGCCCTGGCGATCCCGATCGGGGCCGCCGCGCAGCAGATCACCGTCTCGGCCGCGGCCAGCCTGACCGACGCCTTCAAGGAGATCGGTCCCAAGTTCGAGGCCGCCAAGGCCGGCACCACGGTGCGCTTCAACTTCGCCGCCTCGGGCGTGCTGCTGCAGCAGATCGGCCAGGGCGCGCCGGTCGACGTGTTCGCGAGCGCGGACCAGGAGACCATGAACCGCGGCGTCGAGCAGAAGCACATCGACACCGACACGCGCAAGAACTTCGTCAGCAACAGCCTGGTGCTGATCGAGCCGTCGAAGGACGGCGTGGGCGTCAAGAGCCTGCAGGACCTCGCCGGCCCGGCCGTGAAGAAGATCGCCGTGGGCAAGACCGCCACCGTGCCGGTCGGCCGCTACACCAAGCAGGTGCTCGACGCCGCCAACCTCTGGACCACGCTCGAGCCCAAGTTCGTGCAGGCCGACAGCGTGCGCCAGGTGCTCGACTACGTGGGCCGCGGCGAGGTCGAGGCCGGCTTCGTCTACCGCACCGACGCGGCCGTGATGGGCGACAAGGTCAAGATCGTGCTCACGCCCAGCGGCAACAGCCCCGTGACCTACCCTATCGCCGTGGTGGCCGAGAGCAAGCAGAAGGCCGTGGCCAAGGATTTCATCGATTTCCTCTCGAGCGACGCGGCACAGGAGGTGCTCACGCGCTATGGTTTCGGCAAACCATGATTGATGTCGATCTGAAGCTCACGGTCACCGACGGCAGCCGCCGCTTCGACCTGGCCGCGCGCTTCTCGACCGACGTTCCCTTCGCCGCGCTCTACGGTCCCTCGGGGGCCGGCAAGTCGCTGACCCTGCAGGCCATCGCCGGCCTGCTGCGCCCCGCGGGCGGCCATGTGCGGCTCGACGGCCGCACGCTCTACGACGCCGCCGGCGGCATCGACGTGCCGGCCTCCGAGCGGCGCGTGGGCTACCTGTTCCAGAACTACGCGCTGTTCCCGCACCTCACGGTGCGCGAGAACGTGGCCTTCGGCCTGACCTCCTGGCGCCGCCGGCGCCTGCCGAGCGAGGAGGCCGACAACGTGCAGTCGCTACTCGATCGCTTCGGCCTGGCCGCGCTGGCCGACAGCCGGCCGCAGAAGCTCTCGGGTGGCCAGCAGCAGCGCGTGGCGCTGGCGCGCGCGCTGGCCTGCCGGCCGCAGGTGCTGCTGCTCGACGAACCCTTCGCCGCGCTCAACCCGATGCTGCGCGCCGAGCTGCGCGAAGAACTCGCCGAGGTGCGCCGCGCCTGGGGCATCCCGGTGCTGATGATCACGCACGACATCGAGGACGTGCTCGCGCTGGCCGACGTGGCCTTCGTCTACAAGGACGGCCAGGTGGTGCGCGAGATCGACCTGCACACCGCCGAGAGCCGCGAGCTCTCGCTGCGCGAGGCGGCGGGCGTTCCGGCGGTGGCGGACACGCCGCTGCGCAGCAAGCTGCGCGGGCTGCTGATGCAGGACGCGCCGGGCGCCTGAGCTGGCTCAGCCGGCCACGAGCTGGCGCACCACCTCCTCGAGCGTCACGCGCCCCTTGCGCACCGAGGCATCGTCGCCCTCGAACGCGATCCAGCCCTCGTTGAAGCCGTCGAGCATCTGGATGCGCGGCACCGGGTCGCGCATGCCCTGTTCGCGGAACAGCGCGCCCCAGGTCTGGCGCGGCACGGCCTCGGCCTGCACCGGCCGGCCGAGCACGCGCGCGAAGGTGGCGGCGATCTCGTGCTGCGTCACGCGCGCCGGGCCCTCGAGCTCGACCACGCGCCGGCCCTGCCAGTCCTCCTGCAGCAGCTCGGCCGCCACGCGGCCCACGTCGAGCGTCGAGACCATCGGCACCGCCCGATCGAGCGGCTGCAGGAAGCCGGGCAGCACGCCGCGCTCGCGCGCCGGTGCCACGTCCCAGGCCAGGTTGTCGAGGAACCAGGCCGGCCTCAGCAGCGCGAGCGGCAGCGGCAGGGGCGACAGGCCTTCCTCCATCAGCGAGCGCTGGCTCAGCAGGTTCGGCTGCGTAGCCTGCGCGCCGACGGTCGAGAGGCAGACCACGCGCGCGGGCTTCGCCGCCTCGAGCGCCTGGCGCACGGCCGCGATGACCGCGCGCGCTTCGGGAAAGCCCGGCAGCGGATCGAAGCAGGGCGGCGGCAGCACGAACACGCCGGTGCAATCGGCGAAGGCGCGCGCCAGCGCGTCGGCGTCTTCCATCTCGGCGACGGCGACCTCGCAACCGAGCGCGGCCCAGGGCCGGGCCTTGTCGGCATCGCGCACGACGGCGCGGACTTTCTGGCCCGAAGCGAGCAGGGCGCGCGCGGCGGCGCCGCCGACCTTGCCCGTGATTCCAGTGATGGCATGCATGTGATTTCTCCTTGAACGAATGCGACGGGGTGAATGCTAGGAATCGCAAGCCTTTGAGTAAATGCCGGGCGGCTCATATCATTCATGACTACAAATCACGGATGAATCCATGGCTCTCGATGGACGACTGCTTTCCAACGTCAGCGTGCTGGCCGCCGTCGTCGACAGCGGCAGCTTCGCCAAGGCGGCCGATGCGCTGGGCGTCACGCCCTCGGGCGTGAGCCGGGCCATCGCGCGGCTCGAGGCGCGCATCGGCGTGCGGCTGCTCGACCGCACCACGCGCTCGCTGGGCCTGACCGACGAGGGCCGCGAGCTCTACGCCAGCATCAATCCGCTGGTGCTCGGCATCGAGGACGCGGTGACGCGCGCCAGCGGCTCCGCGGGCGCGGTGCAGGGCCGGCTGCGCGTCAACGTCGACGCCTTCACCTCGCGGCTGCTGCTGGCGCCCCACATCCACCGCTTCGTCGAGCGGCATCCGCAGCTCTCGCTCGAGCTCATCGCGCGCGACCAGCTCGGCGATCTCGTGGGCGAGGGCTTCGACATCGCGCTGCGCTTCGGCACGCCGCCCGCTTCCTCGCTGGTGGCGCGCAAGCTGATCGAGACCCGCGTCGCGACCGTGGCCGCGCCCGGTTACCTCGCGCGCCATGGCCGGCCCGCGAAGCCGGCCGAGCTCGCCCGGCATGTCTGCATCCAGGTGCGCGATCCGCTGACCGGCCAGCCCTTCGCCTGGGAATTCCGCCGCGGCCGCAAGGCCATCGAGGTGCCGACCGCGGGCCGGCTGCTGCTGACCGATCCCGGCACGATCCTTGGCGCCTGCGTCGCGGGCGCGGGCATCGCGCAGATCAAGGCGCTGGGCATCCAGGAACTGCTCGACGCCGGGCAACTGGTCGACCTCTTTCCCGACTGGCCCGACGAGCGCTTCTCGCTGCACGCGCTCTATCCCTCGCGCCACCTGCCGGCCGCCAAGGTGCGCGCCTTCATCGGCTTCGTCGAGGAGCTGCTGGCGCCGCGCGCCGCGGGCTGAACCGGCCCGGCGCGGGCCCCGTCATTTCCGTTTTGAATCGGAGCATGTCCCGATTCAATTTGACGCTCCCGGCGCACGCGGCGAACACTCTCCCGCATGAGCATTGGCGATATCGGCGAACAGAAGATCGAGTTCTACAAGGGCCCCGCGGGCGGCTGGGGCGCATTGCGCAGCGTGAAGAACACGCTGCTGCGGCAGGACATTCCCCTCAAGGGTGCGAAGACCCTGCTGTCGGCCAACCAGCCCGACGGCTTCGACTGCCCGGGCTGCGCCTGGCCCGACCGCAACCATGCCTCGACCTTCGAGTTCTGCGAGAACGGCGTGAAGGCCGTGGCGGCCGAGGCCACCGCGCGCCGCGCCGGGCCCGAGCTGTTCGCGAAGCACACGGTGGCTGAGCTGATGCAGCAGAGCGACTTCTGGCTCGAGGACCAGGGCCGGCTCACGCACCCGATGGTCTACGACCGCGCGAGCGACAAATACCGCCCGATCGAATGGGACGCGGCCTTCGAGCTGATCGCGCGCCATCTGAACGCGCTGCCCGATCCCAACCAGGCCATCTTCTACACCTCGGGCCGCGCCAGCAACGAGGCCGCCTTCCTCTACCAGCTGTTCGTGCGCGAGTACGGCACCAACAATTTCCCCGATTGCTCGAACATGTGCCACGAGCCGAGCGGCAGCGGCATGCGGCCGCAGATCGGCGTGGGCAAGGGCACGGTCACGCTCGACGACTTCGACAAGGCCGACGCGATCTTCATCTTCGGCCAGAACCCCGGCACCAACCATCCGCGCATGCTCGGCGAGCTGCGCGCGGCCTCCAAGCGCGGCGCGCGCATCGTGAGCTTCAACCCGCTGCGCGAGCGCGGCCTCGAGCGCTTCCAGGATCCGCAGAGCAAGCTCGAGATGGCCACGCTGGGCTCGACGCCGATCAGCACCCACTACTACCAGCTGCGCGTGGGCGGGGACTTCGCGGCCCTCAAGGGCATGATGAAGCACGTCGTCGAGCGCGACGACCAGTCCATCGCCGCCAGCGGCGCCTCGCTGCTCGACCGCGAGTTCATCGCCACCCACACCACCGGCTTCGAGGCGCTGGCCGCCGACCTGCGCGCCGAGTCGTGGGAGCTGCTCGAACAGGAATCGGGCCTGTCCGAGGCCGACATCCGCGCCGCGGCCGAGGTCTACCTCGGCGCCAAACGCGTCATCGCCTGCTGGGGCATGGGCATCACGCAGCACCAGCATTCGGTGGCGACGATCCAGATGATCGTCAACCTGCTGATGCTGTGCGGCCACATGGGCCGCGAGGGCGCGGGCGCCTGCCCGGTGCGCGGCCACAGCAACGTGCAGGGCGACCGCACCATGGGCATTTGGGAGAAGCCGCCGGCCGCGCTGCTCGACCGGCTGCAGCAGGTGTTCGGCTTCGAGCCGCCGCGCGAGAACGGCTTCGACACCGTGGAGGCGATCCAGGCCATGCTCGACGGCAAGGGCCGCGTGTTCTTCGCGCTCGGCGGCAACTTCGCGGCCGCCACGCCCGACACCTACCAGACCTGGAAGGGCCTGCGCCAGTGCGACCTGACGGTGCACGTCGCGACCAAGCTCAACCGCAGCCACGTGGTGCACGGGCGCGAGGCGCTGATCCTGCCCTGCCTGGGCCGCACCGAGATCGACATGCAGGCCGCCGGCGCGCAGGGCGTGACGGTGGAGGACTCGATGAGCATGGTGCACATCTCGATGGGCATCAACCCGCCGGCCTCGCAGCAGCTGCTGTCGGAGCCTGCCATCGTCGCGCGCCTCGCGGCCGCCACGCTCGGTGCGCGCAGCCGCACGCCGTGGCTGTGGATGATCGAGGACTATGCGCGCATCCGCGACAAGATCGAGGCCGTGTTCGACGACTTCGCGGACTTCAACACGCGGGTCGCCACGCCCGGCGGCTTTCGCCTGCGCAACACCGCGAGCGAACGGGTGTGGAACACGCCGCAGCACAAGGCCGTGTTCTTCACCCATGCGGTGCCGACCGACACGCCGGTGCACCGCGCCCGCGCGCGCCACAGCCGCAAGGGCGACGCGAAGGTCTTCACCCTGCTGACCACGCGTTCGCACGACCAATACAACACCACCATCTACGGCATGGACGACCGCTACCGCGGCGTGTTCGGCCAGCGCCGCGTGGTGTTCATCCATGCCGAGGACATCCGCGCGCTGGGCTTCAAGGACGGCGACTGGGTCGACATCCTCACGGTGTGGGACGACGGCCAGGAACGGCGCGCCGACCGCTTCAAGCTGGTGGCCTACGACATCCCGCGCGGCAACCTCGCGGCCTATTACCCCGAGACCAATCCGCTGGTGCCGCTGTCCTCGGTGGCCGAGAACGCGGGCACGCCGACTTCGAAGTCGATTCCCGTGATGCTGGTGGCGCACCTCGCGCAGGCCGAGGAAGGCCCGGCCTCGGTCACGGGCGAAGAGGTCGCGGCCTGAGCCTCGCGCGCGCCATGTCCGACGAAGCGAACGACGCCCTCCCGCTGCCCGCCGCGATCCTGCTGGCGCTGGCCGAGTTCGAGGCCGAGGGCCTGGAGAGCGTCTCGCTGCCGCGCCTGGGCAAGCGGCTGGGCCAGGGCGCGAGCGTGCTGATGCGCCAGCTCGCGCTGATGGGCGACGCGGCGATCGGCGGCGTGCCGGGGCCGGGCTGGGTCGCGGTCGAGCGCGACGGCGAGCGCTGGCTGGCGCGCCTGAGCGAAGCCGGCCGCGCGCTGGCCGAATCCCTCGTCAGCGACGCGCCCGCCGCCTGAACGCCTGGCCCGCCGCGGCGGGCAGGCCCACAATAGGCGCCCACTCCTTCGCTTCCGCGCCATGTCCACCGACACCGAACTCGCACCGCTGCCCTCGATCTCGCGCCTCGGCGTGCGCGTCTACGGCGAGGCCGGCGCGCCGGCCGACGGCATCGCGCGCGAGGACACGCTCGCGGCCGAGGTGCCGGTGGCGCTGGTGTTCAACGGCATCTCGCATGCCGTGATGATGGCCACGCCGCAGGAGCTCGAGGACTTCGCGCTGGGCTTCGCGCTCAGCGAGGGCATCCTCGACGCCGCCGACGACTGCCGCGGCATCGAGGTCGAGGCGGTCGATGCGCACGATGCCGGCCTGCCCGAGGGCATGCCCGGCGTGGAGGTGCGGCTCGAGATCTCCACGCGCGCCTTCGAGCGGCTCAAGGGCCGGCGGCGCAGCCTCGCGGGCCGCACCGGCTGCGGCGTCTGCGGCGTCGAGAGCTTCGCCGCGCTCGACCTCGCGTCCGAACGGCTGCCCGCGCACGACTGGCTCGCGCGCATCGACCTGCCCACCGTGCTGCGCGCCTTCGCGGCGCTGCCCGCGCGCCAGCTGCTCAATGCCAGCGCCGGCGCGATCCATGCGGCGGGCTGGGCCACGCTCGAGGGCGAACTGGTCGAGGTGCTCGAGGACGTGGGCCGCCACAACGCGCTCGACAAGCTGCTGGGCCGGCTCGCGCGCACCGGTCGCCTCGGCGAACCGGGCTTCGTGGTGCTGTCGAGCCGCGGCAGCCACGAGCTGGTGCGCAAGTGCGCGCGGCTCGGCATCGCGGCCATGGCCACCATCTCGGCGCCGACCGCGATGGGCGTGCGCATGGCCGAGCTCAGCGGGCTGCGGCTGTGGGGTCTGTGCCGCGCGCCGCGCGGCGTGCTCTATGTCGACGGGCTGGCGTCGCCCTCGAGCGCGCGCACCGCGTCGGCCAGCGCCTCGATGCCCTGATCGCCGAGGTCGTCCGCGGCCACGCGGCGCCGGGCGGCCCAGGTCTTGAAGTGGCGCTCCTGCGATTTCTCGTAGTGCGGGTCGTAGTGCAGCGCCATCAGTTCGGCGAAGAGCAGCGGCAGCTGCGCCTCGTGTGCCCACTGCTGCCAGCGCGCCACCGTTTCCTTGCCCTGCAGTTCCTTGAGCAGGCCGAGCTGGCCGGCCAGCGCCGCGCGGTCGTCGCCGAGGTAGGCGTAGTCGCGCAGCAGGTAGGCCAGCCGCGCCTCGGGCGTGGCCACCACCTCGATGCAGGGCGCGGTGCGCATCTTCGCCACCAGGGACAGCGGCAGCGAGAGCCGGCCGATGCGGATGCTCTCGCCCTCGACGTACAGCGGGCGCTGCAGGTCGATGCCTTCGAGCACCGTCGCGATGCGGGTCTCGAAATGCTTCTGCGAGGGTTGCGCCACGCCCGGCAGCGAACCCAGCAGCGAGCCCTTGTGGTGCGCGAAGTCCTCGAGGTCGAGCACCTGCTCGCCGCGCGCGGCCAGCGCATGCAGCACGCGGGTCTTGGCGCTGCCGGTGGCGCCGCAGACCACGCGCAGGTCGAGCCGCGGCATCAGCGCGTCGAGCTGCGAGATCACGTGGCGCCGGAAGCTCTTGTAGCCGCCCGCGAGCTGCTGCGCGTCCCAGCCCACCAGCCGCAGCCAGGTCACCATCGAGCCGCTGCGCATGCCGCCGCGCCAGCAGTAGACCAGCGGCTTCCACTTCTCGGGCCGGTCGGCCAGGGTGTCGCGCAGGTGCCGCGCGATGTTGGCCGCGACCATCGCGCCGCCGATGCGGCGCGCCTCGAAGGCGCCGGTCTGCACGTAGACGGTGCCGACGATGCGGCGCTCCTCGTCGTCGAGCACGGGGCAGTTGATGGCGCCCGGGATGCGGTCGAGCGCGAACTCGGCCGGCGAACGGGCATCGATGATCGTGTCGAAGGCGTGGCGGTCGACGACCCGCACGGGCTGGCGGTGACTCATGGCGGGAACCTCATGCCCCCGATTGTCGCCCCGCGGCTTCAGGCGTAGGCGGGACCGAGTCCCCGGCGCAAGCGAGCGCTCGCGAAGTCCACCAGCGTGACCAGCACGAACATCGCGAGCAGCACCGTCATCGCCTGCTGCTGCTGGAAGATCGAGAGGTGGAAGTACAGCAGCTGCCCGAGCCCGCCGCCGCCCACGAAGCCCAGCACCGCGGCCATGCGGATGTTCATCTCCCAGCGGTAGAGCGTGTAGGCCACCCATTGCGGCAGCACGATCGGCAGGCTGGCGTAGCTGAAGGCCGCGACCGGGCCCGCGCCCGAGAGTGTCAGCGCATGCTCGGGTTCGCGCGGCGCGTTCTCGAGCGCCTCGGCGAACAGGCGGCCCAGCACGCCCGTGGTGTGCAGCGCCAGCGCGAGCGCGCCCGCGAAGGGCCCGATGCCCGCGGCCAGCACCATCAGCGCGGCCCAGACCAGCTCGGGCACGCTGCGCAGCAGGTTGAGGACGAAGCGTGCCGTGTGGCGCGGCAGCCAGCCGGCGCGGCCGGAAGCGGGCAGCGCGAGAAGGGCGCCCGCCAACGCCGCGAGCACGGTGCCGAGCGCCGACACCGCGAGCGTCTGCAGCGCGCCATGGCCGACCTTGGCGAGGAAGCCGCCCGAGAGGTCGGGCGGGAAGAACTCGGCGATGAACTTGCCCATGAGCGCGAGCGACTCGGCCGAGCCCAGCGCGCGGTAGTCGATGCCGAGGTAGACGAAGCTCGCGACCACCGCCGCCGCGATCAGCAGCAGCGCGATGCGGCAGCGCAGGCATGGGGGAGGGCGTGGCGGCAGGTTCATGCGAGCAGCCTGCGCAGCGCGTTGCTCAGCACGTCCGCCAGCAGCACCAGCAGCAGGAACACCAGCAGGATGCTGCTGGCCTCGCCGCCGTTGAGCATCTTCATCGACTGGTCCATCAGCTGGCCCAGCCCGCCCGCGCCGACGAAGCCCATCACCACCGAGGCGCGCACCGCGCACTCCCAGCGGTACACGGTGTAGGAGGCCAGCTCCTGCGCCGTGTGCGGCAAGAGGCCGTAGCACAGCGCCGCCAGCCGGCCGCTGCCGGCCTCGAGCAGCGCGCGCGCGGGCCGGGTGTCGGTCGATTCGAGGATCTCGGCATAGACCTTGCCGAGCATGCCGCCGTAGGTGATGGCCAGCGCCAGCACGCCGGCCGCGGGGCCCAGGCCCAGCGCGCGCACGAACAGCAGCGCCCAGACGATCTCGGGAATCGCGCGCAGCACCATCAGCAGCCAGCGCGCCGCCTGCCGCACGAGGCCCGCGCGCACGCGGCCCGGCCCGGGGCCGATGCGCGATATCGACAGTGCGCGCGTCGTCACGAAGGCCAGCGGCGCGCCGATCAACAGCGCGAGCGCGGTGCCGGCCGTGGCCATGGCCAGCGTCTCGAGCGTGGCCTTGGCGAGCAGCGCGAGAAAGGCGGGCGAGCCATCGGGCGGAAGGAAGCCCGCGAGAAAGCCGCCGATGACCGCGAGGTTGCCGCTGCCGAACAGCGCCCACGGCTTGAACTCGGCCAGCGTCAGCATCGGCCAGGCGACGACCAGCGCGGCGAGCCCGAAGCCGAGCCGGCGCCGCGCCTGCGGATCGCGGTGGATGGCGCTCGCGCTCAAGCGCAGCCCGGCCGCTGGAAGGCCGCCTCGGCCGCGACGGGTTGCGGCGCGCGCTGCAAGGCCACGCCGCCCTCGCTGGCATAGAGCGCGTCGAGCAGCGCGGGCGTCAGCTCGGCGGTCGGCAGGTCGAACATCAGCTGGCCGTTGCGCATGCCGACCACGCGCGGAAACCAGCGCAGCGCCAGGTCCACCGCATGCAGCGAGGCGACCAGCGTCGCGCCCGTGCTTTCGCTCTGCGCGACCAGCTGGCTCACGGCGGCATCGGCCAGCGTGGGGTCGAGCGCCGAGACGGGCTCGTCGGCCAGCAGCAGCGCCGGCCGCTGGTAGAGCGCGCGCGCGATGCCCACGCGCTGCAGCTGTCCGCCCGAGAGCCGGTCGCAGCGCTCGAACAGCCGGTCCTCGAGCGACAGGCGCGCCAGCACCTCGTGCGCGCCGGCCATGTCGGAAGGGTGGAACAGCGAGGCCAGCGCGCGCCAGCTCGACCACTGGCCCAGCCGGCCCGCGAGCACGGCCGTGACCACGCGCAGCCGCGGCGCGATCGGCGGAGCCTGGTGCACGGTGGCGATGCGCGCGCGCAATTGCTTCAGCGCACCGGCCGGCAACTGCCAGGGCTGCGCGTCGAGCGTTTGCACCTCGCCTTCGCCGGGACGCAGCGCGGCCCCGAGCACGCGCAGCAGCGTGGTCTTGCCCGCGCCCGAGGGCCCGATGACCGCGAGGCGTTCGCCGTCGCGCGCCGCGAGCTTCACCCCGGCCAGCGCGCGCTGGCCGTTGGGGTGCACCACGCCCACGCCGTCGAGCGAGAAACCCATGCGCGCTTTCTCTCTCTTTTGCTTACTTGATCAGGCCGGCCGACTTGCCCGCCGTCTCGATGCCGTCGTAGTTCGACGACTTCGTCGGGATGAACTTGCTCGCGCGCTGCAGCGCCATGATCTCCTTGTGCGCCGGGTTGGCCGGATCGAGCTTGAGGAAGGCGTCGGTGAGCTTCTTCGTGAGCGCCGCGTCGAGGCCCGGGCGCACGGTCCAGTTGTAGTCGTAGTAGGTCGGCGTGGTCGCGAGCACGCGCACCTTGGCGGCGTTGGGGTTCTTGGCTTCCACCAGCTTGTCCCACACCGAGGCGTTGAGCACGCCGGCCTCGGCGCGCGAGGCGGCCACGAAGGCCACGGTGGCATCGTGCGCGCCCGAGAACGCGACCGTCTTGAAGTCCTTCTCGGGGTTGATGCCGGCCTGCAGCAGGAAGTAGCGCGGCATCAGGCTGCCCGAGGTGGAGGAGGGCGCGCCGAACGCGAAGGTCTTGCCCTTGAGGTCCGCGAGCGTCTTCGCGCTGCTGTCCACCGGCACGATGAACTTGCTGGTGAAGACCTCGTCCTCGGCGCGCTGCACGATCGGCACGGCGCCGCCGTTGGTGCGGATGCGCGCCTGCACGAAGGTGAAGCCGCCGAGCCAGGCGAGGTCGATCTTGTTGGTGGCCAGGCCCTCGACCACGGCGGCATAGTCGGTCACGGGCGTGAACTGCACCTCCATGCCGGTTTCCTTCTTGAGGTAGTCGCCCAGCGGCGTGAACTTGCGCTGCAGCTCGGTCGGTGCCTCGTCGGGAATGGCCGAGACGCGCAGCACGCCCTGCGCGAAGGCGCCGACGGCGGCGAGGGACAGGGTGAGCGCGAGCGCGAGACGCAGGGGCTTTTTCATGGGAAGACCTTCGGTTCGGGTGGGGGAAAAGGGGTGTGCGGCGGGCATGGAGCGGGGCGGCGCGGGCGCTTCGATAATGGCGCCTGCTCCATCCTCGACGGACTTCGACATGACCGATCCTGCCTCGACTTCATTGCTGAATCCGCTCGCGCCGCTGCGGCTCACGAGTTTCTCTCATGGCGGCGGCTGCGGCTGCAAGATCGCGCCCGGCGTGCTCTCGCAGATCCTCAAGAACCATGGCGGCGGCCTGATCCCGCCCGAGCTCATGGTGGGCATCGAGACCGCCGACGACGCAGCCGTCTACAAGCTCAACGACGAGCAGGCACTGATCGCCACCACCGACTTCTTCATGCCGATCGTGGACGACCCCTACGAGTTCGGCCGCATCGCCGCGACCAACGCCATCAGCGACGTCTACGCCATGGGCGGGCGGCCGATCATGGCGCTGGCGATCCTTGCGATGCCGATCAACCAGCTGCCGGTGGAGGTCATTGCCGAGATCGTGCGCGGCGGCCAGGACGTGTGTCGCGCTGCCGGCATCCCGATCGCGGGCGGCCACACCATCGATTCGGTCGAGCCGATCTACGGGCTCGTCGCCATGGGACTGGTGCATCCGAAGCGCGTGCGGCGCAATGCCGACGCGAAGGCGGGCGACGTGCTGGTGCTGGGCAAGCCGCTGGGCGTCGGCGTGCTGTCGGCCGCGCTCAAGAAGGAGCAGTTGTCCGAGACCGGCTACCGCCAGCTGATCGAGAGCACGACGAAGCTCAACACCCCCGGCATCGCGCTCTCGGCGCTCGAGGGCGTGCATGCGCTGACCGACGTCACGGGCTTCGGCCTCGCGGGCCATGCGCTCGAGCTTGCGCGCGGCGCGAAGCTCTCGGCCGTCGTCGAGTGGTCGCGGGTGCCGCTGCTCGACCGGGTCGAGGCCATGGCCGCCGAGGGCTTCGTCACGGGCGCCTCGGGCCGCAACTGGGCCGGCTACGGCGCCGAGGTCGAACTCGCCGCGGGCCTGCCGCCGACCGCGCAGGCGCTGCTCAGCGATCCGCAGACCTCGGGCGGCCTGCTCGTGAGCTGCGCGCCGGCGGCCGTCGATGCCGTGCTGAAGGTGTTCGGCGACGAGGGCTTCGACCGCGCCGCCGTCATCGGCCGAGTGGAAGCCAGCGGCCCGTCGCTGCGCGTCGTTCCTTGACCACATAGTTGCCCATCGCCCAAGCTTTTGGTGGGCAGTCGCCGTAGCGAGCAGCCCGAGGTCGGTGCGAGAAGCGCAGACGTACACAGGTACGTCGAGCATCGCAGCGCCGAGATCGGGCTGCGCAGCAGGCGAATGCCCGCCAAAAGGCGGAAGGGGGAAGGAGTCGAACCTTCCAAGCGACGACTGGCGCCACCCACCGGGTTTGAAGCCCGGCCGCCCCACCAGGGACGATCCCCTCCCATGTGCACGGCCCTTCACGGCCGTGCCTCGAACAGCACCGTGTCGGGCCGCAGCAGATGCGTGTCCTTCACGCGCCGCGTGAAGCCGACCCGGTCGAAGAACTCCAGCAGCTGGATCGCGCGCTTGCGGCCCAGCCCGGTGGCGTCCCGGAAACTCGCGGCCTGCAGGCCCTCGGGCCCCTGCAGGCAATCGCGCGCGATCGCCGCCAGGCGTTCGACCGTCGCCTGCGGATAGTACAAGTCCTTGACCACCTGGAAGGCCTCGCCGCGCCGCGCGAGGCTCGCGAGCGTCTGCCGCACCACGGCCTCGCTCGCGCCGCAGTCCTTGGCGAGGTCGCGCACCCAGGGCGGATCGAAGCCGCCGTCGGCCAACTTCGGCAGCAGCTTCTGCGCGAGCTTCTGCTCGGCCTCGCCGAGCCGCGCCGCATGGTCGGGGCGGTGCAGCCAGGTGCCGCTGCGCACCAGCGCGCCGCGCGCCACCAGCGATTCGACCGCATGCCGCCACAGCGCATCGCCGGTGCGCGGGCCGGCCAGGCGCTTGAGGCGGCGCGCATCGGGGCCGACCTCGTCGGGCGCGTCGCGGTGGAAGTCGTCGAGCCGCGCCACGATCCGGGCCTCGAGCGCGTCGAGCTGCTCGCGCGCGATGGCGGTGCCGGCGATGCGCTGCGCATCGCCGGGCAGCGGCAGCGCGGCCTCGTCGGCCAGCGAGAGGGCGCGCGCCACCTGCGCGGTCTCCAGGCCCAGCGGCGCATGGCGCAGCAGGGCCGTGATGCGCTCGTCGCGCGCTGCGAGGCGCCAGGCCGCGAGCGTGTCCAGCCGCTCGGGCGTGCGCCGGTAGCGCACCGGCGCGAAGGGATCGAGCACGCGCGCGCCGGCCATGGTGCGCGTGGCCGAGGCATCGCGCAGCACGCCGCGGTCGCCGTGCCAGGCGGCGATCTTCTCGCGCAGCACCAGCTGCGCGAGCGCGGTCTCGCCGGGCTGCAGCAGCTCGCGGTCGAGCAGCGCGAGCGAGGCCATGGTGTCGCTCGCGCCCAGGTGGGCATGCACCGTGGTGCCCGAGCGCAGCGCCTTGGCCTCGCCGGGCCACAGGCTCAGTTCGATGTCGATGCGGTCGGTGGCCAGCGCGATCGAGGGCGCGCAGATCCATTCGCCGCGATGCACCTCGTCCCTGGCCACGCCCGCGAGCGCGAGCGCGCAGCGCTGGCCCGCCTGCGCGAGCTCGGCCTGCCGGTTCTGCGCATGGATGCCGCGCACCCGCACCACGCGATCACCGGGCGCGATGCGCAGCTCGTCGCCCACGCGCACCTCGCCGCTGAAGGCGGTGCCGGTCACGACCGTGCCGACGCCCGCGAGCGTGAAGGCGCGGTCGACCGCGAGGCGGAAGGCCAGGCCCGGCTCGCGCGCGCGCTCGTCGCGCGCCACGGCCACGAGCCGCGCGCGCAGCGCTTCGATGCCCTCGCCCGTGACGGCCGAGACCGCGAACACCGGCGCGCCCGCGAGCGGCGTCGGCGCCAGCAGCGCCTCGACCTCGGCGCCCACCTCGGCCAGCCGTGCCGCGCGCTGCGCGGGGTCGATGCGGTCGATCTTGGTGATCGCCACCGTGGCGCCGCGCACGCCGAGCAGCGCCACCACCGCGAGGTGCTCGCGCGTCTGCGGCATCACGCCGTCGTCGGCCGCCACCACCAGCAGCGCATGCTCGATGCCGGTGGCGCCGGCCAGCATGGTGTGCAGCAGGCGCTCGTGGCCCGGCACGTCGACGAAGCCCAGCGACACGCCCTCGGGCGCGTGCAGGTAGGCATAGCCGAGCTCGATCGAGATGCCGCGGCGCTTCTCCTCGGGCAGCCGGTCGGTGTCGACGCCGGTCAGCGCGCGCACCAGCGAGGTCTTGCCGTGGTCGATGTGGCCTGCGGTTCCGATGATCATGGCGCGAGCATCACATGAAATTGCGCGTGTGCAGTTCGGACAGCCGCTCGGCCTCGGCGCGCTCGAAGCCCAGCCGCGCGAGGCGCGCGCGCCGGCCCGCCGCCATGTCGCGCTGCAGCTGCTGCACGGCCGCGTGGCCGCGCGCGATGGCCACCGGCGAGAGCGCGCCCGCGGCCAGCAGCACGAGTGCGTCGAAGACTTCCTCGTTGAGGCCCGCGGTGGCCGCCAGCGCGTCATAGCGCAACTCGATCGCATTGCGCAGCCGGGCCTGGAACTCGGGCTGCACAGACAGCCGGTATTCGAGGTGCGCCATGCCGAAGGCCACGTGGCGCGCCTCGTCGCGCGCGGCGAGCCGCGCGATCTGCCGCGTCACCGGGTCGGGCGCATGCGCCTGCAGGAAGTTGAGCAGGTTGACGAAGCTGCCCTCGCCGAGCACGGCCAGCAGGAAGGTGGCGATCGAGAAGTCGGGCGCCTCGAACAGCGTGCGCAGCGAGGCCTGGCCGCCGGCCGTCGACAGCGCGGGCTCGTGGCCGCGCAGCGTGGCGCGCCGCGTGAAGACCTCGATGTGCCGCGCCTCGTCGGCGCACTGCAGCGCCAGCAGCTGCAGCACCTCGCGGAAGTGCGGATGGATCTGGCCCAGGTGGCGCGCGGGCACCAGCAGCGCGGCGTTCTCGTTCTCGATCAGGTAGGTCATCACCTGCACCACCGCGGCCTCGATGGCCGGCGGCAGTTCGAACGGCGCCGCCCAGTCGATGGCGGTGGCCGGGTCCCACTGGGCCGCCGCGGCCTGCGCATAGAGCTCGCCCGCGGTGGCGGCCCAGAGCTCGTGGCGCTGGTGCAGCGAGAAGAAGAAGTCGGGACTGCCGGCCTCGACCGTGGCGCCGCGAGCGGCCAGGCCCCAGCCAGGCAGGGCATCGGCCTCGGTGTCGCCGCGCGCATGGCCGGTGGGTTGCGCGCCGCGCCAGCGGCCCTCGGCATGCGGGCCGCGCGTGATGCAGGCGAGCGTCATGCCCTGGTCGTTCTGCTCGAAGCGCAGCGGATGGCCCTGGCCGCGACACCAGGCCTCCAGGTGCAGGTCCCAGGCCGGCGCCGTGCCGCGCACGCGCAACTCACCGCCCACCGGCCGCTCGGCCAGCGCGCGGCGGATGAGCAGCAGGGCGCCCTGGTCGAGGCCCAGCGACTCAATATCGATAGCCGGTGGCGGTGATGCGGCCATCGCCGTCGTAGAAACGCTCGTCGTCGACCGCGCGCTCGAGCAGCGCATAGCCGCTGGTGCGGCCCGCGCGCCATTCGCGCAGGCCCTCGAGCTCGAGCAGCGGGCGCACCTGCGGGTCGTCCCAGCGCATCGCCATCAGCAGCGACACGAAGCGCTCGATGAGCGCGGCCGGCGCGTCGGGACTGGTGGTGAAGTTGCAGTGGTCGTAGGCGCCGGTGCGCGCCAGCACGCGCGTGCTGCCCGCGGGCAGGGTGCCGTCGAGGCCGAAGGCCAGCAGGTTGCCGTCGATCAGGCAGCAGGCGTCGATCTCGCCGGCGCGCAGCGCCACGGCCGCGTCGCGCTCGCCGCCGATGTGGTCGCCATGCTTGCCGCCGAGCACGTCGAACAGGCGGGGCTGGAAGTCGCGCGATTGCACGAGGCCCGCGCCGCGCAGGTGGTCGAGCGGGATCAGCGTGGCCTGCGGCGAATCGGCCGCGCCGAAGCCGATGGTCTTGCCGCGCAGCTGGTCGAGCGACTGCACCGGGCTGTCGGCGCGCACCACGATGGCCGAGCGCAGGTCGCAGTCGGTGTCGCGCATGGCCACGGCGCGCACCTGCTGGCCGCGTGCGCGCGCGATGCGATCGGCGCGCACCCAGGCCAGCGGCGAGTTCCAGGCCAGGTGGATGCTGCCGTCGAACTGCGCCTCGACCTGGCGCTCGTAGTTCGAATACAGCAGGTAGTCGAAGGCCAGGCCGTGCTGCGCGAAGAAGGCCTTGAAGCCTTCCCAGATGGTGACGACCTTGGGCGCGTAAGCGACGGCGCCCATGATCAGCGTCGGTTCGGACACGGGCGTCTCCTCAGAACAGCGGCAGGCCGGTGATGGCCTTGCCGATGAAGTCGTAGAGCACGTCGGAGGTCGGCGCCATCACGCTCGAGGCGCGCGCGTCGCGGAACAGCCGCTCGATGCCCGCCTCCTTGCGGAAGGCCGCGCCGCCGCACACGCGCATCGCGGTGTCGGTCACCGTCAGCGCGCACTCGGCCGCGGCGGCCTTGACCTCGAGCACGCGCAGCATGGTGTCGGCACGGCCCGCGCCGATGGCGGCGATGGTGTCGTCGAGCAGGGCCTGCGCCATGTCGGCCTGGATGCGGGCACGCGCGAGGTAGGCGCGGATGGTGGGCAGGTCGGCCAGCGAGCTGTCGAGGTGCACGTGCTTCGTCTGGCTCACGTGGCCGATGGCGCGCGCCAGGGCGCCGTTCATCAGGCCCACCGAGCAGGCGGCGCTGAGCACCGAGAACCAGGGCAGCACCACGCCCATCATGGTGTCGAAGCCCTTGCCGTCCTCGCCGAGGCGATCGCTCGCGGCGACGCGCACGCCCTTCGCCGCGATCGGCGTGGAGGCGTTGCCGCGCAGGCCCAGGCCGTCGAAACGCCCTGGCTGGCTCAGCCCCTCGGCCTTGGCGCCGACCAGCCACAGCGTGCTCGCGCCCTCGGCGGCCAGCGGCTTGCTCGACCAGACATAGCTGTCGGCCTCGAAGGCCGAGGTGACCCAGCTCTTGCGCGCATCGAGCAGCACGCCGTCGCCGTCGGCGCGCGCGGTGCCGGTGGGGGCCCAGAAGTGGCTGCGCGAGTCGGCCTCGGAGAAGGCCAGGGTGCTCAGGTGCCGGCCCTCTGCGACCGCCTTGCGCACGGCCTCGGGGCCCTGCTGCTCGAGCACCGCGGTGGCGCAGTAGTGCATGCAGACCACCATCGCGGTGGAAGGGCAGGTCTGCGCGAGCTGCGCGACCACCTGCGCGGCTTCCTTGAGGCCCAGGCCCTGGCCGCCCACCGCGGTGGCCGAGACCAGGCCGAGCAGGCCGGCCTTGCCGAGCGCCGCGATCGCTTCGCGCGGGAACCGTGCCTCGGCATCGGTGCGGGGGGCCAGCGGCTGGAGGACTTCCTTGTCGATATCGGCGAGCGCGTCGAGCGGGTTCATCGCATTCTCCTGAGGTCGGGGTTGAGGGACATCACTGGAGCCGCTCGCGCAACAGGGCGAGCTGGGCCGAGAAGGGGGCGCTGTCTTCCAGGCAGCGCAGGTCGAGCAGCAGCCGGTCCTCGGCGATGCGGCCGATCACCGGCAGGGGCAGGCCGCGCAGCGCGGTGGCGAGCGCATCGAGCGCGGTGCCGAGGCCTTTCTTCGCGGTGCCGGCCGGCGCCAGCGCGAGGCCGGCCGAGGGCAGGCGCTCGATGGGCAGCGAGCCCGAGCCGATCTGCCCGAGCAGCGGCACCACCTCGACCGTGAAGCGTGGCGCCACGGCCTCGCGCACGGCGGGCAGCAGCGCCTGCGCCAGCTCGCGGATCGCATCGGCCGGGCGCGTGAGCAGGCGCAGCGTCGGCAGGTCCTGCGCGAGGCGCTCGGGCCGCAGGTAGAGCGACAGCGTGGCCTCGAGCGCGGCCAGCGGCAGCTTGCTCATGCGCAGCGCGCGCTTCATCGGGAACTTGCGGATGCGGCCCACGGCCTCCTTGCTGCCGACGATGAGGCCGGCCTGCGGGCCGCCCAACAGCTTGTCGCCCGAGAAGGTGACCACGTCGCAGCCGGCCGCGAGCATCTCCTGCGGCAGCGGCTCGCGCGGCAGGCCGTAGTGCGCCAGGTCGATCAGCGAGCCGCTGCCGAGGTCGGTGGCCAGCGGCACGCCGCGCGCATGGGCGATGCCGGCCAGCGTGGCCTCGTCGACCGCGGCGGTGAAGCCCTGCACCGCGTAGTTGCTGGTATGGACCTTCATCACGAGCGCGGTGCGCGCGTTGATGGCGCGCTCGTAGTCCTGCGGATGGGTGCGGTTGGTGGTGCCGACCTCGACCATCAGCGCGCCCGCGCTGGCCATCACGTCGGGCATGCGGAAGGCGCCACCGATCTCGACCAGCTCGCCGCGCGAGACGATCACCTCGCGCTCGCGCGCCAGCGCCGCAATCGTCAGCAGCACCGCGGCCGCGTTGTTGTTGACCACGGTCGCGGCCTCGGCGCCGGTGATGGTGCGCAGCAGGTCCTCCACCAGCGAGTCGCGGTCGCCGCGGCTGCCGGTGGCGAGGTCGTACTCGAGGTTGTTGGGCGAGGTCATGACCTCGAGCAGCCGCTGCAGCGCCGCATCGGCCAGCAGCGCGCGGCCGAGGTTGGTGTGGATGACGGTGCCGGTGAGGTTGAGCACGCTGCGCATGCGCGGCGCGAGGCGTTGCGCGATGCGCTGCGCGAGCGTGGTGTCGAGCGCGCCGGCCTGCACTTCGGCGGCGGGCAGCTGGCCGGCCAGGGCGCGGGCGCGCAAGGCATCGAGCAGGGCGCGGGCCTCGCCGGCCACCAGCGTGTGGCCATGCTCGGCCACGAGGGCCTGCGCGGCGGGAGCGCGCAGCAGTCGATCGACAGAAGGCAGATCCTGGGGCCTTGCCGTCGAGCCGTGGACCACGGACTCTTCGGGCGCTGCCATCAGCCGCCTCCGCCGTCGTCGGGGATTTCGGGGTCGCCGAACAGCAGCATCAGGTTGTGGCCGCTGCGCTGGTGGCCGTTCTCCGACACCAGCAGGTCGAGCGTGACGCTCGCGAGGTCGTCGGCCACCGGTTCGACCTCGGGGTCTTTCTCCATCGCGATCTGCTTGAGGTAGTGGCCGCAGGTGTCGCAGCATTCGGCCTTGACCGCGCCCTCGCGCGCGCCGGTGGCGGGCAGCGCGACACCGGGCTCGGGCGTCAGCGATTCGAAGTGGATGCCCTTGGTGCTCTCGCAGTGCGTGCACTTGATGCGCACGTAGTGCCACTCGGTGCCGCACAGCGCGCAGTGCAGGTAGCGGAAGCCCGCCTCGTCGGCGCCGATGCGCGTGATGCTCGCGGTGGGCGCGCTGCCGCAGCAGGGGCAGAGGTTGCCGGGGTCGGTGCGGCCGAAGATGTTCTCGCCATGCCGTTGCGCCACTTGCAGCACCAGCTGCGTCCAGTAGACCTGCAGGCCGGCCGCGATCAGCGGCGCGGCCGCGAGGTCGAGGCCGAACATGATGCGGCGCGACAGCCGGTCGGCCTGCTGCTCGAGCCAGTCGTCGTCGGTCGCGACCACGCGATCGAGCGTGTCGCGCGCCGGGCCGTCGGACAGCCGCGCGCGGAACAGGCCGAGCAGGCGGCGCAGCTCGGCGCGCCAGACCGGATCGCGCGGCCAGCCGAAGGCCGGAAGCGGCGGCTTGAGCGCGCGCGACGCGGCCTCGAGCGCCTCGGCCTCGGGCAGCGCGACCGGCGCGTGGTCCTGCAGCACCTGGTGCTGGGCCTGCGCGAGGTCGGCGATGAAGATCAGGTACTCGCGCATCGGGTGCGAGGCCGCGAGCTGGCGCAGCCGCAGCTGCCGGTCGGAGAAGGCCGCGGCGCGCACCGGCAGCCGCAGGAAGGGCATCTGCCGCCCCGCCTGCATGGCGATCTGCTCGGGCTCGAGGACGCGCGTGGTGCGGATCGGTGGGCTGCTGCTCATCCGGACGACTCTACAGCGAATCGCCCGGATCGCAATGCAGGGTGGATGCTCATTCGCCGCGCGTCATCTTGCGATGCCACAGCGGATGGTTGAGCTTGGCCCAGCCTTCGGTGACGGTGCCGCGCGTCATCGCGCGCAGAGTGCCCTTGACCCAGATGGCGGCATAGATGTGCGTGATGACCGAGAGGATCAGCACCACGGCCGAGGCCGCATGCACCACCACCGCGATGCGCCGCACGAGGATCGGGAAGAAGTGGACGAACCACGGGCTCCAGAACATGAAGCCCGTGACCAGCAGCAGGAGCAGGCTGATGCCGAAGGCCCAGAACACCAGCTTCTGGCCCGCGTTGTACTTGCCCACCGGCGGCATGCTCGACTTGTCGCCCTTGAGCATCTTCGGCGCATTGGCGATCCATTCGCGGTCGCCGCGGTCGAGCATGTTCTCGCGCCACATGGTGAAGAACAGGAACGCGAAGCCCAGCACCATCAGCACGCCGAGGAAGGGATGCAGGATGCGCGTCCACGGCCCGCCGCCGAACAGGTTGGTGAGGAAGAACAGCGCCGGGTGGAAGAAGGCCAGCCCCGAGAGCGCGGCCGCGAAGAACATGATCGCGACGAACCAGTGGTTCATGCGCGTGGCATCGCGGTAGCGGCGAAGGTAGTAGCGGGTCATCGCGTCTCTCCTCGGGTCTCTCCTCGGGCCGATGCCGGCGGTTCCTCGATCACCACCACCTCGTCGGGCTTGCCGTCGAGGTCGGCGTCCGGATGGTCTTCCTTGGGCTCGATCGGGCCGGTCTTCATGTAGTGGAAGAAGCTGCCGACCACGGCGCCGATCATCGCCACCATGGCGAGCGGCTTGGCCACGCCCTTCCACAGCGAGACCAGCGGGCTGATCTGCGGATCCTTCGGCAGGCCGGCATAGAGGCCGGGCCGGTCGGCATGCTGCAGCACGTACATGACGTGCGTGCCGCCGACGCCGGCCGGGTCGTAGACGCCGGCGTTCGAGAAGCCGCGCTCCTTGAGGTCGACGATGCGCTCCGACGCGTACTCGTGCATGTCCTCCTTGGTGCCGAAGTGCAGCGCGCCCGTGGGGCAGGCCTTCACGCAGGCAGGTTCGAGGCCCACGCCCACGCGGTCGGAGCACAGCGAGCACTTGTAGGCCTTGTTGTCGGCCTTGCTGATGCGCGGCACGTCGAAGGGGCAGCCGGTGACGCAGTTGCCGCAGCCCACGCAATGCTCGCTGATGAAGTCGACGATGCCGTTGGCGTACTTGACGATCGCGCCCGGCGACGGGCACGACTTCAGGCAGCCGGGGTCGTCGCAGTGCATGCAGCCGTCCTTGCGGATCAGCCACTCGAGCTTGCCGGCCTCGGGCTCGACCTCGGAGAACTTCATCACCGTCCATGACGAAGGCGTGAGGTCGACCGGGTTGTCGTAGGTGCCGTGCGTGGTGCCGACCTCGTCGCGCAGGTCGTTCCACTGCATGCACGCGACCTGGCAGGCCTTGCAGCCGATGCAGGTCGACACGTCGATCAGCTTCGCGACCTGCTGCACCTGCGGGCGGTTGCGGACCTCGGGCGAGGGCGTGGTGGTGGCCGAGCGGGCGAGGATGTCTAGGGTTTGGAGGGAGGACATCGGTCAGGCCTTCTCGATGTTCACGGTGAAGGACTTGTACTCGGGGGTCTGCGTGTTCGCATCGCCCACGAAGGGCGTCAGCGTGTTCACCAGATACCCGGGCTTCGCGATGCCGACGAAGCCCCAGTGGTTCGGCAGCCCCACGGTATGGACCGTGCGGCCGTCGACCTGCAGCCCGACGATGCGCTTGGTGACGACGGCCACGGCCTTGATGAAGCCGCGCTTGCTCGACACCTTGACCATGTCGCCATGGCCGATGCCCTTCTCCTTCGCGAGCTCCTCGCCGATCTCGACGAACTGCTGCGGCTGGATGATGGCCGAGGTGCGCACGTTCTTGGTCCAGTAGTGGAAGTGCTCGGTGAGCCGGTAGCTGGTGGCCACGTACGGGAAGTCCTTCGGCACGCCGAGCCGCTCGAGGTCGCCCTTGAAGATGCGCGCGGCCGGGTTGGCGCGCGCCTTCTCGTTGTTCGGGTGCATCAGGTTGTTGACCAGCGGCGACTCGAAGGGCTCGTAGTGCTCGGGCAGCGGACCCTCGGCCATGCCGGTGGGCGCGAACAGCCGCGCCACGCCCTCGGCCGTCATGATGAAGGGCCGCACCGCGTCGGCCTCCATCGGGTTGGCGTCGGGGCGGATGTCGGGCACGTCGGCGCCGGCCCACTGCTTGCCGTTCCACGCGACCAGCGGCCGCTTGGCGATCCAGGGCTTGCCGGTGGCTGGGTCGGTGGAGGCGCCGTTGTAGAGGATGCGCCGGTTCGCGGGCCAGGCCCAGGCCCAGTTCTGCACCATGCCGATGCCGAACGGGTCGGCGTTGTCGCGCCGCGCCATCTGGTTGCCGGCCTGGGTCCAGGCGCCCGCGTAGATCCAGCAGCCGCTGGCGGTGCTGCCGTCGTCGCGCAGCAGGCCGAAGCCCGCCAGCTGCTCGCCGGCCTTGGCCGTCGGCGGCTTGGTCGGGTCCTTCGGGTCGAGCAGGTCGGTCAGCGCGCGGCCGTTGTATTCCATCGCCAGTTCCTGCGCGGACGGCGAGTGCGCAATCTTGTAGGGCCAGGTCAGCTTGACGATCGGATCGGGGAAGGCGCCGCCGTCCTTGATGTAGGCCTGGCGCATGCGGTTGAAGATGCCGGCCACGATCTCGATGTCGCCCTTGGCCTCGCCCGGCGGCTCCGCGCCCTTCCAGTGCCACTGCAGCCAGCGGCTGGAGTTGGTGAGCGAGCCGTCCTCTTCCGCGAAGCAGGTGGAGGGCAGGCGGAACACCGTGGTCTGGATGTCGGCGGTCTTGACGTCGTTGAACTCGCCGAAGTTGCGCCAGAACTCGCTGGTCTCGGTCTGCAGCGGATCGATGGTGACCAGGAACTTGAGCTTGGAGAGCCCGTCGACGATCTTCTTCTTGTCGGGGAACGAGCCCACGGGGTTGAAGCCCTGGCAGATGTAGCCGTTGAGCTTGCCCTGGTTCATGAGCTCGAAGGCCTGCAGCACGTCGTAGAGCTTGTCGATCTTCGGCAGGTAGTGGAAGGCCCACTCGTTGTCGGCCGTGGCCGCGTCGCCCCACCACGATTTCTGCATGCTGACGAAGAACTTGGGGTAGTTCTGCCAGAAGCTCATCTGGTTGGGCCGCAGCGCCTTGAGCGCGCGGGTCTTGTAGTAGTCGGGCAGGTTCTGCTCGCTGTCACGCGCGAGCGACATGTAGCCCGGCAGCGAGTTCGACAGCAGCCCCAGGTCGGTCAGGCCCTGGATGTTGCTGTGGCCGCGCAGCGCGTTCATGCCGCCGCCCGGCACGCCGATGTTGCCCAGCAGCAGCTGCACGATGGCGCCGGTGCGGATCATCTGCGAGCCCTGGCTGTGCTGCGTCCAGCCCAGCGCGTACATGATGGTCATGGTGCGCGTGGGCACGCTGGTGCTCGCGATGTACTCGCAGACCTTGAGGAACTTGTCCTGCGGCGTGCCCGTGATGCGGCTCACCAGCTCGGGCGTGTAGCGCGCGTAGTGCCGCTTCATCACCTGCAGCACGCAGTTCGGGTCCTGCATGCTCATGTCGACCTTGGCCATGCCGGCCTCGTCGAGCGCGTAGCCCCACGACTTCGGGTCGTAGTTGCGCTTCTCGGCGTTGTAGCCGCTGAACAGGCCGTCCTCGAACTTGTAGTCGGGCCCGACGATGAAGGTCGCGTTGGTGTAGTTGCGGACGTACTCGGTCTGGATCTTGTCGTTGGACAGCAGGTAGTTGATGACCCCGGCGAGGAAGGCGATGTCGGACCCCGCGCGCACCGGCGCGTAGTAGTCGGCCATCGCGGCCGAGCGCGTGAAGCGCGGATCGACCACCACCAGGCGGGCCTTGTTCTGTTTCTTGGCTTCGATGACCCACTTGAAGCCGCACGGATGCGCCTCCGCGGCATTGCCGCCCATGATCAGCACGACGTCCGCGTTCTGGATGTCCTGCCAATGGTTGGTCATCGCGCCTCTGCCGAACGTCGGGGCCAGACTGGCCACCGTCGGTCCGTGTCAGACGCGTGCCTGGTTGTCGAACACCAGCATTCCGGTCGAGCGGAATGCCTTGTGCGTGATGTAGCCGGTTTCGTTGGACGAGGCCGAGGCACAGAGCATGCCGGAGCTGGTCCATCGGTTGACGGTCTTGCCGTCGGCGTTGGTGGTCTGGAAGTTGGCGTCGCGGTCGGCCTTGAGCAGCTTCGCGATGCGGTCGAGCGCCTCGTTCCAGCCGATGCGCTTCCACTCGGTGCTGCCGGGCTCGCGCACCTCGGGGTACTTCAGCCGCATCGGGCTGTGCACGAAGTCGAGCAGGCCCGCGCCCTTGGGGCACAGCGTGCCGCGGTTCACGGGGTGGTCGGCATCGCCCTCGATGTGGAGGATGTCGGACACCACGTTCTTCGCCTTGTCGCCCAGGCTGTACATGATGAGCCCGCAGCCCACCGAGCAGTAGGGGCAGGTGTTGCGGGTCTCGGTGGTGCGCGCGAGCTTGAAGTTGCGGGCCTCGGCCAGCGCGGCGGTCGGCGAGAAGCCGAGCGCCACGATGCTGGAGCCGACCAGCCCCGCGCTGCTCACGCGGAAGAATTGCCGGCGGTTCATGTCCATGACGGAACCTCCGGCGACGCTGAAGTGGGTTGTCGTTTCATCGTGGTCTTCTTCTGTGGGGTGGGAAGCGAAAGCGGATCTTCTTATTTGGGTGCGGCGCCGTCACCGCCCGTCGGAGGTGGAGTACTGCCCCCCGATGAGCCGCCGCCCTGGCCGCTCATGCCGCCGATGGCCGCGCCGCCTTCGGACGGGCCCTTGTGGGCGGAGGAGCTATCGACCGCATCGCCCGACGCGGCGGGCGTGACGCCCGTGGGGCTGGCGCCGGAGGCTGCGGCGCCGGGTGCGGCACTCGCACTGGGCTTGGGATCGCAGGCGGCGAGCAGCACGCCCAGCGCGAGGCACAGGGCGAGAGTGGGCAGACGCTGACATCGTGTCATCGAGACTCCTTGGGGGAAGGGGGTCCGGCGATGGATTCTTCTTGTTCCGGCCGGCCCGGACCTGGCGCCATTGCCGGTCCGTGGAGGCTGGATGTTTGTTGCATCATGCTTCAGCAACTGTCCGCGATCAAGGCCGCGGCGGGTAGGAGAGGGCCGCAATAACCCTCGGATGCGCGGCCCGCCGGGTCGCTCGGCTATCGTCGCGGCCATGAACGCTTCCCTCCGCCTGGGTTGGCGCACGCTCTGGCGCGACCTGCGCGCCGGCGAGCTGCGCCTGTTGATCGTCGCCGTGCTGCTGGCCGTGGCCGCGCTCACGGCCGTCGGCTTCTTCGCCGACCGGTTGCAGGGCGGCCTGAAGCGCGACGCGCGCCAGCTGCTGGGCGGCGACGCGGTGATCGTCAGCGACAACCCGACGCCCGAGGCCTTCGTGGCGCAGGCCCGCTCGCTGGGGCTGCAGTCCGCGGGCACCTACGGATTTCCGACCATGGCGCGGGCCGACGACGCGCAGGGCGGCGCGAGCAAGCTGGTGGCGCTGAAGGCGGTGGCCGAGGGCTATCCGCTGCGCGGCAACGTGCAGACGGCCACGGCCCTCGGCGCGCCGGGCGCAGTCACGCGCGACGTGCCGGCACCGGGCGAGGTCTGGGTCGATGCCTCGCTGCTGGACTCGCTCGCGCTCAAGGTCGGCGACACGCTGCTCTTGGGCGACACCGGCCTGCGCGTCGGCCGCGTCATCACGCTCGAGCCCGATCGCGGCGCGGGCTTCATGAGCTTCTCGCCGCGCGTGATGCTCAACCAGGCCGACGTGCCGCGCACCGGCCTCGTGCAGCCGGCCAGCCGCGTGGGCTACCGGCTCGCGGTGGCGGGGCCCGATGCGGCGGTGAAGCGCTTCGTCGACTGGTCCGAGGCGCAGATCAAGAAGGGCGAGCTGCGCGGCGTGCGGCTCGACTCCTTCGAGAGCGGCCGGCCCGAGATGCGCCAGACGCTGGACCGCGCCGAGAAATTCCTGAGCCTGGTGGCGCTGCTGGCGGCGCTGCTGTCGGCGGTGGCGGTGGCGCTGGCCGCGCGCGGCTTCGCGGCCAACCACCTCGACGACTGCGCGATGCTGCGCGTGCTGGGCCAGAGCCAGCGCACCATCGCCTGGGCCTATGCCTTCGAGTTCGCGGTGGTCGGGCTGGTGGCCAGCGCGCTCGGCGTGGCGATCGGCTTCGGCGTGCACTACGTGTTCGTGCTGCTGCTCGCGGGCCTGGTCGAGACCGCGCTGCCCTCGGCCACGCTGTGGCCCGCGGCCTTCGGCCTCGGCATGGGTCTCACGCTGCTGTTCGCCTTCGGGCTGCCGCCGGTGCTGCAGCTCGCGCGCGTGCCGCCGCTGCGCGTGATCCGGCGCGACGTGGGCGGGCTCAAGCCGGCCTCGCTCGCGGTGCTGGGCATCGGCGTGGCGGGCTTCGCGGCGCTGCTGATGGCGGCCAGCAGCGACATCAAGCTGGGCCTGATCGCGGTCGGCGGCTTCGCGGGCGCGGTGGCGGTGTTCGCGCTCTTGAGCTGGCTCGCGGTCAAGCTGCTGCGGCGCAGCGTCAACGAGACCACCGCGCCGCGCTGGCTGGTGCTGGCCACGCGGCAGATCTCGGCGCGGCCGGCCTATGCGGTGGTGCAGGTCAGCGCGCTCGCGGTCGGCCTGCTGGCGCTGGTGCTGCTGGTGCTGCTGCGCACCGACCTGGTGGCGAGCTGGCGCAAGGCCACGCCGCCCGATGCGCCCAACCGCTTCGTCATCAACGTGATGCCCGACCAGAGCGAGGCCTTCCAGAAGGCGTTGCGCAATGGCGGCGTCGACAAGTTCGACTGGTACCCGATGATCCGCGGCCGCCTGATCGCGATCAACGACAAGCCCGTGACGCCCGACGACTACACCGAGGATCGCGCCAAGCGGCTGGTGGACCGCGAGTTCAACCTCAGCAACAGCGCCGAGGCGCCCGCGCACAACAGCATCGTGGCCGGCCGCTGGACGCCCGGCGCGCAGGGCGAGGCGAGCGTGGAGGAAGGCCTGGCCGAGACGCTGGGCCTGAAGCTCGGCGACCGCCTGCGCTTCGACATCGGCGGCATGCAGAACGACGCGCGCATCACCTCGCTGCGCAAGGTCGACTGGGGCTCGCTGCACGCCAACTTCTTCGTGATGTACACGGTGCCCTCGCTGCCCGACGTGCCGACCACCTACATGGGCGCCTTCCGCGCACCCGAGACCAAGGGCTTCGACAACGCGCTGGTGCGCGCCTTCCCGAACGTGACCAACGTCGACATGAGCGCCACCATCAACCAGGTGCAGACGGTGCTCGACCAGGTGATCCGCGCGGTCGAGTTCCTGTTCGGCTTCACGCTCGCGGCCGGGCTGGTGGTGCTGTTCGCGGCCGTCACCGCCACGCGCGAGGAGCGCGCGCGCGAATTCGCCGTGATGCGCGCGGTGGGCGCGCGCGCCAGCCTGCTGCGCCAGGTGCAGCGCGCCGAGCTCGCGGGCGTGGGATTGCTCGCGGGCTTCCTCGCGAGCATCGTGGCCTCGGTGATCGGCTGGGGCCTGGCGCGCTTCGTGTTCGAGTTCACCTGGACCGCCTCGCCGCTCGTGCCCGTGGCCGGCGCGCTGGCCGGTGCGGTGCTCGCGCTGGGCGCGGGCTGGTGGGGGCTGCGCGAGGTGCTGCGCCGGCCGGTGGTCGAGACGCTGCGGCGCGCGGCCGAATGAGCTGAGTCGCAAGCAAGGCATCGCGCCGATTTTTTTCGCGCGCCGATCGGAAAGGGGCCGGGAGTGCACTACATTCCCCGGCCCTGCTTTTTTGTGAATCGACTTTCCCGCATGCGCCTGGCGTCCTTCCAGATCACCCACTTTCGCTCGATCAACGACAGCGGTCCCATCGAACTCTCCCGGATCACCACGATCCTCGGCCGCAACGACACCGGCAAATCCAACCTGCTGCGCGCGCTGCACAGCCTGAACCCGGCCGAGGGGCCGGTCAGCGCGCTGAGCCCGATCAAGAACTTTCCGCGCCATCGCCGCCTGAGCGAATGCACGGCCGACACGCCCGTGGTCCACACGCGCTGGCGCCTCGAGCCGCAGGAGCAGGCCGAGCTGGTGCGCATGCTGCCGCGCGCCTCGGGCGTGAGCCACGTGACGGCGGGCCGTGGCTATGGCCCCGCGCGCTGGGCCGGCCTCGAGGGCCTGGGCGACCTGTCGATCGACGTCGGCGATGCCAAGGGCAAGATCCGCAAGATCGTGCCGGCCGTGAAGGCCGCGGCCGAGAAGCTGGCCGACGAACTGCGCGCGCCGCTCGAGCAGGCGGCCGATGCCTTCGACGGCGCGATGATCCTCAACCCCGACCTGCTCAAGTGGTCCGAGGGTGCGCAGCTGGCGCTGGCAGCACTGCGCCAGGCATTGGCCGCGGCCGGTGCCGAGCTGGCCGACAAGCCCGCGCAGATGGTGACCGAGCTCGAGGAGCTGTCGCTGTCGATCGTCAGCGACGGGCCCGCGCTCGCGCGCGCCAAGGCGTGGATCCTCGAGCGGCTGCCGCGCTTCGTGTTCGTCGACGAGTACCCCGCGCTGCAGGGCCGCCAGAACATCGCCGACTACCTCTCGAGCGAGGCGCGCGACCATCTCTCGAGCGCGCAGCGCAGCTTCGGCACCCTGTGCCGCGCCGCCGGCCTCGATCCGCGCGAGCTGCATGCGCTGCACGAGCGCGGCGACCAGGCCACGCGCAACCAGCTCGTGAACCGCGCGGGCGCGGCGATGACCGCCGAGATCCGCCGGCTGTGGAAGGACCGGCCGCTCAAGGTGCGCTTCAACCTCGACGGCGACGAGTTCGACACGCTGGTGTCCGACCCGGGCGGCGCCTACGAGGTCGAGGTCGGGCTCGACGAGCGCAGCCGTGGCTTCCAGTGGTTCTTCGCATTCCACGTTGCCTTCTTCGCGGGCCTGCGCGGCGAGGCCGGCGAGCAAGGTGACGGCGCCATCGTGCTGCTGCTCGACGAGCCCGGCCTGCACCTGCATCCGCGCTCGCAGGCCGACCTGCTCGCGCACTTCGAGCAGGACTTCGCGCAGCAGATCGTCTACACCACGCACTCGCCCTTCATGGTGCCGGCCGGCGAGAAGGCCTCGGTGCGGATCGCGCAGCTCGAGGGCGGCGCGGGCACCACGCTGAGCAGCCGCGAGCTGGCGGCGATCACCGGCAACGCGCGGATCGGTGCGCTGTTCGATCTGGCGCAGGAGCCGCCGGCCGCGGTGTCCGAGTCGGCCGCAGCGACCGTGCCAGCCGAACCGGCGGTGGCCGCCGCGGCCGCCTGAGTCAGTCGCGCCCGTCGCCTTCGTCGGTCGGCGGCGGAAACATCCGCTCGACCGCGAAGTCCACGAAGGCGCGCACCTTCGGCGACAGCTGCCGGCTCGACGGCCACAGTGCCGAGAACTGGCCGCGGTGCGTGACGTGGGGCGCGAGCACGCGCTGCAGCTCGCCGCGCGTCAGCGCATCGCGCGCGAGGAAGTCGGGCATGAAGCCGATGCCGAGCCCGGCGACGGCGGCGCCGAGCATGGCCTCCATGTTGTTGCACAGCATCGTGCAGGGCAGCCGCTCGGGCAGGCCCGGCAGGGTCCAGTCCTCGATGCGCGTGCCGGTGACGAACTTGTAGCGCAGGCAGGCATGGCCGGCGAGCTCGGCCGGCTGCTGCGGCACGCCATGGCGCGCGAGGTAGGCCGGCGCGGCCACCAGCAGGAAGCGGAACGGCCCGAGGCCGCGCGCCACCAGCCCCGAATCGACCAGCTCGCCGCTGCGGATCGCCACGTCCACGCCCTCGGCGATCACGTCGACCAGCCGGTCGTTGAAGTCGAGGTCGAGCTCGATCTGCGGATAGCGGACCTGGAAGTCCGGCAGCATCGGCAGCAGGAAGCGGTAGCCGATGGTCGGCAGGCTCACGCGCAGCCGGCCGCGCGGCTGGGCGACGGCGTCCTGCATCATCGCGCGCGCATCGTCGAGCTCGTCGAGGATGCGGCGGCAGCGCTCGTGGAACATGGCGCCTTCCTGCGTGAGCCGCACCTGGCGCGTGGTGCGGTTGAACAGCCGCAGCCCGAGCTGCTGCTCGAGCCGCGCCACGTTCTTGCCGACCGCCGAGGCGGAGATGCCGAGCAGGCGCCCCGCCTTGGCGAAGCTCAGCAGGTCGGCCGCCCGCACGAAGGATTCGAGGCCGCTGAAACTGTCCATCGATTGGCAACCTCAGGTTGGGAGTGAGTGGAGTTGTGCGCCCATTCTCTTTGCATTCAATCATTTTTATCTTCTCTTCACGCCGATGAGGGCGTCGGCCGGGCCTCCGGGCCGGCGCCGCCCGGCCCTGTCTTCGGTCCTGCGTGAAGGGTGTCCATGTCTTCTTCCTTGTCTTCGTCGGCGTCTTCGTCATCCCCGGCGCCGCATCCGTACTGGCTGCTCGCCGCCGTCTGCCTGGCCGCGATCGGCATGCCGCTGAGCTTCACCGGCCCGGCCGTGGCGCTGCCCGCGATCCATGCCGCGCTGGGCGGCAGCCCGGTGCAGCTCAACTGGGTCACCAATGCCTTCATGCTGAGCTTCGGCGGCACGCTGATGGCGGCTGGCGCGCTGGCCGATGCCTACGGGCGCAAGCGCGTGTTCGTGCTCGGGCTGCTGCTGATCCTGCTCGGCAGCCTGTTCGCGGTGTGCGCGCCCGGCATCGTGTGGTTCGACCTCGCGCGCGCCGCGCAGGGGCTCGGTGCGGCCGCGGCCTTCGCCGCCGGCACCGCCGCGCTGGCGCAGGTCTTCGACGGCGCGGCGCGCACGCGCGCCTTCAGCCTGATCGGCACCTCGTTCGGCGCCGGCCTGGCCTCTGGCGCGCTGCTCGCGGGCTGGCTCGGCGAGCGCTTCGGCTGGCAGGCCGTGATGTGGAGCCCCGCGCTCGTGAGCCTGGCGGCGCTGCTCATCGGCGCGGCGTGCATGCGCGAGTCGCGCAACCCGCAGGCCATGGGCCTCGACGTGCCCGGCACCCTGAGCTTCACCGGCGCGCTGAGCCTGCTGACGCTGGGCGTGCTGCAGGCGCCCGACAGCGGCTGGGGCAGCCCCTGGGTGATCGGCGCGCTGGCCGGCGCCGTGCTGCTGGGCCTCGTCTTCGTCGCGATCGAGCGCCGCGTCGCGCATCCGATGCTCGACCTGACGCTGTTCCGCTATCCGCGCTTCGTCGGCGTGCAGCTGCTCGCGAGCGCGCCGGCCTATGCCTTCGTCGTGCTGCTGGTGCTGCTGCCGATCCGCTTCGTCGGGCTCGAGGGGCGCGACGTGGCCGAGACCGGCCGGCTGATGCTCGCGCTGTCGGGGCCGATCCTGGTCGTACCGACCCTGGCCGCCTGGCTCGCGCACCGCTTCCCGGCCGGCGCCATCTCGGCCGTGGGACTGCTGGTCTGCGCCGTCGGCTTGTACGCGCTGGGCCGCTGTGCGCCGGGTGCGGCACCGCGCGAACTGCTGCTGCCCCTGCTGCTGATCGGCGGCGGCATCGGCCTGCCCTGGGGCCTGATGGACGGGCTCGCGGTCGGCGTCGTGCCGCGCGAGCGCGCGGGCATGGCCTCGGGCATCTTCAACACGGTGCGCGTGGCGGGCGAGGGCATCGCGCTCGCGCTGGTGGGGGCGGCGCTGACGGCGCTGGTGGCGGCGCGGCTGGCGCACCTGCCGGGCATCGGCGCCGTGGCCTCGGGATCGTCGGCCGCCTCGCAGGCCGCGCAGCAGGTCACGACCGGCGGCCTGCAGCAGGCGCTCGCGCTGCTGCCGGGCCTGGACCGCGCCGCGGTGCTGCAGGTGTATGGCGATGCCTTCGCCGCGCTGCTGCTGGGGCTCGCGGCCGTGACGGTGCTGACGGCGGTGGTGGTGTTCGCGTTCCTGCGCGGCGAGGAGCAGGCGCAGGGGGCGGAGGCGGCGCTCAACTGCCCCGCCTCCTAGCCGCCACCTTGGTGAAGCCGTCGCGCGGGCGTCACAGCGCGGCCGCCTCGAACACCTCCCGCAGCCACTGCGTGAACACGCGCACGCGCGCCGACAGCTGCCGGTGCTGCGAATACAGCACCGACACCGGCATCGGCGGCGGCGCGAAGCCGTCGAGCACCACCTTCAGCCGCCCGTCGGCCAGCTCCGCGGCCACGCGGTAGCGCGGCACCTGCACCAGCCCCAGGCCCGCGACAGCCGAGCCGGTGTAGAGGTCGGTGCCGGTGACCGACACGGTGGCCGGCAGCTGCAGCGTGCTCACGCGGCCGTCGACGGTGAATTCGAGCGGCACCGGCTTGCCGGTGGCGCTCGAGAGGTAGTCGACCGCACGGTGCGTCGAGCCGGGCGCGGCCAGCGCCGTGGGATCGGCCGGCTCGCCATGCCGCGCCAGGTAGCCGGGGCTCGCCACCGTGACCTGCGGCAGCAGCGCGATGCGGCGCCCGACCATCGAGGAGTCCTGCAGCGTGCCGGCGCGCAGCACGCAGTCGACGCCCTCGCGCACCAGGTCGATCAGCCGGTCGTCCTCGCCGATGTGCAGCGTCAGCTCGGGATGGCGCGCCAGGAAGTCCGGCAGCGCCGGCACCACGAAATGCCGCGCCAGCGTGCCCTGCAGGTTGACGCGCAGCAGCCCCTTGGGCGCCGTGTCGCGGAACAGCCCCTCGGCCTCCTCCACGTCGGCCAGCAGGCGAACGCAGCGGCGGTAGTAGGCCTCGCCGTCCTGCGTGAGCCGCACGGTGCGCGTGGTGCGCTCGAGCAGCCGGGTGCCGATGCGCTGCTCGACGCGCTTGATCAGGTTGGTGACGGTGGCGCGCGGAATCCGAAGGTCTTCCGAGGCCTGGGTGAAGCTCTGGCGCTCGGCGATGCGCACGAAGGCCTGCATTTCCTGGAAGCGGTCCATGGCGGCGCCGTCGGTCTATTGTTGAAGTGGATGGAATGGTAATGGCGATTTGGCGGTGATTATCTTTTGGGCGGAACGATCGAAGATTCGTCTCACCAACCACCCACCGCAAGGAAACACGCCATGAACCCCTCTTCCAACCCCAAGGTCGCGATCGTCACCGGCGCATCGCGCGGCATCGGCGCCGCCATCGCGCAGCGCCTGTCGGCCGACGGTTTCGCCGTCGCCGTCAACTACGCCTCGAGCCCGGCGCTGGCCGAGGCGCTGGTCGCCCGGTTGCAGGCCGCGGGCGGCCGGGCCATCGCCGTGCGCGCCGACGTCGCCAGCGCCGACGAGGTGCGCCGCATGTTCGACAGCGTCGAGCAGCAGCTGGGCCGCGTCGACGTGCTGGTCAACAACGCCGGCATCCTCAAGACCGTGCCGCTGGCCGAGCACGACGACGCGCTCTACGACCAGGTCTTCGACATCAACGTGCGCGGCACCTTCAACACGCTGCGCGAGGCCGCCAAGCGCCTCGCCGAGGGCGGCCGCATCGTCAATTTCTCGAGCACCACGCTGGCGCTGAACATGCCTGGCTATGCGATCTACAACGCCACCAAGGCCTCGGTCGAAGCCTTCACGCACGTGTTCGCGAAGGAGCTGCGCGGCCGCAACGTGACGGTGAACGCCGTCGCGCCGGGCCCGATCGCCACCTCGCTGTTCCTCGACGGCAAGACCGAGGAGCAGATCCAGGCCTTCGCCAAGATGCCGCCGCTGCAGCGCCTGGGCCAGCCCGGGGACATCGCCTCGGTGGTCTCGTTCCTCGCCGGTCCCGACGCGGGCTGGGTCAACGGCCAGATCCTGCGCGCCAACGGCGGCCTGGCCTGAGCCTTTCATCCATCGAAGGAGAAGCCTCATGAACAAGCAGATCATCCTCGTCACGGGCGCCGGCACCGGCATCGGCAAGCTCAGCGCCCGGTCGCTCGCCGAGGCGGGCCACGTCGTCTACGCCTCGATGCGCGACATCGCGGGACGCAACGCGCCGCGCGCGGCCGAACTGCGCGCGCTGGCGGCGGCCAAGGGGCTCGAGCTGCATCCGCTCGAACTCGACGTGCTGTCGCAGGACTCGGCCGATGCCGCCGCCGCGACGATCGTGCGCGAGCAGGGCCAGCTCGACGTGGTGATGCAGAACGCCGGCCACCTGGTGGTCGGTCCCACCGAGGCCTTCACGCCCGAGGAGATCGTGAAGGTGTTCGACACCAACGTGCTCGGCGCGCAGCGCGTCAACCGCGCGGTGCTGCCCTACCTGCGGCGGCAGGAGTCGGGCCTGATGCTGTGGATCAGCAGCACCACCACCAAGGGCGGCTTCCCGCCGTTCATGGGGCCCTACGGCGCGGCCAAGGCGGCGATGGATTCGCTCGCCGTGACCCTGGCCTACGAGATCGCGCGCTTCGGCATCGAGACCTCGATCGTGGTGCCGGGCGCGTTCACGCGCGGCACCGACCACTTCCCGAGCGCGGGCAGGCCGGCCGACGCGGCCACGGCCGCGGCCTATGGCCGCTACGACGGGCTGATGGACCAGATCGGCGCGAAGCTCTCGGCGCTGACGCCCGACCATGCCGATCCGCAGGCGGTGGCCGACGAGATCGTGCGCATCGTGGGCCTGCCCGCGGGCCAGCGGCCGATGCGGCCGGTGATCGACTTCGTGAACGACGGCGCGGCCGAGGTGTTCGAGGTGTCGGAGCGCGTGCGCATCGAGTTCGCGCACCGCATCGGCATGGCCGACCTGCTCGAGGCGAAGGTACAGCGCTGAGCTTGGTGGGGGTCGAGGCCGGTGCCTGGAATCGTCACGAAACCGCGGCCGGTCTTCCTGTCCAATAGCGCCATGGAACATTCGCCCCACGACGTCACCGAACGGCTCGACGCGCTCGAGATCAAGGCCAGCTATGCCGAGGATCTGCTCGAGCAGCTCAACCTCACGGTCTACCGCCAGCAGCAGCAGATCGACGGCCTGCTGGCCCAGCTGGGGCAGCTGCGCGAGCAGGTGCAGGCCGCGGGCCAGGGCGGCGCGTCGCGCAACCTGCGCGACGAGCTGCCGCCGCACTACTGAAGCCGAATCGCCAGCTCAGCCGTGCGCGTGCCAGAGCACGGCGAAGAAGTGGCAGGTGCTGCCCGCGAGCACGAACAGGTGCCAGACGAAGTGGGCGAAGCGCACCTTGGAATCGAACAGGAAGACCACCGCGCCCGCGGTGTAGAACAGGCCGCCGGCCACCAGCCAGCCCAGGCCCGCGCCCGACATGCGCTCCACCAGCGGCACCGCCGCCATCAGCGCCATCCAGCCCATCGCCACGTAGAGGCCGGTGGACCACAGCGGATGCTTGAGCCGGTCGAACAGCTTGGCGCCCACGCCCAGCGCCGCCGCGGCCCAGATCGCGCCGAACAGCGTCCAGCCCCAGGGCCCGCGCAGCACGCCGAGCACGAAGGGCATGTAGCTGCCCGCGATGAACAGGTAGATCGCGGCATGGTCGAAGCGGTTGAACCAGGCCTTGGCGCGGCCCATCGGCAGCGCGTGGTAGAGCGTGGAGATCAGGTACAGCACGATCGCGGTGCCGGCGAACAGGCTGGCGCCGACGATGCCGGCCGCGGTGCCCTTCTGCGCCGCGCTGTAGACCAGGATCGGCAGCGAGGCGATTGCCAGCAGCAGCCCGAGGCCATGGCTCAGCGCGTTGAAGATCTCCTCGAGCGTGGTCTGGTCGCGCACCACGGGCGCGGCGCGGCGGGCGGCGACAGGGGCGGGCGTTGGTGTCGGGTGCATGGTCATCCCAAGAAAGAGTGTCGGTGCTTGCCGTGGGTTCCTCGATGTCGCGCCGCCGGGGCCGCTACTTGACCTGCTGCTTGCCGAGCTTGCGCGCGAGCGTTCGCCGGTGCATGCCGAGCCGGCGCGCGGTCTCGGAGATGTTGAAGCCGGTCTCGGCCAGGGTCTCGTGGATGCGTTCCCATTCGAGGGTCTTGATCGAGGTCGAGCGGTTGGTCAGCTCGACCTCGGTGGTGCCGACCGCGCGGCCGAAGGCGGCCTCGATGTCGTCGGTGTTCGAGGGCTTGGCCAGGTAGTGGCAGGCGCCGAGCTTGATCGCCTCGACCGCAGTGGCGATGCTCGCGAAGCCGGTCAGCACCACGATCAGCGTCTTGGCGTCGTGCCGGTGCAGCGTCTGCACGCAGGCCAGGCCCGAGGCCTCGCCGTTGAGCTTGAGGTCGACCACCGCGTAGCCCGGCGCATGGTGGCGCAGCAGGTCCTCCACGTCCTCGAGGTTGCTCGCGTGCAGCACGGTGTAGCCGCGGCGCTCGAACGAGCGGCCCAGCGTGCGCGCGAAGGCCGCGTCGTCCTCGACGATCAGCAGCTGGCGTTCGGCCTCGGCCTCGGCGCCGGTGTCAGTGGGGGATTCCGTCATGGCCATGCATCCCGATGTTCTCTTCCTCGTCGTCCTCTTCTTCCAGCACGATGGCCGCGAGCGGCAGCGCCAGCGTGACCGCGGCGCCGCCCTCGGGCCGGTTGCGCGCGGCCACGCGGCCGCCCACGGTGCGCGCCACGTTGACCACCAGGAACAGGCCGAGGCCGCCACCGGGGCGGCCCTTGCTCGACTGGTAGGGCTTGCCGAACTGCGCCAGCATCGCGGGCGCGAAGCCGGGGCCGGCGTCGGTGACGACCAGCTGCAGGTCGTCGCCGTCGTGCGCCACCTCGAGCCGCACCCAGTGCGGCGAGGCTTCGAGCGCATTGTCGAGCACGTTGCAGATCATCTGCTTGAGCGCCGAGTCGGAGACCATCGGCAGGTCGCGGCCGAAGCGGTTGTCGTAGACGAAGGTGCCGACCGGCCGCGTGGTGCGCCACTCCTCGACCAGGTCGTCGAGGAAGGTGCTGACCGTGGTTTCCTCCGACGACTCGCCGCGCGCCTCGCCGGCCGACAGCAGGATGCCGCTGACGATCGACTTGCAGCGCTGGATCTGGATCTCCATCTCGCTGACCTCCTGCAGCAGCTCGGGGTCGGAGCTGAAGTGCGGCAGCCGGCGCCAGTCGCCGAGGATCACGGCCAGCGTGGCCAGCGGCGTGCCGAGCTCGTGCGCCGCGCCCGAGGCGAGCAGGCCCATGCGCACGATGTGCTCCTCCTCGGCGGCGCGCTGGCGCAGGCCCGCGAGCTTGGCGTCGCGCTCGCGCAGGTTGCCGCTGATGCGCGTGATGAACACCACCAGCAGCGCCGCGTTGAGCGCGAAGCACACCAGCGTGCCCTGGATGTAGGGGCTCCACAGGCCGCGGTCGTGGTCGGGCGGCAGCGAGAGCGGGCGCGAGAACAGGGCCAGCCCCGCGAAGCACAGGGTGGTGACGCCCACCACGGTCCAGGTCGACCAGGGCTTGAGCAGCACCGCGCCCAGGATCACCTGCAGCAGGTAGAGGAAGACGAAGGGGTTGCTGGCGCCGCCGCTCAGGTAGAGCAGCGAGGTCAGGATCGCCACGTCGACCAGCAGCGCGAGCATCAGCTCGCCGTTGGTCACGCGCCGGTGGGTGCGCCAGCGCAGCAGGCTCGCGAGATTGAACAGCGCCAGGCAGGTCAGCGCCTGCAGCATCTGGTTGAGCGGCAGGTGGATGCGGTAGCCGTAATGCACCACCAGGATCGTCACCACCTGCCCCACCACGGCGAACCAGCGCAGCTGGATCAGCTGCTGCATGTTCTTGTGGCCGGTCGCGTTGTCCAGGCTGGCCACGCCCGCGCGCGGCGCCTGCAGCGCGCCGGCGACCGCGACCGCGTCAGCCGCGGTCGGCATCGCGATGGGAAGCGGGGGCGGCGTGCGGCTGTCCGTCGGCATGGCGCGCATTGTCGCCGCCGCGGCGCCGGCGCTCGTCGCGCCAGACGAAGACCGCGCCCGCGGCGACCATCAGCGCCAGCCCGTACCAGGTGAGCGCGTACACCAGGTGGCTGTTGTGGAAGGCGATGACGGTGAGGCCAGGCGCGGGCCAGGCGGGCGCGCCGTCGAGCGCGCGCGGAATGCCGGGCTCGGCCTCGGCGTCGATGAAGTAGGGCGCCACCGCGTCGGCCGCGATGCCGTGCGCCGCGGCGATCGCCGCCACGTCGCGCGAGTACCAGCGCCCGCCGGCCGGATCGTTGCTGCGCAGGAAGCCGCCGCGCGGCTCGCTGATGCGCAGCAGGCCCGTCACCTGGGTCTCGCCCATCGGCTCGGGCGCGGTGCGCGCGGCGCGCTCGCGTGCCTCGGGCGGCACGAAGCCGCGGTTGACCATCACCACGCCGCGCGCGGTCTGCAGCGGCGTCAGCACCCAGAAGCCGGCGCCGAGGTTGGTGCTGGCCTGCACCAGGGTCTCTTTCTCGTGGAGGAAGGTGCCCGAGAGCCGCACGTGGCGGTACTCGTCGTCGGCGGCATTGACGCGCGGCCAGTCGGCGCGCGCCGGGGGCGCGACCGGCACGGCATGCACGCGCTGCTCGACGCGCTCGATCAGGGCCAGCTTCCAGGCCCGGCGCTCGACCTGCCAGGTGCCGAGCGCGAAGAAAGCGGCGAACAGTACGGCCCCGAGGACCGCCAGCACCACGAGCCCGGCCGCGGAGCGCTGGCGGCCGGCGGGCGAGCGGTCGGTGGCCGGCGCACTCAAGGCATGTTCTTCATGTCGTGCATCGACGGCGGCATCATGTTGGTGTTCATGTGGTACATGACCCACAGCGAACCGGCCAGCGTGATGACCACGAGCACCAGCGTGAAGATCAGCGCCAGCATGTTCCAGCCGCCTTCGGACTTGGTGTCCATGTGCAGGAAGTACACCATGTGCACCACGATCTGCACCACGGCGAAGCCGAGGATGATCAGCGCGGTCGTGCTCTTGCTGTCGAGCACCTTGCCCATCACGAGCCAGAACGGAATGGCCGTGAGGATCACGGCCAGCACGAAGCCGGTCATGTAGCCCTTGAAGGTGCTGTGGCTCACCGGGCCGTCGTCGTGGTGCTCGCCGTGGCCGTGGTCGTCATGGCCGTGGCCATGGGTGTCGTGGGGTGCTGCGCTCATGCCATGGATCCCATCAGGTACACGAAGGTGAAGACGCCGATCCAGACGACGTCCAGGAAGTGCCAGAACATCGACAGGCACATCAGGCGGCGGCGGTTGGCGGCGGTGAAGCCGTGCTTGGGCAGCTGGAACAGCAGCACGATCAGCCAGACGATGCCGAAGGTGACGTGCAGCCCGTGGGTGCCGACCAGCGCGAAGAACGAGGACAGGAAGGCGCTGCGCTGCGGGCCCGCGCCCTCGTGGATCAGGTGCGCGAATTCGTAGAGCTCGAGGCCGATGAAGCCCGCGCCCAGCAGGCCGGTGATGGCCAGCCACACCAGCGTGCCGCCCATGCGCCGCTTCTGCATCTCGAGCATCGCGAAGCCGTAGGTGATCGACGACAGCAGCAGCAGCGAGGTGTTGATCGCCACCAGCGGCAGGTCGAACAGGTCGGCGCCCGAGGGGCCGGCCGCGTAGCTGCGGCCCAGCACGCCGTACACCGCGAACAGGCAGGCGAAGATGAGGCAGTCGCTCATCAGGTAGAGCCAGAACCCGAGCAGGGTGCCATTCTCCGGATGGTGGTCCTCGTTGCGGACGTTGAACAGCTCGAAGGTCGGCACGCTCGGCGCGTTGCCCACGGTGTGGGTGCCGGCGGGGCTGGAGGGGAGGGCGGTACTGTTAGACATGGGCGGCCAGGAGGCGCGTGCGAGCGTCTTCGGTGCGGACGACTTCGTCCGCGGGGATGTGGTAGTCGCGCTTGTAGTTGAAGGTGTGGACGATGATGGCCACGAGCATCACGAAGAAGCTCACGCCGGCCACCAGCCACATCTGCCAGATCATGGCGAAGCCGAAGGCCGCGCTCAGCGCCGCGATGATGAAGCCGGCGGCCGTGTTCTTGGGCATGTGGATCGGGCTGAAGCCTTCCAGCGGACGCTGGTAGCCGCGTGCCTTCATGTCGGACCAGGCGTCGTTGTCATGGATGCGCGGCGTGAACGCGAAGTTGTAGGCCGGCGGCGGCGACGAGGTCGACCATTCGAGCGTGCGACCGTCCCACGGGTCGCCCGTGGTGTCGCGCAGCGAGTCGCGGCGGATGTAGCTCACCACGATCTGGATCAGGAACGAGGCGATGCCCAGCGCGATCAGCACGGCGCCGAAGGCGGCGACCTGGAACCAGATCTGCAGCGACATGTCCTGGAAGTGGCTCATGCGGCGCGTCACACCCATCAGGCCCAGGATGTACAGCGGCATGAACGCGAACCAGAAGCCGACGATCCAGAACCAGAACGAGCACTTGCCCCAGAACGGATCGAGCTTGTAGCCGAAGGCCTTCGGGAACCAGTAGGTGATGCCCGCCAGCATGCCGAACAGCACGCCGCCGATGATCACGTTGTGGAAGTGGGCGATCAGGAACAGGCTGTTGTGCAGCACGAAGTCGGCCGGGGGCACGGCCAGCAGCACGCCGGTCATGCCGCCGATCACGAAGGTGATCATGAAGCCGATGGTCCACATCATCGGCAGCTCGAAGCGGATGCGGCCGCGGTACATGGTGAAGAGCCAGTTGAAGATCTTCGCCCCGGTCGGGATCGAGATGATCATCGTCGTGATCCCGAAGAAGGAGTTCACGCTGGCGCCCGAGCCCATGGTGAAGAAGTGGTGCAGCCACACCAGGTACGACAGGATCGTGATCACGACCGTGGCGTAGACCATCGAGGCGTAGCCGAACAGGCGCTTGCCCGAGAAGGTGGAGACCACCTCCGAGAAGATGCCGAAGGCCGGCAGGATCAGGATGTAGACCTCGGGGTGGCCCCAGATCCAGATCAGGTTCACGTACATCATGGCGTTGCCGCCCATGTCGTTCGTGAAGAAGTTGGTGCCGACGTAGCGGTCGAGCGACAGCAAGGCCAGCACGGCGGTCAGCACCGGGAAGGCGGCGACGATCAGCACGTTGGTGCACAGCGCGGTCCAGGTGAAGACGGGCATCTTCATCATGGTCATGCCGGGCGCGCGCATCTTCACGATGGTGGCCAGCAGGTTCACGCCCGAGAGCAATGTGCCCACCCCCGCTATCTGCAACGACCAGATGTAGTAGTCGACCCCCACGTCGGGGCTGAAGAGGATGCCCGACAGCGGCGGGTAGGCCAGCCAGCCGGTCTTGGCGAACTCGCCGACGAACAGCGAGGCCATCACGAGGCCGGCGCCGAAGGTGGTCATCCAGAAGCTGAAGTTGTTCAGGAACGGGAAGGCCACGTCGCGCGCGCCGATCTGCAGCGGCACCACGAAGTTCATCAGGCCCGTGACCAGCGGCATCGCCACGAAGAAGATCATGATCACGCCGTGGGCGGTGAAGATCTGGTCGTAGTGGTGCGGCGGCAGGAAGCCGGCGTTGTCGCCGAAGGCCACCGCCTGCTGGGCGCGCATCATCAGCGCGTCGGCGAAGCCGCGCAGCAGCATCACCAGGCCCAGCACGATGTACATGATGCCGATCTTCTTGTGGTCGATGCTGGTGATCCAGTCGTGCCACAGCGTGCTCCACAGCTTGAAGTAGGTGATCGCGCCGAGCAGCGCGACACCGCCGAGCACGACGGCGGCGAAGGTCGCCAGCAGGATCGGTTCGTGGTAGGGGATCGCCTCCCACGTGAGGCGGCCGAAGACGAGCTTCGTCAGGTCGAGGTTCTGGAGCATCGTCATTCTTCGGTGGTGCACATCGCCGTGACGTACTTGCCGTACGCACGCTTGGGCGAATTGATGTCGTCGGGTTGCCAGGGCTGCGCGGTCGCGACGTTGTAGGCGCCGGGCTTGCCCAGGCCGCCGTCGGCGTCGATCGCCATCATCTGGCTCATGCACATCTTGCTGCGGTCGACGCAGCGGTTGAGGATGGCGCCGTAGAGGTCGGGCGACACGCTCGCGAAATGCTTCGCCGGCTCACGCTCGCTCGGCACTTCGAGCTTCTGGTAGCGCTCGCGGCTCAGTTCGCCTTCGGGGCTGGACTTGACCTTCTGCACCCACTGGTCGAAGTCGGCGTTGCTCAGGCCGTGGAACTTGAAGCGCATGCCCGAGAAGCCGGCGCCGCTGTAGTTGGCCGAGAAGCCGTCGAACTCGCCGGGCGCGTTGATGACCGCGTGCAGCTTGGTCTCCATGCCGGGCATGGCGTAGATCTGGCCGGCCAGCGCGGGAATGAAGAAGGAGTTCATCACCGACGAGGCGGTGATCTTGAAGGTGATCGGGCGGTCCACCGGGGCCGCGAGTTCGTTCACCGTGGCGAAGCCCTGCTCGGGGTAGATGAACAGCCACTTCCAGTCGAGCGCCACCACTTCCACGGTCAGCGGCTTGATGTCGGCCGTGACCGGGCGCTGCGCGTCGATGCGGCTGAGCGGGCGATAGGGGTCGAGCGTGTGGGTGCTGATCCAGGTGATCGCGCCCAGCGCGATGATGATCAGGAGCGGCGCGGCCCAGATCGCGAGCTCGAGCTGGGTCGAGTGGTCCCAGTTCGGCTTGTAGATGGCTTCCTTGTTCGAGGCGCGGTAGCGCCAGGCGAAGAAGACCGTCAGTGCGATCACCGGGATGATGATGATCAGCATCAGCACGGTCGAGACGACGATCAGCCGTCCTTGCTGGTTGGCGATGTCGCCGGAGGGATTCAGGAGCACCGTGTTGCAGCCCGCCAGGAAGGCGAGGGGCAACAGCAGGAGCCATCGGCGAAGGGTGTGGAGGATGGGCATGCCGAGAGACGGAAGGGCGGAAGGGTGGCCAGGGCCGCGCGAAAGACCCCACAATCTACGACCAAAGGTTCCCGCAGGCTATTGGACGTTTTGTCCTATGGCGGGAATCCTCGTTCGGTGAGACGCTCGGAGTCTGTTTCATGGCCTACCTTTGTCACGCTTCGTGACAACCGAATTACATAACCCAATGACGACGTCCAGCATCAGTCCGCAAGGCGCATCGCCTGTGCCGCACACGTCCGACACCGGCGCCCCGGAGGACGACCACTCGCGCATCGACCCGGGCGAGATCGCCGTCGGCGTGGTCATCGGCCGCGCCTCGGAATATTTCGACTTCTTCGTCTACGGCATCGCCTCGGTGCTGGTGTTCCCGGCGGTCTTCTTCCCGTTCGAGCAGCGGCTCGAGGGAACCCTCTGGGCCTTCGTGGTCTTTTCCTTCGCCTTCATCGCACGGCCGTTCGGAACTGTCATCTCGATGGAGATCCAGCGACGTTTCGGCCGCGAGACCAAGCTCACGCTGGCGCTGTTCGTGCTCGGCACCTCGACCGCCGGCATCGCCTTCCTGCCGGGCTACGCGAGCCTGGGCTTCACCTCGATCGTGCTGCTGTCGATCTTCCGCTTCGGCCAGGGCCTGGCCTTCGGCGGCTCGTGGGACGGCCTGCCCTCGCTGCTCGCGCTCAACGCCCCGGCCAACCGCCGCGGCTGGTACGCCATGCTGGGCCAGCTCGGCGCGCCGATCGGCTTCTTCGTGGCCAGCGCGCTGTTCGCGTACCTCTATTCGAGCCTGACGCTCGAGGACTTCCTCGACTGGGGCTGGCGCTACACCTTCTACGTGGCCTTCGCGATCAACGTGGTGGCGCTGTTCGCGCGCCTGCGCCTGGTGGCGGCCGACGAGTACGCGCGCCTGCTCGAGGAGCGCGAGCTGCAGCCCACCAGCGTGGTCGAGCTGGTGCGCTCGCAGGGCTCGAACCTGCTGATCGGCGCCTTCGCGGCGCTGGCCAGCTATGCGCTGTTCCACCTGATCACCGTGTTCCCGCTGTCGTGGATCACGCTGTACTCGAACCAGGCCATCACCGAGTTCCTGGTGATCCAGATGATCGGCGCCGTGCTCGGCGCCGGCGGCATCGTGGCCTCGGGCCTGATCGCCGACCGCATCGGCCGCCGCTCCACGCTGGGCGGCCTCGCGGGCCTGATCGCCGTGTTCAGCGGCTTCGCGCCCACGCTGCTCGACGGCGGCAAGATCGGCCAGGACGTGTTCATCCTGCTGGGCTTCATCCTGCTGGGCCTGTCGTACGGCCAGGCGGCCGGTGCCGTGACCGGCAACTTCGAGGCCAAGTACCGCTACACCGGCGCCGCACTGACCACCGACCTGGCCTGGCTGATCGGCGCCGCCTTCGCGCCGCTGGTCGCACTGGGGCTGTCGGCCCACTTCGGGCTGGCCTACGTGAGCGTGTACCTGCTGTCGGGCGCGGCCGGGACGCTGGCGGCGCTGGGGTTGAACCGGGCGCTGGTGCGCGACTGATCGCGCGCCGTCTCATCCGTTGCACGAGAAGGGGCCCTTGCGGCCCCTTCGCCATTCGGGGCGGGGCTCGAGGGTAGGATCGCGTCGATGTTCTCCGCCGCAATCTTCGACATGGACGGGCTGCTGATCGACTCCGAGCGGCCCATCATGGCCGCCTGGATGGCGGCCGCCCGCACGCTCGACGTCGAGCTCAGCCACGCCCAGTACCTGCAGGTGGTGGGCCTGGCCACCGCCGAGTCCGAGATCATCCTCTCGGGCCTGCTCGGCGGCCAGGCCGCCTTCCGCCATGCCCTCGAGCACGTGCGCCAGGCGCTGGCGCTCGAACGCTCCGACGGCACGCCGCTGTTCCCCATCAAGCCCGGCGCGGCCGAGTTCCTGGGCGCCCTGCGCGCGCGCGGCACGCGCTGCGCCGTGGCCTCGTCCTCGACCAGCGGGCAGATCCAGGCCTGCCTCGGTAGCCTGGGCGTGCTGCATCACTTCGAGGCCTTCGCGGGCGGCGACGAGGTGCCGCGCGCCAAGCCCGACCCGGCGCTCTACCTGCTCGCGGCTTCGCGCCTGGGCGTGGACCCGACGCAGTGCATCGCCTTCGAGGACAGCGAGAACGGCGCCAAGGCGGCGCTGGCCGCGGGCCTGCGGGTGGTGATCGTGCCGGACCTCAAGCACCCGCCGGCCGCGATCGTCGAACAGGCCTTCCATGTGCTCGAGTCGCTGCACGATGCGAACGCGCACCTGCCGCGCTGGTTTCCCGGCGAGATGGTGCGGCCGTGATCAGGATCGGCACCCTGTGCCACGTGCTCGACAGCTGCCTCGCGTCGCCGATGACCGAGCGCGCGGTCGGCCGCATCGTCGAGGTGGTCTCGGCGCCCTATGAAGCACCGAGCGAGCGCTACCTGCCCGGCACCTACTACGACGTGCTGTTCGAGGGCTGGACCTTCTACTGCCGCAGCGACAAACTGGTGCCCATTTCCGATCCCGGCGCGGACGTCGGGCGCTGGGAAGACGAGTTCCTCGACCTTCCCGCGAGCGCGCCTCAGAGCACTTCGTCGCGCAGCTGCGGGAACACCTTCGACACCTTCGCCAGCAGGTAGTCGCCGTAGCGGCCGCTGAAGGCGTGCACGTTGGCGCGGTCCCAGCGCTCGGCGCTGTCGTCCGCGGCCACCGCGCCCGCGAGGCCCTCGATGCGCTGCACGCGCGCCTCGAAGTTCGGATCGAAGAACAGCGGGAACGACAGCCGGTTGCGCCCCGAGGTGTTGCGCTTCACGCGGTGCGGCGTCGACTTGTAGAGGCCGCCGGTCATGCGGTCGAGCATGTCGCCGATGTTGCAGACGAAGGAGCCCGCGATCGGCGGCGCATCGATCCAGCCCGCGGGCGTGTGCACCGCGAGGCCGCCCACGCTGTCCTGGTGCAGGATCGTCAAGAGGCCGTAGTCGGTGTGCTCGCCCACGCCCCATTGCACGTCGAGGCCCTCGGGCACCGGCTGCGAGGGATAGTCGAAGAGACGGAACAGGATCAGCGGATCGCCCGTGTAGCGCGCCGCGAAGTAGTCGGCCGGCAGGCCCAGGCTCAGCGCGATGCCTTCCATCAGCCGGTGACCGAGCTGCGTCACGGCCGCCATGTAGCCGAGGATGGTGTCGCGGAAGTCCTCGAGGCCCGGCGCGTCGGGAAAGAGGTTGGGCCCGTGCACCGGCGTCCTGGCCTGCACCAGCGGATGCGTGGCCGGCAGCTCGGTGCCGAGGTAGAGCCCTTCCTTCCAGTCGGGCCGGCCCGAGGTCAGCTCGCCGCCGAGCGGGAAGTAGCCGCGCCAGGCGCGCCCGCCGAGCGCCATGCGCCACTGCATCTTGGTCGCCTCGGGCAGGTCGAAGAAGCGGTGGCTCAGGGTCTCGAGCCGCGCCACCAGCGCGGGGTCGACGCCATGCCCCGTCACGTAGAAGAAGCCGTGCGCGCGGCAGGCCTCGCCGATGCGCGCGGCCACGGCCTCGCGGCCCGGCGCGTCGCCGGCCACCAGCGGCGCGACGTCGATCACGGGCAGGGTCTGGAGGGAAGCGGTGTGGGTCATGGGATGCGTGCGAAGGGCGAGCGGATGTCGGACAGGAACTGCTGCGCGCGCGGATGCTGCGGGCGGTTGAAGAAGTCGTCGGGCGTGGCGCGCTCGAGCACCTTGCCCTCGTCCATGAAGAGCACGCGGTCGGCGACCTCGCGCGCGAAGCCCATCTCGTGCGTCACGCAGACCATGGTCATGCCGTCGCGCACCAGGTCGCGCATCACCAGCAGCACCTCGCCGACCATCTCGGGGTCGAGCGCGCTCGTGGGTTCGTCGAACAGCATCACCGGCGGCTGCATCGCGAGCGCGCGCGCGATCGCCACGCGCTGCTGCTGGCCGCCCGACAGCTCGCTGGGCCAGGCCCGGGCCTTGTTCGCGAGGCCCACGCGCGCGAGCAGCGCCATCGCGCGTTCCTCGGCCTGCGCGCGCGAGAGGCCGTGCAGCTGCATCGGCGCCATGGTGCAGTTCTGCAGCACCGTGAGGTGCGGGAACAGGTTGAACTGCTGGAACACGAAGCCGATGCGCGAGCGGAAGGCGTTCACGTCGGTGCCCGGCGCGTGGATGTCCTTGCCCTCGATCAGGATGCGGCCCGACTGGATCGCCTCGAGCCGGTTGAAGGTGCGGATCAGCGTGGACTTGCCCGAGCCCGAGGGGCCGCAGACCACGACCACCTCGCCCTTGTGGATGGTTTCGCTCACGTCCACGAGCGCGTGGTAGCTGCCGTACCACTTGTTGACGTTCTGGAGTTCGATCATGCGGAAGCCTTGCGGGCGGCGGCCCGGCCCTCGGTGACCGCGACCACCGGCAGGCCGCGCCGCGCGAGGCGGCGCTCGAGCCAGTAGGCGAAGCGCGAGAGGCCGAAGCAGAGGATGAAATAGGTCAGCCCGAGGATGCCGAAGACCTGGGCCGGCTTGGTGAACACCTGGGTGTTGATCTGGGTGGCGATGAACGAGACCTCGGCCAGGCCGATGATGTAGCCCAGCGAGGTCTCCTTGATGGTCGAGACGAACTGGTTCACCAGCGAGGGCAGCATGCTGCGCAGCGCCTGCGGCAGCACCACCAGCCGCATCGCGCGGCTCCAGCTCAGGCCGAGCGCGCGCGCGGTCTCCATCTGGCCGCGCGGCAGGCCCTGGATGCCGGCGCGCACGATCTCGGCCAGGTAGGCGGCGTCGAACACCACCAGCGCGATCAGCATGGTGGCGAACTGGTCGGTCTTCACGCCGGTGACGCTGGGCAGGAAGAAATAGGCCCAGAAGATCACCATCAACAGCGGCAGCCCGCGCACCACGAACACGAAGCCGCTGACCGGCCAGCGCAGCCAGCGCCACGGGCTCACGCGCGCCAGGCCGAGCACGATGCCCAGCGGCAGCGCGAGCACCAGCCCGCACGAGGCCAGCAGCAGGGTCAGCACCAGCCCGCCGAGCGGGCCGTTGGGGTACTGGCCGATCAGGAAGTAGAGCCAGTAGTCCTGGATCAGCTCGATCATCGCGAAGCCTCCGTGCGCATCACAGCGTCCTCACCGGGAAGCGGTGGTGGTACCAGGTCGCGAGCGCCGTGATGGCGAGCGAGACCGTGAGGTAGGCCGCGCTCGCGAAGGCGAAGGACTCGAAGCTGCGGAAGGTCGCGCTCTCGACCTGGCCGGCCTGGTACATGAGTTCGGCCACGCCGATCACGGTGGCGATCGAGGTGTTCTTCCACAGGCTCAGGGTCTGCGAGATCAGCGGCGGCACGGTCACGCGCAGCGCCTGCGGCAGCACCACGCGGCGCATCGTCGCGAGCCAGCCGAAGCCCAGCGCGCGGCCGGCCTCGAACTGCACTGCGGGGATCGAGCGGATGCCGCTGCGCATGTCCTCGGCCATGAAGGCGGCCGTGTAGAGCGACAGCGCGACGATCGCGCTGTAGGCCTCGATGTGGCCCGCGTAGAGCCATTGCTTGAAGCCTTCGGGCAGCAGCTCGGGCGCGCCGAAGTACCAGAACAGCATGTGGGCCAGCAGCGGGATGTTGCGGATCGACTCCACGTAGGCGAAGCCGAGCCAGCGCAGCGGTGCCAGCGGCGCGAGCCGCAGCATGGCCACCACGAGCGCGATCGGCAGCGCGCACACCAGCGAGGCCGCGAGCAGCTGCAGCGACAGCCACAAGCCCGCGACGAGCATGTCGTGGTACTTGCCGGTCAGCAGCAAGGAATAGTCGAACAGGGGCATGGGGGGCGACAGTATCACCGCCGCGTGGGAGATTGGCTCCCTCCCCCGCCGGGGGAGGGTTGGGGTGGGGGCACCGGGCGGTCGGTGCGAAGGCTGCGTGCCCCATCCCGGCCTTCCCCCAGCGGGGGAAGGAGAAACGCGCGATCAGTCGATCTTGTCGCTCTCGAGCTTGAAGTCGCGCGTCTGGAAGCCCGAGGCGGTGTTCGGGCCGTACCACTTCACGAAGATCTTCTCGGCCTCGCCCGACTTCTCGAGCTCGCGCAGCGTGTCGTCCACCACCGCCTTGAGGCCGCTCTCGCCCTTCTTGATGCCGATGGCCAGCGCCTCGGTGCTGAGGTTCTGCTTGAGCACCACGTACTGGGCCTTCTGCGGGCCGAGCTTGGCGTAGCTGCGCAGCAGCGCGGCCTCGTCGTCGACGTAGCCCACGCCCTTGCCCTGCTGCAGCGCCTGGAAGGCCTGCTGGCTGGTGTCGAAGGTCACGACCTCGGCCGTGGGCACGGCCTTGCGGATGTTGGGTTCCTGGGTGCCGCCGCGGATGGTCAGCACCTTCTTGCCGCCGAGTTGCGATACCTCGGCGATGCCGCTGTCCTTCTTCACGATCGCCTTCTGGCCGGTCACGAAGGTGGTCAGCGAGAAGTCGATCTGCGCCTCGCGTTCCTTGTTGTGCGTGAGGCCGGCCGCGACCAGGTCGACGTGGCCCTGCTGCAGCTCGGGAATGCGCGCGGCCACGGCGATCTGCTTGAGCGTGGTCTTCACGCCGATCTTCTTGGCGATGGCGTTGGCGAGGTCGACCTCGTAGCCCACGATCTGGCGCGTCTTGGGGTCGATGAAGGTGGCGGGCTCGTCGGTGCCGAGCACGCCGACCACGAGTTCGCCCTTCTTCTTGATGTCGGCCAGCTGGTCGGCGTGGGCCACGGTGCCCGCGAGCAGGGCGGAGGCGGCGAGGGCCGCGGCGAGGATGTTCAGGCGCATGTGTTTCTTCTCCTTCTGTGAATGCAAGGGCGGCACCTTATCAACAAAACTTCGGTTCATTAAATGGTCAATCCATATATGTACATGGCCGCATGGGAATGAACGTGCGGTAAATTCGCGCCCGCGCGCCGGCCAGAAGACCGGTGCCCGGCGCCTCGCGCGCCACCCGTCCTTTTCCTTTCCCAGACTGCCTTCCTCCCCATGATCATCCAACCGCGCGTGCGTGGCTTCATCTGCGTCACGACCCATCCCGTCGGCTGCGAGGCCAATGTCCGGCAACAGATCGAGCACGTGCGGGCCCAGGGCCCGGTCGCGGGCGCGCCGAAGCGGGTGCTGGTGATCGGTGCCTCCACCGGCTATGGCCTGGCGGCGCGCATCGTCGCGGCCTTCGGCGGCAGCGCCGACACGCTGGGCGTGTTCTTCGAGCGCGCCGGCAGCGCCACCAAGACCGGCACGCCCGGCTGGTACAACACGGCCGCCTTCGAGCGCCTCGCCACGGCCGAGGGCCGCTATGCGAAGAGCATCAACGGCGACGGCTTCTCCGATGCGGTCAAGCAGCAGGTGATCGAGACCATCCGCCAGGACCTGGGCCAGGTCGACCTCGTGGTCTACAGCCTCGCGGCGCCGCGGCGCACCCATCCGAAGACCGGCCAGGTCTTCAACTCCACCCTCAAGCCCATCGGCCAGGCGGTGAGCCTGCGCGGCATCGACACCGACAGCGGCACCGTCAAGGAGACCGTGCTCGAGCCCGCCACGCAGGAGGAGATCGACAACACGGTGGCCGTGATGGGCGGCGAGGACTGGCAGCTGTGGATCGACGCGCTGCACGAGGCCGGCGTGCTGGCCGAGGGCGCGAAGACCACGGCCTTCACCTACCTCGGCGAGAAGATCACGCAGGACATCTACTGGAACGGCTCGATCGGCGCGGCCAAGAAGGACCTCGACCGCACCGTGCCCGCGATCCGCGCGAGGCTCGCGGCCCATGGCGGCGGCGATGCGCGCGTGGCGGTGCTCAAGGCGGTGGTCACGCAGGCCAGCTCGGCGATCCCGATGATGCCGCTGTACCTCTCGCTGCTGTTCAAGGTGATGAAGGAGGAGGGCACGCACGAGGGCTGCATCGAGCAGGTCGACGGCCTGTTCCGCGAGGGCCTCTACGGTAGCGCGCCGCCGCTCGACGAGGAAGGCCGGCTGCGCGCCGACCGCAAGGAACTCGCGCCCGCGGTGCAGGCGCGCGTGCTCGAACTGTGGCCGCAGGTCACGAGCGAGAACCTGCAGGCGCTGACCGACTTCGCGGGCTACAAGGCCGAGTTCCTGCGTCTGTTCGGCTTCGGCATCGAGGGCGTGGACTACGCGGCCGATGCCAACCCCGACGTGCCGATCCCCGGCCTCGTGCAGGTGGGCTGAGCGATGCAGATCCAGGACAAGCCGCCCTTCGACACGCCCTTCGAATGGATCGGCGGCGAGGAAAAAGTGCGCGCGCTGGTCGAGCGCTTCTACGACCTGATGGACCTCGAGCCCGGCTATGCGCAACTGCGCGCGGTGCACGGCAGCGACCTCGACAACGCGCGCCAGCGGCTGTTCTGGTTCCTCTGCGGCTGGCTCGGCGGCCCCGCTTACTACACCGACCGCTTCGGCCATCCGATGCTGCGCGCGCGCCACCTGCCGCAGAGCATCGGCGGCCACAGCATCGGCATCAAGGAACGCGACCAGTGGCTGGCCTGCATGGACCAGGCCATGGGCGAGACCGAGGTGCCCGAGGACCTGCGCGCGCGGCTGCGCGACTCCTTCTTCAAGACCGCCGACTGGATGCGCAACCGCGCCGGCTGAGCACAACGACCTTCGAAAGACTCACTTCATGAATTCCATCGTCATCATCGGCGGCGGCCACGCGGCGGCCCAGTTGTGCGCCGGCCTCGCCGAAGCGGGGCAGGGCGCGCGCGTGCACCTGGTCTGCGAGGAGGCCTGCGAGCCGTACCACCGTCCGCCGCTGTCGAAGGCCTTCCTCAAGAGCGCCGACGAAGCCACGCAGCCGCACAAGGCGGCCGACTGGTACCGCGAGGCCGGCATCACGCTGCACCTGGGCGATGCGGCCATGGCCATCGACCGCGAGACGCGCAACGTGACCTTGCGCTCGGGCGCGGTCCTGCCGTGGGAAGCGCTGGTGCTGGCCACCGGCACGCGCGCGCGCCGGATCGCCGCGCTCTCGCACGATCTGGTCAATGTCGCGAGCCTGCGCGCGGCCGACGAGGCGCATCGGCTGCGCGCGCGGCTGGCCGAGGCGCAGCGCGTCACGGTGCTCGGCGGCGGCTTCATCGGTCTCGAGGTCGCGGCCACCGCCAAGGCGCTCGGCAAGGAGGTGCAGGTGATCGAGAGCGCGCCGCGCCTGCTGGGCCGCGCGGTCTCGCCCGAGCTCTCGGACCACGTGCTGGCCACGCACCGCGCCGCCGGCATCGACATCGTGCTGGGCGCGACCGCCGACGGCTTCGAGGTCGAGGGCGATCGGCTGGTGTCGTTGCGCGTGAACGGCGCGCAGCAGCCGGTCGACCTGCTGCTGCTGGGCATCGGCGCGGTGCCAGAGACGGCACTCGCGCAGGCCGCGGGCATCGAGTGCGCCGACGGCATCGTGGTCGACGAGCACATGCGCACCAGCGCGGCCGGCGTGCTCGCGGTCGGCGACTGCACGCGCTTCCCCGACCGGCGCGCGGGCCGCGCGCTGCGGCTGGAGTCGGTGCAGAACGCCAACGACCAGGCGCGCACCGCGGTCGCGACCCTGCTGGGCACGGCGCGCGCGCACGACGTGGTGCCATGGTTCTGGTCCGACCAGGGCGGCATGCGGCTGCAGATGGTGGGCCTGGTGCCGGCCGAGGGCACGGCGGGCCATGTCGCGGTGCGCCGCGCGGGACCGAAGCCCGACGCCTTCTCGCTGTTCCACTACGTCGACGGGCAGCTCGCGTGCGTGGAATCGGTGAACGCGCCGGTCGATCACATGATGAGCCGCAAGCTGCTCGACGCGGGCCGCAGCCCCGACCCCGCGGCGATCGCGGACGCCTCGGTACCACTTAAGAATCACCTCGCGTAAACATCCGGTCACGGCTTGTCGCAACGCCGCTGCATTTCAGGATTCATTCACCGGACTGTCACTTCGGCTCCAGAGACTGATCTTCCTTGAACAGGAGGGAGACCTTTCGATGAAGCCACTTGCAAACACCCGCTTTCCACGCACCGCGTCCATGACCGCCTGTGCCGCACTGATCGCCACCGCCATGCTGAGCGCATGCGGCGGCGGCGATGGCGGCGGCGGCGTGTTCCTGCCGGTGCCGCCGCCCGCACCGGCGCCGTCCCCGGCGCCCGCCCCCGCGCCGATCGCGGCCGGCACGCGCGCCACCGTCGCGCTGCTCGAGACCACCGACCTGCACTTCAACGTGCGCAGCTACGACTACTTCAAGCTCGCCGAGGACAAGTCCTATGGCTACGAGCGCACCGCCACCCTGATCGCGGCCGCGCGCAAGGAGTTCGCGAACACGCTGCTGTTCGACAACGGCGACACCATCCAGGGCACCGCGCTGGCCGACTACGAGGCGCTGGTGAGCCGCATCCCCTGCACCCAGCCGCTGTCGATGTACAAGGCGATGAACGCCGCCGGCTTCGACGCCGGCACGCTGGGCAACCACGAATTCAACTACGGCCTCGATTTCCTCAACCAGGCGATCGGCGGCGGCCTCGATGTCGAGGGCGTGGACGGCACGAAGAAGTGCGCCGGCCCGAACTTTCCGCTGGTGCTGGCCAACGTGCAGAGCGTGAAGAGCGGCAAGCCGCTGCTCGCGCCCTACACCATCGTCAACAAGAGCTTCACCGCCACCGCGCCCGACGGCTCGCGCGTGACGGTGCCGCTGAAGGTCGGCGTGATCGGCTTCACCACGCCGGGCATCATGAACTGGGACAAGCGCTATCTCGAGGGCAAGCTGCGCACCGAGGGCGCGGTGGAGGCCGCCACGCGCTACATCCCCGAGCTGCGCGCCAAGGGCGCCGACATCGTGGTCGCGCTGCAGCACGGCGGCCTCGACGCCGCGGCCTACACGCCGACCATGGAGAACCCGGGCCTGCACCTGTCGAAGGTGCCGGGCATCGACGCGCTGCTGATGGGCCACCAGCACGGCGTGTTTCCCGACCGCGGCGCCAACCCCGGCTTCAAGCAGCCGGGCGTGGACAACGCCGCCGGCACCGTGAACGGCGTGCCGGCCGTGATGCCGAGCTCGTGGGGCAAGGCGCTGGGCGTGATCAAGCTCGAGCTGTCGTGGGACGGCAAGGCCTGGGTGATCGACAAGAGCAAGACCGCGGTCGAGGCGCGCTCCACGCAGACCGGCAAGGACGACGCGGGCAAGGCGGTCTACGTCGATGCCGACCCGGCCATCGCGCCGCTGATCGAGACCCAGCACCAGGCCGCGATCGACTACGTGAAGACGCCGATCGGCAGCACCGACTTCCGCATGAACACCTACTTCGCCGACGTCGGCGATCCGGGCGCGATCCAGATCGTGAACCAGGCCCAGGCCGACTACGTGAAGAGCTACATCCAGGCCAACCTGCCGCAGTACGCGAGCCTGCCGGTGCTGTCGGTCAGCGCGCCCTTCAAGTCGGGCTACGAAGGCGGCCGCGACTACACCGACGTGGCCGTGGGCAACCTCGCGATCTTCAACGCGGCCGACCTCTACCTGTACCCGAACACCGTGTACGCGGTGAAGGTCACGGGCGCCGAGATCAAGGCCTGGCTCGAGGCCGCGGCCAAGCGCTTCAACAAGATCAGCACCACGGCCACGGCCGACCAGCAGCTGATCAGCACCTTCCCGGGCTACAACTTCGACATGTTCACCACGCCCGACGTGCAGTACGAGATCGACGTGACGCAGGAGGTCGGCAGCCGCATCCGGAACCTCACGTACCTGGGCGCGGCCATCGATCCGGCCAAGGAGTTCGTGATCGCCACCAACAACTACCGCGCCACCAGCGGCGCGAGCTTCATCCCCGCGCTCGACGGCCGCGCGACGATCTACGCCTCGCCCGATGCCAACCGCGACGTGCTGATCGCCTACGTGAAGGCGAAGAAGACCATCACGCGCGCGGCCAACGGCGCGGCGCGCAGCTGGCGCTTCACCAAGGCCACGACGGCCGGCAACGTGGTGTTCACCTCGGGGCAGGGCCAGCTCGCGTCGGCGACGGCGGCGGGGCTGGACAACGTCTCGTTGCTGACGGCGGACGATGGGAGCGGGAAGGGGCGCTCGGTCTACAAGCTCGATCTGAGCAAGTGAGGGAGGTGGCTCCCTCCTGCCGGAGGGAGCCGCTCAGCGCTTGACGGGCGCCAGCAGCACCACCAGCGCCCCGGCCCCGCCTTCGGCCGGCTTGGCCTGCACGAAGGCCAGCACCTCGTTCTTCTGGATCAGCCAGCGCTGCGTCTTGGTCTTGAGCACCGGCTGCTTGCCCGGCGAGCCCAGGCCCTTGCCGTGCACCACGCGCACGCAGCGCAGGCCCTGCTTGTGCGCGTTGCGGATGAAGCCGCCGAGCGCCTCGCGCGCCTCGTCGCTGCGCAGGCCGTGCAGGTCGACCTGGGCCTGGATCGTCCAGTCGCCCTTGCGCAGCCGCGCGGTCACGTCGGTGCCGATGCCGGGCCGGCGGAAGCTCATGGCGTCGTCGACGTCGAGCAGCGTGGTGACGTCGAACTCGTCGGACAGCGATTCGCGCAGCACGCGCTGCTCGTCGAGCTGGTGCTGCACCGGGATCGGCGCCGGCGGCTCGGGCGCGAGCGGCACGGTGCGCGTCTTCTGGCGCAGCGGCTCGGTGGCGCCGACGGCGCGCGCGAACAGGTCCTTTTCGGCCGCGCGCTTGCGCTCGGCCACGGCACGGGCGGCGGCCTCGGCCGCTTCGCGCTCTCGGGTTTCGGCGAGCTGGCGCTGCACCTGCTTGAGGTCGGCCAGGTTCTTCAGGCTCTTGGGCACCGGCGCAGAGCCGGGGGAGGGCGGACGTGCGGCGGCCATCAGAGCAACCCCTGTTCGGCCATCGAGAAGCTGCGGCCCACGCCCACGATCACGTGGTCGAGCACGCGCACGTCGACCAGCGAGAGCGCGGCGCGCAGCGTCTGCGTGAGCGCTTCGTCGGCGCGCGAGGGCTCGATGCTGCCGCTCGGATGGTTGTGGGCCAGCACCACGGCGGCCGCATGGTGGTGCAGCGCGCGCAGCACGACCTCGCGCGGATAGACGCTGGTCTGGGTCAGCGTGCCGCGGAACAGCTCCTCGAGCACGATCAGCCGGTGCTGCGCGTCGAGGAACAGCACCGCGAACACCTCGTGCGGACGCGTGCCGATGTGCATCTGCACGTACTGCCGCACGGCCTCGGGCGCGTCGAGCACGGTGCGCTGCGAGAGCTGCTCGGCCATGGCGCGGCGCGCGAGCTCGAGCACCGCGATCAGTTCGGCGCGCTTGGTGGCGCCGCCCATGCCGCGCACGCCGCGCAACTGCTCGGGGCTGGCCTGCAGCAGGCCCGCGAGGCCGCCGAAGCGCTCGTGCAGCTCCTGCGCGAGCTGCAGCACGTTCTTGCCGGCCACGCCGGTGCGCAGCAGCAGCGCGAGCAGCTCGGTGTCGGCCAGCGCGGCGGCGCCGCGCGCGATGAGCTTCTCGCGCGGGCGGGCATGTTCGGGGAGATCCTTGAAAGCCATGGAGAGCCTGCTAAACCTTGAACGGGGCGGGTGGAAGCGCCCGTCCTTAAAATGCAGCCCAGTTTATCGGGACACCCGTCTTGTCTTTGTCAACCATTGCTGCCTCCATGTCCCAAACGCCCCACGTCGTCACCCCCGGCTCCTTCCTGACCCTGCACTACCGGCTGTCCGGGCCCGCGGGCGACATCATCAACACCTTCGCCGACAAGCCCGCCACGCTGTCGCTGGGTACCGGCGAGCTGTCGCCGGCGGTCGAGCAGCGCCTGCTGGGCCTCGAGGAGGGCGCCCACGCCACCTTCGAGCTGCCGGCCGGCGAGGCCTTCGGCGAGCGCAATCCCGAGATGCAGCAGTGGGTCGCGAAGAAGCTGCTGGCGCAGATCGGCGACCCCGACGAGCAGTACGCCGTGGGCGACGTGGTGCAGTTCCCCACGCCCGACGGCACCGGCAGCTATGCCGGCGCGGTGATCGAGTCCAACGAGACCGGCGTGCGCTTCGATTTCAACCATCCGCTCGCAGGCCAGCCCGTGACCTTCGAAGTGCAACTGATCGGGGTGTTGTGATGGCGCGCGGCACCGCGGCCGGGGAGGCACGATGAACGAAGGCATCGAGGAAGTCATCCTCGCCGAGCCGCGCGGCTTCTGCGCCGGCGTGGACCGCGCGATCGAGATCGTCGAGCGCGCCATCGCCAAGTTCGGCGCGCCGATCTACGTGCGCCACGAGATCGTGCACAACACCTACGTGGTCAACGAGCTCAAGTCCAAGGGCGCGATCTTCATCGAGGAGCTGTCGGACGTGCCGCCCGGCGCCACGCTGGTGTTCAGCGCGCACGGCGTGAGCAAGGCGGTGGAGCAGGAGGCGCGCGACCGCGGCTTCGAGATCTTCGACGCCACCTGCCCGCTGGTGACCAAGGTGCACGTCGAGGTCGCCAAGCTCGCCAAGGAAGGCTACGAGTTCATCATGATCGGCCACAAGGGGCATCCCGAGGTCGAGGGCACGATGGGCCAGCTCTCGAGCGGCATCCACCTGGTGGAAGACGTGGAAGACGTGGCGCGCGTCGCGCCGGGCCAGACCGAGAAGCTCGCGGTGGTCACGCAGACCACGCTGAGCGTGGACGACGCGGCCGAGATCGCCGCCGCGGTGCGCGCGCGCTTTCCGGCCGTGCGCGAGCCCAAGCAGCAGGACATCTGCTACGCCACCCAGAACCGCCAGGACGCGGTGAAGATCATGAGCCCGCAGGTCGATCTCGTGATCGTGGTCGGCAGCCCCACCAGCTCCAACAGCAACCGCCTGCGCGAATTGGCCCAGCGCCTGGGCACCGAGAGCTACATGGTCGATTCGGCCGACGAGCTCCAGCCCGAATGGTTCGAGGGCAAGACCCGCATCGGCCTGACCGCCGGCGCCTCGGCGCCCGAGGTGCTGGTGCGCGAGGTGATCGAGCGCGTGCGCGCGTTCGGTGCGGTCTCGGTGCGCAAGATGGACGGCATCGAGGAAACCATCAAGTTCCCGCTGCCCAAGGGCCTCAAGCTGGCCGACATTCCTCCTCCTGGACACATCTCTTGACCGCTGCTGCAATCACCGAATGGCGCTCTGAAATCGATAGCGCCTGGCAACGCCTGAACGAACGCTCGGGCCACTTCCTGCGCCAGACCCCGCTGTGGAAGCTGCCCGCGGCGGCGCTCGGCGTCGCGGCGCCCGGGGCCGAGGTCTGGCTGAAGCTCGAGCACCTGCAGGTCAGCGGCAGCTTCAAGGCGCGCGGCATGATGAACCGGCTGCTGGCCAACGCCATTCCCGAGAGCGGCGTGATCGTCGCCTCGGGCGGCAATGCCGGCATCGCCACCGCCGCCGCGGCGCGCGCGCTCGGCGTGCGCTGCGAGGTCTACCTGCCCGGCGTCTCGCCCGAGGCCAAGCGCGCGCGCCTGCGCGCGCTGGGCGCCGAGGTGGTGGTGGTCGGCCAGCTCTATCCCGATGCACTGGCCGCCTGCCTGGCGCGCCAGGCCGAAACCGGCGCCCTGCTGACCCATGCCTACGACCAGCCCGAAGTGGTGGCCGGCGCCGGCACCCTGGGCCGCGAGATCGAATCCCAGGGCGGCCTGCCCGATGCCGTGCTCGTGAGCGTGGGCGGCGGCGGCCTGATCGGCGGCCTCGCCGGCTGGTTCGAGCAGCGCGCGCGCGTGATCGCGCTCGAGCCCGAGGGTGCGCCCACGCTGTTCCGTGCCCGCGAGGCCGGCGCGCCTGTCGACGTCGAGGTCGGCGGCATCGCGGCCGATTCGCTGGGCGCGCGCCGCATCGGCGCCATCGCCTGGGACATCGCGCAGCGCCACATCGCCGATGCGCTGCTGCTGTCCGACGAGGCGATCCGCGCCGCGCAGCAGTGGCTGTGGAAGGAAATGAAGCTGGCCGTCGAACCGGCCGCCGCGCTGCCGCTGGCCGCGCTGCAGACCGGCGCCTACGTGCCGCGCGCGGGCGAGAAGGTCTGCCTGATCGTCTGCGGCGCGAACGTCGATCCGGCCACCGTCGGCTGAACGAGCCCCGCGCGGGGCGGGGTGCGGGCGCGCCCACCTAAAATCGGGCGATGCTCGACATCACCCTGCTCCGCAAAGACCTGGCCGCCGCCGTGGCCGGCCTCGAAAAACGCAAGAAGAACCAGCCCTACCTCGACGTCTCGGCCTTCACCGCGCTCGAGGCCGAGCGCAAGACGCTGCAGACCCGCACCGAGGAAATCCAGGCGCGCCGCAACACGCTGAACAAGCAGATCGGCCCGCTCAAGGCCAAGGGCGAGTCGGTCGACGCGCTGATGGCCGAGGTCAACGCGCTCAAGGGCGAGCAGGAATCGCAATCGAAGCGCCTCGACGAGATCCAGCCCGAGCTGCAGGCGCTGCTGCTCGCCGTGCCCAACCTGCCGCACGCCAGCGTGCCGCTGGGCGAGGACGAGACCGGCAACGTCGAGCAGCGCCGCTGGAGCCCGCAGGGCGGCGCCGGCGCCTCGGCCACGCCGCTGGGCTTCGCGCCCAGGGACCACGTCGACCTGGGCGCGCCGCTCGGCCTCGATTTCGAGATGGGCGCCAAGCTCTCGGGTTCGCGCTTCACCGTCATGAAGGGCCCGATCGCGCGGCTGCATCGCGCGCTTGCCCAATTCATGCTCGACATCCAGACGCAGCAGCACGGCTACACCGAGTGCTACGTGCCCTACATCGTCAATGCCGCCACCCTGAGCGGCACCGGCCAGCTGCCCAAGTTCGAGGGCGACCTGTTCGCCGCGAAGAAGGGCGGCCAGGACGGCGAGCCCGCGCCCGACCTGTCGGCGCTCTACCTGATCCCGACCGCCGAGGTGCCGCTCACGAACTTCGTGCGCGACGAGGTCGTGCCCGAGGCGCAGCTGCCGATCCGCCTCACGGCCCACACCCCGTGCTTCCGCTCGGAAGCCGGCAGCGCGGGCCGCGACACCCGCGGCATGATCCGCCAGCACCAGTTCGACAAGGTCGAGATGGTGCAGGTCGTGCATCCCGAGAAGAGCTACGAGGCGCTCGAGCAGATGACCGGCCATGCCGAGGTGGTGCTGCAGGCGCTCGAGCTGCCGTACCGCGTCGTGCTGCTGTGCACCGGCGACATGGGCTTCGGCTCGACCAAGACCTACGACCTCGAGGTCTGGCTGCCGGCGCAGGACACCTACCGCGAGATCAGCTCGGTCTCGAACTGCGAGGCCTTCCAGGCGCGGCGCCTGCAGGCGCGCTTCAAGAACGCCCAGGGCAAGAACGAGCTGGTGCACACCCTCAACGGCTCGGGCCTGGCGGTCGGCCGTACCCTGGTCGCGGTGCTCGAGAACCACCAGAATGAGGATGGCTCGATCAACGTGCCGAAGGCGCTGCGGCCCTACCTGGGCGGCACCGAGGTGCTGCGCGGCTGACGAAAAAACGACAGGGAAATCGCTGCACGGGATGGTTGTGTCGATTTTCCTGGCTATAATCGCAGGCTCGACAGAGCGACCGGAGAGGTGGCAGAGTGGTCGAATGTACCTGACTCGAAATCAGGCGTACTAGCGATAGTACCGAGGGTTCGAATCCCTCCCTCTCCTCCAAGAATGGCCCCGCAAGGGGCTATTTTTTTGCCTGCTCGCAATCGGAAACCGAGCAGGATCCAAGGCCTTGGTCGATTCTGACGCCTGCGGGCAATCAAGGCGTTGATCGACGAGTACGACGCCGAGCAGGCGATGGGGTACGAGCGAACGCTTTTCGAATAGCGCGCGCGCCTCGTGAAGGCCGAAAGAAAGCTGCAGGAGAAGGAGACGAAGACAGCGCTTCACGACCAGCGCGTGGCTTCCTAAAAAATCGCTGCGGCCCTGGCGAAGCTCGAGGACCTGAAGCGCACCGAACTGACGCCGCGGGACGGGCGCATCTTCCCCGGGTGGTATGCCTCGGTGCGGGTCATCGAGGATGGCGAATGGCTCATCAAACCGATGCGCTACCAGTGCCGGCCGGCGGGAAAGCCGGCCTTCTACGATACGAAGTACCCGGGCACTTACAACGCGCGGCGCAATAGCCTCGATGGCTTCTGGAAGGGCCAATTTGGGCGGGCTCATGGGCTCATGGGCTCATGATCGTCAACGGCTTCTACGAGAACGTGAAGCGGCACGACATGGAGCACCGAGAGCTGCGGTCGGGCGAGGAGTCTGAGAACGTGGTCCTTGAGTTTCGGCCGCGGCCGACGCAGGACATGCTCATCGCGTGCCTGTACTCGCATTGGACGCCACCGGCGGGTTCAGACGAATCCGAGTTGTGGTCTTTCGCGGCGATCACCGGTGAGCCTCCGCCGGAGGTTGCGGATGCCGGCCATGACCGTTGCATAGTGCAACTCAGACACGAAAACGTCGAAGCATGGCTCACCCCCCAAGGAAGATTAAAAGACCAGCTCGAAGAACTACTTGAGGACAAAGAGCGCCCATACTACGAGCATCGCATGGCTGCTTAATGCGCGGCTAGGGACGCGAATATATTGAGCACTTGTAATCAAGTAAGCGCCGAGGAGGGGATTTTATGATGATGGAAAACGTAAAAAAGGTCCAAGCTCGTGATCTTGGAAAATACGCATGGTCGAGATTGGCGCAATTTCAAAACGTGGAGTTTTGTACGGAAAAATTAGTCTTCGATCATAAAATCGACAGAAGGCAATCCCAAAATGCGAGAGCTCAAGCAGAGCAAATTAAACAATGTTTAGCTCAGGCCAAAGAGTATTTTTTGGCTGCGAACGTAGTGAGCTTGGCAACTCGCCCCGTACTGCTCTATTACGCGACCATGTCTCTTGCCTTGGCGGAAATTCTGACCAAGCAAACTGGGGACAGTCGGTTGGAGAAATTAAGAGAACTACATCCAGCGCACGGTCTAGCTCTCAAGCTGTCCGGCGTCCCCAAAATTTCCGATGGACTTGCAGAGGCAGCATCAAAACTAAACGCGAAAGCACAAGTGAGTGGCGATGGAAAGCCGATGGGAACTTTTGAAGTCTGGCTGCGGTCTGCACGCGAGTATCCAATAGGCGGCGATCATATAACCTATTCTGATCACGGAAATACTTCGCGATTCGTTGGTGTGATGTCGGCGACCAATACACCACTGCCACCAGTTCCCAAAAAAGGCATAAATCTACTTGATTGTATTCAGCAATTGCCTTATCTTGCGGATGCGCTTCACTCAAATGGGCTGAGTCTTTCATTGGTTAGAGGGTTTGTTAAGGCATTTGATCCATTTGACGATGAAAAGAAATACTTGGAAATTATTCTCCATCCTCAAAATACAGACTTATTGGAGAAATTTGGAGAGGCTTGCCGTTGTGCGCCTGAGTTGGTGAATGGAATAGAATTCCGAGAAATTCAACCCTCAGGATTTGTGGCGACGGTCGAAAGAAATTCTAAAGTTACCCTGAGCTTGCCAAAGTCTATATGTCTTGATTCCGGAGGTGTATTCTTTGGTTGTTCCAGTCAATTATTGAATGAATTTGGATATTTGTACGTCGCATTGCACATTTGCGGAAATTTCGCGCGCTATTATCCTGATCTGTGGCTTAGGCATCTTGAAAAATCAACTTCCCTCAGTTTGATTATTGAAGAGCTTTGTAATCATGCCGTGGAAAGACTTCCTTTGCTAACCCTTTCCGAATTGACTCATACGTATCACATCCAAGCTAGATAGATAGGAGTGCATGTCCTTGTCGGTTGCGAAGAAGTGGGGGGCGGACTGGCGAAAAGTGTTGCTATTCAGCGCCAGTCAGACGGATTTTTGTGTAGGCATTTTTGTAGGCATCTTCGTCAAAATCAGGCTCTAGGCCGCATGAATATTAGATATTTGCCTCCCTCCCTCTCCTCCAATGATTCAAAGGGTCAGTGGCCACCAGGCTACTGACCCTTTCTCATTGGTGCCTCCCGCTCGACCCTGCGGTCTCGCCTAGGCAGGCGGCAACCCGAGCTCTGCCCGCATCCCCGAAACCCGCCGCACGTAGAACTCCACAAAGGCCCGGATCCGCATCGGCATGTGTTCGCGGCTGGGATAGCAGAGGTAGTGCGCCCGCCCCTGGGGCGCATAGGCGTCGAGGCAACGGACCAGCCGGCCGGCGCGCAGATCCTCGGCGACCTGGTAGCCCGCGACCTGGGCGATGCCCAGGCCGTCCCGCAAAGCGCCCACCACCAGCTCCGGATCGCTGTAGATCCGGCTGCCCTTCGGCATGAGCTTGCGCACCCGGCGACCGCCGCGCTCGTTGCCCGCGGGTGGCTCCATGAACTCCCATTCGTACAGCCCGCCCGACCCGAGACGGAACTGGATGCACGCATGGCGCTCGATGTCCTCGAGCGTCTCGGGCAGGCCATGGCGCGCCGCGTACGCGGGCGACGCGCACACCATCATCTCCATGGGCGCGAGCTGGCGCGCGATGATGCTGCTGTCCGCGAGGCGGCCGTTGCGGAAGCTGACGTCGATGCGGTCGGCGGTGAAATCGGTGATCCGGTCGTCGAGGATGAGCTCGACGTCGATGCCGGGATGCAGCCTGTAGAAGTCGGCCAGCAGCGGGCCGACGATCCTGCGGCCGAAGCCGATCGTCGAACACACGCGCAACTGTCCGCGCGCGGGCCCGTCCTGCAGTTCGTGCACCTGCTGCATCGCCTGCATGATCTGCTCGACCCCCGGGCGGCTGAGCTCGTAGAACATCTCGCCCTCGGGCGTGAGGGCGACATTGCGGGTCGAGCGCTGCAGCAGCCGCGTCTTCATCTGGGTCTCGAGCCGCTGCACGTTGCGGCTCACGGCCGAGCGGCCGAGGCCCAGGCGGTGGCCCGCCTTCATGAAACTCAGCTCCTCGGCGACCGCCATGAACGACAGCACGCCGGTGTAGCTGGCGGCCAAGCCGGAAGCCAGTGCATCGGGCATCGAGGGGATGGGGGCGGGATTCTTCATGGTCGATGGGTCGGGTGGAGCGGCGAAGGCAAAAAGCATCGCGCGGCCTTGCCGGCAGGCGCGCCGGCGAATCATGGGAGGTAGGAGCGCCGATGTCGGTGCGCGTTCGCACAATCGACGCGTGGTGGCCGGGCATTGGTGATCAAAGCTGGATATCGGATTGCATCGGCGCATGCCAATTTGCGCGGGAGTGCCTCCTACGATGGCCGTTTCAGACGGATCTCCCCCGCCATGGCGCTCGCCCTTCATCGTCCAGTTCTTTTCTCCTCCAGCTCGGATCTCGCCTGGTCATGGCTGCCGCCATTTGCCGCGGTGCTCGCGTATCCGCATCTGCTCGCGGCGTTCTACCAACGCTTCAATGCACAGGACGGCAGTCCCGTGCTGGCCGTGCTCGCCATGGCATCGGCTTTTGCGGTCACCGCATTGGGATTCGCTTTCGCGTGGCGGCTGGGACACGCGCCGCATCCGACGGCGCGATCGCTGACCGCGCGTCACGGTGGCGGCACCGCCGCTGTTCACCTTCATGGGGGTGCTGCTGTACCTGATGAAGATCGATGGCGCGGACGCGGCGGTCTGGACCGGCCTGTGGACGGCCGCGGCGGCATGGGTCGCGATGCTGCAACTCACGCGGCGGTCCGACGTGGACGCCGTCGATGAAGCCGGTGCCTCGGCGGGCATGCAGGCCACGCGCGCACTCGAGGCATTGCGAGTCACCCACGGCATCTCGGCGGCCGCGCTGATCGTCGTCTTCCTCGCGCCTCATCTGTTCAACCATCTCGTCGCCTGGCTGGGCGACCAGGCGCACCAGTCGCTGATGCTCCAGCTGCGCAAGCTCTATCGCCATGCCTGGATCGAACCCGCGTTGCTGCTCGCGATGGCTTTCCAACTGCTGTCGGGACTGGCGCTGTGGTTGCCGAAGACACGCAAGAAGGCGAATCTCTTCGATGTGCTGCAACTGGCTTCGGGCATCTATCTGACTTTCTTCATTGCCTCGCATGTCAACTCGGTGTTCGTGCTGGCCCGTCATTTCGGTGTCGACACCAATTGGGCCTGGGCCGTGAGCGCACCGGCCGGACTCACGGGCGATGCATGGAGCGTGCGGCTGATTCCCCACTACGCAATCGCGGTGTTCATGCTGCTCGGGCATCTGGCCTGCGGCCTGCGCGTCGTTCTGCTGGGGCATGGCGTGAGCGATGCGAGGGCAGGGCGCTGGGCCTGGATCGCGCTGGCGGCGGCAACCATCGTCGCGATCGCCATTTCTTCGGCAATGCTCGGCGCCCGACTGTGAGCGCGGGAATCGGCATGCCCGGACTCCGAATGCGCATGCCAATTGCAGAGTTGTTGAATTATTCTTTGGAGTCGATTGAACAAATAGCGTAAAGAATAATTTCTCCGAAATCGAAAAAATATTGACCCGGATTCGCCGCATTCATAGCATCGCCCCCGCTATTGAAGCGACTCCAAATCTTTTTTCTGATCAAGGGGAGATAGATGACATTCCGGTCGACTGTTCTTCATTTGACATTGCTGTTGAGCATTGTCACCAGCGGCTGTTCGGACGGCAACGCCAACGCGTTCTTTTACAGCAGCACATTGGACCAAAAAACCAAGGACGAGCAGCCCGCGGTGCTCAAGACCCTGGAGGAATTGGTCAATATCGAAAGCGGCACCAATGACGCCATCGGGATTCCCGAAATGGGCAATTACCTCGAAGGGCGCCTCAAGGCACTCGGCGCCGAGGTCACGAGGACACCCGCCACCAGCGGCGTGGTCGGCGACATCATCGTCGGTCAATTCAAGGGTAGCGGCGGCCGCCACATCCTGATGATGGCGCACATGGACACGGTCTATGTGCGCGGCTCGCTGGCCAAGGCGCCATTCCGCATCGATGGCGACCAGGTTCTCGGCGCCGGCATTGCCGATGCGAAGGGCGGCATCGCGACCATCCTGCACACGCTGGCATTGTTGAAGGCGCAGAGCTTCCAGCAGTTCGGCACCATCACCGTGATGTTCAACACCGACGAGGAAAAGGGCTCGCTGGGGTCGAACGAACTGATCCAGAAGCTCGCGGCGCAGAGCGACATCGTGCTGTCGTACGAAACCGGCTTTCTCTATGAGGGCGTGGAATTCTTTCCCACCGGCAAATCGGGCGTGGCCGTGGTGGAGGCCCGGGTTCAGGGCAAGGCCTCGCATGCGGGGGCCGCGTCCCCGACGGCGGTGAACTCGATGACCGAGGCCGCGGACCTGATCCTGCGAACCCAGGACCTGCAGGACCCCAAGCAGGAGCGCCTGTTCAACTGGACCATGATCAAGGGCGGCAGCGCCGCCAACATCATTCCCGATCTCACGGTGGTGACCGGCGACATACGCTATGGCCGCAACGAGGATCTTCCGCTGCTGGAGGCCGGACTCAACGAGCGCGCGCAGAAGAAGCGCCTCGAAGGGGCGGCCATCGACCTCAAGGTGACGCGCCTGATCCCGCCCTACAACGCCACGGAAGCGGGCCGCGCCGTGATGAACAGGGCGAGCGCGATCTATGCCGAGGTCGGCGCCAAGCTGATGATCGTGGACGTGCGCTCGGGCGGCGGCTCGGACGCGGGCTGGGCCGCGCTCTCGGGCAAGCCGGTACTCGAGAACCTGGGCCTGCCCGGCGGCAACCAGCATGCCGATGCCGGTGAGTACGTGCTGGCCTCGGCCATACCGCGCCGGCTCTACCTGTCGGCGCGCCTGGTCTCGGAGCTCGGGCAAGGGCTCTGAGCGAGGACCAAGGTCTACCGATTCAGTCGATTACCGACCGATCCGGTAAGCGCCTGCGATAGACTGCAGGCCGATGCCCAAGCCCACCCGCTCCCAGATCGACGCCGAAATCATCGACCGCGCCGCGGGCCTGTTCGCCAAGCACGGCTTCGCCCACACCTCGCTGCAGCAGATCGCGGATGCGGTCAACTATTCGAAGGCCGGGCTGCTGCATCACTTCCCGAGCAAGCAGGCGATCTACGACGCGGCGCTGCAGACCTGCCGCGACCAGGCGCAGGCGCTGCTCGATGCGGTCGGGCACCTGCCGCCGGGCGCGGCGCGCGAGCGGGTGGTGGTGGAGGCCTCGGTCGATCAGACCTACGAATGGCCCGGCGTGTCGGCGCTCGCGAACCGGCTCGCCGACAACGGCAAGGGCACCGATCCCGCTTTGACCGAGATGGCGTTGATGGTCTACAAGGCGCTCGGCATCGACCTGCAGGCCACCACCATGGAGCGCATCGTGCGCGTCACGAGCGCGCTGTCGGGCCTCGGCGCTTCGGCGATGGTCGCGGCCCACGTGGGGCTGCAGCGCGAATGGCGCACGCCCATCATCGAAGCGGCCATGGACGCGCTCGGCCACGGCGGCAAGCCGCAGCGCCCGGCACGCAAGCGCGCCTAGTCTTTCGCGCCGGGCCGGCCCTCAGAGGCCGCCGATCAGTCCGCTGAGCTTCGGCGCGAAGACGCCGTAGCCCATGCTCACCGACACGCGCAACTCGGGCATGAAGGCCGCGAAGGACATGCCGAACCCGACCAGCCCGCCGACCACCAGACCGAGCACGGCGAGCGCTCTCCCGTGCTGCTTGAGGATCGACAGGGTGGCGTGGAGGAAGGTCAATGCGGTGTTCCTTGAAGGCGGAGCACCGGATTATTCAACCAATTCGGTTGGATTTCAACCATTTTGGTCGAGATCGATGGAGAGACTTTTCAAGCCGCGGGCAGAAACTTCCTCACATGCGCCGCGAAAGCCGCGGTCAGGGCGGTCGGTGCCTCGCGCGCCAGGGCCAGCGTGACGCCCACGCTCGGCAGCTCGGGAAAGCCGTCGCTCGCGTCGAGGATCTGCAGGTCCTCGGGCACGGCCGTGCGCGTGAGCACGGTGACGGCTTGGCCCGAACGCGCCATGCCCACCAGGCCCGACAGGCTGCTGCTCGCATAGGCGAGCCGGTAGGCGCGGCCCGCGGCCTCGAGCGCACGCCGCGGCAGCAGGTGGTCGAGCGCATCGGGCGCGCCGAGCGCGAGCGGCAGCGGGTCGAGGGCGACGGCGGCGCTGCCGCGCTGCGCGACCCACACCAGCGGTTCGTGGCGGATCAGGTCGGCGCCCGCGGCATCGGCGGCCACCGACACCAGCGCGAGATCGACCGCGTGCCGCGCCAGGAGCTCGTGCAGCCGCGGCGTGGGCGCGCACATCACCTCGAGCTGCACGCCCGGATGCAGGCTCGCGAAGCCCTGCAGCAGGTAGGGCAGAAACACGACCGCGTAGTCGTCGGGGCAGCTGAAGCGCAGCACGCCCGACAGCTGCTGTCCGCGCAGCTCGGCCAGTGCCTCGTCGTGCCGCCGCAGCAGTTCGTTGGCGCGCACCAGCAGGCGTTCGCCGGTCGCGGTGAGCGTCACGCCACGGCCGGTGCGGTGCAGCAGCGGCTGCTCGACGATGCCCTCGAGCTTCTGCATCTGCATGCTCAGTGCCGATTGCGTGCGGCCCACGCGCAGGGCGGCCTGGCCCAGCACGCCGGTCTCGGCGATGGCGACGAAGCTGCGCAGCAGGTCGATGTCCAGCGATTGGCTCACGGCATGAGTTCCCTTGATAGCTGATCTCAAAACAATTCGCTTCCATGCGCGCGGGGCGCCGCGTAACGTGGGCATTTTGATCGGGAAGCACCCCATGAGCAGGAACGACGACCCCCAGTTCTGGCAACAGGCACAGCGCCATCTCGTGCGCTACGGCGGCAGCTTCGAGCCGCTGATCATCGAGCGCGCGCAAGGCTGTTTCGTCTACGACGCCGACGGTCGCGCCATCCTCGACTTCACCTCGGGCCAGATGAGCGCGCTGCTCGGGCATGCGCATCCCGAGATCGTCTCGGTGGTGTCGGAGCATGTGCGCACGCTCGACCACCTGTTCAGCGGCATGCTGTCGCGCCCGGTGGTGGCATTGGCCGCGGAGATCGCGCGCCATGCGCCCGGTGCGCTCGAACGCTGCCTGCTGCTGAGCACCGGCGCCGAATCGAACGAAGCGGCGCTGCGCATGGCCAGGCTGGTGACCGGTGGCCACGAGGTGGTGGCCTTCACGCAGTCGTGGCACGGCATGACCGGCAGCGCGGCGGCCGCGACCTACAGCGCGGGCCGCAAGGGCTACGGTCCGGCGGCGGTCGGCTCGTTCGCGATCCCGGCGCCCAATGCCTACCGGCCGCGCTTCGCGACGAAGGAGGGCGAACTCGACTGGCGCCGCGAACTCGACGACGGCTTCGAGCAGATCGACCGCCAGTCGACCGGCGCGCTCGCGGCCTTCATCGCCGAGCCCATCCTCAGCAGCGGCGGCATCCTCGAGCTGCCGCCGGGCTACATGGCGGCGCTCAAGAAGAAGTGCGAGGAGCGCGGCATGCTGCTGATCGTCGACGAGGCGCAGACCGGCGTGGGCCGCACCGGCCTGATGTTCGCGTGCGACCGCGACGGCGTGGCGCCCGACATCCTGACCCTGTCGAAGACCCTGGGCGCGGGCCTGCCGCTGGCCGCGATGGTGACCACGGCCGCGATCGAGGACGAGGCCCATGCGCGCGGCTTCCTGTTCTACACCACGCACGTCTCCGATCCGCTGCCCGCGGCGGTCGGCCTGAAGGTGCTCGAGGTGGTCGAGCGCGACGGGCTGGTCGAGCGCGCGCGCGTCGCGGGCGAACGGCTGCAGCAGGGGCTGCGGCGGCTGCAGTCGCGCCACGAATGCATCGGCGACGTGCGCGGGCGCGGCCTGCTGCTCGGCCTCGAAGTGGTCAAGAGCCGCGAAACGCGCGAGCCGGCCTTCGAACTCGGCGAGGCCGTCACGCGCGAATGCATGAAGCTGGGCCTGAGCATGAACATCGTGAAGCTGCCCTCGATGGGCGGTGTGTTCCGCATCGCGCCGCCGCTCACGATCAGCGACAGCGAGATCGACCTCGGCCTCGAACTGCTCGACAAGGCCATCGCCACAGCGGTGCGTTTGCAGCCGGCTTCCTGAGCGATCGCCCGGACCTTCAGCCCGGCTTAAGTTTCGCGAACGATACTGGCTTCGACGGTCTTTCGGCGTTGGTAGAGGTCGCTTCGGCACCCGCTGGCTTGCAGCGGTTCCTCGAGCCTGAGGTCGTCACGAATTCCGCGGGACGGCGCACAGGATTGCGCCGGCGCCGACAACCGGCGCCTGCCGTCTTCCTACGTTCCGCCCGACGCGCCATCGCAGGATGGCCCCATGACAAAGGCATCCGCGGACCCGGCGGTCCACATCGGCATCTCCGGCTGGCGCTATGCCCCATGGCGCGGCAAGTTCTATCCCGCCGGGCTCGCGCAGCGGCAGGAACTCGCCTTCGCCTCGCGCGTGCTGCCGACCATCGAGATCAACGGCTCCTTCTATTCGCTGCAGCGGCCTTCGTCGTACGAGGCCTGGCGCGACGAGACGCCCGCGGGCTTCGTGTTCGCGGTCAAGGGGCCGCGCTACATCACCCACCTGCGGCGCCTGAACGACGTGCGGGTGCCGCTCGCGAATTTCTTCGCCTCGGGGGTGCTCGCGCTGGGCGACAAGCTCGGGCCGATCCTGTGGCAGTTCCCGCCGCGCATGACCTGGGAGCTCGAGCGTTTCGAGGCCTTCTTCTCGCTGCTGCCGGCCACCACCGCGGCCGCGCTGAAGCTGGCGCGCGAGCACGACGACAACGTGGCGGGCCGCACCTGGCTGCACGGCGGCGGGCGGCGGCGCCTGCGACATGCGGTCGAGGTGCGCGACTCGAGCTTCGTCGACCCGGCCTTCATCGCGCAACTGCGCCGCCACGGCATCGCGCTCGTGGTGGCCGACACGGCGGGCCGCTGGCCGCTGCTCGAGGACCTCACGGCCGACTTCGTCTACCTGCGGCTGCATGGCGACAAGACGCTCTATGCGAGCGGCTACGGCGAACCGGCGCTCGCGCACTGGGCCCGGCGCATCGCGGCCTGGCGCCAGGGGCGGCAGGTGCGCGACGCGAAGCGCGCTTCGAAGGTGGCGGCACCGCGGGGCGCGCGCGAGGTGTTCTGCTACTTCGACAACGACATCAAGGTGCATGCGCCCTACGACGCGGCGCATCTGGCGCAGGCGCTGGGCCTGCCGGCACGGCTGGAGGAGGGCGCGCGCGACCGCTTCGCGCTGCCGCCAGGGATCTCGCTGCGGCCGGCGCGGAAGAAGAAGGCGTAGGACGCCCGCACGGCCACGCTCGCCTGCCAAGTGCATCCAGGTTGCAGCAGCGTCCTACAGGGGGCCCGGGGGGCGCGCCCTACTTTCGGTGTCCCGAGGTCACCGACGAGGCGAGCATGCCGAGACCGAACGAGCAGGACGAAGACCGCGCCGGCGCCAGCGCAGGCGCTGAGCCTCCCGCCAAGCGCGGCTTCCTGAACCGCCTCGGCCCCGGTCTCATCACGGGCGCCGCCGACGACGACCCCAGCGGCATCGCCACCTACACCCAGGCCGGCGCGCAGTTCGGCTATGGCATGGGCTGGACCCTGCTGCTGACCTATCCGCTGATGGTGGGCATCCAGCTCGCGAGCGCGCGCATCGGCCGCACCACGGGGCGTGGGCTCACCTCGGCCTTCGCCGCCTTGTGGCCGCGCCCGGTGGTGTTCTTCGCGGTCGTGCTGCTGCTGGTCGCCAATGTCGTGAACCTCGCGGCCGACATCGGCGCCATGGCCGAGGTCGCGCGGCTGGGCCTGGGCGGACCCGAGGCGCTCTATGCGCTGGGCTTCGGCCTGCTGTCGCTGGCGCTGCAGGCCTGGCTGCCGTACCACCGCTACGTGCGCGTGCTCAAGTGGCTCACGCTTTCGCTGCTGGCCTACGTGGGCGTGGCGCTGGTGGCGCACGTCGACTGGAAGGCCGCGCTCGTGGGCGCGCTGGTGCCGCGCATGCACTGGGATGCCGAGAGCATCAAGATGGTGGTGGCGATCCTCGGCACCACGATCAGCCCCTACCTGTTCTTCTGGCAGGCGGCGCAGGAGGTGGAGGAGATCGAACGCATTCCCGAGGACCATGCGCTCCGGACCCACCCCGCGCAGGCCCGCGCGCAACTGCGCCGGCTGCGGCTCGACACCTGGGTCGGCATGGGCTTCTCCAACGCGATCGCCTTCTCGATGATCGTGGCCTCGGCCGCCACCCTGCATGCCCACGGCCAGACCGACGTGAGCTCGACCGCGCAGGCGGCCGAGGCCTTGCGCCCGGTGGCGGGCAGCGCGGCCTTCGCGCTGTTCGCGCTGGGGATCATCGGCACGGGCCTGCTGGCGCTGCCGGTGCTCGGCGGTTCGGCCGCCTATGCCTGCGCCGAATTCCTGCGCGTGCGCCGCGGGCTCGAGCAGCCGGTCGGCGCGGCACCAGCCTTCTACGGCATCCTCGCGGCCGCCATGGTCTGCGGCATCGGCATCAGCCTGTGCGGCGTCGATCCGATGAAAGCGCTGGTGTGGGCGGCGGTGATCAATTCGCTGATGTCGGTGCCGATCATGGTCGGCGTCATGTGGGCCGCCGGCGGCCGCCGCCTCATGGGCGAGCTGGTGCTGCCGCTGCCCTGGAGGGTGCTGGTCTGGGCCGCGACCGCGGTCATGGCGCTGGCGACCGTGGCCTTTCTCTGGACCAGCCTGCGTTCCTGAGCGCTGCCTGCCCGCGGCCTGGGCCCCCGTTCCCACTCCCACCGATTCCCGTAGGACTTAGTCGGGTTTTGTAATCTAGTGTGTTTAATTGCAACGAGTGTTATATTTTTGGCGAGAAACACTATTTAACACTTAGGCATTCAATCAATGGCGGGCCGCGAGGCTTTCCGGGGATGTTTCATCGATGGAAGCGCTTGAATTGCCATTCGGATCGCCAAAAAGCCCCAGTTTGGTGCATTGCCTGCCGGCCGACCGCCGGTCCTCCGCGGACCGCCCATGACCGGTTTCAGCGCCTCGCCCCGCGACCGCCGGCCGCTGCTGAGCTTCAGCATCGAAGGGCTGCCGGCCCGTGACGAACTGCTTTTCAAGTCGTTGGTGCGGCTGCTCGACCACCGCACCCACCAGCACTGGGCCTGGCAGGTCGAGGGCGCCGACCTGCGCGTGGTGGGCGACCGGGCCGCGGTGCTGTCGGCCGAGGCGGCCGATTCGCCGCTGCCGCCCGTCCCGCTGCTGACGGTCGGCGACACGCCGCCGCCGCGCGGCCCCTTCCTGCGGCTGCCGCTGCATGCCGATGCGCTCGAGGCCATGCTCAACCGACTCGGCGCGATGGTGGTCCATGCGCGCGAACTGGGTCTCGCGGCATCGGCCGAACGCGGCGCGCGCGGCGAGGAATACCGGCTGCTGCGCTGGCCTTCGGTCGCGCTGCTCGACTCGCCCGTGCGCATGAAGCTCGCGACCCTGCTCGCGAGCCGCCCGTCCACGCTGGCGGCGCTGCAGCAGCGCTCGAACGCCAGCGCGCAGGAGTGCGCCGACTTCATCGCCGCGCTCGAGCGCGCCGGCTTCGTGGCGGGCCATGGCAGCGCCCCCTCGCGCGCGCCCGAATCGATCTGGCCCGATTCGCAGGTGCATCCCGGCAGCGAGGCGCCGCCCCCGGCGCGCGAAGGCGTGCAGCCCGGCCTGCTCGCGCGCATCCGCAGCCGCCTCGGGCTGCTGTCCTCGGGATCGCGCGCCTGATGCGCCGCGATCCGCCCCGCATGACCCCAACCGATTCCGACTGAGCGTGGAGCACAAGATCCTTTTCACCGGCACCATGGGCGCCGGCAAGACCACCGCCATCGCCGCGGTGAGCGAGATTCCGCCGGTCAGCACCGAGGTGCGCAACAGCGACACCTCGGTCGCCAAGGCCACCACCACCGTCGGCCTGGACTACGGCGAGCTCACGCTCGACAACGGCGAGAAGCTGCGCCTGTACGGCACGCCCGGGCAGATGCGCTTCGACTTCATGTGGCGCATCCTCGCGCGCGGCGCGCTCGGCCTCGTGATCCTGGTCGACAACAGCCGGCCCGATCCGCTGGCCGATCTCGAGGTCTACCTCGACGGCTTCGCCGAACTCATCGAGCAGACCGCCTGCGTGGTCGCGGTGGGCCGCACCGAGACCCATCCCGAACCCGGCCTCGACGCCTATGCCCAGCGCATGCAGGACAAGGGCGTGCTGTGCCCGGTGCTGCCGGCCAACGTGACCGATCCGCAGCAGGTGGTGCAACTGCTCGAACTGCTCCTGATCCAGCTCGAAGCCTGAGCGCCGCCTCTTTCTTTCCTTTCTCTTCCGACATGAACATCCCACCCCGCCTCAAGGACGCCGCCGAGTCCGCCGTCGACACGCTCATGCGCGAGATCAAGGGCGTGAAGGCCGTCGTGATCTCGACCGAGGACGGCCTCGAACTGGCCGCGCGCGTGGAGAACACCGCGCAGGTCGCGCGCCTGTCGGCCATCGCGAGCTCGCTGGCCGCGCTCGGCGCGGTGGCCGGCGAGGAGAGCGGCCTGGGCCAGTGCGAGAACGTCGCGATCGAGTCCGCGCTGGGCCACATCCTGATGCTGCAGGCGCGCCACGACGAGGCCGACCTGATCGTGAGCGTGGTCGCGGGCAAGGACGCGGTCATCGGCCAGGTCCTGTACTTCGCCAAGCAGGCGACGCTGGCGCTGCAGCGCGCCTGAGGGCGCGGGCCTTCTCTTCACTGTTACCAACCGGCCGCCGCTCATCACTCGCCCGGGTGGCGGCCGATCCTCAGGGCGATGGACTACGAAAGACACCGATGGCAAATATCAAGCAATCCATGGACGAACTGATGACGATCGACGGCGCGCTGTGCGCGGCGCTGGTCGATTCCGGCAGCGGCATGATCCTGGGTCAGGTCGGCTCGGGCGTGGACCTCGAAGTGGCGGCTGCGGGCAATACCGAGGTGGTGCGCGCCAAGAACAAGACCATGCGCGCGCTCGGCCTGAACGACACGATCGAGGACATCCTGATCACGCTCGGCCGCCAGTACCACATCATCCGCCCGCTGCAGAAGCACGAGGGCCTGTTCGTCTACCTGGTGCTCGACAAGTCGAAGTCGAACCTCGCGCTCGCGCGCCGCAAGACGCAGGACGTGGAGCAGGCCCTGGCCGTCTGACGCGGCGCGCGTCGGCAACGGACAATGCCGGCGGCACGCACCACGCCGCCGACCCCACGCCGGACTCCGCCGATTGAAGCCCTTTCCCCCCGCCCCGCCGTACCGCATCGTTGCAGCGGACCAGTTGCCGCCGGACCTCGAACAGGCCGCGGGGCTCGACTGGAAAGCCGCGCGGGTGCTGTCGTCCGCGCCCGCCGAGGCACCGCGCGACCAGGTCGCGCCGGCCCTGCCGCCGGCCGCGAGCTGGGCGCTCTACGACCTCGCGGCCGACCGGCTGCTGGGCCACGAGCCCGCGGCCGGCAGCTATCCGCCGGCCGGCCTCGCCAAGCTCGCGACCGCGATGCTGGTGGAGCGCAAGCTGGTCGCCGAACGGCGTGACCGCCGCGCCGAGCGCACGCCGGTCGCGGTCGGCGCCGAGGCCATGGTGCGGCTGTCGGTGCAGCGCCTGCTCGAAGCCGTGCTGATCGCCTCGTCCGACAGCGCGGCCTTCGCGCTCGCCGCCTGGCACAGCGGCACCACCGAGGCCTTCGTCGAGGCCATGAACCGGCAGGCCGCGGCCTGGGGCCTGCGCGACACCCGCTTCGCCTGCCCCGCGGGCCAGGACGAGAGCGCGCGCAGCAATGCCGGCGACGTGCTGCGGCTGGCCGCGCGGCTGATGCACGAGCATCCGGCGCTCGCGGCCATCGCGGGCAAGACCCGGCTCGATCCCTGGGAACAGGCGCTGCCCAACGTCAACCTGCTGCTGGGCACGGTGCGCGGTGTCGACGGCCTGGCCGCGGCCTTCTCGCCCGCGACGGGCGCGCACCAGATCGCCACCGCGGCGCACGAGGGCCGGCGCCTGCTGGCCGTGGTGCTCGGCGCGCCGGACCGCGTGGTCTGTGCCCGGCTCGCGGCGGCGCTGCTGCGCAAAGGGTTCTCGATGCCGGCGGCGGCGCCGGCACCGGCCTGAGCGCCGCGGCCCGCGGTCAGGCGCGGCCCGACATCGGCCACAGCCGCACGGCCAGCGCCGCGGCCGAGGAGACGATCGCCAGCGCCGTCACCGCGGCCCAGCCCCATTGCGCGAGTGCCAGCGCACCCACCGCGGAGCCGATCGCCATGCCGATGAACATGGCCGTGAACAGCACCGCGTTGAGCCGGCTGCGTGCGCCGGGCTCGATGCCGTAGACGATGGTCTGGTGCGCAATCAGCGTGGCCTGCACGCCGAGGTCGAAGCCGACCACCGCCACCACGATCACCGCGAGTTGCGCGCCCGGCGCCATCAGCGGCGCGAGCGCCATTACCGCGAACGAGACCACCACCAGCGCGGCGCCCAGCCGCGTCACCAGTTCCGGGCCGCGGCGGTCGGCCAGCCGGCCCGCGAGCGGCGCGGCCAGCGCACCGGCCGCGCCGGCCAGGCCGAAGGCGCCGGCCGCGGTGCTGCCGAGGTGGAAGGGCTCGCCGTGCAGCATCACGGCCAGCGTGGACCAGAAGGCGCTGAAGCCGATCGAGATCAGGCCCTGCGCCCAAGCCGCGCGGCGCAGCGCGCCATGGCGCTTCCACAGCGTGGCGAGCGAGCGCAGCAGCGCGCCGTAGGCCAGGTGCGTGGTGGCCTTGAAGCGCGGCAGCCCGCGCCAGGCGGCCGCGCCGATCAGCGCGATGCTGGCGGCGGCGGCCACGAACATCGTGCGCCAGCCGAAGTGCTCGGCCACGAAGCCGCTGACCACGCGCGACAGCAGGATGCCGAACAGCAGCCCGGTCATCACCGTGCCCACGGTCTTGCCGCGGCTGGCCTCGGGCGCCAGCGTGGCGGCGGCGGGCACGATGTCCTGCGCCATGGTGGCGGCCAGCCCGATCGCCAGGCTCGCGGCCAGCAGCATGCCGACCGAGGGCGAGGCGCCCGCGAGCAGCAATGCCACGCACAGCACGGCCGCCTTCGCGAGGATGATGCGGCGCCGGTCGTAGCGGTCGCCCAGCGGCGCCAGGAACAGGATGCCCAGCGCATAGCCGAGCTGGGTCAGCGTGGGCACGAAGCCGACCGTGCGCGTCGGCGCGCCGATGTCGGCCGCGAGCACGCCCAGCATCGGCTGGCTGTAATAGAGCGCGGCCACCGCGAAGCCGGCGCCGCTGGCGAGCAGCAGCACCAGCGAGGCAGGCAGGGCCGGCGCGGCCGGTGCCAGCGGTTCGGCACCCGCATGCGCTGCTTGAATGGAAGACATGGTATTTACCCTTGGGATTCGGCGGAAAGTGCGCGGAGTTTGCAGGGCTGAGCGCTCGAACGGTAGTCCTCGGCAGCGAACAACGTATATACGCCTGATGCATACAAGGCGCAAAATCGCGCCATGGCAACGAATTCCGCCCCCGCAACGCCCGCCGTTCCCGCCGCCAGCGCCCCGGCCGATCGTGTCGAGCTCATGCAGACCTTCGTGCGCATCGTCGAGGCCGGCAGCCTGTCGGCGGCCGCGGCCCAGCTCGGCATGAGTCAGCCCACCGTGAGCCGGCGGCTGCAGGCGCTCGAGCGTTCGCTCGGCCTGCGCCTGCTGCGGCGCTCCACCCATGGCATGAAGCTCACCGAGGACGGCGAGCGCTGCTTCGAGCGCGCGAAGGAGTTGCTGGCCGACTGGGCCGCCTTCGAGGACGAGCTGCGCGGCGCCGGCCGCGCGGCCGAGGGCACGCTGCGCGTGATCGCGCCGCATGCGCTCGGGCAGGACCTGCTGATGCATCCGCTGTACCGCTACCTGCGCGAGCATCCGCGCGTGGACGTCGAATGGCTGCTGCACGACCGGCGCCCCGACTTCATCACCGAGAACATCGACTGCGCGATCCAGGTCGGCGAGATCGACGACCCCTCGGTGGTGGCGCTCAAGCTGTCGGAGATCCCGCGCATCGTGGCCGCCGCGCCGGCGCTGATGGAAGGCCGGCCGCCGATCGCGCATGCCTCCGAGCTCGCGGCGCTGCCCTGGCTGGCGCTGCGCACCTTCTACCGCACCGAGCTGCGGCTCTCGCACGTGACCACCGGCGAGGAATGCCGCGTGCCGATCCGCCCGCGCCTGAGCACCGACGGCCTCTACGCGCTGCGCAACGCGGCCGTGCTGGGGCTCGGCGCCTGCATGGGCTCGGCCTGGCTGCTCAACGACGACATCGCGCGCGGCCGGCTGCTGCGGCTGGTGCCGCAATGGCAGGCGCCGCCGCTGCCGGTGTACCTGGTCTATCCGCAGACGCGCTTCCAGTCGGCCAAGCTGCGGCACTTCATCGAGGCGGTGCGCGCCGCGCTGCCGCGCGCGATCGACGTGGCCGATTCGCTCGCGGGCGTGGTGGCCTGAGGCACGGCGACGCCAGCGGAGGACTTCATGCTCACCCACAAGCAGTTGCGCTACTTCGTCGACATCGTCGATGCCGGCAGCTTCAGCCTCGCGGCGGAACGGCTCTACATCGCGCAGTCGGCGCTGAGCCGGCAGGTCAAGGAGATGGAAACGCAGCTGCAGGTGCCGCTGCTCGAGCGCGGCACGCGCCAGCTCGAGATGACGCCGGCCGGCCGCTCGCTGTATGCCGACGCGCGCCAGATCCTGCGCGCGCTCGATGCCGCCGCGCTGGGCGCGCGCCAGGCGCAGCGCGGCATCGAGGGCACGGTGCAGCTGCTGCATTCGAGCTCGGTGCCGCTGTCGCCCGCGCTGCTCGGCGCGCTGCGTTCGCATGCGCTGCGCTGTCCGGGCGTGGCGATCGAGGTCGCACAGGCCTCGTCCGAGCACCAGGCGCTCGACATCGCCGAGGGCCGCGCCGACATCGGACTCGCGCGCGCGCCGGTGCTGCGCCGCCATCCGGGCGTGGGCCATGCGCCGCTGTTCGACGAGCCGCTGGTGGTGCTGCTGCCCGCCGCGCATGCGCTGGCCGGGCGCGCGCGGCTGCGGCTCGCCGAGCTGCGCGCCGAGCCCTTCGTCGCGCTGCCGCACCGCGAGCGTGGCGGGCTCAGCCATGCGGTGGCAGAACTGTGCCGCGCCGAGGGCTTCGAGCCCGTGGGCGCGCAGGTGCGCTCGCGCAAGTGGTCGCAGCTCGCGCTGGTGCAGGCCGGCTTCGGCCTCGCGCTCGTGCCGGCCTCGATGGCCGCGCTGGCGCCCGCGGGCGTGCGCGCGCTGCCGCTCGACGGCGAGGGCTGCCGCAGCGGCGTGCTGGTGCTGTGGCGCGAGGGCGGGCCGCGGCATGCGCTCGCGCTGCGCGAGTCGCTACAGGCCGCGTTCGCGCCATCGATCTGATTTCGAGATCGCCGCGCGCCGCATTCGGCATTGGCGCGGCGCGCCGCGAGCGCCTAGATTCGCGTTCGCCGCCACGAAGCGAACGCCCATGACCTTTTCGTCGTCCCTGCAGCACCTGCTGCCCTTCACGCCGCCGCAGCTGCTGGCCATCTGCGCCGGCATCGTCGCGGCCTACGTGATCTTCGGCATCGCCGGCTTCGGCGCCGCGCTGGTCGCCGGGCCGGTGCTCGCGCAGTTCGTGCCGGTGGCCACGGTCGTGCCGCTGCTGGCGCTGCTCGATTTCGTCGCGGCCGTGGTCAACGTGAGCCGCGATGCCGGCGCGGCCGACCGCGCCGAGCTGCGCCGGCTGGTGCCGCTGATGGCGTTCGGCAGTCTCGTGGGGGCCGCGCTGCTGCTGCTCGGGCGGCCGCAGGCGATGCTGCTGGCGCTGGGCATCTTCGCGGTCGCCTATGCGCTGTATGCGCTCAGCGGCTGGCGGCCGGTCGCGCGGCTCTCGGCGCGCGCGGCCGTGCCCTTCGGCTTCGTCGGCGGCATCTTCTCGGCCATGTTCGGCAGCGGCGGCTTCATCTACGCGATCTATCTCGCGGGCCGCATCGACGAAAAGGAACGCGTGCGCGTCACCCAGTCCACGCTGATCGGCCTCAGCACGCTCACGCGCGCGCTGCTGTTCCTGGCAGCGGGCGTGTATGCCGAGGTCTCGATCCTCGCGCTGGCCGTGCTGCTGCTGCCCGCGATGCTGCTGGGCACCGCGCTGGGCCGGCGCATCACGCTGCGGCTGTCGCGCGAGCAGTTCCTGCGCGTGGTCGCGCTCGCGGTGCTGTGCTCGGGCGCCTTCCTGATCGTGCGCTACGCGATGGGCTGAAGCCCGTGCGCTCAGGCGGCCTGCAGCCGGGGCGGCGCGACCTCGGGTTCCGCGCGCGGTTCGGCGCGCCGCGCGGCGATCGCTTCGGCAAGGAACTCCGCGTCGCGCGCCACGCCCGAGAAACGCCCCGAACCCCAGGTGTGCAGCCACGGCAGCCCGAGGAAGTACAGCCCCGGCTCGCGCGTGACGCCGCGCTGGTGCACCGGGTGGCCGCGGCCGTTGAACACCGGTGCGTCGACCCAGGCGAAGTCGGGCGAGAAGCCGATGCACCACAGCACGCTGGTGATGCCCGCGGCCGCGAGATCGAGCCGGGTGCGTTCCTCGGCCGGCTCCCACACGGGTGCGTAGACCGAGGGCGGCGGCGCCTCGATGCCGTTGGCGGCGATGAACTTGTCGATCGAGGCGTTGATGCCGTTGTAGATGCGGTCGGCATGGTCGAGGTGCTCGCGCAGGTTGGGCTGGAACTGCAGCACGCCCTGGTCCAGGTCGGTCAGCAGGCCGAACAGCTCCATGCCCTCGCGCGCGAAGCGCCGCAGGTCGATGTCGCGCCCGCCGTCGCGGCCGGTCACGTAGTGGTTGGTGTTGTCGCGCACGCCCTCGCGCAGCGGATGGGCGGTGACCGGCATGTCGTAGTACTGCATGTCGGCCAGCCAGTCGACCACCTCGCGGCCGCGGTAGAAGCGCGCGCAGCGCGGTGCGTCGCCCGTGGCCAGGTAGACCTTGCGGCCGGCCAGGTGCAGGTCCTCGGCGATCTGCGCGCCCGACTGGCCGCAGCCCACCACCAGCACCGCGCCCTCGGGCAGTTGCGCGGGGTTGCGGTACTGCGCCGAGTGGTATTGCGCCACCGAGGCCGGCAGCTTCTCGGCCAGCCGCGGCACGATCGGCTTGTGGTAGCCGCCCGAGGCCACCACCACCTGGTCGGCGGTGTAGAGGCCGGCGTCGGTCTGCACCTCGTAGCGTCCGCGCTCGCCGCTTTGCGGCACGTGCACCACGCGCTGCACCGTCACGCCCTCGAGCGCGGGCGGCTTCACCTGCGCCACGAAGCCCGCGAGCCAGTCGTTGATCTGGTCCTTGACCATGAAGCCGTGCGGATCGTCGCCCTGGTAGGGCCAGCCCGGCAGTTGGCATTGCCAGTTGGGCGTGACCAGGCAGAACGAATCCCAGCGCTGCGTGCGCCAGCTGTGGACCAGGCTGCGCTTCTCGATCACGAGGTGGTCGATGCCGCGCTGCTGCAGGCAGTGGCTCAGCGACAGGCCGGCCTGGCCGCCGCCGACGATCGCCACGCTGTAGTGGCTGCGGCCGCCATAGGGATGCTCGGGATGGGTGGGGTGGGACATGGGGTCTCTCTTTCTCGATGGGGGCGCAAGGGGGAGGTCAGTCGAAGGCCAGCACGGTGACTTCGGCGGCGGGCTCGAAGCGCGCGGCGATGCGCTCGATCTCGGCGAGCTGGTCCATCGCCTGCGAACAGGCGAAGCCGTACTTCGCGCGCACGCGTTCGGAGGCGATGCCGAGCGCCTCGCGCGTGCGCCGCAGGAAATCGTCGAGCGCATAGCGTTCGCCGGGTGCGAGGAAGTCGCGCACCACCAGCGAAGGCGAGTAGCAGCGCGATTCGCTGGCATCGGGCCAGCGCACCTGGAAATGCATCACGGGCATAGGGCGGTCCTCGTTTCGATGGCGTGGGGGCGGCGCAGGCCTTCGCGGTAGAGGGCGACGTGCCGCTGCGCGCTCTCGGCCCAGCTGAAGTGCCGCGCGAGCCGGGCCGCCGATCGCGCGATGCGCGCGTCGTCGCGCCGCGCGAGCGCCTCGGCCAAGGCCTGCGCGATCGAGCCGGCATCGAGCGGGTCGGCCCAGCTCACGTCCTCGGGCGCGAGGTAGTCGGTGAAGGGCGCGATGCGCGAGGCCACCACGGGCCGCCCGCTCGCCAGGCCTTCGAGCACCACCAGGCCGAAGCCTTCGCGCAGCGAGGGCATCGCGACCACGTCGGCGAGCCGGTAGAGCGCGGGCATGTCCTCGTCGGCCAGCGGCCCGGTGAGCCGCACGGCGCGGTCCGGGCCTTCGGCCAGCCCGAGGCGTGCGAGCGCGCTGGCGAAGGCCTGCATGGTGGCGCTGTGGTCGAGCAGGCTCGCGCCGCCCGCGATCACCAATTGCGCATCGGCCTGGCCCGGGCGCTGCCGCAGCAGCGCGAAGGCCTCGAGCAGGCGCAGCGTGTTCTTGCGCTCCTCGACGCCGCCGACGGCCAGCACCAGCGGCGCGCCGGTGCGCAGACCGAGCCGCCGCGCGAGCGCCGCGTCGCCGGCCTGCATGCGCGGCGAGAAGCGCGCGGTGTCGATGCCGTTCGCCACCTCCTGCGCCGCGATCCGGTGGTGCCGAGCGAGATGCCCGCACCAGAGCCGGCTCACGCAGAACACCTGCCGCGCGCGGACGAAGGCCTGGTGCTGCCAGTGCGCGAGCTGCGCATCGGCGAAGTCGTCGAGGTGATGGACCGTGCGCACGAAGCCCTCGATGCGGCCCATGTCCTGCAGCCGCGCCAGCGCGTTGCCGCCGATCGAGTCGTGGGTGTGGAGCACGTCGAAGCGCTCGTGCTCGAGCAGCGCGCCCAGGTGGTCGACGAAGGCCGCGATGCGCGTGCGCACCATCGCCACCGTGTCGGCCGGCGTGCCGTGCACCGGCACGAGCTCGGCGCGGCAGGGCGGTTCGCGGAAGAAGCGCTGGCCCGGCGCGGCCGGCGCGAACACGGTGACGGCATGGCCGGCCTCGTGCAGCGCACGCGCGAGTTCCAGCGTGTGGACCACGCCGCCGCGCGGGTTGACCGAATGCGTCAGCAGCCCGATGCGCAGCGGGCGCTCGAGGTCGTCGTCAGCCATGGCGGGCCTCCTCGCGCAGGCCGGCCGGCACCGGCGGCTGGATGAAGGCATCGCGGCCGAAGTCCCACAGCAGGGCCTCCTCGCCATCGGCGCGCAGGCGCACGGTGCGACTGGGGTCCACGGTGCCGATCACGCCGCAGGCGATGTCGCGCGCCGCGAAGCGCGCGAGCACGCGCGCGAGCTGCGCGGGCGCGACGCTGAGCACGAAGCCGTAGCTCGGGAACGACGACAGCCAGCGCAGCAGCGGCACGCCCTCGGGCTTCGGCAGCGCATCGAGCTCGATCGAGGCGCCCACGCCCGAGCATTCGAGCAGCATCATCGCGGTGCCGACCGCGCCGGCCATGCTGATGTCCTTGCCGGCGCGGCACAGGCCGGCCTCGGCGAGCGCGGGCAGCAGCTCGAGGTCGGCGCGCAGCCGCGCGGCCGGCGCGCGCGTCGAGGCGTTCCAGTAGGGGAAGGGCTCCTCGTAGGCGCCGCGCAGGTCGGCCGCCATCACCAGCAGGTCGCCGGGCCGCGCATCGAAGCTCGTGATCAGCCGGCGCGCATGGCCGAGGATCGCGACCGCGAGCTGCGGCCGCTCGCTGCGGTTGTTGCTGTGGCCGCCGACGATCGGTACGCCGTAGCGCGCCGCGGCCTCGGCCATGCCGCCGAGCACCTGGTCGGCCGGGTTCATGCCGCTGCTCCACAGCGCGTCGACCACCGCGGTCGGGCGCCCGCCCATCGCGTAGATGTCGCTCACGTTGACCATCACGCCGCAGTAGCCCGCGAACCAGGGCATGCGCACGATGAAGTCCTCGACCAGCCCCTCGATCGCGAACAGCAGGTAGCCGCCGCGGCCGTCGGGAATGGCGGCGCAGTCGTCGCCCACGGGCACGGCCTGCGCGAGCGCCGCGTGGCCGCCGGGCAGCGAGCGGCCCAGCGCGGCCACCACCTCGCTGATATCGCGCTTGTGGGCGAAGCCGCGCGTGGCGCGCAGCGCTTCGGCGATCTCGGCGGCGCGGCTCATCGCGGCACCTTCGCGCGCGTGACGAAGCCGCTGACCGGATCGTGGCAGGGCGGATAGAAGCCGAGGTCGGCGCGCATGCGCGCATGCGGGCGGCCCTGCACCTCGCATTCGCCGAGCGTGGTCCAGCCGAGCTTGCGGAACAGCGGCTCGTTCTGCAGCTGCACCTGCGCGAGGAACAGCGTGCAGCCCAGCGCATGGGCGCGCGACACCGCGAGCCGGATCAGCGTCGCGCCCAGGTGGCCCTGGCTGCGGAAGGCCGGGTGCACCGCGAGCCGCGAGCCCCACCATTCGCTCCCGCTGCCGGTCCCCGCGGCGCCGCGATGGATGCGCACCGTGCCCACCACCTGCTCGGGCATGCCGGCGTTGCACGACATCGCCACCAGCAGCAGTGCATGGTCGTCGATCGCGTCGCGGTCGTCGCGCGCGAAGATGCCCTGCTCGATGCAGAACACGGCGCGGCGCAGCGCCATCGCCTCGTCGCGCTCCCATTGCTGGGAGGCCTCGCGCACGAGGTATTCGACCGGCGCGTAGGCCAGCGGCAGCTCGCTCCAGGCTTCGGCGGTCTTCATCTCAGGCCTCGTAGACGGACAGCGAAGAGCAGGCGCCGCACTTGCCGCAGCCGGCCTTGATGTCGGCCGAGCGCAGCCCGGCCGCCGCGACGCGCCGGCCCAGCGGCTCGAGCAGCGACTTCATGAACTCGGGCGTGGGGGCGGGATGGTCCTCGAGCGGCGTGCCGCTGATCGGCACGAAGGGCACGACGAAGGGGTAGACGCCGCGCGCGAGCAGCTCGTCGCAGATCGAGAGGATGGCCTCGCGCGAATCGCCGAGGCCCGCGAGGATGTAGGTGCTGACCTGGCCGCGGCCGAACACCGCCACCGCGGCCTCGAAGGCGCTCATGTAGCGCGACACCGGCACGCTGGCCTTGCCCGGCATGATGCGTTCGCGCACCTCGGGCGTGACCACCTCCAGGTGCATGCCCAGCGTGTCGATGCCTGCGGCCTTCATGCGCTGGAACCAGCGGTCGTCGTCGGGCGGCTCGCACTGGCCCTGGATCGGAATGTCGACCGCGGCCTTGATCGCGAAGGCGCTCTCGCAGAGCACCGCCGCGCCGCGGTCGGTGGCGTTGGGCGTGCCGGTGGTCAGCACCATGTGCTTCACGCCGTCGAGCAGCACGGCCGCGCGTGCCACCTCGGCGAGCTGCTGCGGCGTCTTGTGCGCGATGGTGCGGCCGGCCGCGAGCGACTGGCCGATCGCGCAGAACTTGCAGCTCTTGCGCCGGCTCTCGTAGCGGATGCAGGTCTGCAGCACGGTGGTGGCGAGCACGTCGCTGCCGTGCAAGGTGGCGATGTGCGAATAGGGCACGCCGTCGAAGGTCTGCATCGCATAGAAGCGCGGCTGGCGCGGAAAGGCGATGTTCGCGATCGGGATGCTGCCGCGCATCACGCGGCTCACGCCCTGCGCGTTCGGCGCCTCGGCCGTGAACGGCGAATGCCAGGCGCTCGCGGTGTGCACCGGCACCATGATCGTGTGGCCGTCGACCAGCACGGCCTTGTGGTCCGAGGGGCCGGCGCCGCCGCGGCGGCTGGCGGCCCCCGCGCCGGGATCAACCAGCCGCAACCCGAAGGACTGGAGCTCCGTCATCAGCTGGCGGCTGTCCACCGGCGCGGAATTCGGTGCGGGATTCGGTGCGAGGGCGGCGGTCGTCGTCATGGTCAGGGCTCCGTGGGTGGGAAGAAAGGGTGTGCATCGGCACGGTGGTGGCCGCGGGCCGGTCGTCGATGGCGAGCGAGAGCAGCTCGGGGCGCGCGTAGTGGCCCACCGAATCCATCATTCGCTTGCGCTTGGCGATCAGCGCCATGTCGAGGTCGGCGATCACCATGCCCTCGCCCTCGGTGAGCGGCGGCGCGAGATGCCGGCCCTCGGGCGAGACGATGGCCGTGTGGCAGCCGCCGCGCAGCGCCTTCTGCAGGTTGGGGTCGGGCGTGACGCTGCGGATCTGCTCGTCGCTGAGCCAGCCGGTGGCGTTGACCACGAAGCAGCCCGACTCGAGCGCGTGGTGGCGGATCGTCACCTCCATCTGCTCGGCGAAGATCGGGCCCACCAGCGAGCCCGGAAACTGCGCGCAGTGGATCTCCTCGTGCTGCGCCATCAGGCTGTAGCGCGCCAGCGGGTTGTAGTGCTCCCAGCAGGCCAGCGCGCCGACGCGGCCGAGGGCGGTGTCGACCACCTTGAGCCCGGCGCCGTCGCCCTGGCCCCAGACCATGCGCTCGTGGTAGGTCGGCGTGATCTTGCGGCGCTTGAGCGCGAGCGTGCCGTCGGCGTCGAACACCAGCTGCGTGTTGTAGAGGCTGCCGTGGTCGCGCTCGTTCACGCCGAGCACCACCACCACGCCGCGGGCGCGCGCCCGCTCGGCCACGGCCTGCGTGACCGGGCCGGGCACCACCACCGCGCGCTCGGCCAGCCGCAGGTGCGGCGCGCCCTGCAGCACCGGCGGCAGCACGAAGCTGAAGTAGGGGTAGTAGGGCACGAAGGTCTCGGGGAAGACCGCGAGCTGCGCGCCCTTTGAAGCGGCTTCGTCGATCGCGCTGCACACCCGATCGAGCGTGCCGTCGGGACGGTCGAAGTCCGGCGCGATCTGGATCGCCGCGGCGCGGACGATGCGGGGTGCGGTGGCCATCGCTTACAGCGTCCAGGTGTCTAGGATGAAGGCGTTCTGCTTGCGGTGCAGCAGGATCAGGTCGAGCACGTCGAGCGGGTTGATCGGCTTGATGCCCTCGATCAGCGCGCCCTCGCCGTGGCCGTAGAGCGCCTGCAGCGCGAAGCGGCAGGCGTAGACCTTGCCGCCCTCGGCGATGAAGGTGGCGATCTGCTTGTTGAAGTTCTGGTGGCCCGGGAAGGCCTCGTCGCCCAGGGTCGGGAAGCCGCGCTGCACGCCCAGCGTGACGCCGGGGCCGTAGAGCAGGATCGAGGTCTCGAAGCCCTTGCGCTTGAGGCGCGTGGCCTGCAGCAGGTTGACGAAGCCGATCGAGCCTTCGAAGGCCACGGTGTGGAAGGTCACGAGCGCCTTCTCGCCGGGCTCGGCCTTCACGTCTTCGAACACCTTCTCTTCGTAGTCGACGAGGAACTCGCCTTTTTCGTTGCGGGGACGGGTCACGGTGGGCATGGGGTACTCCGGTGAAAGGGATGAAGGAGAGGAACGCAGCAGCGTCTGCGCGCCTTCTTCTTCGCATGCCATGTGCCAAGGCGCGGGGCCCGCGATGCAATCAAGTTGCGATCAAGGCGCAGCGGTGCCGCATGCGGGCGCGAAAAAATTTCCGCGCGGGTGCCGCGGACGCGTCGCGCGGCGTTCGCGGCGGGCCGGGCCGCACCGTGGCGAAGCGTTTGGCGTGCGATCAATGCACCCGATCAATGGGGTTGATCGCACCCGTTCGAGGCATCGCCGGCCCTGGGAACCCCCAGGGGACGGGCACGTTTCCTGCGGGTTGATCGGTCCCCCGATGCAATCAATGGATGCAATCAAGTGGCCGCTACCGACACCGCCCCGATCGCCCCCATCACGCTGCACTGGCGCAAGCAGCTGCGCGCCAGCGCCAAGCCGGCCTACCTGCTGCTGGCCGACCTGATCGCCGACGACATCCGCACCGGACGGCTCGGCGCGCGCGACCGGCTGCCCACGCTGCGCGAGCTGGCCGCGGACCTGCAGCTCAACTACACGACCGTGGCGCGCGGCTATGCCGAGGCGCGCAAGCGCGGGCTGATCGATTCGCGCGCGGGCACCGGCACCTTCATCCGCACCGGCAGCCCGAGCCTGCGGCTGCGCGGCGGCAGCGGCGCCGAGATGACGATGAACATGCCGCCCGAGCCGCGCGACGAGCACCTGGTGGCGCGCATGCACGAGGGCGCCGCGCAGGCCTTCGCGCAGGCGGACCTCTACGACCTGCTGCGCTACCAGGACTTCGGCGGCACCGTGCACGACCGCGAGGCCGCGATGCAGTGGCTGCGCCCGCACGTGCCCGAGGCCGGCGTCGACCGCATCCTCGTGTGCCCCGGCATCCACGGCGTGCTGACCGCGCTGATCTCGCAGCTCGCGCGGCCCGGCGAACTGGTGTGCGTGGAGTCGCTGACCTATCCGGGCATCAAGGCCATCGCGGCCCAGCTCGGCGTGCAGCTGCATGCGCTGCAGCTCGACGACGACGGCCCGATCGCCGATGCCTTCGAGCACGCCTGCAAGACCCTGAAGCCCAAGGCGCTGTACTGCAACCCGACCCTGCTCAATCCCACCACCGGCACCGTGAGCCGCGCGCGGCGCGAGGCGCTGGCCGACGTGGCGCTGCGCTACGCGGTGCCGATCATCGAGGACGACGCCTACGGCATGCTGCCGCGCCAGATGCCGCCCACGCTCGCCACGCTGGCGCCCGCGCTGACCTACTACGTCACCGGCTTCTCCAAGTGCTTCGGCGCGGGGCTGCGCAGCGCCTATGTCTGCGCGCCGACCGCGCGCCAGTCGCTGCGGCTCGCGGGTGCCCTGCGCGCCACCACGGTGATGGCCTCGCCGGTCACCAATGCGCTGACCACGATGTGGGTCGAGGACGGCACGGCCGACGCCATGCTGCAGGCGGTGCGCGCCGAATCGGCCGCGCGCCAGCTGCTGGCCACGCGCCATCTCGGCGGCCACGGGCTGCAGGCCCATCCCGAGGGCTTCCATGCCTGGCTGCCGCTCACGCCGGGCTGGAGCCCGGTCGAGTTCGCCTCCTTCCTGCGCACGCGCAACGTGGGCGTGGTCGCGAGCGCGGCCTTCTCGACCGACGGCGATCCGCCCGACGCGGTGCGCATCTGCCTCGGCGGCCCGATGTCGCGCGAGGAGTGCGACGACGCGCTGCGGCTGATCGCGGACACGCTGACGCATCCGCTGCACCCGCATGCGACGGTGCAGGAGCGGGCCTTCTAGTTACACCGGGTCATGGCAGCAGACGCAGAGCTTGTTGCCGTCGGGATCGCGGAAGTAGGCGCCGTAGTAGTTGGCGTGGTAGTGCGGGCGCAGCCCGGGCGGGCCCTCGCAGCGCCCGCCGTGGGCCAGCGCCACGGCATGGACGCGGTCGACCGTGGCGCGGTCGGCCGCCAGCAGCGCGACCATCTGGCCGTTGCCCACCGCCGGCTCCTGGCCGTCGAAGGGCGCGCCGATCAGGAACAGCGGGCGCGGCGCGTCGGGGCGCTGCCAGCCGGCCCAGGGGCGGCTGTCGTCGCGAAAGCGCAGCACATGGCCGAGCTCGGCCATGAGGGCGGCATGGAAGCCGAAGGCGCGCTCGAAGTCGCTCACGCCGAGGAATACGTGGGAAAGCATGGCGGCAGGCCCGGGAAGCGAGGGGGACGCCTATCGTGCCTCAAGGGCCGCGCTATCCTGGCTGGTTGTTACGGCGTGAAACACCGGCCTACAGACCGGTAAGATCGCCGGACTGGCCGGAACGCCGTTCCGGCCGCCGGCTCCACCCGCACCTTCATCCATGGTTTTGGCCCGCTACCGAAGAAAAGGCGCCGCCTGATGGCGACCGCCGCCTCGATCACCAGCCTCACGCCCGTGCCGGCCTCCGCCGACGAGGCCGAGGCCTGGGTGCGCGGCGAGCTGATCCGCAGCCTGATGCGCTCGGCGCGCGGTTCCTACCTCGTGTCGGGCACCTTGATGGTCGGCATGGCGGCGCTCAACTGGTCGGCGCTGCCGCGCTGGGAGGTCCTGACCTGGCTCACCGCCGGCCTGATCTCGATGGCCTGCCGGGCCTGGGCCGCGCGCGTGTACGCGGTGCGCTACGTCGGGCGCAGCGCGCTGGCGCAGCAGCAGTACGCCGACCGCTATGCCTTCGTCTGGACCGCCAGCGCCTTCGTCTGGGGGCTGTCGGTGCTGCTGTTCTTCGAGCGCGTGCCGCAGGTCAACCAGTTCATCAGCTGGCTGGTGATCGCGGGCGTCGCGACCTCGCCGCTCAACGGGCTGGCGCTGCATCCGCCGCTGCTCAAGCGCTTCGTCAACACGCTGTTCGCCACCGTGCTCGGCTCGGTGCTGGTGCGGCTGGTGGTCATCAACCTCGAGCATCCGCAGTTCCAGTACGGCTTCCTGCTGCCGATCCTGCCCACGCTGCACTGGTACCTGCTGCTGCGCGCCGGCCACCACATCCACGAAACCGCGCGCAACAGCCTGGAGCTGCTGTTCCACAACCACATCCTGATCAAGTCGCTGACCCAGCAGCGGCAGGCGGCGGTGGCGGCCGTGGCGATGAAGAACCGCTTTCTCGCGAGCGCCGCGCACGACATGCGCCAGCCGGTGCTGGCGCTGTCGCTGTACGCCGACTGGCTGCGCAACGAGCCCGAGCTGGTGCTCGAGCTGGCGCCGAAGATCGTGCGCGCCACCCATGCGGTCAATGCGCTGTTCGATTCCATGTTCGACCTCGCGCGCATCGACTCGGGCCAGGTGCGGCTGCACATCGAGCGCGTGGACATCGCCGAGCTGCTGCAGGACCTCGAGCTGCAGTACCGCCCCGTGGCCGAGAGCAAGGGCCTCGACTTCCGCGTCCACGTGACCGAGGGCAGCTTCCTCACCGACCCGATCCGGGTGCGCCGCATGATCGGCAACCTGCTGGCCAATGCGATCAAGTACACGCCCGAGGGCGGCGTGCTGCTGGCCTCGCGCCGCACCCGCGAGGGCATGCGCGTGGAGGTCTGGGACACCGGCATCGGCATCGCGCCCGAGCACCTGCGCGACGTGTTCCTCGAGTTCTACAAGGTGGCCGACCATGCCGGCACCTCCGACGGCTTCGGCCTCGGCCTGGCGATCGTCGCGCGCCTGTCGCACGTGCTGGGCCACCCGGTCAGCGTGCGCTCGCGCCTGGGCAGCGGCAGCGTGTTCCGCGTGGCGCTGCACGATGCGGACGAGGCGGTGGCACAGGCGCGCGTGAGCGCGGCGGTGGGCTGAGAGCCTCCGCGTCGTCGGGCCGACCTAGGGATTTGGCGCAGGGCCGAGGTGCCCGCTGCTGTTATCTTCCCCGCCATCTCGAAACGGAACCGCAGAGCCGCATCCAGCAGGCCGGCTCCGTTCTTTCAAGACAGGGCACGGGAGGGCCCGCAGAGATGATCCACAAGTTCAGATACGCCGTGGGAGCGGCCATGGTCGCGATGCTGTGCGCATGCGGTGGCGGTGGCGGTGGCGGCGGTGGTTCCGCCGGCTTCGCTTTCCTGCCGCCGGTTGCTCCGCCCGCGACGGGCGGGCCTTCCGGTCCGTCCGGCCCCTCGGAACCCGAAACCCCCACGCCCACCGACAACGCGCCGCCGGTCGCCGCGGCTGCGAAGGCTTCGGCGGGCACGCTGGGGCTGGTCGCCACGCTCGATGGCAGCGGCAGCAAGGCTTCGGCGGGGCGGTCGCTGAGCTATGCCTGGATGCTGCAGTCCAAGCCGCTGGGCAGCCAGGCGGTGCTGGCCGATGCGAATGGCGCGAAGCCGTCGCTGCTGCTCGACGAGCAAGGCGACTATGTCGTGCGGCTGGTGGTGAACGATGGCGTGAAGGACAGCGAGCCGGCGTACATCACCGTCACACCGGCCGTTCCGGCCACGACCGGTCCGATCTACAAGTTCGCGTTGATCGAGACCACACCGACGCCCGACTCCGATCGGCGGGGCCAGTACGCGTTCTGCGAATTCCGTCGCCAGGAAGGGCGTGCGCAGGACTTCTGGCCCGCCGGGGGCGATGCCATCAGATACTGCTCCGTGCTGCTTCCCGGCATGGAGCAGGGCGCGGCGAGGGGGCTTGGCACCATTTCCGGCATCGCGCCCGACAGGCTGCCTTCCTTCGTTCACACCTCCATCGGGACGCCCAGCTTGGGGGCCTATCCGGCAGACACGCCGGCCATGCCGGTCGGCATGAGCTACGACATATCGCCAGACGTCGTCAGGATTGCACGAACGCCGCTCGGAAAGAGCGTCGGCGAGTCGCTGGGATTCACGCTCGAGGGGATCCGGGGTGCGTTCGGGAAGGGCCGCTACAGGATCGCCGGTGCGGTCCTTGCGCAGAATGCGCCGCCGGGCTGGGAAGCCGCGGTGGAGATGACGGTGCGGGTCCGCATGGCGGCCTATGACCGTGGCACGCTCGTCGCGAACTTCGACATCTATTCGAAGCGGTTCACTGCGGATTTCTCGGACGACGTGGAGTTCGATCTCGCCGCGAGTGCCTACCAGGTGCAGGCGCCCGGCGCGACGCAGGTGGTTCAATCGCTCGAGGTGACCCAGCAGGTCGCCTATTCGCGCAAGACCCCCTGAGTAGCTGGGGGTGCCGCCCTTGCGGCGCCCTCAAAAGAAAAAGCCGCGCACACGGCGCGGCCCCTTCACGACGCTGCGGCCCGGCCTCAGCCCGACAGCAACCCGTTCGTGCGCGCGTAATGCAGCGCCTGCGTGCGGCTCTTCACGCCGAGGCGGCGGAACAGGCGCCACAGGTGCACCTTCACCGTGTGCTCGCTGATCTCGAGGTCGGTGGCGATGTCGCGGTTGCTCATGCCCTTGTCGAGCATGGCGATCAGCTGGGTCTGGCGCTTTGAGAGCTTGCTGTTGCTGGCCAGCGGCGGCTCGTCGGTTTCTTCCGAACCGGCCATCAGCAGGCCGCGCAGGGCCGCCGCCAGCTCGGCCGAGCTGGCCGACTTCTCGATGTAGGTGTCGGCACCGGCTTCGATGCAGGCGTCTTCCATGTCGGCCGAGGGCGCCGCCGAATAGACGGCGATCGGCACGTTGGGATAGACCTGCTTGACCGCGATCACGCCCGAAACGCCGTTGGTGTCGGGCAGCTTCAGGTCGAGACAGAAGAGCGTGGGCGCTCCGCGCTGCGCGACGGAACTCGCGAGCTTGTCGAGCCGTTCGAGCTCGACGATGTTCTCGGCCGGACGAAGGCGCCGCAGGACCATCACGATCGCGTCGCGCATCAGGGGGTGGTCGTCGATGACATATATGCTCATGTTTTCTTCCTTTGTGATCGCACCGTCTTCTCTCTTCACGTCCACCGGCGGATGGGCCGATGGCGGTTGCCGGATCATCCGCCCTTGGTGGTGGCGGTGGCCTCCGACAGTGCCTCCAGCGCCTCGCTCGCGGCGCGCAATCCTTCATCCGTGGCGATCGGCTCGAGCCGATCCGCATAAGTCGTCAAGGCCGCGCCGCGCTGCTCCTGCAGCGCCGCGATGGTACGGCCGGCCTCCTGCGGCGAGGCGAATGCTCGGCTCTGCAGCAGGGTTTCGCCGCTCGCATCGAGCAGCTTGAAATAGAACATCCCGTCGCGTTCGCGGTACTGCTTGAAGCCGGTCTTGCCGGCCCCCTTGCCGCCCTTGCGCGCCTTGGCGCTGTCGCCGGTGTCGGCCAGGTTGCGCAGGCCGACCGCGTGACGCAGCCGCGTCATGAACGGGCGCGACAGCGCGCGCGCCTTGTCGGCACCGACGAGCAGCGTGCGCTCGATCTGCGCCGGGTCGGCCATCAGCGCCTCGTAGCGCTCGCGCAGCGGCGCCACCTCGCGGTCGATGCGTTCGAACAGCACCTGCTTGGCGTCGCCCCAGGCGATGCCCTCGGCGTAGGACTTGCGCAGCGCTTCCGTCTCGTCGGCGCTCGCGAAGGCCTGGTAGATCTGGAACAGCGCCGAGCCCTCGGTCTCCTTGGGCTCGCCGGGCGCGCGCGAGTCGGTCACGATGCTGGCGATCTGCTTCTGCAGCTGGGCGCGCGGCGTGAACAACGGGATCGTGTTGTTGTAGCTCTTGCTCATCTTGCGGCCGTCGAGGCCGGGCAGGGTGGCGACGGCCTCGTCGATCTCGGCGTCCGGCAGCGTGAAGTGATCGCCGTAGAGGTGGTTGAAGCGCTGCGCCATGTCGCGCGCCATCTCGATGTGCTGCACCTGGTCGCGGCCCACGGGCACCTTGTGGGCGTTGAACATCAGGATGTCCGCGCCCATCAGCACCGGGTACATGAACAGGCCTGCCGTGACGTCGGCATCGACGTCCTCGCCCTTGGCCGTGTTCTTGTCGACCTGGGCCTTGTAGGCATGGGCGCGGTTGAGGATGCCCTTGCCCGTGACGCAGGTCAGGAACCAGGTGAGTTCGGGGATCTCGCCGATGTCGGACTGGCGGTAGAAGGTGACGCGCTCGGGGTCGAGCCCGCAGGCCAGCCAGCTGGCGGCGATCTCCAGCGTGGAGCGCTGGATCTTCGCGGGCTCCTGCACCTTGATGAGGGCGTGGTAGTCGGCCAGGAAGAAGTAGCTCTCGACGCCGGGTGCGACGCTCTGGCGCACCGAATGGCGGATCGAGCCGACGTAGTTGCCGAGATGGGGCGTGCCGGAGGGCGTGATGCCGGTGAGGACGCGCAGCGGGGAAGGGGAGGACGAAGCCATGGTCGGAACTGGAAACTAACGCAACATCAACGCAACAGGGCCTGCAGCGGCCCGATCAGCAGATCGAGCACCTCGTAGCCCACGCTCATCAGCGGCATCAGCCAGAACTTGCTGACGATGCCTGCGAGCACCAGGCCCATCACGATGAAGAAACCGTAGGGCTCGATGCGAGCGAGGAAATTCTGCGCCGGCCCGTTGGGCAGCAGCCCGGCCAGCACGCGGCCGCCGTCGAGCGGTGGCAGCGGGAAGAGGTTGAAGGCCCACATCACGAGGTTGACCAGCACGCCGCCCTGCGCCATCTTGACGAAGAAGGGCTCCTGAACGCCCACGCCGATGAGCACCGCCCAGACCACGGCCCAGAGGATCGCCTGGATGAAGTTCGAGGCCGGACCGGCCAGGGCCACCCAGACCATGTCGCGCTTGGGATGGCGCAGCCGGCCGAAATTGACCGGCACCGGCTTGGCATAGCCGAACAGGAAGGCGCCCGAGGTCGCGAAGTAGAGCATCAGCGGCATCAGGATGGTCCCGATGGGGTCGATGTGCTTCATCGGATTGAGCGTGACGCGGCCCATGACCGCCGCCGTGTTGTCGCCGAGGTAGCGCGCCACGTAGCCGTGAGCGGCTTCGTGCACTGTGATCGCGAAGATCACGGGCAGCGCATAGATCAGGACCGTCTGTATCAGATTGGAGATATCCACTGCGAGATTGTGTCAGACGGAACAAGAGAAGAACGAGGGTCGCATCACAGGCCCAGCACCGAGAGCGCCCCGCGCCCCTGCCGCACCACCACCGGATCGTCGCCGCTGCCCATGGGCGTGAGGTCGACCACGGTGGTCGGCTGGGAGGGGCAGGCGCCGGCGTCGATCACGCCCGCGATCTGCTTCTCGAAGCGCTCGCGGATGACCTCGGCGTCGTTGAGCGCCTCGGTCTCGCCGGGCGCGATCAGCGTGGTGGCCAAAAGCGGCGCGCCATGCAGCGCCAGCAGCTCGAGCAGCACCTTGTGGTCGGGCACGCGCAGGCCGATGGTCTTGCGCTGCGGATGGCTCACGCGCCGCGGCACCTCCTTGGTGGCCTCGAGCAGGAAGGTATAGGGGCCGGGCGTGGCGGCCTTCAGCAGGCGGTACTGCTTGTTGTCGACGCGCGCGTAGTTCGCGAGCTCGCTGAGGTCGCGGCAGATCAAGGTCAGGTGGTGCTTGTCGTCGACCTGGCGGATGCGGCGCAACTGATCGACCGCATCCTTGTCGTCGAGGTGGCAGGCCAGCGCGTAGCTGGAGTCGGTGGGCACCGCCACGATCTCGCCGCGCTGCAGCAGCGCCGCGGCCTGCTTGAGCAGCCGCTGCTGGGGGTTCTCGGGGTGGACTTCGAAGTACTGGGCCATGAAAAACGCTCCTGATCAGGATTCCGCCGGTTCGATCGGCACGCGGCGCTCGCGCACGGTGAGCCAGGCACCGGCCGCGCCGCAGACCGCGATCATCGCCATGCCGACCAGCGACACGACATCGGGCACGTGGGAGAACATCAGCCAGCCACCGAGCATCGCGAACGCGATCTGCGCATAGAGGTAGGGCGTGAGGGTGGAGGCCGGCGCGCGCTGGTAGGCGAGGATCAGCATGAAGTGTCCCACCGTGCCCATCAGGCCCATGAGGCACAGCAGCGCCCACCAGTGCCACGAGGGCAGCGCGGTCCAGGCGAAGGGCACGGCCAGCGAGGCCAGCAGGGTGCCGACCCAGCCGGTGTAGAAGTGCATGGTCAGCGGGTTCTCGGTCTGCGCGAGCTTGCTCGTGAGCACCTGGAACCAGGCGTTGGTCATCACCAGGCCGATCGGCAGCAGGATGGCCCAGCTGAAGGCACCGCCGCCGGGCCGCAGGATGACCAGCGTGCCCGCGAAGCCGCCCGCCACCAGCGTCCAGCGCAGCGGCGAGACATGCTCCTTGAGCGTGGTGGCCGCCAGCAGCGTGATCACCAGCGGCGCGATCAGCACGATCGAGGTGAACTCGGCCAGCGGCATGTAGCGCAGGCTCATGAAGGCGAACAGGCTCGAGCCCAGCAGCAGCGCCCCGCGCAACGCCTGGTAGCGCGGATGGGCGGTGCGCAGCAGCGCGGTGCCGCGCAGCGGCAGCAGCACGGCGGTGGTGGCCACGGCCTGGAAGGCATAGCGGAACCACACGCCCATCAGGATCGGCACGCTCGCGGTCGAGATCTTGGTGGCGGTGTCGAGCGTGGCGAAGCAGGCCACGGCCAGCACCACGAGGCCGATGCCGGCCAGGATGCGTTCGGATTCGCGGCTGGAGGCGGCCTGGGCCGCGGCGCGGGCCTGGGCCAGCGCCTGGGTGGCGGCGCTCTCGGTCGCGGTCCCGGACAGCTGGCTCACGCTTGTATTCGGTGAGCGAGCAGTTCCCATACCGGCGTGAGCGAAGCGTGCAGCGGCGGCAGCTTGCCGAGGTCGCAGTGGCTCTCGTCGGGGCTGTGGAAATCGCTGCCGCGCGAGGCGGCGAAACCGAACTCGAGCGCCTTGTCGGCGTACTCGACGTACTCGGCCGGGGTGTGGCTGCCGGTGACGACCTCGATCGCCTGGCCGCCATGCGCCTTGAACTCGAGGAACAGCGCGTACTCCTCGTTGGCGCTGAACTTGTAGCGGCCCGGGTGCGCGATCACGGCCAGGCCCTTGGCCGAGGTGATCCAGTGCACCGCGTCCTTCAGCGTGGCCCAGCGGTGCGGCACGTAGCCGGGCTTGCCCTCGGTGAGGTACTTGCGGAACACCTCGGGCGTGTCGCGGCAGTGGCCCTGCTCGACCAGGAAGCGCGCGAAGTGGGTGCGCGAGATCAGCTCGGGATTGCCGACGAACCGCAGCGCGCCTTCGTAGGCGCCCTGGATGCCGACCTTGGCCAGCCCCTCGGACATTTCCTGCGCGCGCTTGCCGCGGCCGCCGCGGGTGTCGTACAGGCCCTGGGTCATGGCGGCGTCGTCGGGGTCGAAGCCCAGGCCGACGATGTGCACGGTCTCGCCCGCGAAGGTGACTGAGATCTCGGTGCCGGTGAGGTAGCGCATGCCGTTCTCGCGCGCGGCGGCGGCGGCGCGGTGCTGGCCGCCGATCTCGTCGTGGTCGGTCAGCGCCCACAGGTCGACGCCATTGCTGGCGGCGCGCACGGCGAGTTCTTCGGGCGTCAGTGTGCCGTCGGACACCACGGAGTGGCAGTGCAGGTCGGCATTGAGAATGGAGGACACCGGTCGATTCTAGGCGCTCCGGCCTGTCGACACGGTCGCATGGGTGCTCGTATTTGCTACTAGATAAATAGCATTAACCGCAGCGGTGGAGCGGCTCAGCGCTTCTTCCTGAAAGCGGCCCAGGCGGCCACCGCGGTGAAGGTGGCGACGATCGCGACGACGATCCAGAAGCCGTGCTTGTGCTCGGCCAGCGGGATGCCGCCGACGTTCATGCCGAACAGGCCGGCCAGGATGTTGATCGGCAGCGCCAGCACCGTGACCACCGTCAGCACGAACAGGCTGCGGTTGTTGTCCTCGTTGACGTTGGCGGCGATCTCTTCCTGCAGCAGCTTGATGCGCTCCTGCAGCGCCTGCATGTCGCGCAGCACCACCGAGAACTCCTCGGTCGCGCCGCGCAGCTCCTGCGTGTCGTCCTCGGCCATCCAGCCCGGCGGGCGCTGCAGCAGCCGGAACAGCGCCGCCGGCTCGGGCGCCAGCAGCCGCTGCAGCCGCACCAGCAGCCGGCGCATCAGGCCCAGGCGGGCGCGCTTGTTGTCGAGCCGGCCGGCCAGCAGTTCGTCCTCGATGCGGTCGACGCGGCCGGTCACGCCGCGCACGATCTTCACCAGCACGTCGGCCTGCGCGCGCAGCAGGTGCTCGAGCAGCTCGGTGCTCGAGCGCGGCGCGTCGCCGGCCTTGACCGCGGTGCGCAGCGCGTCGACCGAGCGCAGCGGCTTGCTGCGCGCGGTCACGACCAGCCGCGCGCCGACCGCGATCCACAGCGTCGAGATGTCCGAGGGCTCGAAGCTGAAATCGAAATGCACGTCGTTGATGACCGCGATCAGCGCATCGTCGGCGCGCTCGATGCGCGTGGAGGGCAGGCCGTCGTGCAGCGTCTCGTAGAAGGTGTCCGACAGCCGCGCATGGCGCTGCAGCCAGCGCTCGGCCTGGGCATGGCTCAGGTTGAAGTGCAGCCACGCATAGGGGCCCGCGTAGGCGCCTTCGGCAGGCGCGGCGGCCAGCTCCTCGTCGGGCGGCAGGGCGTCGAGCCAGGCGGCGGCCTGGTTCGAATCGATCTCGCGCGAGGCGTCGGGGCCCGACGCACCGGGGTCGAACAGGTAGCCGCAGATCAGCCCGGCTTCGTCGCCGCCATACGAATTGGCGGCCAGGTCATGGAGTGCCGGCAAGGTGCGCGATGCTTCAGAACAGGTGCGTGAAGAACCAGTACAGCCCGCCCGACAGCAGCATCGCCGCCGGCAGGGTCAGCACCCAGGCCAGCGCGAGGTTGCGCAGCGTGGACATCTGCAGCCCCGAGCCGCTCGCGGTCATGGTGCCCGCCACGCCCGAGGACAGCACGTGCGTGGTCGAGACCGGCAGGCCGTACATGTCGGCCGCGCCGATGGTCACCATCGCCACCACCTCGGCCGAGGCGCCCTGGGCATAGCTCAGGTGGGTCTTGCCGATCTTCTCGCCCACGGTCACCACGATGCGCTTCCAGCCGATCATGGTGCCCAGGCCGAGCGCGATCGCCACCGCCACCTTCACCCACAGCGGGATGAAGCGGGTGGCGTCGTCCAGTTCCTGGCGCAGCGCGCCGACGCGGGCCTTGGTGTCGGCGTCGAAGCGCGCGGCACCGCTCTTGTCCAGGTGGCGGATCGCCTCGGAGGTCAGGTACATGTCGTTGCGCACGTTGGCCACCGCGTCGGCCGGCAGGCGGGCCAGCGAGCCGTGCTGCTTGACCTGCTGCGCGATGCTGCCGGTGACCGAGGCCAGCGCGGGCACCACCGTGTCGTTGAACTCGCGGGTGCGCACGTAGGTCGCGAGCGAATCGCGCGCGGCCGCCGGCTGCAGCGCGGGCAGCGAGGTCGGCAGGCTGCGCTGCATCGCGCCCTGCGCCACCTCGGCCACGGCCACGAACTTCACCGTCTGGTCGGCCGGCATGGCGCGGTTGAGCGCATAGGCCATCGGCACCGTGCCCACCAGGATCAGCATGATCAGGCCCATGCCCTTCTGGCCGTCGTTGGAACCGTGCGCGAACGAGACGCCGGTGCAGGTCAGGATCAGCAGGCCGCGGATCCACCACGGCGGCGGCTCGCTGCCCTTGGGTTCTTCATAGAGGGCGCGGTTCTTGACGAAGGCGCGCAGCGCCAGCAGCAGCAGCGCGGCGCAGCCGAAGCCCACCAGCGGCGACAGCAAGAGCGAATAGCCGACCTTGGTGGCCTGCGCCCAGTCCACGCCGCTGGTGCCGTCGCGCCCGTGCATCAGCGCGTTGGCCACGCCCACGCCGATGATCGAGCCGATCAGCGTGTGCGAGGAGGAGGCTGGCAGCCCCAGCCACCAGGTGCCGAGGTTCCAGATGATGGCGGCGATCAGCAGCGCGAACACCATCGCGAAGCCCGCGCCCGAGCCCACCTGCAGGATCAGCTCCACCGGCAGCAGCGCGATGATGCCGAAGGCCACCGCGCCGCTGGAGACCAGCACGCCGAGGAAATTGAAGAAGCCCGACCACACGACCGCGAAGTTCGGCGGCAGCGAGTGGGTGTAGATCACGGTCGCCACCGCGTTGGCGGTGTCGTGGAAGCCGTTGACGAATTCGAAGCCCAGCGCGATCAGCAGCGCCACGCCCAGCAGGATGTAGGGCACCCAGGTGGTCATGGGTGCGCCGGAGTCGGAGACGTCGCTCACCAGGCTCCAGGCCGTGTAGAGCAGGCCGACGGCGAGCAGGCCGACGAAGGTGATCAGGGCGACCGGACCGGGCCGGGCGTCGAGCTTCGGGCGGTGGGCTGCGGACCCTGCCGGCGCGGCCGGCATGTCCGTATTCGGGGCGGCGAGCGTGTTCATGGGAGCGTTCTGGAGTGTTGTAGTGGGGAGAAATGGTGTTCGCGCCGTGTGACAACGGCGTGTCGGCCTACGGGAATCGGCTGCAAAACCGTCACGCCGGCGTCATCTGGTCCATGCAGCATGGTTTTCCCCGATCCCGCCACTCTTGCCCTTTCACCATGCCGACGAGCGCCCTTCCCGACCACGAAGAACTGATGCAGCGCATCGCCCGAGACCTCATCGACAGCTACGACGAGGAGCTCGAGCTGGAGATCGAGGACCGCAACATCGACGGCCTCGACGGCGAGCCGGCCAGCACCAACAGCGCTTCCGACAAGGCGGCCCGCCAGGCCTATTTCAAGGAACTGTTCCGCCTGCAGGGCGAACTGGTGAAGCTGCAGGACTGGGTCCAGCACAGCAAGCAGAAGGTCGTGATCCTGTTCGAGGGCCGGGACGCGGCCGGCAAGGGCGGTGTCATCAAGCGCATCACCCAGCGGCTGAATCCGCGCGTGGCCCGCGTGGCCGCGCTGCCGGCGCCGAACGACCGCGAACGCACCCAGTGGTACTTCCAGCGCTACGCGGCCCACCTGCCGGCGGCCGGTGAGATGGTGCTGTTCGACCGCAGCTGGTACAACCGCGCCGGCGTCGAGCGCGTGATGGGCTTCTGCTCGGACGACGAGTACGAGGAGTTCTTCCGCACCGTGCCCGAGTTCGAGAAGATGCTCGTGCGCTCGGGCATCAAGCTCATCAAGTACTGGTTCTCCATCACCGACGACGAGCAGCACATGCGCTTCCTCGGCCGCATCCACGATCCGCTCAAGCAGTGGAAGCTCAGCCCGATGGACCTCGAGAGCCGTCGCCGCTGGGAGGAATACACCAAGGCCAAGGAAACGATGCTGGAACGCACCCACATCCCCGAGGCGCCGTGGTGGGTGGTGCAGGCGGTCGACAAGAAGAAGGCGCGCCTGAACTGCATCAGCCACCTGCTGGGCCAGCTGCCCTACGAGATGGTGCCCCATGCGCCGGTGGAGCTGCCGGCCCGCGTGCGCCACGCGGACTACCTGCGCCAGCCCGTCCCCGCGAGCATGATCGTCCCCGAGGTCTACTGACCTTCCAGGGGCAGCGGGCGATCGCTGTCCCGTCGCGGCGCCATGCGTCACACTGCGCCATGGCCCGCCGCTCCACCGCTTCCGTCTTCGCCCGCGCCTACGAGCGCAACCTGAAGGCGCTCACGAAGCTCGCGCTGCGCAACAGCCAGCGCGTGGCGGGCCAGGTGCAGCGCGCGACGGCCAAGCGGCTCAAGCCGCCGCCCGGCAAGGGCGACTGGCTCAGCGGCATGGCGATCGGTCCCGGTGGCGCGCGGCGCTATCACCTGTTCCGTCCCGCCGACCTGCATCTGCAGCCTGGCGAGAAGCTGCCGCTTATGGTCATGCTGCACGGCTGCGGCCAGACCGGGCGCGACTTCGCGGCCAGCACGCGCATGAACGCCCTGGCGGCGCGCCAGCGCTTCCTGGTGCTCTACCCCGAGCAGGACCGGCTCGCGCATCCCCAGGGCTGCTGGAACTGGTATGAGCGCCGCTCCGGCAAGGCCGATGCCGAGGCCGCGACGCTGATGGCCGCGGTCGACCAGGCCTGCATGCTCTACCCGGCGGACCGCGAGCGCGTCGCGCTGGCCGGCCTCTCGGCCGGCGCCAGCATGGCGGCGCTGCTGGCCACGCGCTATCCGCAGCGCTTTCGCGCCGTGGTCATGCATTCGGGCGTGGCGCCCGGTGCGGCGAAGTCGTCGGCCACCGCGCTCGGCGCGATGCGCGGCCAGAACGTGCCGCCGATGCCCGTCACCGCCGTCGGCAAGGCGATGGGCGCCGCGGCCGTCCTCGCGACCCTGCCGCCGATGCTCGTGCTGCACGGCGATGCCGATGCCGTGGTCGTGCCCAGCAATGCCGTCAACAGCGCCGCCGTGTGGGCCACGGCCATGGGCGCGCGGCCCGGCGTGGCGCGCGACGTGCAGCGCGGCAAGCGCCGCCCGATGCGTGTGACCGACTTCAAGCGCAAGGGCCGCACGGTGGTCTCGCTGTGCGAGATCGCGGGGCTGGGGCATGCGTGGAGCGGTGGCGCGTCGAAGCTGATGTTCAGCGATGCGGCCGGGCCCGATGCCACGCGGATGGCCTGGGCCTTTGCCATGACGCAGTTCAGGCACGCGGCCAGGCAGGCCTGAGGCGCTCTTTCACGCCGTGGCGTTCTCGCGCGCCGCGGCGCGCCATGCACCGGGCGCCATGCCCTTCTCGCGCTTGAAGGCCTTGCTGAAGGCGGCTTCCGATTCGTAGCCCACCGCGCCGGCGATGGTGCCCAGCGCGGCGTTGCCCTGGCCCAGCATGTTGCCGGCCTTGAACATGCGCCACTGCGTGAGGTATTCCAGCGGTGCCTGCCCCACGCGCTCGCGGAAGCGCTGCGCGAAAGCCGAGCGCGACAGGCTCGCGGCCGAGGCCAGCGATTCCACCGTCCAGGCGCGTGCCATGTCCTTGTGCATCGCGCGCAGCGCGGGACCGATGCGCGCATCGGCCAGCGCGGCCAGCCAGCCGGTCTGCGCATCGCCCGCGGCCGCGACGTGCGCGCGCACCGCCTGCACGAACACGATGTCGGCCAGCCGGCTCACGAGCAGGCCGGAGCCCAGGCCGGGCTCGCCGGTCTCCATGGCCAGCAGCTGCAGCGTGCCCTGCAGCGCGAGGGCCCGCGCCTGCTCCATCTTCACGTGCAGCAGCACCGGCAGCAGGTCGAGCAGCGGGCGCGCGGCGCGCTGGTCGAAGTGGAACCAGCCGCAGATCACCGAGGCCGCGGTGCCCGTGCCGCCCAGCTCGACGACGCCGCCGATGCGGTCGCGCACGACCGAGGCGCAGCTCACCGTGGGCGTGGTCGGATGGTCGCGCAGCACATAGGGCGTGCCGTGGGCCAGCACGTAGCAATCGCCCGCGGCGAGCGCGACGGGGTGGTCCGCCCCCTCGACCTCGAGCAGGCAACCGCCGCGCACCACGAGGCCGAAACGCGCGCTCTCGCCGCCGGCCAGGCTCACGCCCCAGGGCGCACCGGCCTCGAGCCGGGCATACAGGGCGCTGCGCACGCGCATGGCCGCGAAAACGTCGTCGAGAGGGTCCATGAAGGCTCCGGTGGCGGTGGACGAATGGACAAGATTGTCGGCTTTGCAGGCATTCACTGTCCATCGAGTGCGGCGGAAACTGCCGCTTCACTCTCACCGTACAGGAGCACACACCATGCATGTCAAGACCCGCTTCGCCGAACTGGCCGACCGCTACGTCGCCCTCTGGAACCTGACCGACGCCGACGCCCGCCGCGACGCCATTGCCGCACTGTGGGTGCCCCAGGGCGAGCACTACGTGCGCACGCTGCAGGCCAAGGGTTACGAGGCGCTGGCGCGGCGCGTCACCGGCTCGCACGAGAAGAACGTGCGCGATGGCGGCTTCCGCTTCATCGCCACCGGCGATGCGCAAGGGCTGCACGACACCGTGATGTTCCATTGGCAGATGGTCCCCGCCGCGGGCGGTCCCGTGGCGGCGCTCGGGCTCGAGTTCCTGCGGCTGGCCGAGGACGGCCGCATCGCCGTCGACTACCAGTTCATCCTGCCGACCCCCGGCGTCTGATCGCTTGACCTCCGGGGTCATTGCCGCAGCGCGCCCTCCCTCCAAGACTCGAGCCCACCATGACGCAGTCCAACATCGCCGTTCCGGCGGCATCGCCTTCCTCCACGGCCGGCCAGAGCGCGGACGCGGCCAGGCCCGGCCGGCTAGCCCTGTGGGTCATGCTCAGCGGCACCTTCCTGGTGGTGCTGGACTTCTTCATCGTCAATGTCGCGCTGCCCTCGATGCAGCGCGAACTGCTCGCGAGCACCGCCACCTTGCAACTGGTGGTGGCGGGCTACGGTCTCGCCACCGCCGCGGGCCTGATCACCGGCGGCCGGCTCGGCGACCTCTTCGGGCGCCGCCGCATGTTCATGGCGGGCCTGCTGCTGTTCACGCTGGCCTCGGCGGCCTGCGGCCTGGCGCCCAATGCCGAGCTGCTGGTGGCGGCCCGCGTGCTGCAAGGCCTGGCCGGTGCGCTGCTGCAGCCGCAGGTGCTGGCGATGATCGGGCTGGTCCACACCGGCGAGGACCGTGCCCGCGCCTTCGCCGCCTATGGCCTCACGCTGGGCCTTGGCGCCACGCTGGGCCAGCTCGTGGGCGGGCTGCTGATCCAGGCCGACCTCTGGGGCCTCGGCTGGCGCAGCTGCTTCCTCATCAACCTGCCGATCGGCCTGCTCGCGCTGCTGCTGGCGCCGCGCGTCATTCCGCCGCTGGCCAATGGGGGCCACCAGAGCCGGCTCGATCCCGCCGGCATGCTGCTGGTGGCCGCGGCGTCGGTGGCGGTGGTGCTGCCGCTGGTCGAGGGCCGGCAGCAGGGCTGGCCGCTGTGGAGCTGGCTGTGCCTCGCGGCCGCGCTGCCGCTCGCGCTGCTGTTCGCCTTCCAGCAGCGCCGGCTCGCCGCGCGCGGCGGTGCGCCGCTGGTGGCGCCGGTGCTGATGGCCGATGCGCGCTTCGTCAACGGCCTGCTGACCACGCTGGCCTTCTATGTCGGCAATGCCTCGCTGTACTTCGTGCTCGCGCTGTACCTGCAGCAGGGCCTCGCGCTCGGCGCGCTGCGCTCGGGTCTGGTCTTCACCGCGCTGGCGCTCGGCTTCTTCGCCACCTCGATGGGCGGTGCCCGCATCGCGCGCCGCTTCGGCGGCAAGCCGCCGATCGCGCTCGGCGCGCTGCTGCTCGCGGTCGGCCATGCGCTGCAGTACCTCAACGTCGCGGCCTTCGCGGGCCATGCCCACCTGCTCGCGTGGATGGTGCCGTTGCTGCTGGTGCAGGGCGCGGGTCTGGGCCTGGTGATGGCGCCCCTGGTCTCGAGCGTGCTCGCCGGCCTGCCGCCGCAGCATGCGGGCGTGGCCTCGGGCGTGCTGTCGATGGTGCAGCAGGCGGGCAATGCGCTGGGCGTGGCGCTGATCGGGATCCTGTTCTACGGGCGGCTCGGCGAGCGGGGCGATGCGGCGGCCTATGCGGCGGGGCTCGGGGTGGCGCTGGTCTATCTGATGGGGTCGGCGTTGCTGGTGGCGGTGTTGCATCGGCGGGGCGTCCGCCGGCCTTCGGCGAGCCGCTGACGAACCTGCCCAATCTGGGCACGAGCCTGCCCAAATTGGGTAAATGGCGGGCAAGGGGCGCATGTCACACTGACCGCCCCTCAAGAAAGCCACCATGGATTCCGACCTCCAGACCCTCACCCAGGCCCTGCGCGACTTCGCCCGCGAGCGCCACTGGGAACCCTTCCACTCCCCCAAGAACCTCGCCGCGGCGCTCTCGGTCGAGGCCGCCGAGCTGCTCGAGCATTTCCAGTGGCTCACCGAGGCCCAGAGCCGCGAGCTGTCGGCCGACAAGCGCGCCGAGGTCGGCACCGAGATCGCCGACGTGCTGCTCTACCTGCTGCAGTTGGCCGACCAGCTCGGCATCGATCCCATCGAGGCCGCGCGCAGCAAGATGGTCGCGAACGCCCGCAAGTACCCGGCGCCGTAGCGCCATCGACGCCGCGCGCCGTTGACGCGCCTGAGTACCTCCGTGTACGCCACCCGGCGTATTTCTCCTTCCTGGTGCATTCCGCAGACTCCCTCCCATCGCTCGGCACCGCGCCGGCGAACAGGTTCAACCCACCGGAGCAGGAGTCCACATGCAACGTCGTTTCACTCTCAAGGCGCTCACCGCCGCCGTCGCGCTGGCCAGCATCTCCGCTGTGCCGGCATTCGCCGCCGACACCATCAAGGTCGGCGTGCTGCACTCGCTGTCGGGCACGATGGCCATCTCGGAAACCGTGTTGAAGGACACGGTGCTGATGGCCATCGACGACATCAACGCCAAGGGCGGCGTGCTCGGCAAGAAGCTCGAGCCCGTGGTGGTCGACCCGGCCTCGAACTGGCCGCTGTTCGCCGAGAAGACCAAGCAGCTGCTCGGCCAGGACAAGGTCTCGGTGATCTTCGGCTGCTGGACCTCGGTGTCGCGCAAGTCGGTGCTGCCGGTGGTCGAGGAAATGAACGGCCTGCTGTTCTACCCGGTGCAGTACGAAGGCGAAGAGCTCTCGAAGAACGTGTTCTACACGGGCGCCGCGCCCAACCAGCAGGCGATTCCCGCTGTCGACTACCTGATGAGCAAGGAAGGCGGCGCCGCCAAGCGCTGGGTGCTGCTGGGCACCGACTACGTCTACCCGCGCACCACCAACAAGATCCTGCGCGCCTACCTCAAGAGCAAGGGCGTGAAGGACACCGACATCGACGAGAAGTACACCCCCTTCGGCCACAGCGACTACCAGACCATCGTCGCCGACATCAAGAAGTTCTCGGCCGGCGGCAAGACGGCCGTGGTGTCGACCATCAACGGCGACTCCAACGTGCCCTTCTACAAGGAACTCGGCAACGCCGGCCTGAAGGCCAAGGATGTGCCGGTGGTGGCCTTCTCGGTCGGCGAGGAAGAACTGCGCGGCGTGGACACCAAGCCGCTGGTCGGCCACCTGGCCGCGTGGAACTACTTCATGTCGATCAAGAACCCGACCAACACGGCCTTCATCAAGCAGTGGAGCGACTACGCCAAGGCCAAGAACATCGCCGGCCACAAGGACAAGCCGCTGACCAACGACCCGATGGAAGCCACCTGGATCGGCATCCACATGTGGAAGCAGGCGGTCGAGAAGGCCAAGTCGACCGACACCGACAAGGTGATCGCCGCCATGGCCGGCCAGACCTTCACCGCGCCCTCGGGCATCGTCTCGAAGATGGACGAGAAGAACCACCACCTGCACAAGAGCGTGTTCATCGGCGAGATCAAGGCCGACGGCCAGTTCAACGTGGTGTGGAAGACGCCGGGCCCGGTCAAGGCCAAGCCGTGGAGCCCGTACATCGAAGGCAACGACAAGAAGCCCGACTACCCGGCCGGCAAGTCGATGTAAGTGCGTTCCTCCCTCCCCCGCCCGGGGGAGGGCCTTTCCTACTTCCGCTTCAAGATGCTTCGACGAACCCTCCACTGCGCATTCGCCGCCATGCTGTTCATGGCAACGGCCGCCCAGGCGCTGACCGCCGACGAAGCCCGGGCCATCGCCGCCGGCGATTCCGAAGCCCGCATCGCCGCGCTCAACAAGGCCGTCACCAGCGCCGACGAGAAGACCGCCGCCTTCATCCAGGCGATGTCGGACGACGCGGTCAAGTACACCGAAGACAAGGTCTTCGTGATGAAGGACGACAAGGGCTACGACCCCGTGACCGGTGCCGAGCTCAAGGTGCCCGACACGGCCGAGGACGTGGTCAACAACAACCTGATGCGCGGCGCGCTCGATGCCGCGCAGGCCGCGCTCAAGCTCACCAGCAAGGACGACGCAGTGCGCGCCGAGGCCGCGCAGGCGCTGTTCAAGGAGCCCGACGAATCGCGGCTGCCGCTGGTCGAGAAGGCGCTGGCCGCCGAGACCCACCCGAAGATCAAGGCGCAGCTCGAACTGGTGCGCGCCGCCAGCATGCTCGGCAGCGCCGACAAGGCCAAGCGCCTCGTGGCCGCGCGCGAGCTCGGCGAGAGCCGCAGCCCCGACACCAAGCTGCTGCTCAACCAGCGCCTGGCCGACGAGACCGAGGCCGACGTGAAGGCCGCGATCGTGGCCTCGATCGCCAGCATCGACGGCTCGCTGGTCTGGGGCGACCGCCTCAATGCCGTGTTCAGCGGCGTCAGCCTGGGCTCGGTGCTGCTGCTGGCCGCGCTGGGCCTGGCCATCACCTACGGCCTGATGGGCGTCATCAACATGGCGCACGGCGAGCTGATGATGATCGGCGCCTACGCCACCTACGTGATGCAGGGCATCTTCCAGAAGTACCTGCCCGAGGCCGCCTTCGGCTGGTACCTGGTGGCGGCGATCCCGGTCTCGTTCCTGGCCTCGGCGCTGGTGGGCGCGGTGCTCGAGCGCGGCGTGATCCGCTTCCTCTACGGCCGCCCGCTCGAGACCCTGCTGGCCACCTGGGGCATCAGCCTGATGCTGCAGCAGCTGGTGCGCTCGCTGTTCGGCGCGCAGAACGTGGGCGTGGAGAACCCGGCCTGGATGAGCGGCGGCCTGTCGCTGCTGTCGAACGTCACGCTGCCGTGGAACCGCCTGTGCATCATCGTCTTCGCGGTGCTGGTGCTGCTGGCCATGGGCTGGCTGATCGGCCGCACGCGGCTGGGCCTGTTCGTGCGCGGCGTCACGCAGAACCGCCCGATCGCCTCTTGCATGGGCGTGAACACCGCGCGCATCGACACCTACGCCTTCGCGCTCGGCTCGGGCATCGCCGGCCTCGCGGGTTGCGCGCTGAGCCAGATCGGCAACGTCGGCCCCGACCTGGGCCAGAGCTACATCGTCGACAGCTTCATGGTGGTCGTGATGGGCGGCGTCGGCCAGCTCGCGGGCACCGTCTACGCGGCGCTCGGCCTGGGCATCCTCAACAAGTTCATCGAAGGCTGGGCGGGCGCGGTGCTCGCGAAGATCGCGGTGCTTGTCTTCATCATCATCTTCATCCAGAAGCGGCCGCAGGGCATCTTCGCGATGAAGGGCCGGAGCGCAGAGGCATGAGCAAGGTCGTACTTCCAACCAAGGGGCCGCTGCTGAGCGGCAAGGGCTGGACGGCCTTCTTCGTCGCGCTGATCGTGGTGTGCGCGGTGGCGCCCGTGCTCAACATGTGGGTGCCGGTGGACAGCCCGCTGCACATGAGCGACTACGCGGTGGCGCTGGTCGGCAAGATCATGTGCTACGCGATCTGCGCGCTGGCCATGGACCTGATCTGGGGCTACACCGGCATCCTCTCGCTGGGCCACGGCCTGTTCTTCGCGCTCGGCGGCTACATGATGGGCATGTACCTCATGCGCCAGATCGGCCGCGACGGCAACTACAAGAGCGACCTGCCGGACTTCATGGTGTTCCTCGACTGGAAGACGCTGCCCTGGCACTGGACCTTCAGCGACAGCTTCATTGCCACCTTGGTGCTGATCGTCGCGGTGCCGGGCCTGATCGCCTTCGTGTTCGGCTTCTTCGCCTTCCGCTCGCGCATCAAGGGCGTGTACTTCTCGATCATCACGCAGGCCCTGACCTTCGCGGCCATGCTGCTGTTCTTCCGCAACGAGACCGGCTTCGGCGGCAACAACGGCTTCACCGACTTCAAGCGCATCCTCGGCATCCCGATCGCCACGCAGGAGATGCGCATGACCATCTTCGCGCTCACCGGCGCCACCCTGCTGGCCTTCTTCCTGTTCGCCAAGTGGCTGATCGCGAGCAAGTTCGGCCGCGTGCTGCAGGCCATCCGCGACGCCGAGTCGCGCGTGATGTTCTCGGGCTACAACCCGCTGCCCTACAAGCTCAGCATCTGGGTCATCTCGGCCGTGATGTGCGGCGTGGCCGGCGCGCTCTACGTGCCGCAGGTCGGCATCATCAACCCGAGCGAGATGAGCGCGGCCAACTCGATCGAGATCGCGATCTGGGCCGCGGTGGGCGGGCGCGCGAGCTTGATCGGGCCGATCATCGGCGCCTTCATCGTCAACGGCGCGAAGAGCTGGCTCACGGTGGCCTATCCCGAGTACTGGCTGTACTTCCTCGGCGCGCTGTTCATCGCGGTCACGCTGTTCCTGCCGAACGGCATCGTGGGGCTGGTGCGCCAGTGGCTGTCGCGCGAGAAGGCGGCGCCCGCTGCGGCATCGCCGGCGCGTGCCGAGGCCCAGCGTTCGCTGGCGACGGAACAGGGCATGGAGCCGGAAGCGATCGCCGCGCCGCTGCATGCGGAACCGAAGGGAGCCCGCGCATGACGCCCGACCTGATGGAAGCCGGCGCCGAGCGCGCCTCGCGCGCCAAGGGCCAGCCGCACGACACCGGCGCCACCGAATCGGGCGGCCGCACGGCGGGCTTCAGCCGCATCGCGACGCCCGGCGAGGTCGACGTGACCCACGGCCGCATCCTCTACCTGGAAGACGTGAGCGTGAGCTTCGACGGCTTCAAGGCGATCAACAAGCTGTCGCTCGACATCGCGCCGGGCGAGCTGCGCTGCATCATCGGCCCCAATGGCGCGGGCAAGACCACGATGATGGACATCATCACCGGCAAGACCCGGCCCGACGAGGGCACGGTGTTCTTCGGCAGCACCATCGACCTGCTGCGCCACAAGGAGGCCGAGATCGCGCAGCTCGGCATCGGCCGCAAGTTCCAGAAGCCGACCGTGTTCGAGCACCTCACGGTGTTCGAGAACCTCGAGCTCGCGCTCAAGACCGACAAGGGCGTGCGCGCCTCGATGCTGTTCAGGCTCGACTCGGCGCAGAGCGACAGGCTCGCCGAGGTGCTCGAGACCATCCACCTCGCGGCCAGCGTGTCGCGCATGGCGGGCAACCTGAGCCACGGCCAGAAGCAGTGGCTCGAGATCGGCATGCTGCTTATGCAGGACCCGAAGCTCCTGCTGCTCGACGAACCCGTGGCCGGCATGACCGACGAGGAGACGGCGCGCACGGCCGAGCTGTTCCTCACGCTCAAGGGCAAGCATTCGCTGATGGTGGTGGAGCACGACATGAGCTTCATCCGCACCATCTCCGAGATCGTGACCGTGCTGTGCGACGGCTCGGTGCTCGCGCAGGGCTCGCTCGACGAGGTGCAGGCCGACGAGCGCGTGATCGAGGTCTACCTGGGCCGCTGAGGAAACCACGCCATGCTGACAGTCAAGAACATCCATCAGTACTACGGCGGCTCGCACATCCTGCGCGACGTGAGCTTCGAGGCCACGCTGGGCAAGGTCACGGTGCTGCTGGGCCGCAACGGCGTGGGCAAGACCACGCTGCTGAAGTCGCTGATGGGCCTGGTGCCGATCAAGAGCGGCAGCATCGAGCTCGAGGGCCGGCCGATCCACAAGGCCACGCCCTACGACCGCGCGCGCGCGGGCATCGGCTTCGTGCCGCAGGGGCGCGAGATCTTCGCGCGCCTCACGGTCGAGGAGAACCTGCGCATGGGCCTGGCCTACAAGCGCGGCGGCACGCCGATCCCGGCCGAGCTGTTCGAGCTGTTCCCGGTGCTCAAGCAGATGATCGGCCGCCGCGGCGGCGACCTCTCGGGCGGCCAGCAGCAGCAGCTCGCGATCGCGCGCGCGCTCGCGCCCAAGCCGAAGCTGCTGATCCTCGACGAGCCCACCGAGGGCATCCAGCCGAGCATCATCAAGGACATCGGCCGCGTGATCCGCATGCTGGCCGACCGCGGCGACATGGCGATCGTGCTGTGCGAGCAGTACTACGACTTCGCGCAGGAGCTGGCCGACGACTACCTCGTGATGGAGCGCGGCGAGGTGATCGCGCGCGGCCTCGGCAAGGACATGGAGGCGCAGGGCGTGCGCCAGTTGGTCGCGATCTGACGCCTCAGCGCGCCCAGTCGCGGCGCAGGTCGGCCGCGAGACGCAGCAGCAGTTGCGCGTGCGCCTCGATGGCGTCCGTCGACACTTCCTCCGCGGTGGGGAAGCTCACGTTCATCGCATAGAGGCTGCCCGCGGGTGAGCGCAACGGCAGCGCCACCGCGGTCATGCCCGCGGCCCAGCTCGCATGGCAGAAGCCGCGCTCGCGCACGGCCTCGAGCGCGGCCTCCACCCGCGGCTGCAGCACGCGCCATTCGGCGCCGTGCGCCTGCCGCAGCCGGCCCAGCAGGGCCTTGCGCTCCGCGGCCTGCATGCCGGCGAGGAAGGCGCAGCCCAGCGAGGTGCTCGCGATCGGGAGCCGCGAGCCCGGCAGGATGCGCCGGAAGATCCCGAGCCGGCTCAGGCGCACCGACTCCAGGTAGACCATCTCGAGCTGGTCGGCCACCGCCAGGCCGACGTTGACGCGCCGGCCCTCGGCCAGCGCGCGCATCAGCGGCAGCGCGCGCGCCAGCGTGGCCTCCGAACTGCGGAAGGACAGCGCGAGGCTCAGGCAGGCGGCCGTGAGGCGGTAGCCGCGCTGCTCGAGGTCGTAGGCGAGAAAACCCGCATCCACCAGGGAACGCGAGAGCCGGCTGACCGTGGGCCGCGGCAGCTGCGTGCGGTCGGCCAGCTCGGCGTTGGTCAGCACGTCCACGCCATGCCGGAAGGCGCGCAGCAGCGCGAGGCCGCGTTCGAGCGAATGGCTGCCGGGCGTGCTGCGCACGAAGGTGCCGGTGGCCTGCGTGCGGGCGCGCGTCGAGCCGGCGGTGGAGGGGCGGGGCGTGGCCATGATTTCGTTCTCCGAAATTCTAAGGTTGTCGCCGCCGGAGCCCGCCGGAATACTGGCCGCATGCCCATCGCAGGGCGCAACGGACCCGGAGACACGCTTGGATTACACGCAACTGAGGTACGCGGCGATCGGCCGCGTGGCCTCGATCACCTTCGACCGGCCCGACCGGCTCAATGCCTGGACACCCACGCTCGAGGCCGAGCTGCGCGCGGCCGTCGCGCATGCCGAAGCCGACGACGCAGTGCGCGCCATCGTGCTCGGCGGCGCCGGCCGCGCCTTCTGCGCCGGCATGGACATGGCGGTGCTGTCCGACCCGGGCCGGCCGCCCGTGCCGCAGGCCGACTCCGACGACGACGCGGCGCAGCGCTACGGCTACCTCGGCGCGCTCGCCAAGCCACTGATCGCCGCGATCAATGGCGCGGCCGCGGGCGTGGGCCTGTGCATCGCGCTGCATGCCGACCTGCGCTACGTGGCGGCCGGCGCGAAGCTCACGCTGCCCTATGCGCGCCGCGGCCTGGTGGCCGAGCACGGCACGGCCTGGCTGCTGCCGCGGCTGATCGGCCCGATGCATGCGGCCGACCTGCTGCTGACCGGCCGCACCTTGCAGGCCGAGGAGGCCGATCGCATGGGGCTGGCCTGCCTGCTGCCGGCCGAGGGCTTTCTCGATGCGGTGCTCGCGCGCGCCACCGAGATCGCCGAGCTGAGTTCGCCGCGCGCGGTGCGCATCATCAAGCGGCAGCTGGTCGAGGCCCGCTACCAGACCCTCGGGCAGGCCACGCGCGTGGCCGACCGCGAGATCGCGGCCTGCCGCGACACCGAGGATTTCCGCGAGGGCGTGCGGCACTTCGTCGAGAAGCGCGCGCCCCATTTCACGGGACGCTGAACCATGACGGACGACACGAACAGCAGCACCGCGCTGCCGCTGGCCGGCATCAAGGTCATCGAGCTCGGGCAGAACATCGCCGGGCCCTACGCGGGCGAGATCCTGTCCTCGCTCGGCGCCGAGGTGGTGAAGATCGAGCGGCCCGGCACGGGCGACGACGCGCGCGGCTGGGGCCCGCCGTTCTGGCGCGGCACCGCGACCACCTTCCAGGCCATGAACCATGGCAAGAAGAGCATCGCGCTCGACCTCAAGGATCCGGCGCAGGCGCAATGGCTGCGCGAGCGCGCGGCCGAGGCCGACGTGTTCGTGCAGAACATGCGGCCCGGTTCGCTCGAGGAACTGGGCCTCGGTCCCGAGGCGCTGCGCGCGCTCAACCCGCGGCTGGTGTACTGCTCGCTCTGGGCCTTCGGCCACAAGGGGCCGATGCGCCTCGCGCCGGGCTACGAGCCGATGGTGCAGGCCTTCGCGGGCATCTTCAGCATCAACGGCGCCGAGAGCGGGCCGCCGGCGCGCGTGGGCATGCAGGTGCTCGACCTCGGCACCGGCGTCTGGGCCGCGCTGGGCTGCATCGCGGCATTGCTGCGCCGCGCTTCGACCGGGCAGGGCTGCGTGGTCGACACCTCGCTGTTCGAGACCGCGCTGGGCTGGTTGCAGGTGATGATGGCCGGCTTCCATGCGACCGGGAAGCAGCCCGAGCGGCACCGCAGCGGCAATCCCAACGTGGTGGTGTTCCAGGCGCTGCCCACCGGGGACGGCGAGATCGTGGTGGCCGCGGCCAACGACCGGCTGTTCGCCAAGCTCGCGCGCGCGGCCGGCCACGAGGAATGGACGCGCGACGAGCGCTTCGCGAGCAATGCGCTGCGCGTGCAGCACAAGGCACTGCTGATCCCCGCGCTCGAGGCGGTGTTCCGCACGCGCTCGACGCAGCAGTGGCTCGAGGCGCTCGAGGCCCTGGGCATTCCCTGCGCGCCGATCCAGGACTTCGCGCAGGTGCTCGCGCAGCCGCAGACCGAGGCCATCGGCATCCTGCAGGCCATTCCCGGCGAGGACCTGCGCATCGTCGGGCTGCCGCTGTCCTTCGACGGCGAGCGGCCGCGGGTGCGGCATCGCGCGCCCGGCGTGGGCGAGCACAACGAGGCGCTCGGCGCGAAGGCTCCCGGCTGAGCGCGAACTTCCAACGACACCAACAACAGGAGACGACATGCAGAGAAGACAGTGCCTCGCCGCGCTCGCGGCCTTGCCGTTCGCGGCCGCGATGGCGGCGGACAACAACAAGCCGATCCAGATCGTCGTGCCCTTCGGCCCCGGCGGCTCGGGCGACATCTCGGCGCGCATGCTGGCCGAGTTCCTCACGCGCAAGACCGGCCGCGCGGTGGTGGTCGACAACCGCCCCGGCGGCAACGGCATCATCGGCGTGGAGGCGGTGCGCAATGCGCCGGCCGACGGCTCGGTGCTGCTGCTGGCCACCACCTCCACGCACCTGGCCAACCCCAGCCTGTTCCGCAAGCTGCCCTACGACCCCGGGCGCGACTTCCGGCTGGTCGGCTCCTTCGGGCCCGGCTCCACCTACATGCTGGTGCGGCCCGACGCGCCCTACAGGACGCTGCAGGACTTCGTCGCCGCCGCGAAGAAGGCGCCGGGCACGATCAACTACGGCCACTTCAATGCCACCTCCAAGGTCACGGCGGCGCTGTTCGCGCACGAGGCCGGCATCGAGCTCGCGGCGATTCCGTACAAGCAGGTGAGCCAGGCGATGTCGGAGCTGATCGCGGGCCAGATCCAGGTGGTGTTCACCGACACCGTGGCCGGCGATGCCTTCGTGGCCTCGGGCCAGTTGCGCGCGCTCGTGGTGCACAGCGACGCGCGGCTCAAGCGCTACCCCGAGCTGCCGCTGATCGCCGAGAGCTATCCGGGCTTCAGCATTCGCGGCGGCTTCCTCGGCATCGCGGTGCCGGCCGCCACGCCGGCGGCGCTGCAGCAGCAGCTCAACCAGTGGATCAACGAGGCCGTGACCACCGACCCGATCCGCGCGCGGCTCGAGGGTTTCGCCTTCGCGCCCGCGAAGATCAGCCTGGCCGAGCTCGCGAGCTTCGAGCGCCAGGAGCGCGAGAAGTGGAAGGGCTACGTCGACATCGCGAAGCTGGAAGTGCAATGAGCGCGGTCGCTTCGGTGGACTCGGGCCATGAACACGTGGTGCTGCTCGAGCTGCGGCGCGCGCCGTTCAACTACCTCGATGTGGCGCTGCTGCGCGAACTGGCCGACCGGCTCGCGCAGCTCGATGCCGATCCCGATTGCCGTGCCGTCGTGCTCGCGGCCGAAGGCCGGGCCTTCAGCGCGGGCGCCGACTTCAGCGGCAAGGACGATGCGCGCGACCCCGCGCCGCTCTACGAGCAGGCCATGCGCCTGTTCGGCAACGCCAAGCCGCTGGTGGCCGCGGTGCATGGCCCGGCCATCGGCGCCGGGCTCGGCCTCGCGCTGGCGGCCGACTTCCGCGTGGGCTGCGCCGAGGCGCGCTTCAGCGCCAACTTCAACCGCCTCGGTTTCCATCCGGGCTTCGGCCTGAGCCTGACCTTGCCGCGGCTGGTCGGTGCGCAGCAGGCCGCGCTACTGTTCTACACGGGGCGCCGCATCGGCGGCGAGGAGGCGCTGCGTATCGGGCTGGTCGACCAGCTGGTGCGGGCCGATGAAGTGCGCACCAGCGCGCTGGCGCTCGCGGCCGAGATCGCGCTGTCGGCTCCGCTCGCGGTGGAATCGACGCGCGCGACCTTGCGGCGCGGCCTGGCCGAGGCGGTGGCCGCGGCGAACCGGCACGAGCGCGAATTGCAGTGCGTGCAGTTCGCGAGCGAGGACTTCAAGGAGGGCGTGCAGGCCATGGCCGAACGCCGCGAGCCGCGCTTCCTGCGCCGCTGAACGGCGAGGGCAAAAAGGTATCGGGCGGGGCGCAAACCCTCATCAGCGCGTGTTAAGGGTTTACCCTAAAATCGGGCTTTGCCCGCGCTCGCCGGGCATCCCCCCAGGAGCTCCGGCCTTGAACGCCCCACCATCCGCCCTCGAAGGCGCGGACACCCCCGCCATTCCGCCCGTCTCATCGGCCAGCTTCCTGCGCGCCGTGCTCGCGCTCGGTGTCGGCGGCTTCGCCATCGGCACCGGCGAGTTCGTGATCATGGGCCTGTTGCCCGAGGTCGCGAACGACATCGCCGTCAGCATCCCGCAGGCCGGCCACGTGATCAGCGCCTATGCGCTGGGCGTGGTCATCGGCGCGCCCGTGCTCGCGGTGCTCGCGGCCGGCTGGCGCCGCCGCGCATTGCTGATCGCGCTGATGGCCGTGTTCGCGGCCGGCAATTTCGCGAGCGCCATGGCGCCCGGCTACACCTCGCTGAACCTGCTGCGCTTCGCGACCGGGCTGCCGCACGGCACCTACTTCGGCGTGGCCGCGCTGGTGGCCGCCACGCTCGCACCGCCCGGGCGCCGCGCGCGCGCCGTGGGGCTGGTGATGCTGGGGCTCACGGGCGCCACGCTGGTCGGCGTGCCGATCGCGGCCTGGCTCGGCCAGCTGTTCGGCTGGCGCGCGGCCTTCGTGTTCGTGGGCGTGATCGCGCTCATCGCCGTGGTGCTGCTGCGCCGCGACATCCCCGACCTCGCCGCGCCCGCGGGCGCCAGCCCCTGGCGCGAACTCGGCGCGCTCAAACGCAAGCAGGTCTGGTTCACGCTGGGCATCGGCGCCATCGGCTTCGGCGGCATGTTCTCGGTGTTCAGCTACATCAAGCCCACGCTGATCGAGGTGGCCGGCATGCCGCTGGGCGGCGTGCCGCTGGTGCTCGCGCTGTTCGGGCTCGGCATGGTGGTCGGCAACCTGGTCGGCGCGCGGCTGGCCGACAAGTCGCTGATGCGCACCATCGGCGGCCTGATGGCCTATGCGGCGCTGGTGCTGGCGCTGTTCACCTTCTCGGCGCACAACATCTACACCGCGGGCTTCAACGTGTTCCTGATCGGCACCACCGTGGCCATCGGCCCGGCGCTGCAGATCCGGCTGATGGACGTGGCCGGCGATGCGCAGACCCTGGCGGCCGCGCTCAACCACTCGGCCTTCAACATGGCCAATGCGCTCGGTGCCTGGCTCGGCGGCGTGGCGATCGCCGCGGGCCTGGGCTGGACCTCGACCGGCTGGGTCGGCGCGCTGCTCGCGCTCGCGGGCATGGGCGTCTTCTGCTGGGCCGTGGCGAGCGCGCGCGCCGATGCGCGGCGGCCGCGCGTGGCGGCCTGCGAAGGCTCGGCGAGCTGAAGGTTTCCGCCTACCGGGGCTTCAGCTGCTCGCGCAGGATGCGCCGGATCTCGAGGATCGCGAGCGGGTTCTCCTGCACGCTGTGCGCCGACGGGATCACCAGCTCCGAGGCCGCGCCGTCGAGGTGCGCGCTGGCATAGGGCACGATGCCGTCGCTCGACAGCGCCTGCGCCAGGCCCGGCGTGTCGTTGCCGATGATCGAGTGGAAGCGCACGCGCGGATTCATCGGCAGGCCCGAGGAGAGCCGCACGAAGGGATCGCGGTCGCTGAGGTTGTCGATGCTGTTGGGAATGCGCAGCGGCCCCGCGTCCTGCCGGCCCGGCGCGATGCGGATCAGCTCGCGCGAGATGTCGCTCAACTGCCCCAGCATCGCCACCGGCAGCGTGATGAGGTTGGCGACCCAGCGCGAGATGCGGTTGTTGGCGAAGTCGGTGCCGCGGTGCGGCGAGGCGATGAAGATCGCGTCGCTGACCTGCGGCAGCGGCTCGAAGCGCAGGTAGGGCGCGAGCTTCTCCTCGATGCGCCGCTGCTGCGCGCCCTGCATCGGGTAGCTGGCCAGCAGCGCGTCCCAGAGCTTGTCCTCCGACGACGACACCATCAGCCGCGACAGCACGCCGCCCATGCTGTGGCCGATCAGCGTGATGTCCTTCGAGGCCGGGGCCTGGCCCGTGGGGTCGAAGTGCTGCAGCGTCTGCGTCACGGCCTCGCGGATCGCGAAGTTGTTGAGCGGCAGCGGCGCATTGGTCGGGTAGTAGACCTGCCAGATCTGGTAGCGGCGGCGCAGGGTCTCGTCGCCGAGCACCTCGTTGGCCACGTTGATCCAGGCCTCGGGGCTGCTCGCGAGGCCGTGCAGCATGATGATCGTGCGGCGCTCGGGATCGTAGGGCTGCATCAGGTAGATGCGCGGCTGCGTGAGTCCGTCGCGGCCGCCGAACAGGCTGCGCAACGCCTGCAGCGCGAAGTCGGAGCGGGCCAGCCACAGGCCGTAGCCCGAGGTGAAGTTGGCGGCCAGCGGCACCTCCTGCCCGGCCAGCTGCACGTTGGCGGTGCGGTAGGGGTCGTAGGCCGCGATGCGCAGCGTGCGCGTGGCCAGCACCTCGGCGAGGTTGCCGCCGTCGAACAGCAGCAGCGCGGTGACGGCGGGGAAGGGCATCTCGCGGTAGGGCGGACGCGGGTCGGCGAGATCGAGCGCGGGCGCCTTCTCGTCGGTGCGCTGGCTGTCGGCCGCCACCAGCTCGGCGCCGAAGCCGTCGCGCCGGTAGGTGTTGCGCAGGCCCGAGAAGGTCAGCGAGGCGGCGGGGATCAGCTCGTCGGGCAGCGGCGCGTCGGCGGGCAGGCGCAGGCCCGACACGTCGGCCTCGATGCGCCAGTCGCCCACGCGCGGCACCTGCGGCTGTGCCGCTGCGTTGCGCCGCACGCCGCGGTACAGGCCCGTGATGGCCTGCTGCACCGCGTAGTTGTAGTAGTCGCGCACCTGCGTCTGCCGGTCCTCGAAGGCACGGTCGCGCGGCTTGCGCGCGGTGAAGAACAGGTAGGCATAGGCATGGCGCGCGCTCTCGAGCCAGGCCTCGATGGCGGCGGTGTCGGCGCGCGAGCCCGGCGGCGTCGCGCTGCCGCTCTTCTCGGCCGCGATCGCCACTTGCAGCCACACCTCCGACAGCGCCGACAGCCGCTGCTCGTCGCTCAGCCCCGGCGAGTCGGCCAACGCATTGCGGCAGGCCGGGCCGTCCTTGCCGCACAGCTCGGCATCGGAGCCGATCACGCGCAGCACCTCCTCGGCCGAGGTGCTGAGCCTGCCGGTGGTGAGCACGTCGCCGCGGCGCTGCGCGAGGTATTCGGCGGGTGAGATCGAGCCCACCTTCACGCCCGCGCAGCCCGCGAGCAGCGCGGCGGCGCACAGCAAGGTCGCCAGGCCGGGAAGACGCGCGCGCATCGTCACGGGGCCTCGGCGCCCGGCAGCCCCTGCCGGATCGCGCGCGAGAAATCGACGCCCGGCACGGCATCGCTCGCGATCGCGCGCTGCGTGATGCGCCCGGCCGTGCGCAGCGCCTCGAGGCTGTAGCCCGGCGTCAGCCCGCCCACGTCGTACAGGTAGTCGGGCAGGTAGCCCGAGGCCAGCAGCCGCCAGTCCATCGGCAGGCCCGGCACGATGCGCCTGGCGAGGTCGTAGACGATGGTGGTGCAGTTGGCCGTGAGCGTGTTGTAGAAGCTCGGCGTGCGCAGCAGCGCGGCACTCTGGTCGAGGTAGGCCAGGAACAGCGAGCGCATCTCGGCCTGTGGCAGCCGCACGCGGTACATGTGGACGTCCTCGCCGCGCACGTTGGTGCGCACGCGCAGCACGTCGCGCTCCTCGGCCGCGACCAGGCTCAGCTCGAAGCGCCGGAAGAAGCCGCCGATCGACGAGAAGCTCTCGCCGCGCTCCTTGCGGATCTCGATCGAGAAGGTGAGGTAGCGGCCGTCGTCGAAGCCGAAGGACACCAGCGTGTGCGCGATCGCCGGGCCCCTCCAGTACGAGACCGAGACATCGACCGAGCGCAGGCGCTCGAGGTCGTAGCGGCGCGTTTCCCAGCGCGGCGTGTAGTCGGTGTCGCTGCGCCAGTCGAAGTTGCGCACGTTCTCGAGCGTGACCACGTTGCCGTCGACGCGCGCCACCAGCTGGCGCGCGACGTCGTCGGCCCAGTCGCGCTGCTGCAGCGGCACGATGGTGTTCCACCAGCCCAGCAGCAGCGCGAAGCCGACCGCGTAGGACAGCAGGGCGCGCGCGGCCCGGCCGCGCCACAGCAGCACCAGGGCCGCGAGGCCGAAGCCGCTCCACAGCACGGCGGCGAGGACCTTGCCCGTCTCGCCCACGGGCAACTGGTACCAGAGCGCGAGGCAGGCCCAGCCCGTCGACAGCAGCAGCACCAGCGAGGCCGCGACGCGGCCAACGATGCGCAGCAAGGTCCGGAACCCGGCGGTGGGATGCGTGATGGCTTGGGAGGAGGGGCTCATTCGAGAAACGCGTGGATCGCCGCCGAGCTTAAACGCAGTCCCGCGCGCCGACCACGACCGCGCGCGGTGTGCCGCAACGAAGACGGGATCGGCCCGATCCCGTCTTCAGCCGCTAAGGGCGCACCGCCGTCCTCGCGTGCAGCAGCGCCGCGAAATGGCGCAGCTCGGCCGCGTTGAGGTCCGACACGGCCCAGGCCTGCATGCCGCCCTGGGTCCAGTGCGCGAGCTGGTAGCCCTGGCGTGTCGAGAAGGCCGGAGCCTGCGGCTTCGCATCGGCCGCGGGCCAGACGAAGACATTGATGACGTGCGGACCCGAGCGATAGACCAGCGCCGCCACCGTGCGGCCGTCGAGGTAGTCGAGCCGCCCGCCCGTCAGCGCGAAGCCCTCGGCGGCGAGGTCCACCACGGGCGGCGAGAAGTCGAGCTTGCCGGCGAACCAGGGCTTGACCGTGTGCTGGTCGGTGGAGGCCACGTCGGCCAGGTGCGAGGCCATCAGCGAGCGCACGTGGTTGGCCGTGACCTGCGCGCCCAGCAGCTCCAGGGGCGCCGGCGAAGCCAGCAGCACCAGCGCCAGGCCCCAGGCCGCGGCCGCGCCGGTTCCGAACCCGAGCAGGCCCTGCCACCAGCCGTGACGGCGCGGCGCCGGCGTTGCGGGTGCGCCGGCCTCGGCGCGCACCGACAGCGCGATGCGCTCGGCCAGGCCGGCGGGCGGCGCATGGCGCGTGGCGTGTTGTCGCATCAGCGCTCCCAGCTCGTCGTCAGGAATTGGCATGCCGTGTCCTTTCCTGCGCCGGGCCCGGGCGCTCGTCGCGCAGGCTTTCGCGCAGCAGGGCCCGCGCGCGCGACAGCCGCGACATCACGGTGCCCAGCGGCACGCCGGCGATGCGTGCGATGTCTTCATAGCGCAGCTCCTCCAGTTCGCGCAGCACGATCGCTTCGCGGTAGACCGCGGGCAGGGCGTCGATCGCGGCATTGACGCGCTCGCCCTGCACGCGCCGCTCCCACAGCCGCGCGGGATCGCCGGCCTCCGGTGCCGTCGCGCCGGCCGACTCGCTGTCGCGCAGCTCGTCGAACTCCACCTGGTCGGCCAGCTGCCGGTTCTGCCGCATCCAGTCGTAGCAGGCGTTGCGCACGATGCCCAGCAGCCAGGGCCGCGCGTTCTCGCCGCGCAGCCCGTCGAAGAAACGGAAGGCCCGCAGGTAGGCCTCCTGCACCGCGTCCTCGGCCAGGCGGTCGTCGCGCAGCAGCCAGCGCGCGAGATTCCAGGCCGCATCGAGATGCGGCAGGGCGGCGGCTTCGAACTGGCGGGTGCGGTCGGTCAAGGGACGTGCTTTGGGGGCATGACGCGGCGGGCGCGCGTTTTATTCCCACCTTGCCCAAAAAAATTTCGGGGGAATTTGGGGGAATAGACGAAGGGCACCGCGCGTCATGCCCTGTGCCGATTCTCTTCCTCTCTTCTTTCAGGAGTCTTTCCCCATGACCGCCTTTCCAGGATTCGCACGCCTGCTCGCCGTTCTCGCGGCCTCGGGCGCCCTGGCCTTCCCGGCGCTGGCCGCCGGCCCCAAGGCCTACGTCGGCAACTTCAAGGACAGCACGCTCAGCGTGATCGACACCGGCAGCGAGCGCGTGCTCGCCACCGTGCCGGTGGCGGCGGGGCCCGACGGCATCGTGATCTCCCCGAACGGCCAGCGCGTGTTCGTCAGCGGCTCCAGCGCCTCGGCGGTGAGCGAGATCGACGCCGCGACCGACCGCGTGACGCACACCATCGAGGTCGGCCAGGGCCCGCAGGGCCTGGCCACCACCGCCGATGGCCGCTGGGTGCTGGTGGCCGTCAACGGCGACGACCGCGTGGCCTTCATCGATACCGCGACCCATGCCGTGGGCGCGAGCGTGGCCGTGCCCAAGCCGCACACCATCGCCGTACGCCCCGATGGCCGGCAGGCCTACGTGGCCTCGCAGGCGCCGGGCCATTTCGCGCTCGTGGTGCTCGACCTGGCGACGCGCAAGGCGGTCTCGGAGATCGCGCTCGACAAGCCGCCGCGCGACCTCGAGTTCGGCCCCGACGGCAAGGCGCTCTACCTGACGCTGGCGGGCGTGCCCGCGGTGCAGGTGCTGGATGCGGCCACCAACCAGTGGTTGGCGCCGATCCCCACCGGCGTGTCGCCCCACATCGCGCAGCATTTCGCGGGCATGGCGAGCGGCGTGGTCGTGGTGCAAGGGCCGGGCGAGGTGATGCTGTTCGACCCCGCGACGCGCACGCCGGGCCGCAGCATCGCGGTGGGCAAGCAGCCGCACTGGCTCGATATCTCGGCCGACGGCGCGAAGCTGTGGGTCAGCAACGAGGGCTCGAACGACGTGAGCGTGATCGACCTGGCCGGTGGTCCGTCGCACACCGTGGCGGTCGGCAATGCGCCGCGCAAGGTGGCGGTGCAGCGCGCCGCGCCGGCCGGGCATGCGGGCGGTTCGGCGCACGTGGCGATCCGCAACTTCGCCTTCGAGCCGGCGCAGATCACCGTGAAGGTGGGCCAGCCCGTGCGCTGGAAGAACGACGACGGCGCGCCCCATGGCGTGGTGTTCAGGAAGGGCGGCCCCGCGGGCATGGACCTGATGCTGCCGGGCCAGGACTTCACGCAGACCTTCGACAAGCCCGGTGTCTACGACTACGCCTGCTCGGTGCATCCCTACATGACGGCGCGCGTCACGGTGATTGCACCCTGACGTGCAGGCCTCGGGCGGCCTGCCTATGATGGTCGTGCAGCCACGCGCGACTGCGCGGTTCGGCCGTTTCACAGGAACCATCCACACCATGAGCATTCCCACCACCCGCCTGGGCCGCACCGGCCTGACCGTCTCCCGGCTCGCGCTCGGCACCATGACCTTCGGCCTGCAGACCGACGAGGCCGTGTCGCACCGCATCCTCGACAAGGCCGCCGAGGGCGGCATCAACTTCCTCGACACCGCCGACGTCTACCCGCTGGGCGGCACGGTCGAGACCACGGGCCGTACCGAGGAGATCATCGGCAACTGGCTCGAGAAGCAAGGGCCCGCGGGCCGCCGGCGCTTCGTGGTCGCGACCAAGGCGGTCAACAAGGTCGGCCCCAATCCCTGGGACCAGGGCGCCTCGCGCAAGCACCTGCTCGATGCCATCGACCTCTCGCTCAAGCGGCTGAAGACCGACCATGTCGATCTCTACCAGCTGCACATGGACGACCGCGAGACGCCGCTCGAGGAAAGCATCGAGGCGCTCGACACCATCGTGAAGTCGGGCCGCGCGCGTTATGTGGGCGTGTCGAACTTCCTGGCCTACCGGCTCGCGCGCGCGCTCGGCAAGGCCGACCTGCTGCGGCTCACGCGCTTCGTCTCGGTGCAGCCGCGCTACAGCCTGCTGTTCCGCGAGATCGAGCGCGAGCTGCTGCCGCTCGCGAGCGAGGAAGGCCTGGGCGTGATCCCCTACAACCCGCTGGCCGGCGGCCTGCTCACCGGCAAGTACAAGCCCGGCGCCAGCCCCGAGGCGAACACCCGCTTCACGCTCGGCACGGCCGGCAACATGTACCAGGACCGCTACTGGAACGAGCGCAGCTTCAACACCGTGACGCAGCTGCATGCGCTGGCCGACGAGGCGGGCGTGCCGCTCGCGACGCTGGCCGTGGCCTGGGTGATGGCGAACCCGCTGATCACCGCGCCGCTGCTCGGCGCGAGCCGGCCCGAGCAGCTCGACGCGACGCTCGCGGCGGCCGAGTACAAGCTCGACCCGGCGCTCAAGCAGAAGCTCGACGAGCTGACGGCCGAGTACCGCAAGGGCGACGCGCCGCGCTGAACGCGGCCCGAGGCGCCTTGCGCCTCAGCGCCAGCCGCGGTGCCAGCCCGCGTGCGGGTTGTACCAGCCCCAGCCGTAGTGCGGGTGGTAGCGCCAGCCCCAGCCGGGGCCGGGCGAGACATAGGTCGGTCCGATGATCGCCACGCCCACCGGCGGTTCGATCGGCGCGGCATACACGGCCGCGCCGCGCACCGGCCCCACCGGTGCCACCACGCAGGCACTGAGACTGGCCGCCGCGGCGAGGGCCGCGGCGATCGCTGCGAATTTCATGGGTTGCTCCTGAAGAATGCGTCGTTGAAGGCTTCGGCTTCTTCAATGCCGCGGCCGGTGCGCGAGCCGACGCGGCGGCGGTAAAGATTTCTTAGCGCGTGCCAACTGACAGCTTTGTCAGGAAGTCGACAGCGAGCGGTTGGAAGGCGCGGCCTAGAGTGGCCGCACCATGGCTCGCTCCGCTGCATCCTCCTTCCCCGACCTTCCGCGCCGCGCCCTGCGCGCGCCCGCCGCGGCCGCGCTGGCCGCGCTGCTGATCGCGGGCTGCGCGGTCGGCCCCGACTACGTGCGGCCCTCGATGGAGGTGCCCGCGGCCTACAAGGAAGACGGTGCGTGGAAGACCGCCACGCCGCAGGCCATCGATCCCTCGCACCCCTGGTGGGAGGCCTACGGCGACGCCACGCTGAACGGGCTGCTGGTGCAGGCCAATGCCGCCAACCAGAACATCCGCCAGGCCGAGGCCCAGTACCGCGAGGCGCGCGCACTGGCCTCGGCCGCGCGCGCCGGCTTCTATCCCACCCTCGGCCTGAACGCCGGCGCCAACCGCGCGCAGACCAACAGCACCGGCAGCATCGAGCGCCGCACCACCGACACCCTGGGCCTCGCCGCGAGCTGGGAGCCCGATGTCTGGGGCGCGGTGCGCCGCTCGGTCGAGGCCGGCGACGCCAGCACGCAGGCCAGCGCCGACGACCTCGCGGGCGCGCGCCTGAGCATCCAGACCACGCTGGCGCAGGACTACCTGCAGCTGCGCGCCATCGACCTGCAGCGCGCGCTCTACGCCAACACCACCGCCGCCTATGCGCGCGCGCTCGAGCTCACGCAGCACCAGTACGCGGCCGGCACCGTGCTGCGCTCCGACGTGGCGCTGGCCGAGAGCCAGCTACGTACCGCGCAGGCGCAGGGCGTGGACCTCGAGGCGCAGCGCGCCCAGCTCGAGCATGCGATCGCGGTGCTGACCGGCCAGGCGCCGGCGCGCTTCACGCTGGCCGCGCTGCCGGCCAGCGAGAACCCCGCGCTCGCCAACGCCGGCACGCTCGGCGTCCAGCTGCCGCTCGCGCCCGCGGGCCTGCCTTCGGAACTGCTCGAGCGCCGTCCCGACATCGCCGCGGCCGAGCGCCGCGTGCAGGCCGCCAATGCGCAAATCGGCGTGGCCAAGGCCGCGTACTTCCCGCAGATCGTGCTGAGCGCGAGCGGCGGCTTCAGCGCCGGCAAGCTGGCTTCGCTGTTCGATACGCCGAGCCGCGTCTGGTCGCTGGGCGCGGTGCTCGCGCAGACCGTGTTCGACGGCGGCCTGCGCAAGGCCCACAGCGAGCAGGCCGTGGCCGCCTACGACGCCTCGGTCGCGCTCTACAAGCAGACCGTGCTCGGCGGCTTCCAGCAGGTCGAGGACAACCTCGCCACCCTGCGCGTGCTCGACCACGAATCGCAGCTGCAGGCGCAGGCCGTGCAGGCCTCGCAGACGGCCGAGCGCCTCGCGCTGGCCCAGTACCGCGCCGGCACCGCCACCTACCTGAGCGTGGTGACCGCGCAGCAGCTCTCGCTGACCAACCAGCGCACGGCCGCGCAACTGCTCGCGCGCCAGCTCGCCGCCAGCGTGGCGCTGATCGCGGCCACCGGCGGCGGCTGGCATGCCGACGCCGCCGATGCCGCCACCACCGCCGCCGCTGCAACGACTTCCGGAACCTGATGCCATGACGAATCCCGCACCTTCCCCCGCCGGCGACGCCGCCGCCCGTCCCCACGCGCGACGCAGCGTCGCCTGGTTCGCCATCGCCGCCCTCGTCGCCGTGCTCGGCGGCGGCGCCTGGACCCTGGGCCACAAGGCCTCGGCCGCCACGCCCGAGGCCAAGGCGCCGCCGGTGCTGGTGACCACCGCGCCGGTGCAGGCGCAGGACGTGCAGGTCTACCGCGGCGGCATCGGCACCGTGGCCTCGATGGCCACCGTCACCGTCAAGGCGCGCATCGACGGCCAGCTCGACAAGATCGGCTTCGTCGAGGGCCAGGACGTGAAGGCTGGCCAGATGCTCGCGCAGCTCGATCCGCGCACCTTGCAGGCCCAGCTCGCGCAGGCCCGTGCCACCCAGGCGCGCGACCAGGCGCAGCTCGAGAACGCGCGCGCCGACCTCGCGCGCTACACCACGCTGATCGCGCAGGACGCGGCCACCAAGCAGCAGCTCGACACCCAGAAGGCGCTGGTCAGCCAGCTCGAGGCCACCGTCAAGACCGATGCCGCGCAGGTGCAGTTCGCGCAGGTGCAGCTGAGCTTCACGCGCATCGACGCGCCGATCGACGGCCGCGTGGGCGCGCGGCTGGTCGACCCGGGCAACATCGTGCATGCGGCCGACACCGGCGGGCTGGTGGTCATCAACCAGATCGACCCGATCGCGGTGCAGTTCACGCTGCCCGAGGACGCGGTGCAGGACATCAACCGGCTGCAGCCCAAGGGCGCGGCGCCGCTCTCGGTGGTGGCCTACGACCGCGCCGGCACCCAGCTGCTGGGCACCGGCAAGCTGATCCTGCTCAACAACCAGATCGACACCACCAGCGGCACGGTGCAGCTCAAGGGCAGCTTCGCCAACCCGCAGCACACGCTGTGGCCCGGCCAGTACGTCAACGTGCGGCTGCAGCTCGACCGCCGCGCGGGCGCGCTGACCGTGCCGGCCGCGGCGGTGCAGCGCAGCCAGGACGGTACCTACGTCTGGGCCGTCGATGCCGAGAACAAGGCCAACTCGGTGCCGGTGCACGTGGTGCAGATCGCCGACGGCACGGCCGTGCTCGACCAGGGCGTGGCCGCCGGCCAGCGCGTGGTGGTCGACGGCCAGTACAAGCTGCGGCCCGGCGCCACGGTGGCCGAGAACAAGACCGCGGCCAAGGCCGCGCCCCCGGCCGCCGCGGCCGGCGGCAACAACGCGAGCGGGGTGCGCAATTGAGCATTTCCGCCGCCTTCATCAAGCGCCCGATCGGCACCACGCTGCTCGCGCTGGCCATCCTGCTGGTCGGCGCCGCGGTGTTCCCGCTGCTGCCGGTGGCGCCGCTGCCGCAGGTCGACTTCCCGACCATCCAGGTCTCGGCCAACCTGCCGGGCGCCAGTCCCGAGACCATGGCCTCGAACGTGGCGCAGCCGCTGGAGCGCCAGTTCTCGCTGATCGCGGGCCTGTCGCAGATGACCTCGACCAGCGGCCTGGGCAGCACCCAGATCACGCTGCAGTTCGACCTCGACCGCAACATCGATGCCGCCGCGCTCGACGTGCAGGCCGCCATCAACGCCTCCACCGGCCAGCTGCCGGCCAACCTGCCGAGCCCGCCGACCTTCCGCAAGGTGAACCCGGCCGACTCGCCGATCCTGATCCTGTCGGTGCAGTCGAAGACGCTGCCGCTGACCGAGGTCAACGACTACGCCGACAACATCCTCGCGCAGCAGATCTCGCAGATCTCGGGCGTGGGCCTGGTCAACATCGGCGGCGCGCAGAAGCCGGCCGTGCGCATCCAGGTCGACCCGGCCAAGCTCGCGGCGCTGGGCCTGAGCCTGGAGGACGTGCGCACCGTGCTGTCCTCGGCCACCGTGAACGCGCCCAAGGGCACGATCGACGGGCCGAACCAGAGCTTCACCGTCTACACCAACGACCAGCTGCTCAAGGCCCAGCCCTGGAGCGACGTGGTGCTGGCCTACCGCAACGGCGCGCCGATCCGCGTGCGCGACCTCGGCGTGGCGGTCGACGGCCCCGAGAACGCGAAGATCGCGGGCTGGGCCTATGCCGGCGCCGCCGCGCCCGAGGGCAGCACGGTGCAGAACGGCCGCTCGATCGTGCTGGCCATCACCAAGCAGCCGGGCGCCAACGTGATCGAGACGGTGGACCGCATCAATGCCGCGCTGCCGCGGCTCAAGGCCTCGATCCCGCCGACGGTGGACGTCAACGCCATCATCGACCGCACCCAGACCATCCGCGCCTCGGTCAAGGACGTGGAGTTCACGCTGCTGTTGACCATCGCGTTGGTGGTGGCCGTGATCTTCGTGTTCCTGCGCAACGTGCCGGCCACGCTGATCCCCAGCGTGACGGTGCCGCTGGCGCTGCTGGGCACGGTGGCCGTGATGTACCTGCTGGGCTACAGCCTCGACAACCTCTCGCTGATGGCGCTGACCATCGCGGTCGGCTTCGTGGTCGACGACGCGATCGTGATGCTAGAGAACATCTACCGCTACGTCGAGGAGGGCATGGCGCCGCTGGAGGCCGCGTACAAGGGCGCGGGCGAGATCGGCTTCACCATCGTGTCGATCTCGGTCTCGCTGATCGCGGTGTTCATCCCGCTGCTGCTGATGGGCGGCATCGTCGGGCGGCTGTTCCGCGAGTTCGCGGTCACCGTCACGCTGACCATCGTGGTGAGCGTGGTGATCTCGCTCACGCTCACGCCGATGCTGTGCTCGCGCTTCCTCAAGAACGAGCATGCGCGGCGCCATGGGCGGCTGTACCTGCTGTTCGAGCGCGGCTTCGATGCCATGCTCAATGGCTACAAGCGCGGGCTGCACGTGGTGCTCGACCACCAGTTCATCACCTTGATGGTGTTCATCGCCACCGTGGTGGCCACGGGCGCGCTGTTCGTGGTGATCCCGAAGGGCTTCTTCCCGCAGCAGGACACGGGCTTCATCTCGGGCTTCGCCGAGTCGGCGCAGGATGCCTCCTTCGCCTCGATGAATGCGCGCATGCTCGAGCTGGCCGACGTGGTGCGCAAGGACCCCGACGTGACCGGCTTCGGCATGAACGGCAGCTCGTCGACCTACAACACCGGCAACTTCTTCATCAGCCTCAAACCGAAGGACGAGGGCCGCACCGCCAACGCCGACGAGATCATCGCGCGGCTGCGCCCGCAGCTCGCGAAGGTGCAGGGTGTGAACCTGTTCCTGCAGGCCGGGCAGGACATCCGCGTGGGCGGGCGCTCCTCGCGCACCCAGTACCAGTACACGCTGACAGACTCGAACCTCGACGAGCTCAACACCTGGGCGCCGCGCCTGTTGGCCAAGCTGCGCCAGGTGCCCGAGGTGACCGACCTCGCGACTGACCAGCAGAACGCCGCCGCCTCGGCCGTGCTGACCATCGACCGCGACCGCGCCTCGAGCTTCGGCATCTCGCCGGCCGCGATCGACGCCACCCTGTACGACGCCATCGGCCAGCGCCAGGTGGCGCAGTACTTCACGCAGCTCAACAGCTACCACGTGGTGCTGGAAGTGACGCCCGCGCTGCAGCAGGACCCGGCGCTGTTCAGCAAGCTCTACCTGAGCTCGCCGATCACCGGCCAGCAGGTGCCGCTGTCGACCTTCGTGAAGGTCGACACCAGCAAGACCGCCTACCTCTCGATCAGCCACCAGGGCCAGTTCCCGGCCGTGACGATCTCGTTCAACCTCGCGCCCGGCGCCTCGCTGGGCCAGGCGGTCGACGCGATCAAGGCCGCGCAGTCCGAGATGGGCATGCCGCAGTCGCTGACCGGCGCCTTCCAGGGCACGGCCCAGGCCTTCCAGGATTCGCTGGCCTCGCAGCCCTACCTGATCGCGGCGGCGCTGGTGGCGGTCTACATCGTGCTGGGCCTGCTCTACGAGAGCTACATCCATCCGCTGACGATCCTCTCGACCCTGCCCTCGGCCGGCGTGGGGGCGCTGCTGATCCTGATGGCGGGCGGCTACGACCTCAGCGTGATCGCGCTGATCGGCATCATCCTGCTGATCGGCATCGTCAAGAAGAACGGGATCATGATGATCGACTTCGCGCTCAAGGCCGAGCGCGAGCAGGGCATGAAGCCGCACGAAGCGATCTACCAGGCCTGCCTGCTGCGCTTCCGCCCGATCATGATGACCACCATGTGCGCGCTGCTCTCGGGCCTGCCGCTGATGCTGGGCCACGGCTCGGGCTCCGAGCTGCGCCGGCCGCTGGGCTACGCGATGGTCGGCGGGCTGGTACTCTCGCAGGCGCTCACGCTGTTCACCACGCCGGTGGTCTATCTCTACCTGGACCGCGCCCACTACTGGTACCTGCGCCGCAAGGAAGCGCGCCGGATCCGCAAGGGCGGCCAGGCCCCGGCGGCGGCCGAGGCGCATTGAGCACCGGAGACAACGCACCGCTTCGCACCGCAGCACGCCACGCCATGAAGATCCTGATCGTCGAAGACGAGTTGAGAACCGCCGACTACCTCTCGAAGGGGCTGACGGAGCAGGGCTGCGCGGTCGACATGGCGCACAACGGCATCGACGGCCAGCACCTGGCGCTCACGCACGACTACGACGTGATCGTGCTCGACGTGATGCTGCCGGGCCAGGACGGCTTCTCGGTGCTGCGCGGGCTGCGCGCCGTGAAGCAGACGCCGGTGATCATGCTGACCGCGCGCGACCGCGTGGAGGACCGCGTCAAGGGGCTGCACGAGGGCGCCGACGACTACCTGGTCAAGCCCTTCTCGTTCCTCGAGCTGCTGGCGCGGCTGCAGGCGCTGAACCGGCGCGGCCGCAAGCAGGAGCCGATGCAGCTGCGCATCGCCGACCTGCAGATCGACCTGCTCGCGCGCAAGGCCTTCCGCGGTGCCACCCGCATCGACCTCACGGCCAAGGAGTTCGCGCTGCTCGCGGTGCTGGCGCGGCGCCAGGGCGAGATCCTCTCGAAGACCGCCATCGCCGAGCTGGTGTGGGACATGAACTTCGACAGCAACACCAACGTGGTCGAGGTCGCGATCAAGCGGCTGCGCGACAAGATCGACGTGCCTTTCTCGCCCAAGCTGCTGCACACCATCCGCGGCATGGGCTACGTGATGGAGCTGCGCGAGGACGGCGCCACGCCATGAAGCGCTCGATCGCCGCGCGGCTGGTGCTGATGTTCGCGGCGGCGGCGCTCGCCACCTTCGCGCTGATCGGCGCGGCGCTGCAGGGCGTGCTGCTGCGCGAGCTCGAGCGCCACCAGTACGAGGAGCTCGACACCACGGTCAAGAGCCTGCAGTTCTGGATCCAGGCCATCGGCACGCCCGAGCGCTGGTCGCGCGTGCAGGCGCGCATGGATGCGCTGACGCCCGAGGACGGCAGCACCCGCTTCTGGGTGCTCAGCGACGATCCGCGCTTCCAGTACGGCAAGGGCATGGCCGAGATCGACGCCCTCACGCGCGAGACCGGCCGCAGCCTGCTGCTGCCCGGCGAGGAGAAGCCCTACCGCACGCTGTCGGCCCACATCCCGCCGTTCGAGCAGCGCCCGGCCGTGCGGCTGATCGTCGGCAAGAACACCGAGCCCTATGCGCGCACGCGCCGCACCTTCCTCACGGCGCTGGTGTCGCTGGGCCTGGGCGCGGTGCTGGTGGTGGCGGCCGCCGGCTACTGGATCGCGCGCGTCGGCCTGCGCCCGCTCGACCAGCTCTCGCGCGAGGCGCAGGCGCTGCGGCCCAAGATGCGCTCGCAGCGGCTGCGCTCGGGCGCGCTGCCGGTCGAGCTGTCGGGGCTGGCCGAGGCCTTCAACGGCGCGCTCGCGCGGCTCGAGGAAGCCTATGGCCAGCTCGAGGCCTTCAATGCCGACGTGGCGCACGAGCTGCGCACGCCGCTGGCCAACCTGATCGGCAGCACCCAGGTCGCACTCTCGCGCCAGCGCAGCGCGCCGCAGTTCGAGGAGGTGCTGCAGGCCAACCTCGAGGACCTGGAGCGGCTGCGCTCGATCGTCAATGACATGCTGTTCCTCGCCCGCGCCGACCGCGGCGAGGTCGCCACCGGGCTGGTGCTGACGCCGGTGGCGCAGGAGGTGCGCAAGACCATCGAGTTCTTCGAGTTCGTGCTCGAGGAGAGCGGCGCGCAGGTCGAGATCGAGGGCGACGTGCTGGCCGAGGCCCAGCTCGAGACCGCGCTGTTCCGCCGCGCCATGTCGAACCTGCTGCAGAACGCGATCGAGCATTCGCCGCCGGGCGCGCGCATCGCGGTGCGGCTGCGCGAGACGCCCGCGGCGACCTGGATCGGCGTCTCGAACCCGGGCGCGCCGATCGCCGAGGCGCACTTGCAGCACCTGTTCGACCGCTTCTACCGCGTCGATGCCGCGCGCAACGACGGCGGCGAGCACCATGGCCACGGGCTCGGGCTGGCGATCGTGCGGGCCGTGGCCAGCATGCACGGCGGGCAGGTCGCCGCGGCCAGCGCGGACGGCGTGAATACCTTCGAATTCAGCGTCGCCCGGCCGGCGGCCTGAACCCGTCGCGCGGGGGCCGGCCATGACCCCCGAAACGCGCCGCAACCCGCATGGCCAATGGCCTCCCGGCGACAGGCCCTTGCGCCATGCCGCAGAATCCATGCCGCCCATGACCACGTTCGCACCCTCTTTCGCCATCACGGAGCCGTTGCCATGGCACAGCTGATGTCGCTGCTGGTGCAGAACGCGATCCTGGTGGTGTTCGCCGCCAGCTTCGCCGCCCGCCTGGGCCTGCCGGTGCCGGCGGCCGCGGTGCTGGTGGTCACCGGCGCGCTGCTCGCGGCCGGCGACATCTCGCTGGCCGGCGTGGTGCTCGCGGCGGTGGCGGCCAACCTGCTGGGCGACGGCGCCTGGTTCTATGCCGGGCGGCGCTTCGGCTATCGCTTCATGCGCCTCTTGTGCCGGATCTCGCTGGCGCCCGACTCCTGCGTGCGCCGCGGCGAATCGCTGATCGGCGACTGGGGCGGCCTGTCGCTGGTGGCCGCCAAGTTCGTGCCGGGCGTGTCGGTGGTGGCGCCGCCGATGGCGGGCGCGCTCGGCATGTCGGTGCCGCGCTTCATCGGCTTCGACATCGGCGCCGCGCTGATCTGGACCGGCCTGTTCCTCGGCCTGGGCTGGGGCTTCCGCAACCAGATCCAGGACGTGCTCGCGGTGATGGCGCAGGCCGGCGGCATCGCCACCATGGCCCTGGGCGCGTTGCTGGTCGTGTTCCTGGTGGTGCGCTGGTGGCGCCGCCGCGCCTTCATGCGGCTGACCGGCATGCCGCGCATCTCGGTCGACGAACTGCACGAGATGCTCGCGGGCGACGAGCCGCCGCTGGTGATCGACGTGCGCGGCGCGGCCGGCCAGCAGGTCGATCCGCGCCGCATCCCGGGTGCGCTGTCGTACACGCTCAAGGCGCTGCAGCAGCGCGGCCTCGACCTGTCGGCCGCGGCCGGGCGCGACGTGGTGCTGTACTGCAACTGCCCCAACGAGGTGTCGGCCGCGCAGGCCGCCCGCGTGCTGCTGGCGCGCGGTGCGCGGCGCGCGCTGCCGCTGACCGGCGGGCTCGATGCCTGGGTGGCCTCGGGCCGGCCGACCTCGCCGCACTGACCCCGATGCGCGGCGGGCGCGTGCCATGACCAAGACCCGCGTGCCAGCGCCTTCCATCGTCGCCGCGCTCGAGCACGCGCTGGGCCCGGTCCATGGCTTCGTGCCGCTGGCCGAGGGCGAGGAATCGCAGGCCTTCGCCTTTCGCGCCGAGGGCCTGGGCAGCGCGGCCCAGGCCGAGCACGTGGTGCGCATCCACCGTTCGCGCGAGGGCTTCGACAAGGACGACTTCGCGGCGCGCCGCTTCGCGCGGCCGGGGCTGCCGGTGCCCGCGGTCACGGCCATCGGGCGCATCGAGGACCTGTCGTTCGACCAGAGCTTCGAGGGGCCCTTCTTCGGCAAGCCCTTCTATTGCGTGTCGCGGCGCCTGCCGGGCAGCACGCTGCAGGAGCTGCCGATCGACATGCTGTCGCTGCTGGCCGAGCCGCTGGCGCGCACGCTCGAGCACCTGGCCGCCAGCGACCTCGCGGGCACCACCGGCTTCGGCCGCTTCGACGCCAACGGCACCGGCGAGCATGCGAGCTGGCGCGCTTTCCTCGATGCGGTCGCCGAGCGCGACTGGAGCGCGGCGCGGCTCGATGCGCAGGCCCTGTGGCGCGTCGAGCGGCAACTGGCGATCGTGCGCGGCCTCGCGCCGTCCTGCCCCGAGGTCCGCCGGCTGGTGCACGGCGACTTCGGCTCGAACAACGTGCTGACCGACGGCCGCGAGATCACCGGCGTCATCGACTGGTCGGAGGCGCTGTTCGGCGATCCGCTCTACGACGTGGCCAACATCTTCTTCTGGCGCCCCTGGCTCGCCTGCATGGAGCAGCAGGCACGCCACTTCGAGCAGGCCCTGCCGGCCGACCCGGGTACGGCCGAGCGGCTGCGCTGCTACCAGCTCCACATCGGCCTGCGGCAGATCCACGACTGCGCGCTGGCCGGCGAGGCCGAGGACCTGCTGTGGGCGCTCGAGCGCAACGCCCGGATCGCCGGCCAGGCCTGAGCCGGGGCCGCCGGCGGGGGCGGTGGTAGTCTTCGCGCCCGAGATGAACCTGCGCACCAAGATCGTGGCCCTGGCCGTCGCACCGCTGCTGGTGGCGCTGGTGCTGGTCGCGCTCGCCGTGCGGCACCAGGAGCACGACCTCGCGCAGCGCGAGCGCGCGCTGATCGAGCAGAGCTACATGACCCAGCGGCGCAACGAACTGCGCAGCTACGTCGACCTCGCGATCAGCATCGTCAAGCCGCTGTACGACGCCGGCCAGGACGACGAGGCCACGCGCGCCGAGGCGCTGCGCCGGCTGGCCGCACTCGACTACGGGGACGACGGCTACTTCTTCGTCTACGACCTGCAGGGCCGCTCGCTGATGCACTCGCGCCAGCCCGACCTCGTGGGCCAGGACCTCTGGGGGCTCAAGGATTCGAGCGGCCGCTTCACGATCCAGGACCTGATCGCGCGCGCGCAGGAGGGCGGCGGCTACGTCGAGTACGAATGGCGCAAGCCCTCGAGCACGCAGCGCGCGCCCAAGCTCGGCTACGTGGTCGCGCTGCCGCGCTGGAACTGGATGGTCGGCACCGGCCTGTACCTCGACGACATGGAAGCCACCGTGCAGTCGCTCGACCGCCAGATCAGCGCCAACGTCACGACCACCCTGCTGTGGATCGCCGGCATCGCCGCGCTGTGCCTGGGCGTGGTCAGCGCCGGCGGCCTGCTGCTCAACCTCAGCGAGCACCGCGTGGCCGAGGCCAAGCTGCGCCTGCTCGCACGCCGCGTGGTGCAGTCGCAGGAGGAGGAGCGCGGCCATCTCGCGCGCGAGCTGCACGACGGCACCAGCCAGACCCTGGTGTCGGCCAAGCTGCTGATCGAGTCGGCCGTCGATGCGCTCGACCGCGCGCAGCATCCCGCGCCGCCCGCGCTGGGCAAGGCGCTGCAGCGGCTCAACGATTCGCTGACCGAGGTGCGCCGCATCTCGCACCGGCTGCGCCCCGCGCTGCTCGACACGCTGGGCCTGCCGGCCGCGCTCGAGCGGCTGGTCGACGAATTCGGCGAGGAGGGCCAGGGCTCGACCGCCGCCTCGCTGATGGTCGAGGGCGAGCCCTTCGAGCTGTCGCAGGAGGTGAAGACCGCGCTGTTCCGCACCACGCAGGAGGCGCTGACCAACGTGCGCAAGCATGCGCTCGCGCACGAGGTGCACATCGCGCTGGCTTTCGGCGAGCGCGAGGTGCGGCTCGAGGTCGGCGACGACGGCATCGGCTTCGACGTCGATGCCGTGCAGCTCGACCCGCGGCGCGGCATCGGCCTGCGCAACATGCGCGAGCGCGTGGCCTCGATCGACGGGCAGCTCGTGGTGCGCTCGGGCAGCGGGCGCACGCGCATCGTGGCGATCGTGCCCGCGGCGGGCGCGCGGGCCGTGGGCGGCGCCTCGGGCTGATCGGTCCGCGCAACCCCTTCCTTCATCCACCCCAACGAATGCCCCGACGATGACGACCGCCAAGGCCCGCACTCCGGCTCCGATCCGCATCTTCCTGGTGGACGACCATCCGCTGGTGCGCGACGGCCTGCGCGCGCGGCTCGGCGCGCTGCCCGGCCTGGAGATCGCGGGCGAGGCCGGCAGCGCGGCCGAGGCGCTCGCGCAGATGGACAGCGTGCGGCCTGACCTGCTGCTGGTCGACATCGGCATGAAGGACATGAACGGCATCGAGCTGGCCGCGCTGCTGCTCGAGCGCGAGCCGGCTCCGCACGTCGTGATGCTCAGCATGTACGACAACCCCGAGTACGTGCAGCGCGCGCTGCAGGCCGGCGCGCACGGCTACGTGCTGAAGGACGCGCCCGCGTCGGAGATCGTCGCGGCCATCGAGGCCGTGTCCGCGGGCGGTACCTTCCTGAGCCCGGCCGTGTCGAAGAAGCTGTTCCGCAACCAGACCCCGCGCCCGCTGCTCACGCCGCGCGAGAGCGAGATCCTCGCGGCGCTGGGCCGCGGCGAATCGAGCAAGCAGATCGCGCGCGACCTCGGCCTGAGCGTGCGCACGGTCGAGGCGCACCGCCAGAGCATCAAGCGGCGGCTCGGGATCGAGGGGCAGGCCGAGCTGATCAAGTATGCGGTGGAGCATGCGAGGGAGTTCGAGCGGCGCTGAATGCGCCGCAAAAGTTCCCGTCTGCACGCAGTTGGCGCGAACTTCGGAGTTTCCGAACGAAACGGACGTAAACGAATGAGCGCCGGCCTCGCGCCGAGCGCACAACCTGCCTCCGCATGAGGTAGAACCGCAGCCTCGCCGCGCGGCGACGGATCGCTCCGAACCCGTGCATCGTTCACGCTGCCTCGCTTTCGCGTGCGTGCCGGCCGAAGGCCGGCGTAGCGCCCGTTAAATTCGAGCCGGTGCGTTCCCGCCGCTTCGCTGCGCGGGGGCGTCACCGAACTGTCATCCATCCACAAGGAATCACTCGTTTTGAACAAGACCGACCTCATTGCCGCCATTGCCAACGACACCAGCCTGAGCAAGGCCGACGCCGCCCGCGCCCTCGACGCGGCGCTCGACAACCTCTCGCGCGCGCTCGCCGGCGGCGACACGGTGCAACTGATCGGCTTCGGCACCTTCGCGGTGACCAGCCGTCCCGAGCGCACGGGCCGCAACCCGTCGACCGGCCAGCCCCTGACGATCAAGGCCAGCAAGGCCCCCAAGTTCACCGCCGGCAAGGCGCTGAAGGACGTGGTGAACGGCGTGGCGCAGCAGGCCTGATCCCGTGCTTCGCGGCGCGCGGTTCACGCGCGTTGCACCCCAGCCCTCCGCGGGCCCGCGCATCCGATGCGCGTGGAACGCGGAGGGTTTGCTTTTGGCGCGCGGGCATTCGCGCTAGAGTGCGCGCACGTTCACAAGACCCGTCCATCGACATGCACGACGCACGCGCGCACGACCCCGGCCACCGCATCCCGACGCAACTGCATCGGTTCCTTGCCGCCGGGGCCTGCGTGGTGGCGATCCTGGCCGCGGGCTGCGCGAGCCGGCCCACGCCGCCGCCCTCGCCGTCGATCCCCACGGTGCGCAGCTCGCCGCTGAGCGACGAGCAGTCGAACAGCATCGCGATCCATGCGCTGGGGCTGGTCGGCACGCCGTACCGCTACGGCGGCAACACGCCCGATGGCGGCTTCGATTGCAGCGGCCTGATCGGCTACGTCTACCGCGAGAGCGTGGGGCAGTCGACGCCGCGCACGGTGGCGCGCATGGCCTCGTTCGGGCAGGGCGTGCCGGCCTCCGAGATGCGCACCGGCGACCTCGTGATCTTCGGCGCGGGCACGCCGACGCATGCGGGCATCTACGTGGGTGCGAACCGCTTCGTGCATGCGCCCTCGACCGGCGGCGAGGTCAGGCTCGACCGGCTCGACGGCATCTACTGGTCGCGCCAGCCGGTGCAGGTGCGGCGGCCCGGCTGAGCCGCGCGCTCACTCCTCGGCCTCGCGTCTCGCGCGCTGCTTGCGCCGGCGCCAGTCGGCCTGTTCGTCGTCCTCGGCCCAGCGCGCGAGCAGCGCGGCACGGGCCGTGCCGTGGGTCGCGCGCAGGGCCGCGGCATCGTCGCGGGTCAGGGGCAGCCAGTCGTTCGCCTGCATGAGATGGAGCCACTGCGCGCCGCAATGGCTGCACGACGCGAGCCGCAGTTCGTGCCTGCCGGCGTGCCCGAGCAGCGCCTGCGTGCCCAGCGCGGGCGTGCCGCAGCAGGTCCACAGCAGCGTCATGTCGGGCCGGGCCCGCACCTGGCCGGCCCAGGCCGCGGCGCGGCGCCACAGGGCGTTGTTCGTGTTCATGCGCGTGCTCGCAGTGCTGGCATCGGAAATGCACCGAGTATGGAAAGCCGCGCATAAAAACGGCGTCGAATGCGCGGCGGGGTGCATCAAGAAGCCGTAAACGCCCCCGATCGCGCGGCCCTCGGGTTTTCCATTACGCAAAGCCACGCGCTCCGCCCGCGCGGTGCGACGGATGGCAGGGCGCGCGCATCCGGCAAGACTCCCGGGGTTCGACAAATCCGAGGAGACAAAGCATGCAGAGCATCCGCCGCCACCTGGTGTGGCTCGTCATCGCGGTGTTCGGCGCCTTCGCGCTGGGCACCGTGGCCCTGAGCCGTGGGGAAACGATCAACGCGATCTGGGTGGTCGCCGCCGCGATCTGCACCTACCTGATCGCCTACCGCTACTACAGCCTGTTCATCGCCGACAAGGTGCTGGGCCTGGACGGCAACCGCAAGACGCCGGCGCACCGCCACAACGACGGCCTGGACTACGTGCCGACCGACAAGAACGTGCTGTTCGGCCACCACTTCGCGGCCATCGCGGGCGCGGGTCCGCTGGTGGGCCCGGTGCTGGCGGCGCAGATGGGCTACCTGCCCGGACTGCTGTGGGTGCTCGCGGGCGTGGTGTTCGCGGGCGCGGTGCAGGACTTCATCGTGCTGTTCATCTCCACGCGTCGCGACGGCCGTTCGCTCGGCGACCTGGTCAAGCAGGAGATGGGCGTGGTGCCCGGCATGATCGCGCTGTTCGGCACCTTCATGATCATGATCATCATCCTCGCGGTGCTGGCGCTGATCGTGGTGAAGGCGCTGGCCGAATCGCCGTGGGGCACCTTCACGGTGGCCGCGACGATTCCGGTCGCGGTCTTCATGGGCCTCTACCTGCGCTACATCCGCCCGGGCCGCATCGGCGAGGTGTCGATCATCGGCTTCGTGCTGCTGATGCTCGCGATCTTCGGCGGCCAGTGGGTGAGCCAGGACCCGGTCTGGGGCCCGGCCTTCACCTTCGACGGCAAGGCGCTGACCTGGATGCTCGTGGGCTACGGCTTCGTCGCCGCGAGCCTGCCGGTGTGGCTGCTGCTCGCGCCGCGCGACTACCTGTCGACCTTCCTGAAGATCGGCACCATCATCGCGCTGGCGATCGGCATCGTGGTCGTGGCGCCCACGCTGCAGATGCCCGCGGTGACGCAGTTCGCGCAGGGCAACGGCCCGGTGTGGTCGGGCAACCTGTTCCCGTTCCTGTTCATCACCATCGCCTGCGGCGCGGTGTCGGGCTTCCATGCGCTGATCTCCTCGGGCACCACGCCCAAGATGCTCGACAACGAGCGCCATGCGCGCTTCATCGGCTACGGCGGCATGCTGGCCGAGTCCTTCGTCGCCGTGATGGCGCTGGTGGCGGCCTCGTGCATCGAGCCCGGCATCTACTTCGCGATGAACAGCCCCGGTGCCCTGATCGGCACCACGGTGCAGCAGGCGGCGCAGACCATTTCGGGCTGGGGCTTCGTGGTCACGCCCGAGATGCTGCTGCAGACCGCCAAGGACGTGGGCGAGACCACCATCCTGGGCCGCGCCGGCGGCGCACCCACGCTCGCGGTCGGCATGGCGCACATCCTGCACCAGGTGATCGGCGGCCAGGCCATGATGGCCTTCTGGTACCACTTCGCGATCCTGTTCGAGGCGCTCTTCATCCTGACGGCGGTCGATGCCGGCACGCGCGCGGGCCGCTTCATGCTGCAGGACCTGCTGGGCAGCTTCGTGCCCGCGCTCAAGCGCACCGACTCGCTGCCGGCCAACCTGGTCGCGACCGCGCTGTGCGTGGCGGCCTGGGGCTACTTCCTCTACCAGGGCGTGGTCGATCCGCTGGGCGGCATCAACACGCTGTGGCCGTTGTTCGGCATCTCGAACCAGATGCTGGCCGCGGTGGCGCTGCTGCTCGGCGTGGTGGTGCTGTTCCGCATGAAGCGCGAGCGCTATGCCTGGGTGGCGGCGGCGCCGGCCGTGTGGCTTTTGGCCTGCACGCTGACCGCGGGCTGGCAGAAGATCTTCTCGAGCGATCCGAAGATCGGCTTCCTCTCGCATGCGGCGAAGTACAGCGAAGGCCTGGCCAACGGCGTGCTGGTGGCCCCGGCCAAGACCACGGCGGCGATGGAGCGCATCGTCTTCAACGACCGGCTCGATGCCGCGCTGTGCGCGCTGTTCATGTTCGTGGTGCTCAGCGTGCTGGTCTACAGCATCAAGGCCTGCCTCGCGGCGCGCGCGGCCAACCGGCCGACCGCGCACGAGACGCCGTTCGAGCCGATGGGCGGCGCGGTCGCGGCGCGCGGTGCGCACTGAGTGCGCGAACCGCAAGGGAACGCACGATGCCCATCGATGAAGCGCTCGCCACCACGGAAGGCCGCGGCCTCGCGGACACCGGGCGCTACATCGCGCGCTCGATCCGGCAGTCGCTGCGGCTGATGGTCGGGCTGCCCGACTACGACGTCTACCTGAGCCACATGGCGGCCACGCATCCCGACCGGCCGCCGATGAGCTACGAGGCCTTCTTCCGCGAGCGGCTCGAGGCGCGCTACGGCGCGGGCAAGGGGCGCTGCTGTTGAGCTGGGCGAGAATGGTCCGCTGACGATCACCACGCTTCCGAAGGAAGCGTTTTTTCATTCATGCAAGAAGAGTTGGAGACGGCGATCGGCCTGCTGAACGCAAGCCGGCGCGTCGTCGTTTTTTCCGGCGCGGGGCTGTCCCGCGCCTCGGGCATCCCGACCTACCGGGACGCCGATGGGCTGTGGATGCAGCAGAACGCGATCCAGTTCTCGCATGCGGAGGACCTGGCGCGCGATCCCGCGGGTTTCACGAAGTTCTGGGCGCAGCGTCTGGCCGTGATCGAGGAGGCGGCGCCGAATCCGGGGCATCGGGCGCTGGCTGCGCTGCAGCGGTTGCGGCCGGCTACGCGGCTGATCACGCAGAACGTCGATGGGCTGCTGACGCAGGCGGGATGCATGGACGTGCTGGAGCTGCATGGGAATTTGCGGCGGTGGCGGTGCGATCGGTGCGGGAATCGGCATGGGCCCTGGCCCTTTCATCGCTGTCTGCGGTGTGGGGGGCATGCGCGGCCGGATGTGGTGATGTTTGGGGAGATGTTGAATCCGGGGGTGTTGATGGATGCGCAGGAGGCTTCGGTGGACTGCGATCTGTTCGTGCTGGTTGGGAGTACGGCTGTGGTTTATCCGGCGGCGGATTTGCCGGTGGCTGCGATGGCGCATGGGGCTGCGTTGATCACGTTGAACATGGAGCCTATTGCGCATCTGGACGACAGGGCGCGTGTCGTGCTGAGAGGGGCTTCGGAAGTCTTGTTGCCGTTGATGGTGGATGGGTTGAAGGGGGGTTGAGATTGCAGGCCGGGTCTCGCCCCGGCGGGCGACTCACTTTTCTTGTCTCGCCAAGAAAAGTAAGCAAAAGAAGGCGACCCCACTGTCTGCGACCCTCCGCTTCGCTACGGGCAACCTGCGGTGCTCGCGTTTCGCGGGGTCTCGCAGAACTCGCTTCGCTCAAACAGCTGCGAGCCCTTATCCGCGAAACGCTGCGCTCCTCGGCGCAGCCAGAGGGGGTGGCTCGGGCCATCGCTTCGCTCGGCCTTGTGTTTGTCTTGTCCCCTCTCCCTCTGGGAGAGGGTTAGGGTGAGGGCACCGGGCCTCGCAAATGGACAGGGCCTGCCTATCGCCGCCCTCGCGCGGCACTACGAAGCAGCAGGAAAGCGGTGGTACATGAAGTACTTGCTGTCCTGCTCCCAGCCCTGCCCTTCATAGAGCTGCTGCGCCGACACGTTTTCGCGCGCGACGTTCAGCGAGATCCGCGCGGCACCCAGTGACCACGCATACGACTCGACAGCCGCGAGCAGGCGCGAGGCGACGCCCTGGCGGCGCCCGGCCGCGGCGACGAACAGGTCGTTGAGGATGAACACACGCGTGAGCGAGACCGACGAGAAGATCGGGTAGAGCTGCGCGAAGCCCACGGGCACGGCGCCGTCGTGGCAGAGGAAGAGCACCGATTCGCTATGGTCGAGGCGCTCGCGCAGGAAGGCGCGTGCGGCGGGCAGGTCGCCGGGCTGGCCCTGGAACTGGCGGTACTGGTCGAACAGCGCGGCCAGTGCATCGAGGTCGGCCATCACGGCCTGGCGGACGGAGATCGTGGTCATGGAGCGGTGGGATGAGATGAAGCGCGCAGGGTAGCAAAGCACCCGCGCGCTGCGGACTCAGCGAGGCTCGCCGCGCCACACGGGGCGCAGTGCATCGTCGATCGCCCAGTGCGCTTTGCAGGGCTCGATGCGCACGCCGCCGATCCAGCGTTCGTGGCTCGCATGGTCGATCCAGTACCTCTCGCCCGCGAGCACGCGCCGGCCCAGTGTCGTGAGTTCGAGCGGGCGCTGGGGCCAGTCGCGCTGTGCATCGGATTCCACGATCAGCGGATCGGCCGCGTCGATCAAGGGACGCACGAGCGCATGGAACATCAGGTCGCCGAGAAAGGGCAGCGGCTCGCGGTGCTCATTGAGTTCGGCGTAGACCTGGCCGAACGCGAGCCGGTCGTGCTCGTCGATGGTCTGGAGCACCAGGCGCTCGGTCAGCGAGAGGCCGTCGCGTAGCGAGGGCAGCTCCTGCAATTGCCGCCGCAACGCGGGCGCGAGGAAGGGCAGGGCGGGCGTCTCGCCGTGCGCGATGTCGGCCCAGGCGTCGGGCGAGGGCGCGCGGTAGGCACGCCATGCGTTGCGCGCGAGTTCGAGCGCAGGCGCATCGATGGGCCTGCGGCGCGGCCACAGCCAGGCCAGCACGGCGGGTGCGAGCTGGCCGATGCCGATGAAGCGGTCGACGCCGGGCACGCGATCGATCTCGATCAGCTCGAGCTTCGCGGGCAGGCGCTCGAGCCGCGCGAGCACGGCGATCAGGAACAGCTGGTCGTAGGCATCGGCCTCGCACCAGAGCACGGCGCGGCTTGCATCGGGCAGGCGCGCGAGCGCTTCGTATTCGCCGCGCATGCGGCCGCGTGCATCGTCGGGCGGCAGGCCGAAGGTCCGGGCGACGAAGGCGCTGCGCGTCTCGATGAAGGCGGCTTCGGGCTGCTCGGGCACCGGGCCCATGCACAGCGGGTCCGCGAACATGTGGAAGGCGCCGCGGAAACCGGCGAGCCGCAGGGTGTGGGCGATGTCGTTGCCGCAGCGCCAGTGCCGGGTGCCGGCCTCGTCGTCGGCCACGAAGCCCGGATGGGCCGCGGCGAAGTCGACCGCGTCGACATGGGCCTTGAGCCGGGGCCAGCTCGCGAAGCCGAGCTCGCGCGCGATCAGCCATTGGGCGTCGGCCAGCCGTGGTGCCGAAGCGCTCCGACGCGAAGGAAGGGACGGTGGCGCAGCGGCGCTGCCATCGGCGAGCCGTGCGAGCAGTTCCTTGGCGCGCTTGCGCTGCTGCTCGAGGTTGATGTGGCCGCTGCGGGCCGAGGCGCGATGGGTGTCGCGAGGGGTGTTGGACATACGAACTCCAGTGTCGGCCGTGTCCGCTGTCTGGCCGGGAGTCGCATGGGCATGCGATGGGAGATGAAACCTGGGCGCAGCCCTTTCCGCGGACGGGAGGCGTGGAAGACGCCGGTCCGCATTCTAGGACGCGCCCCGGCCTCGCTACCAGGCGTAGCCGACCTGCACCCGCGTGGCCACGTGGTTGGCGCTGCCGCTGGTTCCGGTCGACACGCCCAGCCCCAGGTTCAGGCGCTCGCTGACCTGGTAGCCGAAGGCCATGCCCAGCGCGGAGGCCCCCGCGTAGTTGCCGACCGCGGCGCCCACCCAGCGCTGTCCGGGCGCGAGCATGGGGATGCCGGGCATGGCCAGTGCCGATGCGATGCCCTGCGCGGCGAAGCTGCGGACTTCGTTGGTCGCGGTGGCGACGGCCTGCTGCATTTGGCCGAGGTTGACGGCATCGCCGGGCAGCACGCCCGGCGCGACGTTGGTGATGGTGCGTGCGAGCCCGGTGGCCTGGTTGCCCACCGACACGCTGTTGTCGCGCGTGGCGACCGACCCCTGGCCCAGTGCCACGGCATTGCGGCCGGTGGCGAGCGTGTTGGCGCCGAGCGCGACCGAATCGTTGCCGAGGGCCTGGGCGTTGTTGCCGACCGCGGTGGTCGGATCGGCCAGCGCGCGCGCGCCCGCGCCGATGGCGACCGAGCCCGCATGGCTGGCCTGCGCGCCGTTGCCGACCGCCACGGTGTCGTTGCCGTTGGCCTGCGCGTTCGGGCCGAAAGCGGTGGCGCCCTGGCCGCTGGCGCTCGCGCCCGTGCCGCAGGTGACGTTGCCGCCCGAGAAGCTGCACAGCCCGTTCGAAAACGCTTGGTTCATCAGTGTCTGCAGTGCCATGACCTGCTGGCTGGTGAAGTTGTTCGCGCTGCTGATCGCGCCTTGCTGGGCCTGCTGCACCTGGCCCACGTTGGCGGCGTCGGTGGCGGCCTGGCCCGCGCGCACGTTGCCGATGAGGGTGCCGGCGCCGCCGTTGGCATTGAGCGAGACGCTGCCGCCGCCCGCGTCGTACTGCACCGAGTTCTGCGCCAGGCCGAGTGCGTTGTCGGCGGTGCCCTGCGCCTTGTTCGCGCTGGCCTGCGCCGCATTGGCCGCGCCGAGCGCGGTGTTGGCCGTGCCCTGGGCCGAGGCGGCAGCGACACCGGCCGCGTTGGCCGTGCTCTGCGCCTGCGCGGTCGAGGTCGACAGGCTGGCGACCGAGTTGGCGGTGGACGTCGACAGCGTCGCCACGCCGGTCGAGAGGTTGTTCAGGCCGGTGTTCAGTGTCGAGACGCCGGTGGAGAGCGAACCGATGCTGGTGGAGGTCGATGCCGACAGCGCGCCGACGCTCGTGGAAAGAGAGCCGATGCTGGTGGCGGTCGAGATCGACAGTGCGCCGACGCTCGTGGAGAGCGAACCGATGCTGGTGGCGGTCGAGGTCGACAGTGTGCCGACGCTCGTGGAGAGCGAGCCGATGCTGGTGGACGTCGACGTCGACAGCGCATCGACGCTGGTGGACAGCGCGCCCACGCCGGTGGACAGCGAGCCGATGCTGGTGGACGTCGATGTCGACAGCGTGCCGACCCCGGTCGACAGGTTCGCCACGGCGGTCGACAGGCTCGAGGTGTCGAGCACCGCGGTGCTCAGGCTCTGGCCCAGTCCGTAGACCTGGCCGCCGGTCACGGCGTCCGTGCTGCCGGCGGCGATGTTGCCGGCGCCGACATTGGTGATCACGCGCGTGGTGCCGTTGCCGCCGACCGAGACCGTGTTGTCGCCGCTCGCGACCGAGCCCTGGCCCAGCGCCACCGAGTTCTTGCCCGAAGCCAGTGCGCCGTTGCCCAGCGCGGTGGCGTTGTCGGCCGTCGCGCGTGCGCTGTTCATGCCGGCGTTCGAGCCGCCGATGGCCGTCGTGTAGTTGCCGCTGGCCACGGCGCCGCTGGCACCCGACTGGCTGGGTCCCGTGCCCGAAGCGCCGCTGCCGATGGCCGTGCTGGCGATGCCGCTGGCCTGGGCGCCATTGCCGCCGTTGCCGCCGCGAAGGTCGTCGCTGACACCGCTGCCGCCGCTGCCGATGGCCGTGGCACCGGTGGCCGTGGCACTGGCGCCGTTGCCGCCGACACCACCCGTGAAGAAGCCGCTGCCGCCGCCACCGCCGCCGCCGATGGCCGTGGCGCCACCGACGCTGGCGAGCGCGCCGCCGCCGCCGGCACCGGCGGAGTCGATGTTCGGCGCGTTGGCGCCGTTGGCGCCGATGCCGATGGCTACGGCGCCGTTCGCCGCGGTGCTCCCGCCGCCGCCGCCCGCGGACAGCCAGGCCCCACCCGCGCCCTGGCCCGGCGCGCCGCCTTGGCCAAGGTTGTTGCTCAGGTAGCCGTTGCCGCCGGCCGCGCCCGGCGCGCCGCCCGCACCGCCCGCGCCGTTGCTACCGGCACCGCCATTGCCGCCGCTGCCCAGTTGCACGCCTTGCGCGAGCACGGCCGATGGCGCGGCCGCCAGCAGCAGCAGGGCCGCGCTCAGTGCCGACAGCGCGATGCCGTGCGAGCGCGGCCGCCGCGGCGGGCGGGAGAAAGAAGAAACAGTGAGACGGCCGGACATGCGAACTCCCAGAATCGAGTCGTGAAAAAAAGACGGTTGCGAAACAGCGTGCGTACTCTGCGTGCAAGCCCATGGCCGCTCAATCCCCGAAAACAAGTAAAAAAGTTCGTGTGCTCCTCGGCCGGTACGTGGAGGACAGGTCGCTCCGGTCTGTCCGCGGACCGTTCGGCATCGGAGAATTTTTAGACGTCGTATAAACTTGGACGACGTTCAATATCAAGGTGTCAGCCTTGCCATCGCCCAAACTCCCCGAACCTCCCGGCCGCCGCGAGCGGCGGCGCGTCCAGACGCTCGACCACGTGGCAACCACCGCCATGCGGCTGTTCGAGACCCAGGGCTACGACGCCACCACGATGGAGCAGATCGCGCTGCAGTCCGACGTGGCCAAGGGCACGCTCTACAACCACTTCGCGACCAAGGAGGCGGTGCTCGCGCACTGGGTCCACATGGCGCTCGCGGCCGATACCGCGCGGCTCGCCGCGCTGGTCGGTGCGCCCGGCGGCTTCGAGGCGCGGCTCGCGCGCCTGCTCGAGGCCTCGGCCGCATGGTCGCAGCGCCATCGCGCCTACCTGCTCGACTACTTCCGCTTTCGCTTCCTCAACATCGAGTCCGAGATCGACGGCGGCGGCGATCCCGAGGACCGGCCGCGCGACCTGATCGGGCTGTTCGAGCTGCTGATCCGCGAGGCGCAGCAGGAGGGCAGCCTGCGCGCCGACCTGGCGCCCGAGCATCTCGCGCAACTGCTGCACCACCTGTACTTCGGCGCGCTGATGCGCTGGCTCACCGTGCCGGGCCTGGTGCTGGGCGAGGAGTTCGCGGCGATCGTCGCGGTCTTCGTCGACGGCACGCGCGCCGCCGGCAGGCCCGCGAGGAGGAAGCGCGCATGAAGATCGCGGTCGTCACCTACGGCACCGAGGGCGATGCGCGTCCGCTCGCCGCGCTGTGCCATGCGCTCGACGCGGCCGGCCATTCGACCTTGCTGCTGGCCGATGCCTCCACGCTCGGCACCGCGCAGCGCCTGGGCGTGCGCTCGCAGGTGCTGGCCGGCGACATCCAGGGCGCGCTGGGCGCGAGCGGCGCGATCGCCAACGTGGTCGCGCAGAGCCACAACCCGGGCGCGGCCGCGAAGGCGCTCGCGGCCATCGCCAATGCCAATGCCGCAACCTGGCTGCGGCAGACCGTCGAGGCGGCGCGCGGCTGCGACGCCATCGTGTCCGCGGGCCTCGCGGCCTTCGTCGGGCTCTCGGCGGGCGATGCGCTGCGCGTGCCGGTGATCGGCGCGGGGATGTTCCCGCTCACGCCCACGCGCGATTTCGCCACGCCCTTCTTGCCGCCCGCGAAGGTGCCGCGCTGGCTGCACCGCACCAGCCATCGCTTCGTCAACGCGATGCTGTGGCGCGCCTTCCGCCCGGCGATCAACGCGGCGCGCGCCGAGGTCTGCGGCCTGCCGGCACGCGGGAAGATGTGGGACGGGCACCCGATGCTCTACGGCTTCTCGCCGAGCCTGCTGCCGCGCCCGGCCGACTGGCCCGGCAACGCGGTGGCCTTCGGGCAATGGATGCCGCCCGCCAGCGCGTGGCAGGTGCCCGCGGCGCTGCAGGCCTTTCTCGACGCGGGTGAAGCGCCGGTCTACCTGGGCTTCGGCAGCATGACGGGCTTCGATGCGGTGCGCATGCGCGCGACCCTGATCGAGGCGATGGCAGGCCGGCGCACGGTGTTCAACCCGGGCTGGAGCGGCATGGCGGTGCAGGGGCTGCCGGCCAACTTCCACGCGGTGGGCGACGTGCCGCACGACTGGCTGTTCGCGCGCATGGCGGCGGTGGTGCACCACGGCGGCTCGGGCACCACGCATTCGGCGGCGCGCGCGGGCGTGCCCTCGGTGGTGGTGCCGTTCGCGGGCGACCAGTTCTTCTGGGCCCACCAGCTCGCGCGCGCCGGCGTGGCGCCCGCGGCGGTGGCCGGCACGCGGCTCACGGCCCGGGACCTGGCGCGCGGCATCGCGTGGACCGACGACGAGGCGGTGCGCTCGCGGGCGCGCGAACTCGGCGAACGCATGCGCGCGGAGCAGGGGCTGGCGCGCGCCGTGGCCTTCATCGAGGCCACGCTCGCGCGCTGATCAGGGGCGCACCAGCGGGATCTGCAGGTTGGTCGGCCGGTTCTGCTCGGTGTCGAAGCCGCGGCCATCGATGTGGCGCGCGCCCCAGAACAGCATGTCGCCGCGCAGGTAGACGAGGTCGTATTCCATGAAATGGCGGCCCGCGGCCAGGCCGAAGGGCGCGAAGCTCTTGCCGAACACGCTCTGCGTGCCGTTGAGTTCCCACTTCGCATAGCCCTGGCTGGCCACCTGGTTCAGCAGGTCGGCGAAGCCCTGGATCAGCGGCGTGACCTCGTAGGCCTCGTCGGCCACGAAGTCCACCTTCTGCGCGCCGGCCGCGATCGGGTGCGCGCCGCGCCACAGCATGTGGCCCTTGATGAGGATGCGTGCGAGCGGCACCGCGCCATTCGGGTCGGCCGAATTGACGATGGCGAGCTCGAAGCGGTCGCCGGGCAAGGCCTTGAAGGCACGCTTCAGGTAGAAGGGCTTGAGCGTGCCGTCGGCATTCTTCGCGGCACTGGGCCGGACTTCGGGCGCGATGCTGATCCAGTCGCCTTGAATGGCTTGCTTGGTCTGTTCCTCGGTCATGGGTCTGCTCTGGTTGGAAGAAGAAGAGGGAAAGGAGGGAAAAGAGGGAAGGGCGTTCGGCGCCGTGCCGCAGCCGGCAAGCGCTGCCGCGCAGGCGACCAGCGCCGTGGTGAAGGCCTTGCGGCCGTGCGATGCAAGCGTTGTAGCCATGGTCGGACTCCAGGGAGGCCGGCAGTGTGCGGCGGGAGGCCGAACGCTCGTTAACCCAAATCGGCAAAATGCGCGGGCCGGCGTACGCTGGCAACCCACCGCCCCCTTGCCCACGCATGGCCCTCACCCTCGACCTGTTCGACGACTTCCATCTGCATGGCGCCTCCGCGCCCGAATGGCAGCAGCGCTACCTGCAGCTGTCGCAGGGCGTGATGCGCAGCACGCTGGCCGAGGCGGTCTCGGGCGGGGTGCACGTGTTCCGCAAGTGGATGAGCGAGCGCGTGGTGCAGCAGGGCTGCCTGCCCGCGGGGCGGCTGTGCTTCGCGGTCGGCAACGGTCAGGGCGCGGGCATTCCGCGCGTGCAGGGCCGCGCGCTCGAGGACCACAGCCTGTTCCTGCTGCGCGCGGGCGACGACTTCACCTTGCAGCGCCCGCGCGGCATGGAACTGCTGGCCGTGACCTTCGAGGCCGAGCAGTTCCGCCGCCTGCTCGATGCGCGGCCGTTGCCGCCGCAGGCGCTGCGCCTGCTGTCGCAGCCGGTGCTGCGCGCGCCGGCCGAAACCGTGGCGTGCTTGCGGCACGCCTTGCTGGGGCTGGTGCAGGGCGGCGATGCCGCGGGCGAGGAAGCCGCCGCGCGCATCGCCTTCGAGGCCTTGCATGCCGTGCTCGAGGGCGCGGCCGGCGCGCCACCGGGCGTGGCCGGCAGCTCGGCCAGCTTCATCGTCTCGGAGTGCCATCGCATCGTGGCCGCCAGCGGTGCCGCGCCGCCCGACATCGAGGCGCTGTGCCGGCGCCTGCGCACCAGCCGGCGCAGCTTGCAGAACGGCTTCCGGGAGATGGCCGACACGACGCCGGTGCATTACCTGCGCAGCCTGCGGCTCAATGCGGTGCGCGGTCGCCTGCTGGCCACATTGCCCGCGCAACTGAGCGTGTCGCAGGCGGCCGAGGCGCAGGGCTTTCATCAATTGAGCCATTTCTCGCAGCGCTACAAGGCACTGTTCGGCGAGTTGCCGTCGGCAACGCCGCGCGCCGGGGCATAGCGATCTTGCAATTCCCGATGACGCGGGGACTCTTCGGGCGATGGTCAATTGAGGCCAGCGCCGGTTCGTATCCGGCGCGGTGCCGACAAGAAGACAGACCCTCGATCGATGCCCGCCCGTGTCGCTGCGCAATTCGGATGGCTCCCAAAAAAGACATGCGGCCGCAAGGGCCGCATGTGCAATTCGAAAACGCCGAAGCGGGCTTCGGGATGGCGCGCTGGTGGTAGCAGGGCTTCCCGAAGATCGTCGCTTTATTTCGCGAGCAGTTCGTCGGGCGACTTGCCCGCTTCGAGCGCGGCCTTGAACCAGCCGGGACGCGGACCACGGCCACTCCACACATTGCCCTGGTCGTCCCGGAACTTGGGCGCATTGCCCGCGGTGGCCTTGCGACCCTTGCGGCCCTTGCGCGCGGCGGGCTTCGCCGCGGCGGCCGGGCGGCCCGGCGAGCGACCGAAACCCAGTTCGGCGGCCGTGAAGCCATACACCTCGATGGCTTCGCGGATGCGTTCGAGAACGCCGTCCGCTTCCTTCTTGCGAAGCTGATCCGCTTCTTTCTGGAGTTGTTCGATTTGCTTCTGGACCTGTTGGAATGTCTTGGCCATGGAGATGCTTTGTATTGGAGTGAAGAGAGAGGAGAGCAGGCGAGATTAGGCCGCGAACGCATTTTTCGTTGTCAGCAATTGTCGCAAGATCGAAATCAGGACAGGTTGCCGACAGGTGGTCTGCAAAAAAAGCATCCGTTGGCCGATCGCCAATCCGTGCCGGCTTTCGGATCCGGCCCGCCGACTTTATCTGATTGGCAACCGGAATTCGGATTCCATTTTGGGAATTGGGGAGTTTGCCAACGCATCGACCGGCGCATTGGGAATCCGGTCGGCGGCAGTCGTGGCCGGGTGCGGACTGCACATCAATAGCTTCCCCGATCGATGAATGCATTCGACTTCATCGCAGCCGCGAGTGGCCCGGCATTGTGCGGCGCGGCATTCGCCGCGGATCTTCGAGTCCGCAATTGGGCGGGCACAAAGAACGCCGCCGGGAATATTCAGATCGTCGTGTTCGGTGCGCGATCGGAAATCCCAATTCGCAAAGTCCACCCAATTCCGGTGGGGATCGCGGGACCCGCCGTCAGCCGGGGGTTATCGCCCGTCGGCCAGGAAGGACCGCGGATCGACCGCGCGTCCGCCCACGCGGACCTCGAAATGCAGCTTGACCCGGTCCGCGTCGGTATTGCCCATCTCGGCGATCTGCTGGCCCTTCTGCACGGTCTGGCCCTTCTTCACGAGCGCGGTGCGCAGGTGGGTGTAGACCGTCATGCGCGAGCTGCCGTGGTCGATCATCAGCACGTTGCCGTAGCCGCGCAGGGTTTCGCTGACCGTGACCACGCCCTTGGTCGCGGCGACCACCGGCTCGCCGAGCTTGCCGGCGATGTCGACGCCCTTGTTGCTGCCGCCGTTGAAGCCGGCGATCACCTGGCCCTGCGCGGGCCAGGCCCAGTCGCCGGTGCCGACGCGCGAGGGCGGCGGGCCCGATTCGCGCGGGGCCGGCGGCACGGGCCGCTTCGAGGGTTCGCGCTCGCCGCCCGCGGTGCGCGGCGGCGGTTCCGACGCGCCGCCCGGCGGCACGATGCGCAGCACCTGGCCGACTTCGAGCTTGTCGGGGTCGTCGATGCCGTTCCAGCGCGAGATGTCCTGCATCCGGCGGCCGGTCTTCGAGGCGATGCGGTACAGGGTGTCGCCCGGCTGCACCACGTAGTTGCCGGGACCGCGTGCATCGCTCTTCTCGACGGGCGCGTTGCCCGGGGATGGGGTGGAGCAGCCCGCGATGGCCAGCGCCATCGTCAGTGCCACGAGCGGCGCGGCGTGCCTGCGCCAGTTCCTGCCTGTCGAAACCAAAACCGGATACCTCCTGGATCAAAAGCCGCCGTGCGCGGCGGGGCATGATCGCACGAGGCGGCGGCAGGCCGTCCGGAAGGCGGCCGCGAGCCGGCGTAGGAGGCCGGGAGGCTCAGGCGATGACGTTGAACCAGCGCGTGGCGCTGGCGCCGTCGATGCGCGCTTCCTGCCGCGCATGGGCGGCCTGTTCGAGCACCGCCGTGACCGGCCGCGCCGGATCGCCGATGGCGAAGCCGACCTTGCAGTCCAGCCCGTGGCCGAGCGCCCGCGCGCCGCGCACCAGCGAGGAGCCGACGCGTTCGGCCGCCTGTGCCAGCCCGTCGCGCGGGCCGGTCAGCACGATGACGAAGGTGTCGGCGTCCACGCGCCCGCAGGCGTCGCCGGGCCGCACCGAGCGGCGCATGCGGCCGACGAAGGCCTGCAGCAGCCGTTCGGCCGCTTCCTCGCCGAGGCGGTCGCGTGCCGCGGCGAGGCCGCCGAGCTCGACGCTGATCGCGCACCAGAGGAAGCCGGGGCTGTTCTCGGCCACGCTGCGCGCCTGCCGCACCTGCGCGAGGAAGACCTCGGGCAGCGGCAGGCCGGTGGCGTCGTCGCGTGCCATGTCCTCGGGCGCGGGCGCCACCTCGGCGGCCACGCCGGGCTTGGGCATGGCCTCGGCCGCGGGGCCGGGCACGGTGAGCGCGCGCGCGGTGGCGCTGGGAACGACCACGTCGGGCACGTTGAGGAACGCGGGCCGGAATTCGCGGTTGAGCCGGCGCGCGATCAGCGCCGAGGCGGCCAGGCCCAGCACGATCAGGCAACTGCCCATGCCGAGCAGCGAGGCCAGCGGGTTGCGGGCGCTGCGGTTCAGGGTGTCCTCGGGCACGCCGACCGCGACCCACCAGGCGGTGCCGGGCACCGGCGCGATGGTGGAGAGCACCTTCAGGCCGTCGAGCGTGAGCGTGCTGCTGACGCTGCGGTCGGCGCCGGCGATCTTCTGCCGCAGCTGCGGCGTGGCGTGATGGCCGAGGTAGCGGTCCTCGTCGCGCGAGCGCGCGACCACCTTGCCGCTGGCGTCGACCAGCGAGGCGACCCAGCCCTCGGGCCAGATCTGTTCGCGCAGCACCACGCCGAAGCCCTCGGGCCGCAGGCTGGCGCGCGCGATCGCGGCATCGGCCAGCGCGTTCGGGTTGTACTGGCGGTAGAGGGCATGGAGCGCGACCGAGGTCTCGCCCGAGGCCAGCACCTCGAAGCGCTGGCCCGCGCCGGGCAGGGTGGCGAGCTGGTGGACATCGGCGCGCAGGCGGTCGGCTTCGCGCGCCATCGCGGCGGCGGTGCTGTTGGCCTTGTCGAGCAGCAGCTGGCGCTCGCGGGCTTCGGCCTGATCGCCCATGCGCGTGGTGACGTAGACGCTGAAGACCAGCATCGGCACGAGCACGAAGAGCTGGACCGCGATCAGCCAGGGAATGAAGCTCGCCGGGCGCGAGTGCGCGCTTCCCGGCGGGAAAGTGGTGCGTTGGAAGAAGCCGATCCGGTTCATGGCAGGTATGCGCTGCGCTGGAGCCTGAATGTAACCTTTGGCCTTAAGAAAAGGTCACTAATTGTTGCCCGGTGCGGGGGCTTTTTTCACGCCCCGGCGACCGGCGGTGTTTGGCGCGGGTGCCGGCGGCGGTGCCGGGGCGTCCTGCCGCTCCTGGCGGGCGGCCGTGATCATGGCGTCGAGCAGGCCCGGGAAGCGCCGCGCGAGGTCGTCGCGCCGCAGCCGCATGTAGCGCGCGGTGCCCTCGGCGCGGGTCTGCGTCAGGCCCGATTCGCGCAGCCGCGCGAGGTGATAGGACAGCCGCGACTTCGATCCCAGCCCCAGGAAGCTCGAGCAGTTGAGCTCGGTGTGCTCGTCCAGCAGCAGCAGGATGCGGCGGCGCGTGGCATCGCGCAGGGCGTCGTAGACGGCCGACAGGTCGATGTCTTCGGTGGCCGGGTGCGGGAGCTCGAGGGTCGACATGGCGCAGCAGGGTAACCCAGCGACACCTTGGCGTTAAGCCGAAGGACCCCAAGGGCCTCGAAGTTCAACGGTTATTGAACAAAGGCCGGCTTCGCAGTACGCTCGCGGCCCTTGTTCAACAGTCGTTGAACCAACCGGAAAGTAACGGATGCTGACAAAACTGATCTGGCTGATGGCGGGCGCGTTCGCCATCGGCACCGAGGGCTTCGTGATCGCGGGCATCCTGCCCGCGGTGTCGCGCGACCTGCACGTGACCATCGCGCAGGCGGGCCACCTGGTGATGGCCTTCGCCTTCACCTATGCGATCGCGGCGCCGGTCACGGCCACCTTGACGGCGAGCTGGCCGTTCGGCCGGCAGCTGCGGCTGGCGATGGGCGGCTTCACGCTTGCCAACGTGATCGCCGCGCTCGCGCCGGGCTTCACGGCGCTGCTGATCGCGCGCGTGCTGCTGGCGCTGTTCGCGGGGCTGTTCATGGCGGCGGCGGGTTCGTACGCGGCCGCCTCGTCCGAGCCGTCGCGGCGCGGCCGGGCGCTGGCGCTGCTCTACATGGGCATGACGGCCGCGACCGTGCTCGGCGTGCCGCTGGGCACCTGGGTCGGCAACAGCTTCGGCTGGCGCGCCACCTTCTGGATGATCGGCCTGCTGTCGCTGGTGTCGCTGCTCGGCCTGACCCGGCTGCGCCCGCTCACCGTGCCCTGGCCCGTGCCCAGCCTGCGCGAGCGGCTGCGCATCGCCGCGCAACCCGACGTGCTGATGACGCTGGGCGTCACGCTGGTCTGCTTCGCGGGCATCTTCGGTGTCTACACCTACCTGTCGCCGCTGCTGCGGCTGGTGGCCGGGCTGTCGGACGACGGCGTGGCGCTGGCGCTGCTCTCGTTCGGCGTCTGCGGCGCCATCGGCAACCTGCTCGGCGGCCACATGGCCGACCGCTTCGGCGCGCTGCGCGTGGGCGGCCTGGCGCTGGCCGCGCTGGGCCTGGTGCAGGCCGGCCTGGCCTGGGTCGCGCATTCGGCGTCGCCGCAGGTCGCGGTCTACCTGGTGTTCGGGCTGATCATGGCCTGGGGCGTGGTGGGCTGGTCGTTCCCGCCGGTGCAGCAGGTCACCTTGGTGCAGCAAGCGCCGCAGGCGGTGTCGGTGGTGCTGTCGCTCAATGCCTCGGCGATGTACTTCGGCATCGCGCTGGGCGCATGGATCGGCTCGCTGGTGGTGGCGGCCGACAAGGTGCGCTCGCTGCCCTGGGTGGGCGCCGCGGGCGTGTTCGCGGCGGCCGGCCTCGCGGCCGTGGTGCGTGGCCGGTTGCGGCGCGCGGCCCGGCGCGCGCAGGCCGCGCCGCTGCCGGCCTGAACGCGGCTCAGGCGGCGTGCAGCGCCGCGAAGCCGCGCCCGAGATCGGCCACCAGGTCGGCCGGCGCCTCGAGCCCGACGTGCAGCCGCACCACCGCGCCGCGCGCGCTCCAGTCGCTCACGCTGCGTGCCGCGCGCATGTTGGCCCAGGCCACCAGGCTCTCGTAGCCGCCCCAGGACGAGCCGCGCCCGAACAGCGAGAGCGCGTCGACCAGCCGCTCGACCGCGGCCGGCGCGATCTCCGGCCGCAGCTCGAAGGACAGCAGCCCGTTGGTGCCGCTGCAGTCGCGCCGCCAGAGATCGTGGCCCGGGTGCGTGGGCAGCGCGGGGCAGAACACGGTCGCGACCTCGGGCCGGGCCTGCAGCCAGCGCGCGACCTCGAGCGCATGCTGCTCGTGCAGGCGCAGCCGCGCCGACAGCGTGCGGATGCCGCGCAGCACCAGCCAGGCATCGTCGGGGCTCACCGTCATGCCGAAGGCGTCGCAGCGTTCGTTGAGCGCGCGCCAGGCCTCGCGCGTGGTGGCCACCGTGCCCATCATCACGTCGGAGTGGCCCGAGAGGTACTTGGTGGCGGCCATCAGCGAGATGTCGGCGCCGAGCGCGAGCGGGCGGTACTGCAGGCCCGAGCCCCAGGTGTTGTCGGCCGCCAGCAGCGCGCCGCGCGCATGCGCGAGCGCGGCCAGCTTCGGCAGGTCGCACATCTCGTAGACCAGCGAGCCCGGGCACTCGGCGTAGACCAGCCGCGTGGCGGGCTCGAACAGCTGCTCGATGCCGCTGCCGTCGGCCGCGAAGAAGCTGCAGCGGATGCCGTAGGGATCGAGGAAGGAATGCACCAGGTGGCGCGCCGGTTCGTAGACGCTGTCGGACATCAGCACGTGGTCGCCGGGCTTGAGGTAGGACAGCAGCACCATGCCGATGGCCGCGAGGCCGGTGGGAAAGAGCCGCGTGCGGTAGCCGCCCTCGAGTTCGCTGACCGCATCCTCGAGCGCGAAGGTGGTGGGCGTGCCGCGCGCGCCGTAGCTGAAGACGCGCTCCTCGCCGCGCCGCGCGCGGGCGTCGCGCATCGCGGCCACGCTGTCGAACACCACCGTGCTCGCGCGCACCAGCGGCGGGTTGACCGGCGCGCCGCCCGCATGGGCCGGGTGCTTGCCCAGGTGGGCGATGCGGGTCTCGAGGGACAGGCCGGAAGGATCGGTGGGCGAGGCGGGCATGGGCGTCTTGTCTCGTTGTGGCGTCGCCGATGCTAGTCGGCGCGCGCGCCCGACAGCTTCACGATGCGCGACCAGCGCTCGATGTCCTGCCTGAGCTGCGCCGCGAAAGCCTCGGGCGTGTTCGCGACCACCTCGCTGCCGCCGTCGGTCACCTGTTTGTTGACCTCGGGCAGGTGCAGGGTGCGCACGATCGCCTCGTTGAGATAGGCCACGCGCTCGGGCGGCGTGCCGGCCGGCGCGAAGAAGCCGTACCAGTCCTCGAAGCGCGCGTTGGCATAGCCGAGCTCCTCGAGCGTGGGCGCCTTCGCGAACACGCCGATGCGGCGCGGGCTGGTCACGGCCAGCACGCGCAACTTGCCGCTTTGCACCATGCCCGCCACCGAGGCGGTGGAGGTCACGAGCACGTCGACCTGGCCGCCGAGCAGGTCGGTGAGCGCGGGGCCGGCGCCCTTGTAGGGCACGTGCGTCATGTCGACGCCGTTGTCCTTCTGCAGCACCACGCCGACCAGGTGCGAGAGCGTGCCGTTGCCCGGCGTGGCATAGGTGAGCTTGCCGGGGCTGACCTTGGCCTTCGCGGCCAGGTCGGCGAAGGACTTGAGCGGCGAGGTCGCCTCCACCACCAGCGCGAGCGGCGCCGCGTTGATCTGCGTGATCGGCACGAAGTTCTTGACCGGATCGAAGCCCGGCGCCGCGTACAGCGCGGGGTTCACCGCCATGATCGAGACCTGCGAGGTCAGCACGGTGTAGCCGTCGGCCTTGGCGTCGGCCACCGCCTTGGCGCCGATGTTGCCGCCCGCGCCGCCGCGGTTGTCGACCACGGCCGGCTGGCCCGTGATCTCGGCCAGGCGCGTGGTCACCAGGCGCGCGGTGGCGTCGTTGCCGCCGCCGGGCGGGAACGGCGAGATGAAGCGGATCGCCTGCGTGGGGTAGCCGTTGCGCGCGGGCAGCGGGTCGGCCGTCGCGCCCTGCAGCGCGAGGGCCGCGCTCCACGCGGCGGCGAACAACCAGCGCGCGCGGCGCATGCGGGACGGACGGTGCGTGGAAAGGCCGGAAGCAGTCGACATGGTGAACTCCTGGACGGAACGAACGAGGACGAGCGAAGGCCGGACCGTGGCGCGAAGCCGCGGTCGGTGGACTGACGGGGAAGGGTTCGAGGGCTAGGCCTGCGGCGCGCCCGGCAATCGGAAGGCGGCGCGCTCCTGCGCGTCGAGCTGCGCGACCAGGCCGGTCTCCCAGGCGAGGTAGCGGCGCGCGGCCTCCTTGTTGCCGTCGTGGCGGTCGTGCACGAAGAACAGGTAGTCGATGCAGTCGGCATCGCTGGGCAGCGCGGGCGTGGCTTCGAGCGGCAGCCCGGCGGCGCGCCACGCGGCCATGCCGCCTTCGAGCAGCAGCGGTGCCGCGTGGTCCTCGAGCTCGGAGGCGACGGCCCAGGCGGCGAGTGCCGGGTCGTCGGCGACCAGCACCAGGGGCCGCGTCTCGCCGCGCAGGTCGTCGGCCAGCCGCGGCCGGATCGACCAGCGCGCGCCCGCGATGTGGCCGGCGCGGAACGCCATGCCCGGCCGCAGGTCGACCAGCGCGACCTCGCCGCTTTCGATGCGCGCCGAGAGCGCGTGCGCATCGATCGTGGCGAGCGGCTTCGGCATCGGCGCATCGATCGCCGCGAGCGCCAGCCCGCTCGCGAGCCCGCCCTCGAGCACGCTCGCGTCATGACCCATCTGGCGCAGCCAGCTCGCGACCGTGGGCGCGCGCACGCCGTCGCTGTCGAACAGCACCAGCCGCGCGCCGCGCACGCCCAGGTACTGGTCGGCCGCCTGCAGCAACTGCCCGCCCGGCGTGTGCTGCGAGCCGGCCAGGCTGCCGGCCGCGAATTCCTCGGGCGTGCGCACGTCGCACAGGAACAGGCTGCGGCCCGCGTCGCCGGCCCAGTCGCGCACCGTGCGCGCGTCGACCGTGGGCGCGCCGAAGCGCGCGGCCAGCGCCTGTGCGGCCTCGCGCAGTTCGGCGTTGCCGCTGTCGTCGGCATAGCGCTCGGTGCCGCCGTGCGCGAGCGCATGGTCGGCGAGGTACCAGCCCTGCGTGCCGTTCTCCAGCGCATAGACCGGGTTCGGAACGCCGAGGTTGATCAGCGTCTGCGCGCCGATGATGCTGCGCGTGCGGCCCGCGCAGTTGATGACGATGGTCGTGCGGTCGTCGGGCACGAGCCGGCGCACGCGGTAGGCGAGCTCGCCGTTGGGGCAGCAGGTCGCGCCCGGGATGTTCATCTTGAAGAACTCGCTCACGGGCCGGCCGTCGAGCACCACCACGTCGTCGCGGCGCGCGAGCATGGCGGCGAGTTCGTCGGCGCCGATGCGCGGCGTGTGATAGGCCTCCTCGGCCAGTTCGCCGAAGGTCTTCGAGGGCAGGTTCACGCCCGCGAACAGCGCATGGCCCGCGGCCTGCCAGGCGCGCGTGCCGCCTTCGAGCACGTGCACCTCGGTGTAGCCGAGCGCCCGCAGGCGTTCGGCGGCGCGCTCCGCGACACCCCGGCTCTGCGCGTCGCCACTGTCATAGGTCACGATGCGCACGCCGCGGCGCGGCAGCAGGCGCGGCGCATCGAGCTCGAGCCGGCTGAAGGGCAGCGGCACGCCGTAGAACAGGTGCGACTCGCCGTACTGGCCGTGCTCGCGCACGTCGAGCAGCGCGATCTCGCCGCCGTCGTGCAGCCAGCGCTTGAGGGTCTTCGGGTCGATGGAGGTCATGGAGAGCGGAAAGGAAGGAAGCGAGGGATTCAGTTCAGCGCCGCGTCTGCACGCCGATGCCCATGGTCTGGCAGGTGCCGGCCGCGAGGTCGTAGGCGGTGCGGCGGTCCAGCGTCTCGAGCGCGCGGCCGTACATGTGCAGGTGGCGGATGGTCTGCTCGCCCTGGATCTCGACCGAGTGGATGTCCTCGGGCATCAGCGCGATGCCGGCGCCGGGCGCGACCACCACCAGCGCGGTCTCCTCGAGCCGGCCCACGCCGGGCACCGAGCCGTCGTCCAGCCGCTGGTAGACGCGGTTGTGCTCGGTGCCTTCCACCGCGGCGATGCAGGCCCAGGTCGTGTGGTTGTGCGGCACGATGCGCTTGCCCGGGCGCATCACGTTGAGATAGAGCGCATAGCTCTGGTCGGCGTCCTCGGCGATCAGGTAGCGCGCCTGGTGCTCGCCGGGCTCGGGCGGCGGGTAGTCGCCGGCCTGCCAGTACTCGGCGCGGGCCGCCAGGCCCTGCAGTGCTTCGAGCACCTCGGCCAGTTTCTCGCGCGTCGGTTCACCGCCATCGATGGTTTTCTTCATCTGGCCGATGGCGTTCTGGACGGCCTCGTGGCGCGGGGCGGATGCGGTGCTCATGCGGTTTCTCCTGTGGGGATGCCTGATTTCTGTGAAGCCACTGTAGGGAGCCCGGCGCCGCCGAACAATCCAGCACGGGCGCAAAACACATCAATAAAATTAATGGATGCCCACGCTCGACCTCGAACTGCTGCGCACGCTCGCGGCCGTCGTCACCCATCGCAGCTTCGCCGCCGCGGCGGTGCACCTGGACCGCACGCAGTCGGCCGTCACGCAGCAGATGCAGCGGCTCGAGGAGCAGATCGGCCATCCGCTGTTCGCCAAGCAGGGCCGGCAGAAGCGGCTGACCGAGCACGGCCAGCGCCTGCTCAACTACGCGCACCACCTGCTGGCGCTCAACGACGAGGCGCTGCGCAGCCTGCGCGAGGGCCAGCTCGAGGGCAACCTGCGCATCGGCGCGCCGCACGACGTGGCCGAGACCATGCTGCCGCTGCTGCTGACCGAGGTGGCGCGCACCTCGCCGCTGCTGCAGCTCGACATCCACGTGGCGCGCAGCCCCTACCTCATGACCTCGCTCAAGCGTGGCGAGGTCGACATGATCATCTCCAACCGCATCGACACCCAGTTCGAGGGTGTGGTGCTGCGCAACTCGCCGACCGTGTGGCTGTGCGCCGCGGGCTACGTGCACGACCGCGCGAAGCCGGTGCCGCTGATCATGGCCGACGGGCCCAGCATCTTCCGGCGCATCGGCCACGAGGCGCTCGACGCGGCCGGCGTGCCCTGGACGCCGCGCTACACCTCCTCGAGCCTGATCGGCATCAAGGCGGCGCTGCGCGCGGGGCTCGGCGTGACGGCGCGCGGCGTGGAGCAGCTCGACGCGGGCCTGCGCGTGCTCGGCGTGGGCGACGGCATGCCGCGGCTGCCCGACCTGGCCTACCACCTCTACGTGCGCAGCCACGTGGTGAACCCGGTCACGCGGCAGGTGTTCGAGCACCTCAAGAAGCACCTGCGGCTGCCGCGCACCGACGCGGCGGGCTGAGCGGCGCCGGTTCTCTCAGCGCACCGCGGGCAGGGCGTGGCCGTCCTGCTTGGCGCGGTACATCGCCTGGTCGGCGGCCGCCAGCAGGTCGCGCGGCGTCTCGCCGCCGCTGCCCAGCGCGATGCCCACCGACACGCCGATCAGCGTGCTCGCGCGCGCCAGCTGCAGCGGCTCGGCGATCGCCTCGATGCAGCGCTGCGCCAGCACCTGCGCGCCCTGTTCCGCGGGCTCGGCGAGGCCGGTGGCGAGCAGCACGAACTCGTCGCCGCCGATGCGCGCCACGGTGTCGGTCTGCCGCACCAGCGCCTGCAGCCGGCGCGCGATCTCGCGCAGTGCGAGGTCGCCGGCCTCGTGGCCCAGGGTGTCGTTGAGCTGCTTGAAGCCGTCGAGGTCGAGGTAGAGCACCGCCACGCGCTGCCCGTGGTGCGCGGCCTGGGCGAGCGCTTGCTGCAGCCGCTCGTCGAGCAGCTTGCGGTTGGGCAGGCCGGTCAGCGTGTCGTGGTGGGCCAGCCGCGCCAGCGCCTGCTGGTTGTCGACCAGCTTGGCCAGCAGCCGGTTGAAGGCCTGCGTCAGATGGCCGATCTCGTCGTCGCGCACCACGCGCAGCGGCGCCAGCGGCAGCTCGCCGCGCGTCATGCGGTCGGCCTGGTCGGCGGCGCGCAGCAGCGGGCGCAGCAGCCAGGTCATGATCAGGCCGATCACGATCAGCACCATCGTCACGGCCGGCGCGCGCTGCTGCAGGATGAAGGCCTGCATGCGTGCCACCGGCGCCAGCGCCTCCGACACCGGCAGCCGCGCCACCACGAACCAGCCGGTGGTCGGCACCGAGGCGATGGCCGAGATCTCGTCGATGCCCCTCGCGTTGCGCGTCGTGCCGCTGCCGCGGTAGCCCGCCATCGCGCGATCGTGCAACGGGTTCACGCCGTCGGGCGGGGTGGGGGTGAGCATCATCGTCGCATCGGTCGAGGCGACGAACAGCCGGTCGCGCGGCGAGATCACGAGGATGCCGCCGGCCTGGCCCACGCGGCCTTCGAGCAGGTGGTCGAGCAGGCCGTCGGCCGTGAGGTCGGCGGTGCCGAGCAGCACGGCCACCACCTCGCCGCGGCCGTCGCGCAGCGGCACGGCCATGGGCAGGGCCGCATGGTGCTGCGCGGTGGCCTGCGCCCGACCCACCGCGCGGCGGCCGGCGCGCGCGGCCGCGAATTCCAGCGCCTCGGTCGCGAACTGCCCGTCCTGGTCGAGCCGCCTGCCGTCGGGCGTGGCGAGCGCCAGGCCGAGCGGGAACAGCGGGTTCAGCGCGCCGCGCTCCGCGAGCCAGGCATGCAGCGGCGCGGGCTGTGCCAGCAGCTCGGGCGGCACGGCCTGCGCCAGCCGCTCGAGGAAGGCGAGCCGTTCCACCAGGTAGTTGTCGACGTCGCGCGCCACGTAGGCGGCCAGTGCCGTCTGCTGCGAAGCCACCGATTGCGTCAGGTCCTCGCGCAGGAAGCGGCTGAGCTGGATGTAGCTGGCGGCGGTACCGACGATCGCCATCACCAGCCCCATCACCAGAAGGCGGACAACCAGGCTGCGAGCGGATGTTCGGAGAGTCACTCTGGCGGCGGGTCGTGAGGCGGGGAGGTGCGGGACTGTAGCCGAAGCCCCCGTGCCGCCGCCGCGGCGGGGGACTTCAGGTCGACCAGATGCGCGGCGTGGCGGCCGGCAGCGACCACAGCTCGGCGCGCCAGTCCTGCCACACCTGGCGCAGCAGCCGCATCGCGGGTTCGACCACCGGCGCGAGCACGCGCAGCACCACCACCTCGGCATGCGGGCTGGTGGCGCCCGCGCTGTCGGCCAGGCCCTGGGCCTCGATGCGTTCGCGCGCGAGCGCGAGCAGCGCCTCGCGCCGGGCGCGCGCGGCCGGCGTGCCCGCCACGTAGAACAGCGAGGCCAGGCAGCGGTGGCCGCCCAGGCCCAGCGGGCTTTGCAGCAGCCGGTGGTCGGCCGCGTCGATGCGGCCGCGCTCGAGCCACACGCCGGGCGCCTCGATGTGCTGCAGCAGGCTGCCGCGCTCGAAGGGCTGGCGCGCATGGGGCAGGCCCAGCGCCGTCACGTCCCAGCCGATCATCTCGGCGCCGGGCTCGGCCTCGATGGCGATGCGGTTCTCGGCCATGCAGCCGCTGTAGCAGATGGCCTCGAGCGGCAGCCATTCGAGCCGCGCGCCGGCCGCCAGCCGCAGCCGGGTGCGCTGCACCGCGCGCTCGCCCTCGCTGCGGTAGAAGCGCGAGGCGCCGGGCGTGGTCACCAGGCCATGGCTGCCGGCGGCGGCCTCGACCTCGATCTCGAGCGTGTCGCCGCCCACCAGCCCGCCCGGCGGATGCACCAGCACGTTGTGGCAGACGGTGTCGCCCTCGGGATAGAGGCTCTGCAGGATGCGCAGCGGGCCGTCGTGGCGGAAGCGGGCGACGGTGCGGTCGGCTTCGTGTCGGTAGGAGAGATGGAGGCGGGCGTGCCAGGGCATGCGGGGGAGTCTAGGTCCTCGCGGTGCGCCGCTTCAGGTCTTCCAGGCGCCGTCGTGGGCGGCGCTGGCCTCGTCGATCAGCGCCGGGCCGATGCATTCGATCGGATGCGGCGAGGCGCGGAACACGTCGCGGCACGACAGCTCGGCATCGCGCTGGTCCTGCCGCTCGCCGCGGAACACGCGCAGCCGCTCGGCGTCGATGCCGAACACCACGCGGCCGATGTTCGACCAGAAGATCGCGCCCGCGCACATCACGCAGGGCTCGCCCGAGGCATAGAGCGTGGCGCCGGCCAGTTCCTCGCGCGAGATGCCGCGGCCCGCGAGCGCGCGGATCGCGTTGGTCTCGGCATGGCCGGTGCAGTCGCCGGTCTCACCGGTGTTGTTGTAGGCCTCGCAGAGCACTTCGCCCGCGGCCGAGACGATGACCGAGCCGAAGGGCCGGTTGCCGCGCCGGCGCGCGAGGTGCGACCAGACGATGGCCTTGCGCAGGTAGCGGCCGTCGCGTTCGTCGAGCGCGGTTTCGGCGGGAGCGGTGGGGGTGGTGGTGCTGGGGGAGTTCATGCCTTGGGAAGGGTGCGTTCGGTGCGCGATGGGAGCATCGTGGTGTTGAAGATGGCGTCGGAGGCGGGCTTGACCTTCAGACCGAAGACGTCGGCCACTTCGTCGACCTGCCGCTCCAGCGTGAGCTTGCGGATGTCGCCGAGGCCGTGGCCGCGCGTGTCGGCGGCGCCCACGTACTGGGCCGTGATGTTCCAGCGCTCGCGCTCGATTTTCTCATCGAGGATGGGCTCGCGCTGGCGCATGGCCGCGATGCTCGGCGCCGGATCGGCGAAGGTCTCGACGATGGCGCGGTTGCTCGCGCGCAGGAAGGCGGCCACCAGCTTGGGGTTCTGCGCCACCAGGTTGCTGCTCGCGAGGATGGCGTTGCCGTAGAGGTCGACGCCCGCGTCGGCGTACTTGAGCACCGACAGCGTCTCGGGCCGCATGCGCGCGAACAGCGAGACCGCCGAATCGTGGAAGTAGGTGGCGGCATCGACGTCGCCGCGCACCATCACGTTGTCGCGCGCGCTGAAGTCGGTGGTCTGCCACTGGAAGGCGTCGGCGCGCAGGCCCTGCCTGCGCGCGACCAGCGGCCAGGCGCGCCGCGTCGATTCGACCGCGGCGGCCGCCACCTTCTTGCCCGCGAGGCTCTTGAAGTCGCCGGTCACGCCGCGGTCCTTGCGGCCGATGATCACGAATGGTGCGCGGTTGTAGTACTGGTAGACGGCCTGCACCGCCGGCGTGCCCGGGTTCTGCGCATTGAACTCCACCAGCGAGCTGATGTCGCCCAGCCCGAGCTGGTAGACGCCGCTGGCGATGCGGGTGATGGAGGCCACCGAACCGGCGCCGGTGTCGATGCTCACGTCGAGCCCTTCCTCCTTGTAGTAGCCCCTGGCCAGCGCGAGGAAGAAAGGCGCGGTCTGGCCGTTGATGCGGAAGTCGAGCGTGAACTTGAGGGGGGTGAGCCGGCCGTTGCCGCCCTGGGCGAGGACGGCCGGAGCGGCGAGGGTGGCGGCGCTGGCCGCGAGGAAGGATCGACGGTGCATGGGAAGCCTCGGAATCTTCGGTTCTTGAATCCGTTCGCCCTCTGGGGAAAGAGGGCGGCGGGCATTTCAAGAGCAATTTCCGGGCGGGCGCACGTTCGTGGTGCGTGCGCTGCTGAACGCTTCTACTCTTGGGCTCGGCAAAGCAGAAGGCATGCCAAGGGCTTGGCTCGGGCATGGGCGGCGGGGCTTGGCAGGGCACGCGCGCCGCGCAACAATCCGGGCGCGCAATTTGCAAGGCAGTTGCGCAGAGTAGAAGCGTTCAGCCTCATCGTCATCGCGCCATCGCGGTCCGGCACGGGGTGGGAAATTGCTCTTTCAGTTCGTCCCACACGACCTCAGAAGGAGTCCGCCCATGCTCGTCACCCGTCAACCCGTCTTCCGCAAGTTCTGGCATGCCGTCATGCCGCTCACCGACCTGGCCCAGGGCCCCAAGCCCTTCCGGCTGCTCGGCGAGGACATCGTTCTCTTCCTCGATGCCGAGGGCCAGCCGGCCGCGCTGCGCGACCGCTGTTGCCACCGCACCGCGAAGCTCTCCAAGGGCTGGTGCGTCGATGGTGCGGGCCAGGCCTGCGCCCAGGGCGCGATCCAGTGCGGCTACCACGGCTGGACCTACGACCGCGGCGGCCAGGTCATCCGCATCCCGCAGTACGACCCCGAGCGGCCCATTTCGCCCGACTACCGCACCACGGCCTACCGCTGCACCGCGCGCCATGGCTATGCCTGGGTGGCGCTCGAGGAGCCGATCGCCGACATCCCCGCCATCCCCGAGTTCGACGATCCCGGCTATCGCACCATCTTCCAGTTCCACGAGGAATGGCAGACCAGCCCGCTGCGCGCGCTCGAGAACTCCTTCGACAACTCGCACTTCAGCTTCGTGCACCGCGCCACCTTCGGCGTGGCCGCGAGCCCGAAGCCGAGCAAGTACGAACTGGTGGAGAACGAGGCGGGCTTCTATGCCGAGACCGTCATCGAGGCGACCAATCCCGAGAAATTCCACGCGATCAGCGGCGTGACCGATCCCATCACCACGCGCCACATGCGCAATGCCTATTTCCTGCCGTTCTCGCGCCGCCTCGACATCGAGTACCCGAGCGGCATCCGCCACATCATCATCAACTGCTTCACGCCGATCGACGACCACCGCATGCAGCTGTGCCAATGGCTGTTCCGCAACGACACCGAGGCCGACTGCCCGGCCGCGATGCTGATCGCCTTCGACGACGAGATCACGCGCGAGGACAAGGACATCCTCGAGTCGACCGACCCCGATGCGCTGGTCGACACGCGCCGGCGCGGCGTCGAGTACTCGATGGAATCGGACCGCCCGGGCATGCTGATCCGCAAGCACCTGATGCAGCTGCTAGTGCGGCATGGCGAGGCCGAGGTGCACCGCGGCATGGAGGCCGCGGCGCCGGTCGCGAAGGCGGCCTGATTCAGGCCGTGGCCGGCGAGGTGCTCGGCCGCGCGGTGCGCGAGCGGCCCTCTTCGTAGCGGTCCATCGCGAGACCGTCGGTGCGGATCTCGGGCCGCTGGCCGGTCACGATGTCGGAGATCAGCTTGCCCGAGCCGCAGGCCATGGTCCAGCCCAGGGTGCCGTGGCCGGTGTTGAGGAACAGGTTCGGGTAGCGCGTGGCGCCGACGATCGGGGTGCTGTCGGGCGTCATCGGGCGCAGGCCGGTCCAGAAGCTCGCGCGCGGCAGGTCGCCGCCCGGGAACAGGTCGCTCACCACCTTCTCGAGCGTGGCGCGGCGCTGCGGGTTCAAGCGCAGGTCGAAGCCCGAGAGCTCGGCCATGCCGCCCACGCGGATGCGGTTGTCGAAGCGCGTGACGGCCACCTTGTAGGTCTCGTCGAGCACGGTCGATTGCGGCGCCAGCGATTCGTCGACCAGCGGCACCGTGAGCGAGTAGCCCTTGACCGGGTAGACCGGGATGTCGAGGCCCAGCGAGGCGATGGCCGCGCGCGAATAGCTGCCGAAGGCCATCACGTAGCGGTCGGCCGTGAGCACCTTGCCGGCCGTGGTGCGCACGCCGCTGATGCGGCCGCCCTCGGCCTCGAGCGCCTCGACGCCCTGGCCGAAGCGGAAGTCCACGCCCAGGCCGCGCGCGATCTCGGCCAGGCCGCGCGTGAACAGGTGGCAGTCGCCGGTCTCGTCGTTCGGCAGCCGCAGGCCGCCCGTGAGGCGGTCGCGCGCGCCGGCCAGCGCGGGTTCGACGCGTGCCAGCGCATCGCGGTCGAGCAGTTCGTAGGGCACGCCGCATTCCTCGAGCACCGCGATGTCGCGCTGCACCGCGTCGAGCTGCGCCTGCGTGCGGAACAGCTGCAGGGTGCCGCCGGTGCGGTGCTCGTACTGCAGGCCGGTCTCGGCGCGCAGCGCCTGCAGGCAGCCGCGGCTGTACTCGGCCACGCGCATCATGCGTTCCTTGTTGATCGCATACCGCTCGGGCGAGCAGTTGCGCAGCATCTGCGCCATCCAGCGCAGCTGGAACAGCGTGCCGTCGGGGCGGATCGACAGCGGCGCATGCTTTTGGAACATCCACTTGATCGCCTTCAGCGGAATGCCGGGCGCGGCCCAGGGCGTGGAGTAGCCGGGCGACACCTGGCCCGCGTTGCCGAAGCTGGTTTCCTCGGCCGGGCCGGCCTGCCGGTCGAGCAGGGTGACGTCGGCGCCCGAGCGCGCGAGGTAGTAGGCCGTGGTGGTGCCGATCACGCCGCCGCCCAGAACGATGACTTTCATGGTGTATCCGCTGATTCGAATGGAATGATGAGAATTTATGCGTCAGAATGAAGTGGATTCCACTGTTTTCAAGCGTTCGGCAGCGGAATCCCCTGTGCAGAACCTTCCTATGCGCCGCGCGGAGTGAAAGTGCCCGAGCTCGACCGAATCGACCGCAAGATCCTCGACCTGCTGCAGCGCCAGGGCCGCATTTCCATGACCGAACTGGCCGAGCGCATCGGCCTGTCGGCCTCGCCCTGCGCCGAGCGCGTGAAGCGCATGGAGCGCGATGGCGTCATCAGCGGCTACCACGCGCGCGTGTCGCCCGAGGCGCTGGGCAAGACGCTGCTGGTGTTCGTCGAGATCAAGCTCTCGGCCAAGTCGGGCGACGTGTTCGACAAGGTCAGGCAGGAGCTGCTGCACATGCCCGAGGTGCTCGAATGCCACCTCGTGTCGGGCAGCTTCGACTACCTCGTGAAGGCGCGCCTGAGCGGCATGAGCGAATACCGCCACCTGCTCGGCGACATCCTCAAGAAGCTGCCGGTGGCGGCCGAGTCGCACAGCTACGTGGTGATGGAGGAGATCAAGGAAACCCTGATGCTCGCCACCGACCGCTGAAGGCACGGCTACCATCGCCGGCCCATGTCCCAAGACCCGATCACCATCCGCCCCTGGCGCCTCGACGACTTCGACGCCGTCAAGGCCATCCTCGACGACACCTTCGCGAGCACCTGGCTGCCGCAGCTCACGCCCGAGGCGGCGCGCGGCTACCGCGAGAGCGGCGAGCCCGTGGGCTACATCGACGAGATGGGGCCGGAGTTCTTCGTCGCCGAGATCGATGGCGAGGTGGTCGGTATGGTGCACTGGCAGCGCGACTTCGTGCAGGCGCTGCACGTGCCCGCGGCGCAGCAGCGCAAGGGCATCGCGCGCGCGCTCATGGCCTTCGCCGAAGCCGGCATGCGCGCCGACGGCGTCGAACTCGCGCGGCTCGAGACCGACACCTTCAACACCGCGAGCCAGGGCTTCTACCTCGCGCTCGGTTACCGCGAGGCTGACCGCTATCCCGACCTCGAATGGCACAGCGGCTTCACGACCATCCTCTACGTGAAGCCGCTGGCTCCCTGAATCCCTTCCCACCCAAGGACACCGCCATGAGCATCTCGATCCGCCGCGACGGCACCACCGGCACGCGCCACATCCTCAAGATCCGCAACCACGAGATCGCGGTCGATGCCTCGCCGGCCGGCGGCGGCAACGACGACGGCCCCGAGCCGCACGACCTCTACGACGCCTCGCTGGCCGCCTGCAAGGCGCTCACCGTGCTGATCTACGCGCGCCGCAAGGGCATTCCGGTCGAGGACATCGAGGTCGTGGTCGACCGCGACGACAGCGAGGAGCGCAAGGGCATCTACCGGCTCGACTCCACGCTGCGCGTGAGCGGCAACCTCAGCGATGCGCAGCGCGACGAGCTGCTGCGCGTGGCGGGCAAGTGCCCGGTGCACAAGCTCATGACCGAGGTGACGACCGAGATCCAGACCCGCTGGGCCGACTAGGCTCAGCGCAGCACGCGCCAGGCACGCACCGCGCGCAGCAGCGACCACAGGCCGGCCTCGGCCGGCACCTTCTTCTCGTTGAAGGACACGGCGATGTAGAGGTCGTCGGCCGGCACGTAGGCGACCACGCTCGTGAAGCCCTCGATGCCGCCGCTGTGGCCCAGCATCAGGCCCGGGCCGTCGGGCACGTCGTAGAGCTGCACGCCCATGCCGTACGAGGCATTGCCGCCGCTGTAGGGGCCGAGCATCGCGGGCATGTCGATGAACATGCGCCGCACCGTGGCCACCGGCAGCACCCGGCCGCCGAGCAGCGCATGCCAGAAGCGCACGAGGTCGCCCGCGGTCGAGGCCAGCGCGCCCGCGGCATGGGGCGTGGCGTACTGGTCGGGCGCATCGACCGGGCGGCCGGCCGCGTGGCCGCTGACCACCGGCAGTTCGACGCCGGGGCGGCGCATCGTCGTGTGCGTGAGCGCGAGCGGGTCGAGCAGCCGCTTCGTCAGCACCTGTTCGAAGGGCACGCCCTCGAGCTGCTCGACGAGGGCGCCGAGCATCGCGTAGCCGGTGTTGCTGTAGCTCCAGTTCGTGCCGGGACAGAACTGCGGCTTCTGCGCGAGGCCCATGGCGATGATCTCCGCGGGTGGCCGGTACTTCGTGCCGAAGTCGGGCAGCGCATTGAAGCTCACGAGGCCGCTGGTGTGGCGCAGCAGGTGTTCGATGGTGACGAGCCCCGCGTTGGGCGCCTCGGGGAACCAGCGCTCGATGCTGTCGCCGAGCGCGAGCCGGCGTTCCTCCACGAGCTGCAGCACGATCGCGGCGGTCAGCGTCTTGGCGGTACTCGCGACCTGGAAGCCCTGGTCGGGCCGCACCGGCTCGCGCGGCTCGGTGCGCGCCAGGCCGCGTGTCGCCCGCCAGCTGCCTTCGCCGGGCATCGCGACCGCCACGCTCGCGGCTGGCACGTGCTGCAGCATCCTGTCGAGCGCATCGCCGAGGCTCTGCTGCAGGTCGACGGGCAGCTCGCCGTCGATCGCGCGGCCGAAGTCGCGCTGCCAGATGGCATCGGGCGCGGAACGCCGCGGCGGGCCGGCATAGGCGGCGCGGGCGGAGCAGCCCTCGTCGGCGCGCGCGGCGGCCCACGGCAGTGCCATCGCGATCATCGTGGCCAGCGCGTTGCGGCGCGCCGGGTCCTTCAGCATTGTCCTCATCCGATCTCCCTCAGCCCTGCCTGGCCGCTTCCGACTGCTTGCGCGCCGCCTCCACGCGCTTGGCGTAGCGGTCGCCCCAATCGGCGAGCGGGCCGAGCGCCGCGTTGAGCGTGGCGCCCAGCTTGGTCTCCGAATACTCGACGCGCGGCGGCACTTCGTGGAACACCTCGCGCGCGACGATGCCGTCGGTCTCGAGTTCGCGCAGCTGCTGGATCAGCATCTTCTCGCTGATGCCTGGCAGCATGCGCCGCAGCTCGCCGAAGCGGCGCGGCTGCAGGTGCAGCTCCCAGAGGATCAGCGCTTTCCATTTGCCGCCGATGACTTCGAACGCGGGACCGATGCCGCAGACGTAGGGCTTCTTCGCTGCCATGCCGTTCTCCAATACTGACGTTTTGGTAAGTACCTCACTTTATCGTAGGTACTTGACCATCGGGAGGTGCGATTTCTACCATGCAGCCATCGTCAATCCTTTTGGAACACCCCATGAGCAGCAAGCAGAAGATCACCGTCATCGGCCTCGGTTCGATGGGCGCCACCATCGCGCGCCTCTACCTCGAACAGGGCCACCAAGTCACGGTCTGGAACCGCAGCGCCGACAAGGCCGCGCCGCTGGTCGCCCAGGGCGCGGTGCTGGCCGACAGCGCCGCCGCCGCGGTGCGCGCGAGCCACGTGGTGCTGATGTGCGTCTACGACTACCGCGCGGCCGATGCGATCCTCGGCGCCGAGGGCGTGGCGGCCGCGATGGACGGCCGCCTGCTGGTGCAGCTCACGACCGGCAGCCCGCAGGATGCGCGCGATGCGCAGGCCTGGGCGCAGCGCCACGGCGCCACCTTCCTCGAGGGCGCGATCCAGGCCGCGCCCGAGCAGATGGGCCAGGGCGACACGCCGATCCTGATGTCGGGCGACGAGCCGGTGCTCCGTGCCGTCGCGCCGCTGCTCGCGGTGCTCGGCGGCGGCATCGTCTACCTGGGCGAGAAGATCAGCAATGCCGCGGCCATGGACCTCGCGACGCTCTCGACCATCTACGGCACGATGCTGGGCTTCCTGCACGGCGCGCGCGTGGCCGAGTCGGAGGGCTTCGACGTGGCCGAGTTCGGGCGCATCGTCGCGGGCATCATGCCGACCTTCGCGGGCTTCCTGCGGCACGAGGGCGCGGTCATCCAGTCGGGCGACTTCAAGATCTCGCAGAGCCCGATGCGGATCTCGGTCGAGGCCACGCAGCGCATCCTGCAGACGGCGCGCGAGAGCGGCATCAACAGCGAGTTCCCGGCCTTCGCGGCTGGCCTGTTCCAGCGCGCCGATGCCGCGGGGCTCGGCGGCGAGGAGCTGGCCGCGCTGATCAAGCTGCTGCGCGCGCCGGCCTGACATCGCCGGCCGGCCCTCAGGCCCAGCGCATCGCCTCGATGGCGCGCACCAGCTCGGCCTCGCGCTCGATGAAGAAGTCGCCGTGGCAGGCGTCCTCGAACACCAGTTGGTGGTGGGTCTTCAGTGCCGCCATGAGGCGGGCCGCGTCGTCGACGCGCACGTAGCGGATCACGCGCAGGTAGGCCGCCGCATCCTTCAGCGTGGCCGCGTCCAGCGTCTCGGGCAGCGCGGGGAAGATGTCGCGGATGTCGCCCGGCATCGCGGTCACGACGAGAGCGGGCGCTCGCACCGGTGCGTAGTCGGGCGAGAAGGCATGGCTCGCGGTCTCCATCGCGGCGGCCACGACGGCGGGCGTGTTGAGGCGCACGCTGCCGTCGGGCTGCAGGTCGAGCTGGTCGCGCAGGTTGGCTTCCAGCGGCGCTGACCAGTGGCGCACGGTGCGCCGCGCGTAGGCGAGCGCCGCCTCCATCGAGGCGCCGTCCTCCTCGTGCGGCACCGGCTCGCGAAACAGCCGGTTCTCGGGCACGGGCAGGCCGCCGGTGGCGGGGTCGCGCGTGTGGTCGAAGGTGGCATCGATGTAGACCAGCCCGCGCACGCGCTGCGGATGCCGGCCCGCGAAGCGCGTGAGCTCGTTGCCCGCGATCGAATGGCCCGCGAGCACCACGCGGTCCAGCCCGAGCCCGTCGAGCAGCGCATGCAGGTCGGCCACCAGCGTGTCGACCTCGTAGTGCTGGGTGGCGGTGCGCACCGGCAGCGGCTTGTCCGACTGGCCGTAGCCGCGCCGGCTCACCGCGATCACGCGCGCACGCGGCGCGAGCGCATGGGCCAGGCCGTCGAAGACGTAGGCATTGGCGCCCAGCCCCGGCAGCAGCACGATGGTCGGGCCGCGGCAGTTGTCGCATTGCCAGTCGCGCACGTGCAGCGAGACATCGTGCGCCACCTTCACGCGGCGGTCGGTCACCGACACCACGGTCGGGCCGGCGGGCACGACGGCCGGCGGGCTGCCCGGATGGCTGCTGCCGCCGCAGCCGCCGAGGGTGACGAGGCCGCCGAGGCCCGAGAGCGAGACGGCCGAGGGCCAGGCCAGCGCGGCGCGCAGGAAGGCGCGCCGCGGCGGGAAGAAGAGGGGATGGAACCGGGGCATGGCGGGCAGTGTGGGCACGCGACCTGAAGCCAGCCTGTGGCCTTCATGAAGGAATCCTGAAGTCGTCGAACGCCGCTTGGCAGATACTTCCCGCTCCCCAGGTGCCGGGCGGCGCACCGCACGGAGACTGTCATGAATCTTTTGCTCGTGGAGGACGACCTCGAACTCGGCAACGGCGTGCGCATCGCGCTCGCCAACCAGGGCATGGACGTGGTCTGGGTGCGCCGTCTCGACGATGCCATCCGCACCCTCGACAGCGGTGCCTTCGACATGGTGCTGCTCGACCTCGGCCTGCCCGATGGCGACGGCATCGAGCTGCTGCTGCGCCTGCGCCGCGAGCGCCAGATCCTGCCGGTGCTCGTGCTCAGCGCCCGCGACGCGCTCAACGACCGGCTGCGCAGCCTCGACGACGGCGCCGACGACTACCTGGTCAAGCCCTTCGCGCTGGCCGAGCTGCTGTCGCGCGTGCGCGCGCTCGCGCGCCGCAGCTACGGCTTCGACGACGAGACCATCCGCATGCGCGGCCTGGCGCTGCACGAGCCCACGCGCGGCGTGCTGGTCGACGGCCAGCAGGTGGAGCTCTCGCGCTGCGAGTTCGACCTGCTCGCGCTGCTGCTCAAGCGCACCGGCCGCGTGGTCACGCGCCGCGTGATGGAGGAACAGGTGCTGCCGGGCGGCCCGGGCATCGGCAGCAACTCGCTCGAGGTCCACATCTCGAACCTGCGGCGCAAGATCGGCCAGGGCTACATCCGCACCGTGCGCGGCATCGGCTACGTGGTCGACGCCCAGTCGCTGGCGCGCGCCGGCAGCCCGCGCGCATGATCCGAACCGCGCTGCGCTTCATCGGGCGGGTGATCCAGCCCTCGCTGATGCGCAGGCTGGTGCTGGCGCAGATGGCGGTGGTCGCGGCGCTGTGGACGCTGATCGTCGGGCTGCTGTTCTACGACTCCTACAAGGACCCGGAGCTGCTGCGCTTCAGCAAGATCTACGAGAGCGTGGCGGCGATCGCCATCAACCTGGCCGACGACCCGAAGCGCCAGTACGACACCCTGCATGCCTTCGACCTCGCGCTGCTCGAGACCGCGAGCGACGGCAACGCCGAATCCGACACCTCGCCGATGCTGCAGGTGTGGCAGCGCGGCAAGCTGATCTACCGCACCACCGATGCGGTGCCCGAGATCGTCAACAGCGTGCCCGACCTGATCGAGACGGTGCACGTGGGCGGGCGCGAGTGGCGCGCGCGCACGCTGCATTCGCCGCAGTTCGACACCCGCGTGATGATCGCCGAGCCCGGCATCTGGCGGCTGGTGGTCAACATCACCTACCGCGGCTACTACCTGCTGCCGCTGCTGGTGAGCCTGCCCTTCCTGGTGGTGCCGGCGTGGCTCACGGTGCGGCTCGCGCTGCGGCCCTGGCGCCGCGTGAGCCGCGAGACCTCCGAGCGCGGGCCGGCCGACCTCACGCCGCTGTCGTACCGGCCGCCGCACCGTGAGCTGCAGCCGCTGGTGCAGAGCATCAACACCCTGCTGCAGCGGGTGCGCGACAGCACCACGCGCGAGCGAAGCCTGATCGCCGACGCGGCCCACGAGCTGCGCACGCCGCTGGCCGCGATGCGCGTGAACGTGGAGGCGCTGAAGGCGCAGAGCATCGATTCCGGGCAGCGCGAGCTGATGGGCAACCTGCTGCGCAGCAACGACCGCGCGACCCGGCTGGTGGGCCAGCTGCTGCAGCTCATGCGCAGCGACGCCGTGTCCGATGCCGCGCTGCCGGTGGCGCTGTCGCTCGATGCGCTGGTGCAGGACCGGCTCGCGATGATCGAGGGCGTGGCGCATGCGCGCGGCGTCGAGCTCGAACTGGCCTGCGCGGGCGAGGTGCCGGTGCTCGGCGAGCGCGAGAGCCTGGTGTCGATGGTCGACAACCTGGTGGACAACGCCATCAAGTACAGCCCCCGCCGCACCGTGGTGAAGGTGCAGGTGGCGCGCGAGCAGGGCCATGCGGTGCTGCGCGTGGCCGACCAGGGCCCGGGCATCCCGCCCGGCCTGCGCGAGCGGGTGTTCGACCGCTTCTTCCGCAGCCCGGGCCAGACCCAGAGCGGCAGCGGGCTCGGGCTGGCGATCGTCAAGTCGGTGGTCGACAAGCATGGCGGCACCGTGGCGCTCGAGACCGGCGCCGGCGGCCGCGGGCTGCTGGCGGTGGTGCGGCTGCCGCTGGCGGTCGAGGGGCAGGAGCAGCCGATGCTCGAGGGCCGCACCTGAGGCGCGGAGCCGTTTTGGGGGCCAAAACCCGCGTCAGGCTCGTTGAAGTGTGAAGAATTAAACTAGCGGGTGCTCTCCAGCGCTCCCCCCGAACAGGACACTCTCACATGAAGTGGGTCATTCTCGCCATCTTCGCGCTCAGTGCGCTCTACGTGCATTTCCGCGGCCAGGTGCGCCATCGTTTCTTCCGCCAGCTGTCGGACCACTCGACCTTCCTCGCGCCGCTCAACGTGTTCATGTACCTTTTCTCGAAGGTGCCGAGCACGCCCTACCTGTCGCCCAAGGAATTCCCCGAGATGCGCGTGCTCGAGGAGAACTGGGAGGTCATCCGCGAGGAGGCGCTCGCGATGCGCAACGGCGGCAGCATCAAGGCCTCGAGCCAGTTCAACGACGTGGGCTTCAACTCCTTCTTCAAGAGCGGCTGGAAGCGCTTCTACCTCAAGTGGTACGACGAGGCCCATCCCTCGGCCGCGGTGCTGTGCCCGCGCACGACCGAGCTGCTGCGCGGCATCGGCACCATCAAGGCCGCGATGTTCGCCGAGCTGCCGCCCGGCAGCCGGCTGGTGCGCCACCGCGATCCCTTCGCGGGTTCGCTGCGCTACCACCTGGGCCTGTGGACGCCGGGCGTGGAGGGCTGCTACATCGACGTCGACGGCCAGCGCTACCACTGGCGCGACGGCGAATCGGTGGTGTTCGACGAGACCTACATCCACTATGCCGAGAACACCACCGACCACGACCGCGTGATCCTGTTCTGCGACATCGAGCGTCCGCTCAAGTACCGCTGGGCCAGCGCCGTCAACCGCTGGTTCGCGAAGAACCTGCTGGCCGCGGCCAGCTCGCCCAACGATGCCGGCGACAAGACCGGCGGCATCAACCGCGCCTTCAAGTACATCTACCAGATCCGCGTGATCGGCAAGCGCCTCAAGGCCTGGGACAAGCGCGTGTACTACCTCGTGAAGTGGGCGATCTTCGGCGGCCTCGCGCTCTGGATCTTCTGGTGATGAAGGCCGGGCGCCGCCTCAGACGCCCACGAGGATCAGCCGTCGCCGCGCCGGTCCGGTGATCCAGCTCATGAACCCCGCCAGCGCCGTGCCGCCGAGCACGTCGAGCAGCACGTGCTGGCGCGTGGCCAGCGTCGAGTAGACGATCCCCGCCGCCCACAGCCAGTTGAGCGCCAGCACCCAGGCGGGCGCGTCCACGCTGCGCAGCTGGCGCGTCATCAGCACGGCCGTGAACACCGCGAAGGACACGTGCAGCGAGGGGAAGGCATTGCCGCCCGCGTCGGTGCTCTTGAGGAACTGCAGCGAGGGGTACTGCGCCCAGTCGACCGCGAACACCGGCACCACGGTCGGAAAGAGCCAGAACACCGCGAGCCCGATGGCCGCCATCAGCGCCGCGGCCTGCGCATGCAGCAGCAGCTCGGCGCGGTCCTTGGCCAGGGCCGGCGCCAGGCCCACGTAGAGCCACAGCGAGGCGTAGAGCGGCAGCGCGTCGTCGCTCAGCGGCACCCAATGGTCGACGGCCGTGAGCGGCATCGTGAGCGGCAGGCCGAGCGGGTGGTGCATGACCCAGAAATACAGCACGAAGAAGCCCGAGATGCCGAGCGTGGTGCCGAGCATCTTGGTGACCCAGAGCGTGGCGATGCGGCACGCCAGCGCCGCGTGCCATGGGGTCCTGACGGGGCGGGACGAGAGGGGTGTCACCTGGGCTCCCTGGATGGATGAACCGGCCAGGGTAGGCGCGGGCATTGCGTGAACATTACGAGGTCCGATCGGGGCCGGCCTCTAGAATTCCCGCCCGATATGAGAATCCTGCTGGTCGAAGACGAAGCCGAACTCGCGCAGGCGCTGGCGGCGGCACTGCGCCAGAACCAGGCGGTGGTCGACGTGGCGGGTTCGCTGCGCGAGGCACAGGACGCGGTGCTCGCGGGCCAGCACGAGGTGATCGTGCTCGATCGCGGCCTGCCCGATGGTGACGGCCTGAGCCTGATCGAGTTCCTGCGCGCCAACGGGATCGCGGCCGCGGTGCTGGTGCTCACCGCGATGGCCGACATCTCCGAGCGCGTGCTGAGCCTCGATGGCGGCGCCGACGACTACCTGGCCAAGCCCTTCTCGATGGACGAGCTGATGGCGCGCGTGCGCGCGCTCGCGCGGCGTCCTGCCTTGCGTGCCAACCCGGTCACCGCGCTGGCGCGGCTGCAGTTCGATCACCTGCAGCGGCAGGCGCATGTGGATGCGCAGAGCCTGCTGCTCACGCGGCGCGAGCTGCTGGTGCTCGAGGCCCTGCTCGAGCAGCGCGGGCGCACCGTGCTGCGCGAGTCGCTGCACGACCGCGTCTACGGGCAGGAAGGCGACATCCATTCGAATGCGCTCGACACCCATGTCTCGCGCCTGCGTTCCAAGCTCGACAAGGCCGGCGCCCAGGTCGAGATCCACGCCATCCGCGGCGTGGGCTACCTGCTGTGCGCGGCGCCGGGCGCCGTATGAAGCTGCTGTCGCTGCGCTGGCAGCTGATCTGGAGCCTGATCCTGCTGCAGGTGGTGGTGGGGCTGCTGGTGATGGGCGGCTTCATCGGCCTGGCCTGGGTGCTGGGCCGGGTGGTCGACGAGACCGGCGAGGAGACGGTGCGCGTGATCCGCGATGCCGTCGTGCGCGCGGGCGACGGCGCACTCGCGCTCGCGCCCACGCCCGAGTTCGAACAGCTGCGCGGCAACGCCGGCGCGGGCCTGTGGTTCATCGTGCGCGATGCGCAGGGCCACCAGCTCGTGCAGGGCGAGGTGCCCGAGCGCTACCTCGGCCTGGCCGGACGCTTCGACGGCATCGACCGCGTGTGGATCGACCTCGCCACCAGCAACGGCCAGCCGAAGGCGCGCTTCGAGCGCGTCGAGACGCGCGCCGGCCCGGTCGCGATGATGGTCCAGACCGGCAGCCCGCTGTCGATGAAGAGCACGCTGCGCGGCACCGGCGTGGCCTTCCTGTTCCTGGTGGCGCCGATGGCGCTGGTCACCTGCCTCGGCGTGATCCTCGCGACGCCCTTCGTGGTGAAGCGCGGGCTCAAGGGCCTGATCGCCACCGCCGCGCATGCCGAGAGCATCGACGTGCACGAGCGCACCACGCGGCTGCCGCTCGACGGCGTGGCCGGCGAGATCCGGCCGCTGGTCAACGCCGTCAACCGCGCCTTCGACCGGCTCAACGAGGGCTACGACCGGCAGGAGCGCTTCCTGGCCGACGCGGCGCACGAGCTGCGCACGCCGATCACCATCCTGCAGATCCGCCTCGAGGGGCTGCCCAACGATCCGCTCAAGGTCAAGCTGATGCAGGCCTCGGCGCGGCTGGCCACGCTGGCCGAGCAGCTGCTCGACCTGCAGCGGCTCGATGGCGTGGTGGTGCAGGCGCAGCAGGTGGACCTGAAGGCGCTGTGCGAGCGCGCGGCGGCCGACCTCGCGCCGCTCGCGATCATGAACCGCTGCAGCCTGTCGGTCGATGCGCCGCTGGCGATCGTGGTCGGCGGCGATGCGCCCTCGCTCGAGCGCGCGCTGACCAACCTGATCCAGAACGCGATCGAGCATGGCGGGCAGGGCTGCGACATCCAGGTGCGGCTGTGCGAGCCCTTCTGCATCGAGGTGCTCGACTCGGGGCCCGGCATTCCCGAGTCGGAACGCGAGCGCGTGGTCGAGCCCTTCCACCGGCTGGTGCCGCGCGGGCGCGGCGCCGGGCTCGGGCTGCACCTCGTGGCCGAGGTGGCGCACCTGCACCGCGGGCGGCTCACCATCGGCAGCAACGACACGGGCGGCGCGCGGATGCGGCTGGAGCTGAACCTCGGGACCTGATCAGGCCTGGCGCAGCCAGCGGTTGCAGGGCTCGGAGAAGCCTCGTGCCACCACCTGGCCCAGCAGCCCCGACACGGCCAGCAGCACGAGATACCCGAGCGGAATCCACGTCGCCGACAGGCCCGATTGCTGGAACCACCAGGCACCGGGAATCACCACGAACATGTGGCTCAGGTAGACCTCGTAGCTGTGGCGCCCGAACCAGCGCAGCGGCGCCGTGGCCGCGCCCGCGCACCAGCGCCAGGGCTGCCAGTGCGCCGCCACCAGCAGCAGCGCGAGGCCCAGTTCGAGCAGCGTGACCTGCAGGCCGAAGCGCGTGAGGCCGAGCTGGAACACCTCGCGCCGCAAGCAGAACACGCCCGCCACCAGCAGCGCGCCCGCGGCCAGCAGCAGCCGATGCACCGTGGCCGAGGGCGCGCGCGGCACGCGGTGCGCGAGCAGTGCCGCGAGGCAGCCGAAGGCGATGCCGTCCATGCCCGAGAGGTAGGCGTGGTCCTGCCACAGCTCGTTGTCGCTCCACACGCTGCGCGCCAGCGGCCCGAGCGCGATCGGCACCAGCATCAGCAGCGCGAAGCGGCGCTCGCCGCGCGCGAGCAGGCACAGCCATGGAAAGCCCAGGTAGAAGGCCTCCTCGACCGAGAGCGACCACAGCACGCCCCAGGGGCCGGGCAGGTAGCCGACCTGCGCCTCGAGCCAGTTGAGGTGCAGCCCCAGCGCCGCGAGCAGCGCGCGCGGCAGCGAGACCTTGGTCGTGTCGAGCGCGAACCAGGCGCTGCCCGCGAGATGCAGCACGCTCAGTACCGCGAGCAGCAGCACGAGGCTCGGCAGGATGCGCGCCGCGCGCAGGCGGTAGAAGGCACCGGGCGGCACGCGCGACAGCGTGCCCCAGCGGCGCAGCGAGGCGCTCGTGATCAGGTAGCCCGACACCACGAAGAACGCGATCACCGCGTAGTAGCCGCTCCTGAACAGGATGCCCTGCAGGCGCGGCCCGAGTGCCTGCGCGAGCTCGGGCGGACCGAAGGGCAGGCGCAGGTTCGCATGCAGCAGGATCACGAAGACCACCAGCAGGCCGCGCAGCAGGTCGACGTGCGGCAGGCGGGGCAGGGCATCGGAGCGGACCATCGCGGCGATTCTGCGGACGAACGCCCGCGCGGCCTGAAGGGCTGCTGAAGCATCGACAATCGCGCCTCGACCGCCTCCGCACCGCATGTCCGATTCGCCTTTCGCCGACCCGGCCCTTCTCGCCACGCCGACCGACCTCGCCAGTGCCCAGGCCCTGATTGCGCGCATCGCGCCGTTGCTGGCGGCGCGCGGCCTCGCGATGCGCGCGCCGCCGCCCGAACCCACCACCTGCTGCGGGCGCGGCTGCAACGGCTGCGTCTGGGAAGGCTGGCTCGCGGCGGTCGCCTACTGGCGCGACGAGGCCTCCTTGCTGCTCGACTGAGCGGCGCGCTTGCGCGGCGCCTTGCGATCGGGCGCCGCGATGGCGCCCGTGCCCGCGGCGCGCAGGATGCGCCGGAAGGTCGGGCATTCCATGTGGCTGGGCGCGCGGCACACGGCCGCATGCCGCAGGCCGTCGCGCATCGCGGCGAGCTGGCGGATGGTGCGGTCGAGCTCGTCGGCCTTGGTCTCGAGCATGCGGCGGTCGATGCGCGGCTGGCCGTCGGGCGCGAACATGCGCGCGATCTCGTCGAGCGAGAAGCCGGCGGCGCGGCCCAGCGAGATCAGCGCGAGCTTCTCGAGCACGCCGGGATCGAACAGCCGGCGCAGCCCCTGCCGGCCCGTCGAGGCGATCAGCCCCTTCTCGTCGTAGAAGCGCAGCGTGGAAGCGGGCACGCCCGATTGCCTCGCCACCTGCGCGATATCCAGTGGTGCCATCCTCTTGACCTCAAGTCGACTTGAACTTGCATAGTGCGTTCTCCGCCTTCCGAAGGCAAGCCAGAAAGGAAAGAAAGATGCACGACACGCAAGAGCCCGGGAACGAACAGGCGCGGCTGTGGAACGGCCCGGCGGGCCGCGCCTGGGTCGACCGGCAGCCGCTGCTCGACCGGCTGTTCGCACCGCTCGGCACGCTGCTGACAGAGGCCATGGCCGGGCGTCCCCTCGGCCGCGTGCTCGACGTGGGCTGCGGCACCGGCGCCGTCACGCTCGCGCTCGCGAGGCCGTCGGGCGATGCCGGCGAATGCGTCGGCATCGACATCTCGGCGCCGATGATCGAGGCCGCCCGCGCACGCGCCGAGCGCGCGGGTTCGCAGGTGCGCTTCGTGTGCGCCGATGCCCAGACCCATGCCTTCGCACCGGCCGGGTTCGACACCATCGTCTCGCGCCTCGGCGTGATGTTCTTCGACGACCCGGTCGCGGCCTTCGCGAACCTGCGGCGCGCCGCGTGCGACGGTGCCGCGCTGCGCTTCCTCGCGTGGCGCGCAGCCGCCGAGAACCCGTTCATGACCACGGCCGAACGCGCCGCGGCACCGCTGTTGCCTCGACTGCCCGCGCGCCGGCCCGGCGCGCCGGGACAGTTCGGCTTCGCGGACCGCGAGCGGGTCGAGGCCATCCTCGCGCAGGCCGGCTGGGGCGCCATCGCGATCCGTCCCGTCGATCTGGCGTGCAGCCTGCCCGCGCAGGAGCTCGTGCCCTACCTGAGCCGCCTCGGGCCGGTCGGCCTCGCGCTCGAGCAGGCCGATGCGGCGACGCGCGAGCGCGTCATCGAGACGGTGCGTGCCGCCTTCGAACCCTTCGTGCAGGGCGACGAAGTGCGCTTCACCGCGGCCTGCTGGCTCGCCAGCGCCGAAGCGGCCGTGCCGCACGAGGTGTTCCATGGCTGAGCTCGCCGAACTGCTGGCGCGCGCCGTGCCGATCGGCATCGGCGCCACGGTCGTGATGGACCTCTGGGCCCTCGTGCGCCGGCGCGTGTTCGGCCTGCCCTCGCTCGACTACGCGCTGGTCGGCCGCTGGGCCGCGCACCTGCCGCGCGGGCGCTTCGTCCATCGCCCGATCGCGGCCACCGCGCCCGTGCCCGGCGAGCGCCTGCTGGGCTGGGCGCTCCACTACGCGACCGGCATCGCGTTCGCGCTCGTGCTGCTGGGAATCGGCGGCCTCGACTGGGCGCGCCGGCCGACGCCGGGCCTCGCGCTGCTGGTGGGCATCGGCACGGTGGCGGCGCCCTGGCTGCTGATGCAGCCGGGCATGGGCGCGGGCCTCGCCGCGCGCCGCACGCCGCGCCCGTGGGTGGCGCGCTGGCACGGCCTCGTCACGCACGCGGTGTTCGGGCTAGGCCTCTACCTCGCGGCCTGGGCGCTGTCGGTGCTCAGCCCCTGAAGCGCCTCACTGGTTCTGCGACCCGCGGTGCGCCCAGCCCGTGGTGTGCTTCTCGACCACGCTGAAGAGCTCGTACATCAGCATCGCCATCGCGCCCACCACCATCAGCCCCGCGAAGGCCAGGCCCATCTGCATCGACGAGCCGGCCGAGATCAGCAGGTAGCCGATGCCCTCGTTGGCGGCGGTCATCTCGCTGACCGTGGTGCCCACGAAGGCCAGCGTGATCGCGACCTTGAGCGAGCCGAAGAAGTAGGGCATGGAGCGCGGCAGGCCGATCTTCATGAGCACGTCCCAGCGCTTGGCGCCGAGCACGCGCAGCACGTCCTCGAGTTCGGGCTCGAGCGTGGCGAGGCCGGTCGCGATGTTGACCATGATCGGGAAGAAGCTGATCAGGAAGGCGGTGAGGATCGCGGGCCCGATGCCGATGCCGAACCACACGACCAGGATCGGCACGAAGGCCGCCTTGGGCAGCGCGTTGAAGGCCGTCATCAGCGGATAGATGGCCGCATAGGCCAGGCGCGAGCTGCCGATCACGAAGCCGAGCAGCACGCCCACCACGATCGCGAGGCCGAAGCCCGCCATCGTGACCCAGAAGGTGCGCCAGGCATGGCCCGCGATGATCTCCTTGAACTCCCAGAACTGGTTCCAGATGCGCAGCGGGCTCGGGAAGATGAAGTCCGAGACGCCGAAGCCCGCGCAGATCACCTGCCACAGCAGGATCACCGCCACGAGCAGCAGCCAGGGCGACCAGCGTTCGAGTTGCTTGTTGTTCTTCATGGCCGCTCCTCAGTGGGCCACCGCGGCGGCACCGGTCGCGCCGGCGGCATTGCCGCGGATGGCACCGATGTGGCTGCGCAGCTCGAGCACGATGTCGGTGAACTCCTTGGTGTAGGTGAGCTCGAGCTCGCGCGGACGCGGCAGCTCGATCTCGCGCTTGACCACGAAGCGGCCCGGGCTCTTGCTCATCACGTAGACCGTGTCGGCCAGGAACACCGACTCGCGCAGGTCGTGCGTGACCAGGATCACGTTGAAGCGCTGCTCGGTCCAGAGGTCGCGCAGGATGCACCAGAGCTCCTCGCGCGTGAAGGCATCGAGCGCGCCGAAGGGCTCGTCGAGCAGCAGCATCTTGGGTTCGTGGATCAGCGCGCGGCAGATGCTCGCGCGCTGCTGCATGCCGCCCGAGAGCTGCCACGGGAACTTGTCCTCGTAGCCGCCCAGGCCCACCTTCTGCAGCAGGCGGCGCGCGCGTTCCTCGTACGCCTTGCGCTTGGCCTTGAAGTTCGAGCGGTAGGGCTCGACGATCTCCAGCGGCAGCAGCACGTTGTCGACCGTGGTGCGCCAGGGCAGCAGCGAGGGCGCCTGGAAGGCCATGCCCGAGATCTTGAGCGGCCCGGTCACCGGCGCGCCGTCGATGCGGATGCGGCCCATCGACGGCATCCGGAGCCCGGTCGTGAGCTTCATGAAGGTCGACTTGCCGCAGCCCGAGGGGCCGACGATGGCGATGAACTCGCCGCGCTTCACCTTCAGGTCGATGGCCTCGACCGCGAAGTGGTTGGCGCGCAGCAGCTCCTCGTTGTAGGCGAGCCAGACGTCCTGGAAGTCGACGAAGGGGGCGGCCTCGTTCGCAGCGTCCGCCATCACTTGCGCAGGATCCCGCTGAGTTCGGCGGCCGGCGGCAGCAGCGCGGCGGACCACACGGCCTCGGGGCTCACGCGGGTCTTGGTGTTGAAGGCATCCGACACCTGCGAGGCCATCAGCGACAGGCGACCCGCGTTGACCGCGCCGAAGCCGTCGGCGCGCGCGTCGGCGCTGTTGATCACGGTGTCGATCGCGAGCTGCAGGCGGCGCGTCTCGAGCTTGCTGTCGACGATGCCGTCGCGCGCCTTCACCGATTCGATGCCCTGCGCGGGATTGGCGATCACTTCCTTGGCGCCCTTGGCGAAGGCCGAGAGGAATTTCTTCACCGCCTCGGGGTTCTCCTTGATGAGCTTGGGCGAGGCGATGATGACGTTGCCGTAGAGCTTCACGCCGTAGTCGGGGAAGGGCAGGATCACCACGTCGGCCGTCTTGGCGCCGCGCGCCTCGAGGTTGAGCAGCGAGGTGAAGGTGAAGCCGGTGATGGCGTCGATGTCGCCGCGCATCAGCATGGTCTCGCGCAGGGTCGGGTCCATCGCGGTCCAGTTGACCGTGCCGATGTTGTTGGCCTTGGCGAAGATCGGGAACGCGCGGCGGCCCGCGTCGAACACCGGCGCGCCGAGCTTCTTGCCCGTGAGGTCGGCGGGCTTGGTGATGCCGCTCTTCTTGAGCGTCATGACCGAGGCCGGCGTGTTGTTGTAGACCATCATCACCGCGACCGGCTTGTTCGGGCTGTCGGGGTTGTTGGCGTGGAATTCCATCAGCGCCGCGAGGTCGGCGAAGCCCATGTCGTAGGCGCCCGAGGCCACGCGCGTGACCGTGCCGCCCGAGCCGTTGCCCGCGTCGATGGTCACGTCGAGGCCGGCGGCCTTGAAGTAGCCCTTGGCGGCCGGATGCAGGAACAGCGCGGCCGGTCCCTCGAAGCGCCAATCGAGCTGGAACTTGATCGGCGTCGTGGCCTGGGCGAAGGCCGAGGGCAGGCCGAAGCTCAGGGCCGAGGCGGCGAGGAAGGACTGGAGCAGATGGCGCTTGTTCATGCGGGCTTGGTTCCGTGAAAGTGAATGCTTCCGGATTCAAGCAAAAACGGTGCCCGCACGTGATTGGTGCGAACCCTTCCCGCGATTCAAGGCGGTGCGCGCCCAGCGAAAAACTGCACCGCACACGGGAAAAACCTTCGAAATTCAGGGGACGTTGGCACCGAAAGCGAGCCAATACGGGTCGCCGATGCGCTTGCCCACGTTCGCGGCGGCATCGCGCACCACGGCGCCGTAGCGTTCGACCAGCGGCTCCGACAGCAGCTCGGCGGGCAGCGCGACGCCGAAGGCATAGGTCTGGCGCGTGGCCGCGTCGAACACCGCCGACGAGATGCCCGCCACGTTGGTCACGTACTCGCCGCGCGAGAGGGCCCAGCCGGTCTCGCGGATCACGGCCAGCCGCGCCATCAGGTCCTTGCGCGTGCGCGGCGCGTCGCCGCGGCCCTGGTCGAGCCGGCCGCCGAGCAGCGCCGTCACTTCCGCGTCGCTCAGGCGCGCGAGCAGCGCGCGGCCCATCGCGCTCGAATAGGCCGGCGCGCGGCTGCCCGGCGGCGTGTAGATCTGCAGCGCGCCCGCGCCGGCGCGCATCTGGATCACCAGCGTGTCGGCGCCGTCGAGCACGTTGATGTAGCCCGTGAAGCGGGTCTGGTCGACCAGCGCGGCGAGCGCCTCCTCCACCAGCGAGGCGGCGTTGCGCGAGGCGCGGAAGTGGTAGGAGGCTTCCATGATCACGCCGCCCGGCCGGTAGGCGCGCGTGGCGGCATCGCGGTCGAGGAAACCGTAGCCGGCCATCATGCTCAGCGTGCGCGAGGCCGAGCTCTTGGGCAGGCCCAGCTCGTTCACCACGTCCGTCACCGTGATGTCGCGGCGCAGGCGCGCGATCAGTTTCAGGACGTCCATGGCGTTGGCGAGGGTGCTCATATCTGGGGTCGGTGGATCGAGGGGAATCATAGGTTCGGCGCGCGACGGCGATGCGGGCTCGGGTGACCCGCGCTTGACAGCGCCCGGACCGGTTCTATGATGCGGTTCAATATTATTGCATCAAGTTCCAAAAAATGGAACTGCTAAAAAGATGAGCATCGATACCGAGGCCACGGCGCTCGCGCCGCTGCACGACCACACCCCGCCGGCGCTGCACCCCAAGGCCCTGGCACCGGCCAACCTGGTCCTCACGCTGGTGCTCAGCGTGTTCGGCGCCATCGTCGGCATCCAGATGCTCGCGAGCCTGGGCATCACGCCGAGCACCTCGCTGATCGGCGCGCTCGCGGCCATGACCCTGGCGCGCGTGCCGCTGGCCATGTTCCGCGGCTTCCGCTCGGTGCATGCGCAGAACCTCGCGCAGACCAGCATCTCCTCGGCCACCTTCGGCGCGGCCAACAGCCTGTTCCTGCCGATCGGCATCCCGTTCCTGTTCGGCCTGCCCGAGATGGTGGTGCCGATGCTGGTCGGCGTGAGCCTCGCGATGCTGCTCGATGCCTGGCTGCTCTACCGCATGTTCGACACGCCGGCCTTCCCCGCGAAGAACCCGTGGCCGCTGGGCATCGCGGCGGCCGAGGCGATCAAGGCCGGCGACGGCGGCGGCAAGCAGGCCTGGCTGCTGCTGGGCGGCCTGGCCACGGGCGCGCTGGGCGCGGTGTTCAAGCTGCCGATGTCGGCCTTCGGCGTGGCGCTGATCGGCGGCCTGGGCGCGATGACCGCGTTCGGCATCGGGCTGCTGGTGCGCGGCCATGCACTGCCCTTGACCGGCATCGACATCGGCGCGATCTACCTGCCGCACGGGATGATGATCGGCGCCGGCATCGTGGCGCTGGCGCAGGTGGGCCGTGTGGTGCTGAAGAAGCACGGTACGGCCGGCGTGCCCGCTACACCCGATGCACGCGGTGCCCGCGCGCTGGGCCGCTCGCTGCGCCTGGGCGGCATCGGCTATCTCGCGATCATGGTGCTGCTGGCCGTGGGCACGGGCGTCTACCACGGCATGTCGCCGGGCATGCTCGTGGGCTTCGTGCTCTACGGTACCTTCGCGGCCTTCGTGCACGAGCTGATCGTGGGCATCGCGGCCATGCATTCGGGCTGGTTCCCGGCCTTCGCGGTGGCGCTGATCTCGCTCCTGATCGGCATCCTGATCGGCTTTCCGCCCGAGGCGCTGGTGGTGCTCGCGGGCTTCTCGGCCGCCACCGGGCCGGCCTTCGCCGACATGGGCTACGACCTCAAGGCCGGCCACCTGCTGCGCGGCGAGACCTCGGGCACGGCCTTCGAGACCGCGGGCCGGCGCGAACAGATGATCGCCGGCATGGTGGGCTTCGCGGTGGCGATCGTGGTCGTGGCCTGCAGCTGGCGGCTGTTCTTCGCCAACCACCAGACGGCGCCGATCAACGCGGCCTACGTCGCGGCCATCCAGGCCGGCATCTCGGGCGACACAGCGCGCAACCTCGCGCTGTGGGCCGTGCCCGGCGCGCTGCTGCAGCTCGCGGGCGGCGCGCGCCAGCAGCTCGGCGTGCTGTTCGCCACCGGCCTGCTGATCGCGAGCCCGCTGGCCGGCTGGATGGTCGCGGCCGGCATCGCCTGCCGGCTGCTCGTGCAGCGCGTGCTCGGCAGCGCCGCGCGCGAGCGGCTCGAGGTGTTCGCGGGCGGCGTGATCGCGGGCGACGCGCTCTACAGCTTCTTCTCGGGCGCGGTGAAGAGCCTGCGCAAGTAGCCATCCCTTCTTTTCATTCGTCACACACAGGAGCCATGCATCCATGAAACGCAATCTGACCCCCGACGACGTCCGCGCGGCCATCTGGGGCGGCGCCATCCTCGGCGGTGGCGGCGGCGGGCTGATCGCGGCCGGCGAGCGCGCCGCCACGCTCGCGCTGCAGGTCGGCACGCCGCAGCTGTGGAGCGTCGACGAGTTCGAGCCCTCGGCGCTCACCGCCACCATGGCGCTGGTCGGCGCGCCGGCCGCGCCCGATCCGCATGTGCAGCCCGCGCACCTGCTGCGCACGCTCGAGCTGCTGCGCCGCGAACTGCCGCCGGGCCGCGAGCTGGTCGGCCTGCATGCCAACGAGAACGGCGCCGAGACCACGGTCAACGGCTGGTTCCATGCCGCGATGAGCGGCCTGCCCGTGATCGACCTGGCCTGCAACGGCCGCGCCCATCCGTCGAGCGTGATGGGCGCGCTGGGCCTGCACACCGAGCCCGACTACCTCTCGGTCCAGGCCTATGCGGGCGGCGAGCCGCAGCGCTACGTCGAGGGCGTGGTGTCGGGCCGGCTCGAGCGCACCTCGGCCGTGGTGCGGCGCGCCTCGGTGGAGGCGGGCGGCCTGGTGGCGGTGGCGCGCAATCCGGTCGAGGTGGGCTATGCGCAGCGGCACGGCGCGCCCGGCGCGATCAGCCATGCGATCGCGCTCGGCCAGGCCTGGCTCGACGGCGGCGTCGATGCCGTGGCGCGCTCGCTCGAGGGCCGCATCGTGGCCGAGGGCACGGTGCGCGGCTACCGCTGCGAGCAGCAGGAGGGGCTGGACGTGGGCGTGGTCGAGCTCGACGATGCAGCGCGCACCGTGCTGCGCTTCATCAACGAATACATGCTGCTCGAGCAGCAGGGCCGGCGCGTCGCGCGCTTCCCCGACCTCGTGATGACCTTCTCGGACGAAGGCCGGCCGGTGGTGTCGGCCCATGTGCGCGAGGGCGCGCGCCTGCGCGTGCTGGTCGCGCCGCGCGCGCGGCTGCTGCTGTCGCGCACCATGTTCATGCCCGAGCTCTACCGGCCGCTCGAGCAGTCGCTCGGCGAGGCTTTCGCACCCGCCGAGGACGCCGTGGTCTGAAGCGACCCGCTTACTTGTCGACCGTGACCTTCGCCACCGCCAGCGCCGTCATGTTGATGATGCGGCGCACCGTCGACGAGGGCGTGAGCACGTGCGCCGAGCTCGCGGCGCCCAGCAGCACCGGGCCCACCGTGATGCCGTTGGCGCCGGTCATCTTCAGCACGTTGTAGAGGATGTGGGCCGAATCGAGGTTCGGGCACACCAGCAGATTGGCCTCGCCCGAGAGCGTGCTGTCGGGCAGCGCGGTGCGGCGGATCTCTTCCGAGAGTGCCGCGTCGCCGTGCATCTCGCCATCGCATTCGATGTCGGGCGCCATCTGCGCGAACAGGTCGCGCGCCAGCCGCATCTTGCGGCCCGAGCCGCGCGAGGAGCTGCCGTAGTTCGAGTGCGAGAGGAAGGCCACCTTCGGCGGCAGGCCGAAACGGTGGATCTCCTCGGCCGCCATCAGCGCGATGCTGGCGAGCATCTCGGCGCTCGGGTCCTCGTTCACGTTGGTGTCGGTGATGAAGATGGTGCGCTTGTCGAGCGTGAGCGCGTTCAAGGTCGCGAAGCCGGGCGCGCCGCGCTTCAGGCCGATCAGGTCGCGGATGTGCTCGAGGTGGGCGTCGAAGCGCCCGACCATGCCGCAGATCATCGCGTCGGCGTCGCCGAGGTGGATCATCAGCGCGGCGATCACGGTGTTCGAGCGGCGCACCGCGGCCTTGGCGGCCTCGGGCGTCATGCCGCGGCGGCCCATGAGCTTGTGGTAGCTCTCCCAGTAGATGCGGAAGCGCGGATCGTCCTCGGGGTCGACCACCTCGAAGTCGGTGCCCAGGCGGATGTGCAGGCCGGCCTTCTTGATGCGCGTCTCGATCACGGCGGGGCGTCCCACCAGGATCGGCCGTGCCAGGCCTTCGTCGACCGCGTACTGGGCCGCGCGCAGCACGCGCTCGTCCTCGCCCTCGGCATAGGCCACGCGCTTGGCGGTGGCCAGCTTGGCGGCGGTGAACACCGGGCGCATGAACATGCCGGTCTGGTAGACGAAGCGCGTCAGGTGCTGGCGGTAGGCATCCATGTCCTCGATCGGGCGCGTGGCCACGCCCGAGGCCTGCGCGGCCTTGGCGACGGCCGGCGCGATGCGCAGGATCAGGCGCGAATCGAAGGGCTTGGGAATGATGTAGTCGGGGCCGAAGGCCAGTTCCTGGCCCGCGTAGGCGGTGGCCACTTCCTCGCTGATGTCGGCCTTGGTCAGGTCGGCGATCTCGCGCACGCAGGCCAGCTTCATCTCTTCCGTGATCTTGCTCGCGCCGCAGTCGAGCGCGCCGCGGAAGATGTACGGGAAGCACAGCACGTTGTTGACCTGGTTCGGATAGTCCGAGCGGCCGGTGGCGATGATGCAGTCGGGCCGCACGGCCTTGGCGAGCTCGGGGCGGATCTCGGGCTCGGGATTGGCCAGCGCCAGGATGATCGGCTGGCGCGCCATGGTCTTGACCATGTCGGCCGTCATCACGCCCGGGGCCGAGCAGCCGAGGAACACGTCGGCGTCCTTCACCACGTCGGCCAGCGTGCGCGCGCCGGTGTCGGGCTGCGCGTAGCGTGCCTTCGATTCGTCGAAGCCGCCCGCGCGGCCGGTGTAGATCAGGCCCTTGGAGTCGCAGGCGTGGATGTTGGCGGGCTTCACGCCCAGGCCCACCATCACGTCGAGGCAGGCGATGGCGGCGGCGCCCGCGCCCGAGACGGCGATCTTCACGTCCTCGATCTTCTTGTCGACGAGTTCCAGGCCGTTGATCAGCGCGGCGGCCGAGATGATGGCCGTGCCGTGCTGGTCGTCGTGGAACACCGGGATGTTCATGCGCTCGCGCAGCTTCTTCTCGATGTAGAAGCACTCGGGCGCCTTGATGTCCTCGAGGTTGATGCCGCCCAGCGTGGGCTCGAGCGCCGCGATGATGTCGACCAGCTTGTCGGGGTCGTTCTCGGCCAGCTCGATGTCGAACACGTCGATGCCGGCGAATTTCTTGAACAGGCAGCCCTTGCCTTCCATCACGGGCTTGGCGGCCAGCGGGCCGATGTTGCCCAGGCCCAGCACGGCCGTGCCGTTGGTGACCACGCCCACGAGGTTGCCGCGCGCGGTGTATTCGGCGGCGGTGGAGGGATCGGCCGCGATGTCGAGGCAGGGATAGGCCACGCCCGGCGAATAGGCCAGCGACAGGTCGCGCTGGTTCAGCAGGGGCTTGGTCGGGGTGATCGAGATCTTGCCCTTGACGGGCGAGCGGTGGTACTCACGGGCAGCTTCGCGCAGTGCTTCTTCTGCCGGTGACAGGGGGGCGGCCATGGAAAGTCTCCTTGTTTCTACGGGCGACGAGGCTACCGCAAAAGCGCTACCTCTTCTTGCCAGGGCGATGCCGAAAAAGCCTGAACCCATAGCGGGCGTGGGCGAGAGCGGGTGCGCCGGGCCCGCAACGGGGCCCCGAAACGGGTTCGACGCGGCCCGAGGGTTGGCTAAACTGCGCTTCGGCCGGTTGCGGCCCTGCCGCGAGGGCGGCTTCATCCTCCACATGACAGAACGACAACAAGAGGCTTGCAGCGAATGACTTCCGGACCTTTCACCAGCACCGAACCCGACGTCGTGGTCATCGGCGGCGGCCCCTCGGGCTCCACCGTGGCCGCGCTGCTCGCGGACAAGGGCCACGACGTGGTGCTGTTCGAGAAGGCGCAGCATCCGCGCTTTCACATCGGCGAATCGCTGCTGCCGATGAACATGCCGCTGTTCGACCGGCTCGGCGTGCGCACCGAGGTCGAGGCCATCGGCATCCGCAAGCACGGCGCCGAGTTCGTCTCGCCCTGGCACGACCACAGCAGCCATTTCGACTTCGGCGAGGCGATGGACAAGAGCTTCCCCTACGCGGTGCACGTGCGCCGCTCGGAGTTCGACGAGCTGCTGTTCCGCCATGCCGGCAAGCGCGGCGCGCGGACCTTCGAGGGCCAGCGCGTCACGGGCGTCGACATGGACGCCGGCAAGGGCACGCCCGACAACCGGCCGCTCGTGAAGATCAAGGCCGACGACGGCACCGAGACCGCCTGGCGCCCGCGCTTCGTGATCGACGCCAGCGGGCGCGACACCCTGCTGTCGAACCAGTTCGATGCCAAGCAGCGCAACCGCAAGCATGCGAGCGCCGCGCTCTACGGCCACTTCGCCAATGCCGAGCGCCGGCCGGGCCGCTTCGAGGGCAATATCTCGCTGTTCTGGTTCGACCACGGCTGGTTCTGGTACATCCCGCTCAAGGACGGCACCGTGAGCGTCGGCGCGGTGGCCTCGCCGGCCTACTTCAAGCGCCGCCAGGGCGCCTCGCTCGAGGACTTCCTGATGGAGACCATCGCGCTCGCGCCCAAGCTGGCCGCGCGATTGAAGAACGCCACGCTGATGGAGGGCGCCACCGCCACCGGCAACTACGCCTACGACTCCAAGTTCTGCCGCGGCGACCGCTTCATGATGGTGGGCGACGCCTATGCCTTCGTCGACCCGATGTTCTCGTCGGGCGTCTACCTCGCGATGAACAGCGGCTTCGAGGCCGCGACGGCCGCCGACCTGTGGCTGCGCGGCGAGGCCAGGGAGGCCGAGCGCGCGTTCCGCCACTACGAGAAGGTCATGAAGCGCGGGCCGAGGATGTTCTCGTGGTTCATCTACCGCATCACCTCGCCGGCGATCCGGCGCCTGTTCATGGCGCCGCGCAACGTCTGGCGCATGCAGGAGGCGCTGCTGTCGATCCTGGCCGGCGACCTGTTCCGCGACACCCCCATCGGCCCGCGCTTCTGGGGCTTCAAGGTGACCTACTACGCCTCCTGCCTCGGCATCCTGCCGCAGGCCATCAAGACCTGGGCCTGGCGGCGGCGCAACCTCAAGGAATCCCTCGAGGCTGCGAAGACCTGAGCCGCAGGCTCAGTCCGGCGCCACCGTGTGCTGCGCCAGCGCCTCCAGCGCACGCACCAGCGCCGAGTGGTCCTGCTGCCCATGGCCCAGTGCCGCGCAGGCGTTCATCAGTTGCGCCGCGCCGGCCGTCTGCGGCAGCGCCACGCCCAGCGAACGCGCGCTCTGCAGCGCGAGGTTCAGGTCCTTCTGGTGCAGCGAGATGCGGAAGCCCGGCGCGAAGGTGCGCTTGATCATGCGTTCGCCATGCACCTCGAGGATGCGCGAGCTCGCGAAGCCGCCCATCAGCGCCTGGCGCACCTTGGCCGGATCCGCGCCGGCCTTGCTCGCGAACAGCAGTGCCTCGCCCACGGCCGCGATGTTCAGCGCCACGATGATCTGGTTGGCCACCTTGCAGACCTGGCCGTCGCCCACGCCGCCCACCAGCGTCACGTTCTTGCCCATCTTCTCGAGCAGCGGGCGCACGCGGCCGAAGATGCCTTCGTCGCCGCCGCACATGATCGTGAGGCTCGCGGCCTTGGCGCCCACCTCGCCACCCGAGACCGGCGCGTCGATGTAGCCGCAGCCCAGCGCCTCGATGCGCTGCGCGAAGCCCTTGGTGGCGATCGGGTCGATCGAGCTGCAGTCCACCACGATCTTGCCCTTGCTCAGGCCCGCGGCCACGCCGTCGCGGCCCGGTTCGCCGAACAGCACCTTCTCCACGTCGGGCGTGTCGGGCACCATCACGAACACGATGTCGGCCTGGCGCGCGACCTCGACCGGCGAGGCGCAGATGGTGGCGCGCGAGATGAAGGGCTCGGGCGTGTTGCCGTGCGTGTTCACGAACAGCTGATGGCCGGCCTCGAGCAGGTGGCCCGCCATGGGCGCGCCCATGATGCCCAGGCCGATGAATCCGATGCGTTGCGATGCTTGTTGCGTCATGTCTGAGGTTTCCTTGAATCTGGTCGTGTCGTCGTTCACTGCGCGCGGGTCAGCGCCTCGCGCCAGCCCAGGCCTTCGACGGTGGTGGCGCGCGGCTTGTATTCGCAGCCGATGAAGCCGTCGTAGCCGAGCGCATCGATGTGCTGGAACAGCCACGGGTAGTTGATCTCGCCCGTGCCCGGCTCGCCGCGGCCTGGGTTGTCGGCCAGCTGGATGTGGCCGATGCGCGCGAAGTGCTTGGTGAGCGTGTTGCCCAGCTCGCCCTCGGTGCGCTGCGCGTGGTAGATGTCGTACTGCACGCGCAGGTTGGCCGAGCCCACTTCGTCGATCAGCGCGATCGCCTGCTCGGTGCGGTTGAGGAAGAAGCCGGGAATGTCGAAGGGGTTGATCGGCTCGATGAGCAGGAGGATGCCCGCCGCCTCGAGCTCGGAAGCGGCGAGGCGCAGGTTCTCGACCACGGTGCGGTGGGCGATGTCGTGGCTCACGCCGGCCGGCACCTTGCCGACCAGGCAGTTGACCTGCGGGCAGCCGAGGGCCGTGGCGTAGTCGATGGCCATCGCGATGCCTTCGCGGAACTCGCCGGTGCGGTCCGGATGGCAGGCGATGCCGCGCTCGCCCTTGTCCCAGTCGCCGGCCGGCAGGTTGTGCAGCACCTGCGCGAGGCCGTTGGCGCGCAGCGCGGCGGTGAGGTCCTTCTTCTCGAAGGGGTAGGGGAACAGGTACTCCACCGCCTCGAAGCCCGCCTTGGCGGCGGCCTCGAAGCGCTGCAGGAACGGCAGCTCGGTGAAGAGCATGGTGAGATTGGCTGCGAACTTGGGCATGGTGTGGTCCTTCGAATCGATTCGGCGATGGCCCGTGCTCAGTCCAGCAGCACCGCCGCCACGGCGGTGGGTGCATCGGCCGGCGTTTCCGCGAGCGGCTCGAACTCGGTGATGTTGTCGATCTCGGTGCCCATCGCGATGTTGGTCACGCGCTCGAGCATCACCTCGATCACCACCGGCACGCCGTGCTCGGCCATCAGCGCCTCGGCGCGGCGGATCGCGGGGGCGATCTCTTCCTGGCGGTTGACGCGGATCGCCTTGCAGCCCAGGCCCTCGACCACCTTCATGTGGTCCACGCCGTAGCTGCTCTCGATGCCGGCGTCGGGGCCCGCGTTGATGTTGTCGAAGGCCAGCTGCACGCAGTAGTCCATCTCGAAGCCGCGCTGCGCCTGGCGGATCAGGCCGAGGTAGGAGTTGTTGACCACGATGTGGATGTAGGGCAGCTTGAACTGCGCGCCCACCGCGAGCTCCTCGATCATGAACTGGAAGTCGTAGTCGCCCGAGAGCGCGACGATCTTGCGCGTGGGATCGGCCGCGCGCACGCCGAGCGCGGCGGGAATGGTCCAGCCCAGCGGGCCGGCCTGGCCGCAGTTGATCCAGTGGCGCGGGTTGTAGACGTGCAGGAACTGCGCCGCGGCGATCTGCGACAGCCCGATGGTGCTGACGTAGCAGGTGTCGTTGTCGAAGTTGTTGTTCATGCACTGGTACACGCGCTGCGGCTTCATCGGCACTTCGTCGAAGTTGGTCTTGCGCAGCATGGTCCTCTTGCGCTCGATGCACGCGTTGGCCCACTCGCGGCGGCTCGGCAGCCGGCCCGCGGCCTTCATCTCCTCGGCCACCTGCACGAACAGCTCGAGCGCGGCCTTGGCATCGGAGACGATGCCGAAGTCGGGCGTGAACACGCGGCCGATCTGCGTGGGTTCGATGTCCACGTGCACGAACTTGCGGCCCTTGGTGTAGACGTCGACCGAGCCGGTGTGGCGGTTGGCCCAGCGGTTGCCGATGCCCAGCACGAAGTCGGAGGCCAGCATGGTGGCGTTGCCGTAGCGGTGGCTGGTCTGCAGGCCGCACATGCCGGCCATCAGCGGATGGTCGTCGGGGATCGAGCCCCAGCCCATCAGCGTGGGGATCACGGGCACGCCGGTGGCTTCGGCGAAGCGCACCAGCAGTTCGCTCGCGTCGGCATTGATGACGCCGCCGCCGGCCACGATCAGCGGGCGCTCGGCCGCGTTGAGCATCTCGATCGCGCGCTCGATCTGGGCGCGGCTCGCGGCCGGCTTGTAGGGCTTGAGCGGTTCGTAGCTGTCGATGTCGAACTCGATCTGCGCCATCTGCACGTCGAAGGGCAGGTCGATCAGCACCGGGCCCGGGCGGCCCGAGCGCATCAGATGGAAGGCCTGCTGGAACACCTGCGGCACCTGGCCGGGTTCGCGCACCGTCACCGACCACTTGGTGACCGGCTTGGAGATCGACTCGATGTCGACCGCCTGGAAGTCTTCCTTGTAGAGGCGCGCGCGCGGTGCCTGGCCGGTGATGCACAGGATCGGGATCGAGTCGGCCCAGGCCGAGTACAGGCCCGTGATCATGTCGGTGCCCGCCGGGCCCGAGGTGCCGATGCACACGCCGATGTTGCCGGCGACGGCGCGGGTGTAGCCCTCGGCCATGTGCGAGGCGCCCTCGACGTGGCGCGCGAGGATGTGCGCGATGCTGCCGCGTTGCCGCAGCGCCGAGTACATCGGATTGATGGCGGCACCGGGCACGCCGAAGGCCTGCGTCACGCCCTCCTTCTCCATCACCAGCACGGCGGCCTGGACCGCGGTCATCTTTGCCATTGAAAGTCTCCTTAAAAGCTTGGGTCCACTGTAGGAAGCGGGGGGGATTCCAAGAAGACGGCACGGGACCATAAAACCTATTCCATTGCGGAATAAGTGATTAGGATGGCGGCGATCCGAAGGAGTGGCGATGGACCGGCTGTTGGCAATGGAAATGTTCGTGCGCGTGGTGGAGACCGGCAGCTTCTCGAAGGCCGCGCTCGAGTTCCACACCACCCAGCCCACGGTGACCAAGCAGATCGCCGCCACCGAGGCGCGCCTGAAAGTAAGGCTGCTCAACCGCAACACGCGCGGCGTGAGCCTCACCGAGCCCGGTGCGCTCTACTACGAGAAGTGCAAGTCGATCGTGCGCGACGCTGAGGAGGCCGACAGCGTGGTGCAGCTGCGCCAGAACCAGGCCCTGGGCCTGCTGCGCGTCGGCACCTCGGTGGCCTTCGGCCGCCGCGTGGTGGTGCCGCTCGCGCTCGAGTACATGCGCCGGTATCCGCAGGTGCAGATCGACCTGAGCTTCGAGGACCGCTACGTGGACCTGATCGCGCAGGGCATCGACGTGGCGGTGCGCATGGGCAAGCTGGCCGATTCCTCGCTGGGCGCGCGCTACCTGGGCGCCAACCCCTGGGCCATGGTCGCCTCGCCGGCCTACCTGAAGAAGCACGGCACGCCCAGGCGCGCGCAGGACCTCAGCGCGCACGTGGCGCTGATCTACAGCAGCGTGGTGGGCGACGAGTTCTGGCGCATGCACACGCCCAAGGGCGAGCCGGTGACGGTGCCGGTGTCGGGCCGCTTCCGTTCCAACAACCTCTCGGCCGTGCTGGCGGCCGCGCGCGACGGCCTGGGCATCGCGCTGATGCCGCGCTACGTGGCCAGCGAGTCGCTGGCCGCGGGCAAGGTGCGCGCGGTGCTGGCCGACCATGCGCTGCCCGAGCAGGAGATCCACGCGGTCTTTCCCTCGCCCAAGCTGGTGCCGGGCAAGGTGTCGAGCTTCGTGGCCTTCCTGCAGGGGCGTTTCGACGAAGGCTGGTGGGACGCCTGAGGCGTCCTCTCGCGCCTCAGGCCTTCACGAAGGCGCCGTGCAGCCCCAGCGGCAGCGCGTAGGGCAAGGTGGCCTGCGCCACCGGCCCCGCCGCGAGATGGTCGGCCGCGAAGCAGGACAGCACCGTGCACTTGCGGCCGAAGTCGAGCGAGGTGCCCAGCACCCAGCCCGGCTTCCTGCCGTCGGGCACGAACACATGCTCCTCGACGATCGACTGCGCGCCATGGACGAAGCGCTCGCTGCGGCCGCTCTCGACGTCGGTGCGCGCCACCGCCTGGAAGCCCGGCACGTCGGGCCGCGTCAGCGTGGCATGGATCACCTGGCGATGGCGCAGGCCGACGCGGCGCGGATCGATGCGCGGGAACTCGGCCTCCTGCGGCAGCACCTTCTGCGTGGCCCGGCCATTGGCCAGGTCGAGCGTGGCGATGGTCAGGCGCGGTTCGTTCTGACGCACGCGGCGTGCGCGCATCAGCTCGCGGTTGGTCGTGAACACCGACTCGGCATCCTCGGTGCGCACGTAGTCGATGTGGATGCGCGGGCCGCGCGGCGTGTCCTCCTCCCAGGCATTGCCGACATGGAACAGGAAGCCGGCCGGCAGGGTCAGCAGCTGGCGCCGCTCCCAGTCGCGCTTGTCGACCACCAGCGCGCGCATGCCGAGCTCGGGCCGCCAGACATGGGCATCGAGGAAGCTGGCGCCGGCCTCCTTGCGCTTGCCGTCGTACACCAGCGGCGGCATCAGGAACACCAGGTGTCGCTCGGTCACGGCGAAGTCGTGGACCATCGGCAGGTCGGGCACCGGCACCGCGGCGGCACGGCGCAGCGTGCCCTCGGGCGCGATCTCGTAGAGCGCGAGCAGGCTCGCGCCCGAGCTCACGCCGAAGTTCCACACCGTGCCGTCGGGGTCCACCTTCGGGTGGGCCGAGAACGGCATGCCCGCGAGATCGGCGCGCCAGGTCTTCAGGCCCAGCGTGTCGAGCGTGCGCGCATCGAGCCGTGTGGCCGAACCGCCTTCCCACAGCGCCAGCACCTCGCCCTGCAGCGGCAGCACGCTGGTGTTGGCGACGTTCATCGCGTCGGGCGAGGCCGGCGGCTCCGCGCCCGGCGGCACGGTGCCGAAGGCCTCGACCAGCCGGCGCCCGGCGCGCAGCTCGGCCACGCGCTTGGGCGTGGCCACGTAGCGGCCCTGGTGCAGCACCTCGCCGCCCGCGATCGCGAAGCGGTGCACCATGCCGTCGCCGTCGAACCAGTGGTGGTAGCGCTCGCCGCCCAGGTCGTGGCCGGTGGGGCCGACACGGAACAGCGTGCCGGCCACCGCGTCGGGGAAGCGCCCGCGCACCGTGGCGCGGGCCGGCGGCAGGTCGCCGGGCGGCGTGGCGAAGCCGATCTTCCAGGGGGCGTCGGCGGCCTCGAACTGGGCCTGCCAGTTCTCCTCGCCGGCCGCGCCCGTTGCGCGGGCCCAGGGCGCGAGCAGGGGCAGGGCGCCGGTGCCGGCCAGCAGGCGCAGCAGTTCGCGTCGTTGCATGGCGGCCTCCTCAGCGCAGGTGGATGGCGCTCTGCAGGTCGGCATCGACGCCGATCGCCGCGGCCTCGAAGTCGGGCGCGCCGAGCTTGCCCTTGGCGTCGTTCGAGAAGCCGTAGCGCTCGGTCGGCAGGCCCACGAGGTTGGTGTCGAGCTTGCCGTTGCCGTTCTCGTCGGCATAGGCGCGCACCGCATAGCGGCCGGGCGGCAGGCCCGCGAACACCACGCGCGCCTTGCCCTCGCGCAGCGGCAGGCTCTGCGAGGCCAGCGGCTTGCTGGCGCCGAAGCTGGCGGCATCGGCGTACAGCGCGATGTAGAGCGTGGCCTCGGTGGCCGGGCCCTCGGCCACGTTCAGGCTGAGGTCGGCGGCCCGCGCGCTCAGCGGCGCGAGCGTGGCGGCCGCGAGGGCGGCGACGGCGGTCGCGGCGTACAGGGTGCGCGCGGCCGGGCGGGGCAGGAAAGCGGGAAGGTGCATGGCGGTCCTCGTCGTGGTGGATGGAAGACCCGACGATCCCAAAGGCGGCGGCCGCTGCCCAGCGCCATGCGACGGAATGCGCGAATGCACGCGCGAAATGCGCGCAGGCCGGCGCGAACGGCCGGCCCCCACAGCCGGCTTCAGCCCTTGTGCTGGCCCTTGTGTTGGCCGCCGTGCTGGCCGTGGTGGCGGCCATCCTCGGCCTCGTCGGCCGGCTTTTCGTGGCCCGTGCCCACGTGGCCCGAATCGGCGAACAGGCTCCATGCCGCCATGAACAGCGCCGCCACCACCGGCCCGATCACGAAGCCGTTGATGCCGAAGATCGCCATGCCGCCGATGGTGGACATCAGCACGATGTAGTCGGGCATCTGCGTGTCCTTGCCCACCAGCACCGGGCGCAGGATGTTGTCGACCAGGCCGATCACGAACACGCCGACGAAGATCAGGATGCCGCCCTGCCAGAAATGGCCGGTGGCGAGGAAGTAGATCGCCACCGGGCCCCAGATCAGCGCCGCGCCCACGGCGGGCAGCAGCGACAGGAAGGCCATCAGCACCGCCCACAGCAGCGCGCCCTGCACGCCGAGGAACCAGAAGGCCAGCCCGCCGAGCGCGCCCTGCGCCACCGCCACTGCCACGTTGCCCTTGATGGTGGCGCGGATCACGGTGGTGAACTTGTTGAGCAGGTAGTGCGTGTGCGGCTTGGCCAGCGGCAGCGCGTCGCGCATGGTCTTCGACAGCGAGGCGCCGTCGCGCACCAGGAAATAGAGCAGGTACAGCATCACGAAGAAGCTGACCACGAAGTCGAAGGTGTTCTGCCCGATGGCCAGCGCCTGGCTCGCGATCAGCTGGCTGCCCTGGCCGGCGATGGTCGAGATGCGCGCCTGCCAGGCCGCCGCGTCGCCGAGGTTGAAGCGCTCGACCAGGTTCAGCAGCCACTGCGGCGTGGCGGCCAGGATCTGCTGGAAGTAGGCCGCGAAGTTGATCTGCCCCGAGCGGATGCTCTGCGTGACCAGCGCCACTTCCTGCACCAGCGACACGCCGATCATCGCCAGCGGCAGGATCACGATCACCAGGCAGATCGCGAGCGTGGACAGCGCCGCCGCGTTGGGCTTGCCGCGCATCTTCCTGAGCAGCCACTTGTAGAGCGGCGTGAACAGGATCGCGAGCGACACGCCCCAGAGCACCGCGCCGAAGAACGGCATCAGCACCCACAGGAAGGCGACGGTGACGACGGCGAGCAGGGCGAGGAACACGCCGCGCTGGAGTTGGGGAGAGTTCATGGTTGACCCGGACTGTAGCCGAGCCCGCCAGGCCGCCTCTGTAGTCGCCGGCCCCTTCGTGCGCCGCCGCCGGCGGCCGGCGCGGACCTAATGCACGTTTCTCAGCGCTTGGCGCGCGGCAAGGCCACCGGCGCCAGCGTGGCGCGCAGCCGTGCCGAGGCATCGGGTTCGGCGCTGGCCTCGACCTCGAGCGCGCGCTCGACGTTGCCGATGTGGGCCAGCATCAGGCTGCGTGCGCGCGCGCTGTCGCCGCGCTCGAGCGCGGCCACGATCGCCTCGTGCTCGGCGCAGGACTGGCCGGCCTCGTGCTTCGACTGGTAGAGCGTGGCCGCGAGCGTGGTGCGCGCCGTCAGGTCGCGCAGCACGTCGACCAGCAGCTGGTGGCCGAGCTGCTCGGCCAGGCAGACGTGGAAGTCGGCCAGCAGGAAGGCGCGGGTGGCGGCGTCGGCGCCTTCCACCGCGCGCTGCTCGTCGGCGATGTGGTCGCGCAGCTTGCGGATCACCTTCGCCAGCGGCCGGCCCTCGGGCTCCGAGAGGATGCCCGACTCGATGATGCGGCGCGCGCGGAAGGCGTCGCGCGCCTCCTCGGCCGAGGGCTCGACCACGTACCAGCCGCGGCGCGACTGCACCTCGACGAAGCCGCGCGCCTGCAGCTGCATCAGCGCCTCGCGCACCATGGTGCGGCTGACCGCGAAGTTCTCGGCCAGCGCCTGCTCGCCGAGCCGCTCGCCGGGGGCGAGCTTCTGCGCGAGGATCGCCTCGACCACGCGCTCGGCGATGACGGTGGGGCTGACTTCGGTGGTGCTCATCGGTGGCGGGGTGGCTTGCTTCAGTGGCGTTCGAGGGCGGCGCCGACGGGCGGCGCGCCGGATTCTGCCAGCGCCGGTTCGTCGGGCGCCGCGCGGTCGTCGAGCACCGCATGGGCGCGCTCGCGGTCGATGTCGCCTTCCCAGGCGGCGATCGCCACCGTTGCCACGCAGTTGCCGATCAGGTTGCCGAGCGCGCGCGCGATGCCCATGAACCAGTCGACCGACAGCACCAGCACCAGCCCGATCGCGGGAATGGCCGGAATCGCATGCAGGGTGGCGGCCAGCACCACGATCGCCGAGCCCGGCACGCCGTGCGCGCCCTTGGAGGTGACCAGCGAGATCGCGAGGATCGTCAGCAGGTCGGTCATGGTGATCGGCGTGTTGGTGGCCTGCGCGATGAACACCGCCGCCAGCGTGATGTAGATCGAGAAGGCGTCGAGGTTGAACGAGTAGCCGGTGGGGATCACCAGGCCCACCGTCGAGTCGCGGATGCCCATGCGGCGCAGCTTGGCCATGATCTGCGGCAGCACGCTGTCCGACGAGGTGGTGGCGAACACGATCGCGAGCTCTTCGCGCAGGTAGCGCAGCAGCTTCCAGAGGCTGAAGCCCGACATGCGCATCACGAAGCCCAGCACCACGAACACGAACACCAGCACCGCGAGGTAGAACAGCGCGATCAGCATGCCGAGTTGCTTGAGCGAGCCCACGCCGTACTGGCCGACCGTGAAGGCGATCGCGCCGAGCACGCCCAGCGGCGCCAGCTTGATGAGGATGCCCATGATCTTGAACAGCACCAGCGACAGCGCGTCCACCACCACCGCCACCGGCTTGCCGCGCTCGCCGAGCAGCGACAGCGCGCAGCCGAACAGCACCGCGAACAGCAGCACCTGCAGCACGTCGCCGGTCGCGAAGGCGTTCACCACCGTGGTGGGGATCAGCTTCAGCAGGAACTCGACCGTGCCGCCGCTGGTGAGCTTGTCGGCATTGGAGGCATAGGCGCTCATCGCGGCCGGGTCGAGCTTGCCCGGATCGACGTTCATGCCCACGCCGGGCTGGAACACGAAGGCCAGCACCAGCCCCATCGCCAGCGCGATGGTGGTGAGCAGCTCGAAGTAGATCAGCGCCTTCACGCCGACGCGGCCCACGCGCTTCAGGTCGCCCGCGCCGGCGATGCCATGCACCACCACGCAGAAGACCAGCACGGGAATGATCATCTTGATCAGCTTGATGAAGCCGTCGCCCAGCGGCTTGAGCTTGACGGCGAGCTGCGGGGCCAGCAGGCCCAGCACCACGCCGATCAGCAGGGCGAGCACGACCTGGCCGAACAGGGAGCGGGTGAAACGACGCATGGAAATCTCCTGTGTTATTTGCATGCAAGTCGTCGGAAATCTTGCATACAAGCAATGTAGGCAAGAAAGGGCCTGGGTTGGCAGAGGGTATTCCCGGGCCTGGAGGAGGCCCCCACCGAGGGCTTTGCCACGCCGGCGGATGGCCGGCGCGGCACCGTGCGGGCCTGCGCGCATGTAACGGAGCGGTCACGGATCGACGCGAGGATGCCGTACCCCAAAAACGGTGCCTGCTCCTTGTCGACCCGACTTTCTCTTTGCCCGCCCCGCGCGTGCCCTCGCGGCCATCGCAGGGCCGTTCGCGCGGGCATCGGGCCCGGCGATCGGCAGCGGTGCATCCGCGCGTGTCGGGCGTGAGCGGCCGCGGTGCCGCGTGGTGGTTGCTGTTGTCGATCGCGGCGCCCGCATGGGGCGCGGCCGATGACGGTGGCATTCGCCGGCCGGCCGGCCCGGGCGCTGCGCAACGCGCGGACCTCGCCGCGGTGGACCCGGACCCCAGCCTCGACTTCGACATTCCCGCCCAGTCACTGGCCTCGGGCCTGGACCGGTACGCCGCCGTGGCGCAGCGGCCGGTGGTGTTTCCCGACGAGCTCGTGGCCGGCCGCCTGTCCGCGCCGGTGCGCGGCCGCTACACGCCGCAGGCCGCGCTGCGCGCGATGCTGGAGGGCTCCGGCCTGGAGGTCGACGACGTGAGCGGGGGCCGCAACCAGGCCTTCGTGCTGCAGCCCGCCGCCCGCTCCGCGCCCGAGCCGGCAGCGCCGGCCGGGCGGGACCATCGCCGCTACGACGGCCTGGTGCAGGCCCGCGTCTGGGGTGCGCTGTGCGCATCGCCGCGCACCGCGCCGGGCGGCTACCGCGCGGTGCTGCGATTCCGGCTCGATGCCGAGGGCCGGGTGCGGCAGGCCAACCTGCTCGCCTCGAGCGGCGACGGCCAGCGCGACGCCGCGATGCTCGCCGTCCTCGAAAGCCTGCGCATCGACCAGCCGCCGCCGCGCACCCTTGCGCAACCGCTGATTCTGGCGATCCTGCCGCGGGAGGCGATGGCGCGCGCCCCGGCCTGCGCCACGGTGCACTGAGCATGGCCGACGACGTCCTGCCGATGCTGCGCGACCTGCTGGTCCGGCGCTACGACCAGCTCAAGCGAAGCCTGACGCGATCGCTGGGCAGCTCGGACCTGGCCGGGGACGCGCTGCACGAAACCTGGCTGCGCCTGCAGCGCAGCGAGATCCCGGGGCCGGTGCACAACCCGCAGGCCTACGTGATGCGCATGGCGGTCAATCTCGCCATCGACCTGCATCGCAGCCAGAGCCCGCTGCTGTCCTCGGAGGACATGGCGGAGTTGCTCGAGACGGTGCCCGATTCGGCGCCGGGGCCCGAGCGCATCGCCGAAGACCGCTCCCAGCTCGAGGCGCTGGGCGAGATCCTCTCGCACATGCCCGCGCGGCGCCGCGAAATCCTGGTGCTGGTGCGCTGGGAAGGCTGGCCGCAGCAGGACGTGGCCACGCGGATGGGCCTGACGCTGCGCGCCGTCGAATACGAATTGAAGGCCGCGCAAGACTACTGCGCCGTCCACCTGGCGCGGCGCAACCGGGGGGCGAAGTGACGGTGCGAAAAAAAACTTTGGGGATTCGGGGGGCGCGAAACGTCTCCATCAAGAGGCCATGACGCGATCGACCCTCCATCCCGACGATGCCGTCGGGCCCGACGACAGGCCCGATGCGCTGGTGCAGGATGCGCACGCCTGGCTCACCCGCCTGAGCTCCGGCAAGGCGACCCAGTGGGAGGCGCAGGCCTTCAGGCGCTGGCGCGATGCGAATCCGCGCCACCAGCAGGCCTTCGAGCAGGCCCGGGCGCAATGGCAGCTGCTCGGGCCCGCGATCGGCAACCTGCTGGTCTCGCACGCCGAGACGGTCGAGCAGCATCGGCGCACGCTGCGCAAGCCGGGCCTGAGCCGGCGCGCCTGGCTCGGCGCCGCCGGCGCGACCGCGGCGGCCGGCGTGGCCGCGATCCATCCGCCGTTCGGCCTCTGGCCCGCGGCCGACGAATGGAGCGCGGACTACCGCACCGCCACCGGCGAGCGCCGGGCGGTCGAACTGGCCGGACAGGCGAGCGTCACGATGAACACGCGCACCAGCATCCGGCGTATCGCGCAGCAGGGCGAGACGGTCGGCATGGACCTGCTGGCGGGCGAAGCCTCCGTGCGCCTGCCGCAGGCCGCGGCTCGGCCCTTCGCGGTGGTCGCCGGCGCGGGCCGGATGGCTGCCGGATCGGGGCTGTTCGAAGTGCGTCATCTCGATGCGAAGGTGCGCGTGACCTGCATCGAGGGCGCGGTGCGTGTGGAGCATCCGTCGGGCACGCGAATGCTGCAGGCACGCCAGCAGGCCGTCTACGACGCGCGCGCGGTCGGCGCGGTGATCGGCCTCGACGAGGCCGACCTGCCGGGCTGGCTCCAGGGCGAACTGGTGTTCAGGCGCGCGACGCTCGCCGCGGTCGTGGAGGAGATCAACCGCTACCGCGCCGGCCGCGTGGTGCTGATGGCGACGGCCGTGCGCGACAAGACCCTGAGCGCGCGTTTCAAGCTGGCCTCGCTCGACACCGCGCTGCTGCAGATCGAGCGCTCGTTCGGGCTGAGCGCGCGCGCATTGCCTGGCGGTGTGCTGCTGCTGAGCTGAGCTGCGTCGAGCCGGGTGGCAACGCGCGGCTTTACAAAAGATATTTCCGGGATTCGAGACAGACCTTCCGTCTAAAGGTCATGGGTCCTCGCGGGGGATGGCGCTTGCAGCCGCCCCGCCAGGACCGCCCTCGATGCGGCCGCGCGCTTCCTGCGTGTCGGCGGCATCGGTATCGACTCAACTCTTCGGCAGGTATCTCGAATGAACACACGCGAGCGCGGCGGCACGGATCGTCGGACGACAGCGCAGGACAGGCACGGAAGTTTCAGGCTGGCGCCGCTGGCCCGGGCGGTCGCGGTGGCGCTCGCCGCCGGCGGCATGGTCGGTGCCGCCCAGGCACAGCGTGCCTTCAGCCCGGCCTGGATGGCGCAGAAGAACATCGCGCAAAGCGCCGCCGCTGCCACCGGCCGGTTGCCCAACGGCATGCCCGCGGCGCGCCTCACGAGCCCGCAGGCGCAGCAGCAGCGCGCGGGCGAACAGCTGCAGCGCTCCATCGGCAACCTGAACCTCGCGGCCCAGGCCATCGCGGCCCAGCAGGCCGCGCAGGCGGCGGCGCGCCAGGCCGCGGCGAACGGCGATCCATCGGTGCCCGACGGCCTGGCCGACGGCGGCCTGAAGATCGATGGCAACAGCCTGACGGCCGGCTGGCTGAATGCCGAGGCGCCGGTGCAGACGGTCGCGGGCGGCCAGACGCACGTGGGCATCCGGCAGACCGGCGACCGGGCGGTGCTGAACTGGGAGAGCTTCAATGTGGGCAAGAACACCACGGTGGAGTTCCAGCAGCAGCCGGACTGGGCGGTGCTCAACCGGGTGAACGATCCGCAGGCGCGGCCGAGCCAGATCCAGGGCCGGATCAAGGGCGACGGCACGGTGCTGATCGCCAATCGCAACGGCGTGGTGTTTTCCGGCACCAGCCAGGTCGACACGCGCAGCCTGGTGGCGGCGGCGGCGAACATCGCCGACGCGCAATTCCGCGAGCGCGGCATCTACGGCGCGAGCGACACCGAACCCACCTTCACCGATGCGCTCGGCAAGGTGGAGGTCAGGGCCGGTGCGCGCCTGGGCACGCACGAGCCGCGGTCGGTGACGCAGGGCGGCGGCTACGTGCTGCTGCTGGGCGCCGAAGTGGAGAACGCCGGCAGCATCGCCACGCCGCGCGGACAGACTGCGCTGGCCGCGGCCGACGGCTTCGTGATCCGCCGCGGCGCGGGCACCGATGCCAATGCGCACTCCACCACGCGCGGCAACGAGATCGCGCCGGTCTTCGGCGACCACGGCGCGGCGGGCCAGGTGATCAACCGCGGGCTGGTCACGGCCGCCGAGGGCGACATCACGCTCACCGGTCGCGCCATCGCGCAGCAAGGCGTGCTGCTGTCGACCACCTCGGTCAACGCGCGCGGCACGGTGCACCTGTCCACGCGCGCCTCGGACGCGCAGGGCAGCGTCACTTTCGCCGACGGCAGCGTCACCGCCGTGCTGCCGGTGAACAGCAGCGACACGGCGCTCGACGCACAGCGCCGGACCCTCATCGACGCGTCGCTGAAGATGGACGCCGCGCGGCTGCAGGCGCACCTCGCGCCCGGCGCCTTCGACAACCTGTCGTGGCAATCGGACCGCCGCGACCTCTCGCGCGTGGAGGTGGTCAGCGGCGGCACGGTGGAGTTCCAGGGCGGCTCGCTGACGCTGGCCACCGGCGGACAGGTCTCGGTGGCCAGCGGCAACGGCCGCGCGGACACCGGCGCGCGCGTGTGGGTCGGCGACCAGGCGCGCATCGACGTGGCCGGCGCGGTGGGCGTCGGCGTGGCGATGGAAGCCAACAACATCGCGATCAACATCCAGGGCAACGAACAGCGCGACGCGCCGGTCAACCGCGACAGCGGCAAGCTCAACAGCAGCACCGTGTGGGTCGATCGACGCAAGCTCGTCTACGTGCCGGCCGGCGTGCAGGGCTATGCCAACGACCGCTGGTACACGGGCGGCGGGCTGCTGGAGGTGGGCGGCTACGTGGGCACCACGGGCCGCGGCATCGGCGAATGGCTGGCCGAGGGCGGCACGGTCACGCTGGCGGGCCGGGAGGTCGTCACGCAGGCCGGGTCGGCCATCAACATCTCGGGCGGCACGCTGGACGTGCGCGACGGCTTCGTCAACCAGAGCTGGATGCGCGGGGTGGACGAGCGCCTCTACGAGGTGTCCAGGGCACCCGGGGACATGCAGTACGAGGGCCTCTACAAGGGCTTCGAGGACGCGCACGCGCGCTGGGGCGAGAAGACCACGCAGTACTTCAACAGCCCGCTGATCGGCGCGCAGCGGCGCTTCGAGTCGGGCTACACGGTGGGGCTGGATGCGGGACAGCTGCGCATCGAATCGCCGCGCGCGATCCTCGAAGGCGAACTGGTGACCGAGGCCTACCGCGGCGAGCGCCAGACGCAGGACCGGCCCGGCAGCGCGCCGCCGGCGGGCACCGCGATGCCGCAGGACGTGGTGCCCCAGCGCGGGCGCCTCGCGCTGCGCACGGGCGTGGCCGGCGCCTACGATCCGGCGGCCGGCGGCGCCTCGTTGCCGCCGGCGATCGACGTGCGCTTCGACCAGGTGGCCGACATCACGCGCGGCCTGTCGTTCGAACAGGCGCTGCCGACCGGCGACGGCGCCATCGCCATCGACACCGGCTGGCTCGCTGCGCAGTCGCTGGGCGGGCTGGCGGTGGAGACCACCGGCACGGTCGGCTTCGCGCGCGACCTGCGCCTGGCCGACGGCGGCGAACTGAAGGTGACCGCGCCCATGATCGAGGTGGCGGCCGCCATCGTCGCGCCCGGCGGACGCATCACGCTGACCAACCTCAGCCCGCCGCCGACCGGCGTCTCGGTGTCGCCGACGCCCTGGGTGCAGGACGGCAAGTCGCTGGTGCATCTGCGCGAAGGCGCCGTGCTGGACGTGTCGGGGCGCTGGGTCAACCGGTTGCTGGATCCGCAGGCGCAGCCCTCGCTGGCCTGGTTGAACGGCGGCACGGTCAGGATCGAGACCACGGGCGGCATCGCGCTGGACGCGGGCAGCCTGATCGACGTGTCCTCGGGCGCGGCCGTGCAGGCCGACGGCCGCCTGCAGGGCGGGCGGGGCGGCGACCTCCTGCTGATCTCCGCGGCCTCCACGCCGCGCGCCGGCATCGATGCGGGCGGCCTGCGGCTCGACGGCGAGCTGCGGGCGGTGGGCGTGAACGGCGGCGGCACGCTGACCATCCAGGCCGGCGGCCTGCTGTCGATCGGCGGGCAGGCGGTGCTGCCCGACGGCACGCTGGCCGCGGGCCGGCCGGCGCCGGTCAACCTGATCCTGGCGGACTCGCTGGTGATCCCCGCCGGCACCGTGCTGTCTTCGGCGCTGAGCTACGTGGTGGACCGCATCGCACCCGGGCAGGCGGTCGACGTGGCGGTCAGCTATGCCAACACCGGCGACACGCTGGCGATCCCGATCGGGCAGGCCTGGGACCTGGCCGGCACGAACATGATCGTCTTCGCGGGCGAGACGCGCTACAGCGGCGAGGCGGGCGACAAGGTGCCGGCCGGCGCGGTCGTCACGCGCATCGCCACCGGCAGCCTGCCGGCGGGCTACAGGGTGGCCGCCGAGGTCTTTCCCAAGGGCCTGCCGGTGCCCGCGCGCACCGTCGCGCTGGCCGCCGGCGCAACCGTCGAGACCGAGATCGTGCTGCCGGCCGGCAAGACCATCGCGGCGGGCAGCACGCTGCCGGTGGCGGCGCGCATGGAGGCGCCCGTGCCGCTGGATCCCGCCTTGCTGCGCAGCGGGTTCGCGCACTACGCCATCGGCAGCGAAACCGGCGTGGCGGTGGGCGACGGTGCCCGGCTGTCGGTGGCCATGCCGGTCTACCGCCTGCGCGAAGGCGCGCAGCGGCAGGTGGCCGGCGGCGCGCCGGCATCGCAGGCGCTCGAGGCCTGGCTGCCGCCGCTGTACGACGAAGACCCGCAGGCCCGCGTGCTGACCCAGCGCGCCGGCGCCAGCCTGCAGCTGAGCTCGGGACGCGAGGTGTTCGGCAACAACCCGGGCACGGCGCTGCCGCGCGAGGAGCGCGGCGGCAGCCTGTACGTGGGCCGCGACGCCGTGATCGAGGTCGATCCGGGGCAGGCGATCGACATGCTCAGCCGCGGCCAGATCACGATCGACGGCACGCTGCGCGCGCCCTCCGGCCGCATCGCGCTGCAGCTGGCACCGCTGCAGGCGGACATGAGCCAGGACTGGACCATTCCCCTGGGCTTCGCGCGGCCCGACCCATCGATCTGGATCGGCGAGCATGCGCGCCTGGACGCCGCGGCGCAGGCCGCCGTCGCCACCGACGCGCAGGGCCGCGCCTATGGCACGGTGCGCGACGGCGGCACCCTCTACGTGGGCGGCAACAGAGAACGCGGCTGGGGCGCGGACGGCTTCGTCGTGCTGCGCCCGGGCTCGGTGCTCGATGCCTCGGGCACGCAGGCCCGCCTGGTGCCGCCGGGCGAGGCCGGCGCGCTCGCGCGCGACATCGCGAGCGCGGGCGGTTCGATCACGCTGGCCTCGTTCAACGGCATCGATGCGGGCGGCACGCTGCGCGCGGCGGCGGGCGGCACGGGCGCCGCGGGCGGCGCGCTGGCGGTGCACATGGACGTGCGTTCCTATGCCGGCGAGCCCGCGGGGCTGCCGGTGACCGGGGCCTCGGCGGCGCAGGTCGCCGAGGCCGCCCGGCAGGCGATGACGCCGCGCGAAATCACGCTGACCGCGCAGGCGCCGGAGCATGCCCTGGCACGGCGCAACTTCGGCCAGGCCGTGCTCGGCCTCGATCAGATCGCCGCGGGCGGATTCGGTGCGCTCGACCTGGCCGCCAGCATCGTGCGCTTCGACGGCAACCTGGACCTGTCCCTGACCCGGAGCATCCGGCTGTCGGCCACCACGCTGGCCCCCACCGGCGCGGACGACCGCATCACCGTGCGCGCGCCGTACGTGCAGCTGGCGGGCTTCAGCCCGATCGGCCAGACGGTGCTCGACACCGGCGCCAATCATTTCCGGCCCGAGCTGGTCTGGGCGCCGCTGGCGCCGACCGGCCAGGCCCGCATCGCCATCGCGGGCGACCTGATCGATGTCGACGGCGCGGTGCGTTTCGGCGGCAGCTTCTACAACCAGGGCATCTACGAGCGCAACGCGGTCCAGGTCTGGCGCGGGCAGACCGCGGGCTTCGACCAGGTCGTGCTCGACAGCACGGGCGACCTGCGCTTCCTGGGCACCAACGCCCGGCCCCACGAGGGCAACCCCGGCTTCCTGGATGCAGCGAAAGGCGAGACCAGCCTCTACACCAGCGGCGACCTGCTGCTGTCGGCCGCGCGCATCTATCCGGGCACGCATGCGCGCGCCGAGGTCGGTGCCGGGGTGCTCACCCTGCTGGGCGCCGCCGAGCGGCTGGACCCCAACCGCAGCCTGCGCATCGTGCGCAGCGGGCCGGGCGGCGATGTCCTGCCGCCGCCCTCGGTGTTCGGCACGCTCGGCCTGCTGGCCGCGCACATCGAGCATGGCGGCGTGGTGCAGGCGCCGCTGGGCCTGGTCCAGCTCGGCTTCTCGAACGACAGCCTCGGAGACATCCGCACCGGCACCTCGAGCGTCACGCTGCTGCCCGGCAGCATCACTTCGGTGAGCGCCGCCGGCCTCGTGCTGCCCTACGGCGGCACCAGCGACGGCGTGGACTATCTCTACGACGGCCAGCCGGCGCAGTTCGACGCGCGCGGCGCCGGCGGGCGCGGCGTGGTGCTGTCGGGCCGCGCGATCGACGTGCAGGCCGGCGCCCGGTTGGACCTGTCGGGCGGCGGCGAGCTGGCCGGCGCGGGTTTCGTCTCGGGCCGCGGCGGCTCGGTCGACGTGCGCCTGCATCCGCTGATCCGCAACACGGCCGACGGGCGCTTCGTGCTGCCGGAGCTGGCCGGCAACCCGGTCTACGCGGTGGTGCCGGGCTGGTCGTCGGCCTATGCGCCGGTGGCGCCCGAAGCGGGCGCCGGCAATCCGGCGGTCGGCCGCCAGATCACCGTGCCGGCCGGCGTGCCGGGGTTGCCTGCCGGCACCTACACCCTGCTGCCGTCGAACTACGCGCTGATGCCCGGCGCCTTCCGGGTGGAGCTGCACGAAGGCCGCGTCGGACCGGCGCAGGCGCAGGCGCTGCGCAACGGCTCCTGGTCGGTGTCGGTCACGGGCGGCATCGCGAACACCGGCGTGCGCGATGCGCGGCCGGGCGGTGCCACCTTGACGCCGGCGGCCACCGTGCGCCGCCATGCGCAGTACAACGAGACCGGCTACAGCGAGTTCGCGCGCTCCGAGGCCGCGCGGCTGGGCGGCGCGGCGCCCGCGCTGCCGGCCGATGCCAAACAGCTGGCGCTGGTCTATCCCGACGGACCCGTCGTGGACGGGCCTGCCCTGCAGTTCGCCGGGCTGGCCGATTTCAGGCCGGCCGCGGGCGGGCGCGGCGGCCAGGCCGTGGTGCGCACGGTGCAGGAGGGCGCGCTCGAGATCGTCGCCGGCGAGCCCACGCCGGGCTTCACCTCGCCGACCGGGCGCCTGGGCACGTCGGTGAACGACAAGGCGCTCAACGCCATCGGCGCGCCGCGGCTGGTGATCGGCGGACAGATCGTCGAGGGGCGCAGCAACGACTTCCTCAACAGCGACACCCGCCTGCCGATCATCGACTTCACGGACCCGGTGCGCAACGGCGAGCAGCACGTGGTGTCGACCACGCAGCTGGTGGTGCTGCGCAGCGGCGCCGCGCTGCGCGCGCCCGAGGTGTTCCTGGCCAGCGGCGGCGCCAGCCAGCCCGGCGCCATCGTGGTGGAGCCCGGCGCCCGCATCGATCTGCTGGCGTCCGCCCTGCCGCCCGACGGCGCGATGCCGGGCACCGTCCATGTGCCGCACGTGGCGCTGATCGGAGTGTCCAACGGCGCACTGGAATTCCTGCCGCCGGTGGCCGACACGCAGGACACGACCAGCGGGCGGATCGACATCGGCGTCTGCGCCGCGCCGTCGTGCGCACCCGCGGCGCTCTACTCGCAGGGCGCGATCGCCATCGCGACCACCGGGGCCTTCAACCTGGGCAACGACGTGCGCTATGGCACGCGCAACCTGGCCCTGTCGGTGGCCGCACTGAACGTGGGCAGCGCCGCGTCGCTGGCCGAGGCCGCGGCGGCCGGCGTGCTGGCGCCGGGCCTCTCGATGAGCCAGGCCTTCTTCTCGCGCCTGCTCGACGGCGACCCCGAGGCCGGCGCCCCGGCGCTCGAGCGCCTGACGCTCACGGCGGGCCGGTCCATCAACTTCCACGGGCCCGTGGACCTGAGCACCTACGACCCGGCCACGGGCGAGGCCAAGCTCTCGCAACTGGTGTTCAACACGCCCGCCCTCTACGGCGCGGGCCAGGCGGGCGAGCGCGCGGTGATCAGCACCGGCACGCTGTACTGGAACGGCGTGGTCGAGTGGGTGCCGGACAGCGAGGTGCCCGGTGCGCCCGCGCGCTTCGGCAAGATTTCCGTCAGCGCTCGGCCCGGGGAGGTCATCGCAGGCGGTGCCGGTACCGGTGAGGGCGCGCTTGAATTTCAGGTCGGCCAGCTGGTGCTCGGCTACGCGCCCGGCACGCGCGTGAGCAACCTGACGACGCTGGACCGGCTGGCGCTGGGCTTCGACACGGTCAGCGTGCATGCCACGGACCGCATCACGGCCAACAACAAGAGCACGCTGGCGGTCTACCGCGGCCAGGTCGCGCAGCCGGAGGGTGCGCCGCTGCGCAGCGGCGGCCATCTGAACCTGGCGACACCGCTGCTGACCGGCGAGGCCGGATCGGTCAGCCGGATCACCGCCGGCGGCGCGGTGACGGTGTCGGCGCCGGCCGGCACGGACGCCGCGGCCGCCACCCGGGCCACGGGGGCACTCGGCGCCGAGCTGAGCCTGACGGGCGACACCGTGACGGTGTCGAGCCCGATCGTGCTGCCCAGCGGCAAGCTCACGCTGAGCGCCGTGAACGACCTGGTGCTGGCCGACGGCGCGCGCCTGGACGTGGCGGGCCGGGCCGTCGATTTCTTCGACCAGACCCGCTACAGCGCGGGCGGCGACGTGGTGCTCGAGAGCGCGGCGGGCAACATCGCCCAGGCGGCCGGCGCGCGCATCGACCTGTCGGCGCGGAACAACCATGCCGGCAGCCTGCGCGCCACGGCGCTGGGCGAAGCCGGCGGCCGCATCGACCTCGCCGGCGCCATCGTGGGCGGCACCGGCGGCAGCTACGACGCGGGCGGCACCATGGTGCCGTTCGAAGCCGCGGGCATCGACCTGCGCGGCCAGCGCATCGAGGACTTCGCGGGCCTGAACGCGCGGCTCAACGAAGGCGGCGTCGTCGGCGCGCGGCATTTCCGCATCAAGCAGGGCAGCCTCACGGTGGGCGACGAGGTGCGCGCGCGCGACATCGGCATCTCGGTCGATGGCGGCAGCCTGAGGGTCGACGGCAAGCTCGACGCGAGCGGCTTCCAGGTGGGCACCATCCGCCTGAGCGCGCGCGACGACCTCACCATCAACGGCACGCTGGACGCCCACGGCACCGGCCTGCGCGTGGACAGCCGCGGCCAGGTGATCGAAGCACCCAACCGCGCGATCGTGGAACTGGGCACGACGGCGGGACGGCTGCGGCTCGCGCCGGGCGCGCTGATCGATCTGCGGGCGGGCACGGACGGCGGCGTCGCCGGCGTCTTGCTCGGCACGCTCGATCTGAACGTGCCGCGCCTGGGCGCGAACGATGCCGCGATCGACGCGGCCGAAGGCGTGACGGTGCGTGGCGCGATGCGCATCGCCGTCAACGCCTTCCGCGGCTACGAGCCGGCCGCGGGCGTGATCGACCAGGGCCTGCTCGACGCCATCCACGGCGACAGCACGGCCTTCATCGGCGCGGCCTGGCGCAACGCGGCACTGCAGGGCCGGCTGGCGGCGCTGAAGGCCTACGGCGATGCCTTCCACCTGCGCCCCGGCGTGGAGCTGCGCAGCACCGGCGACATGACCGTCACGGGCGACCTGGACCTCTCGGGCTATCGCTACGGCCCCGGTGCGAACCCCGCCGTGCGCGGCTCGGGCGAGGCCGGCGTGATCGTGGTGCGCGCCGGCGGCGACCTGACGGTCAACGGCAGCATCACCGACGGCTTCGGCCCGCCGCCCGCGACGCCCGACGACAACGGCTGGGTGCTGACCGGTGCGCTGTCCCGGGACACGGTGGCGCGCTTTGGCGGCGAGCTGTATGGCGCGGCTTCGGGCGATGCCGCGACCCGCCTGCACGGCGGCAGCGCCAGCACGATGGTGCTCGGCTTCGATGCGCCGATCCGCCAGGCGGGCCTGAACCGGGGCGTGGCCATTCCTTTCGAGTTCTTTTCGCGCTCCGCGCTGTCCGTGCCTTCCTGGGCCGCCGGCGAGGGCGGCTGGCTCGCGACTGCCGACATCTACAGCGCCGCCGGTACGCGGCTCTACAGGGCCGGCGACCGTGTCGGCGCGTCGTTGCCCGCCGGCACGCGGTTCGGCGCGGGGACGGTGCTGCCGCCGCAGTTCGCGACGAGTGCCGGCAGCCTGAACATCCGTGCCGTGACGGTGCCCGCGGGCACGCCCCTGAACGTGTTCTTCACGAGTGCGCTGTACCTGAACGAGAACGTGACGCTGGCGCCGGGCACGATGCTGGCGGCCGGCCTCACGATCGCGGGCAACGTGCCCACGCGCGCGACCGACGCCGACGGGCGCCAGGGGCGGATGTGGGCGCTGGCGCCCATGCTGCCCGCGGGTTCCCAGTCATGGTCGATACGGCTGGCCGCCGGTGCGGACCTCGCGGCGGCCGACAGCCGTGCACTGCGCACGCCCGGGGCGCTGCAGGGCAAGGGCCGCCTGACCCTGGACGACCTGCATGTGGTCGATCCCTCCGCGGCCACGCCCTTCGCGGCGCCCAGCGTGGTGCGCACCGGCACGGGCGACCTCGAGCTGCTGGCCGGCGGTGACTTCCGGCAGCAGACGAGCTTCGGCATCTACACCGCAGGTACGCCGTCGGCGCCCCCCGGCGGCGACGACGCGGCCTGGAACCTGCCGCGCGGCTACCACACGAGCGCCTACACGCCGAACGATTCGGTGCTCGGACCGGCCTTCACGGCCTATGAATCCCTGGCCGGCGCGGGCAGCGGCTATCGCGCCTGGTACCCCACGGGCGGCGGCAACCTGCGGCTCGAGGCGCAGGGCCACCTGCTGGGCGATGCGCCGGCCGCGAAGCCGACGGACAGCCGCGACGGCCTGGTCGGCGACTGGCTGTGGCGCCAGGGCGGCGGCGGCGCGGCGGACGTGGCGACGGCCTGGTGGATCAATTTCGGCGCCTACGTTTCCACCTACGACTTCATGGGCACGGGCACGCTGCGGCTCGCGGGCTTCACCGGCATGGGCACGCTGGGCGGCGGCAACGTCTCGATCGCCGCGGGCGGCGACGCGGGCCTCGCGCGCGCGCTGAACCTGGCCGTGGGCGGCACCGGCCGGGTGGACGCCGGCGGCGCGCTGGTGCTCACCGGCGGTGGCGATCTCGCACTCGATGTCGGCGGACAGTTCAATGCCGCCGGCGCCTGGTGGTATCCCGGCAAGTCGAACGAACAGAGCTATGCCGCGGCCGGTGGCTCGCTGACCAACCTGCGCGGCCGCATCGACGTGCGCGCCGGCGCCATCGGCGGGCTGGAGCTGCTGTACGGCACGCAGAACAGGAACCCGGCCGATCCGCGCATCGGCAGTCCGTTCGGCGTCGTGGGCGCGACCCTCGAGGGCCGGGGCGGGCCGGCGCTGATTCCGGGAGACGCGGTGGCCAGCCTTTCGGCCCGCGGTGACCTGGTGCTTGGCGAAGTGCAGGACCCGGGGCGCGTCGAGCAGCCGAACGCCACGCCCTTCACCGTCGGCGCGACGGGCGCGTCGTACGGCGGCGGCGGGCGAAGCTGGTTCACGCTGTGGACGCCGCGCTCGGGCATCGACCTCTTCTCCGCCGGCGGCAACCTCAGCCCGATGGGGCAGTTCGACACGTCCGGGAACGGACCGCATCGTCCGTATGGCACCGACATGTCGTACGCCTACCCCGCCAGCCTGACGGCCGTGGCGGCCAGCGGCAGCATCTTCCATTCGCCGGACGGTGCCGCCCAGTCCATCGTGCTGGCGCCTTCGCCCGAAGGCCGGCTCGAATTGCTCGCGGCCGATTCCATCCATGCCAACGGCCAGATCGTGTCGCTCTCGGGCGCGGACCCGTCGGTGATGGCGACGCCGTTCCATCCGGCGTTCGCGGGATCGCCGATGGAAGACGCGACGCCGGTCGCCACGAACGTCACGTCCCGCGGCATCGCCTCACTGGGGAACCTGACGTCTTCCATGCTGTCGCCCTACGTGCTGTTCCCGTTCGCGGCCAACACGCCGACCGGCGCCGCTGCGCAGGCGGGCGCCGCGCCGGTGCGCTTCTATGCGCGCGAGGGCGACATCGTCGGCCTGCATACGGGCGCGGTGCAGGACTGGGCAAGCTCTCCGCTGGAGGAAGACAAGACGCCGCTGCGCTGGTACAGCGCCGCGCGGCCCGCGCGCATCCTGGCCGGGCGCGACATCGTGGGCGCCGGTACGCCGCCGGGCCAGCCGCTGCAGGTGAACAACGAACGCGTCGCCTACACCAGCAACCTGTTCGTCCATGGTGCCGTCACCGACGTCTCGGTGGTGCAGGCCGGGCGCGACATCATCGCGTCGAGCTTCCGCGTGGCCGGTCCCGGCACGCTGGAGGTGATCGCCGGGCGCAACATCTACCAGGCCGACAAGGGCGAGTTCGTCAGCCTGGGGCCGATTCCCGGCGTGGCCTATGCGCCGGGCGCGACCGGTGCCGACATCGCGGTGCTGGCCGGCGTTGGCGCCCGCGGCCCGGACTACGCCGCGCTGGCGGCACGCTACCTCGACCCCGGCAACCAGGCCGAAGCGGGCCGGCCGTTGGCCGACCAGCCCGGCAAGGTGGTGCAGACCTACGGCGACGCATCGACCCTGGGCGAGTGGCTGCGCGGGCGCTACGCGGACTACGACGGCCAAGTCGATGCGCGCGGCTTCTTCGCCGCGCTGCCGCCCGAGCAGCAGCGCGTGTACCTGCGCGAGGTCTACTTCGCCGAACTCAAGGCCGGCGGGCGCGAGTACAACGACGCGGACGGCCCGCGCCAGGGCAGCTACCTGCGCGGACGCCAGGCCATCGCCGCGCTGTTCCCGCAGGCCGATGCGAAGGGCGATGCGATCGGCTACGGCGGCGACTTCACGATGTTCAGCACCCGGCTGTATGGCCGCAACGGCGAGCCGGCCGGCACGCTCGACAGCGGCATCCGCACGCTGGGCGGGGGCGACATCCAGATGCTGGCACCGGGCGGGCGCATCCTGGTCGGCGTCGAGGGCCTGACGCCGGGCGGCAACGCCGGCCTGCTCACGCAGGGCCAGGGCGACATCGCGCTGTATTCGAAGGGCAGCCTCCTGCTGGGTCTCTCGCGCATCATGACCACCTTCGGCGGCCACATCCAGGCCTGGTCGGCCGAGGGCGACATCAATGCCGGCCGGGGTGCCAAGACCACGCTGGTGTACACGCCGCCGCTGCGCGTCTACGACGATGTCGGCAACGTGAAGCTGTCGCCCAACGTGCCTTCGGGCGGCGCGGGCATCGCCACCCTGAATCCGATTCCCGAAGTGCCGCCGGGCGACGTCGACCTGGTCGCGCCGCTGGGCACCATCGACGCGGGCGAAGCGGGCATCCGCGTGTCGGGCAACGTCAACCTCGCGGCGCTGCAGATCGTGAACGCCGCCAACATCCAGGTGAAGGGCGAGGCAATGGGCATCCCGACGGTCGCCGCGGTGAACGTCGGTGCGCTCGTCAATGCCAGCGCCGCGGCATCGCAGGCCACGGCCGCGGCGCAGGACGTGGTGCAGCGCGGACGCCAGGCGACGCGCCAGGCGCTGCCGTCGGTCTTCACCGTGCGCGTGCTGGGCTTCGGCGGCGAGGACGGCGATGCACGGCGCGAGCCGGCCGGTCCCTCGTCCGCGGCGCCGGCCGCGACGCGGGCGGCCGGGGCCGACTACGACGACGGCAACCTGGTCCAGGTGCTCGGCCACGGCCGGCAGCTCGATCCGGGCGTGCTGTCCCTGCTGACGGACGACGAGCGGCGCAGGCTCCGGCAGGAGCGGTAGGACGCCATGGACTTCGGCATCCACCACGCCGAGCCGGCTTGCGCCTTCGATGCCGACCTCGCCGGGGGACGTGGCGACGAAGCGGAGCCCGGCATCGCGCTGCGCGATTTCCTCGCGCGGAACTACCTGCACCTGCACCGCAGGCTGCAGCGTCACCTCGGCTGCCCCGACCGCGCAAGCGACTGCCTGCACGATGCCTGGCTGCGGCTGGACGACACGCCGACGGCGGTGCAGAGCCCGGAGGCCTATGTGTACCGGGTGGCCTGCAACCTGGCCGTCGACCGCATGCGCGCCGAGCGGCCGTGGCGGCAGGTCGCGGACGCCGAGGTCGCGCTCGCCTGCCTCGTGGATCCGGCGCCCGGCCCCGAGTCGGTGGCCGAAGACCGCGCGACGCTGCAGGCGGTGCAGCGGGCCATGCAGCGCCTGCCGCCTCGCCATCAGGACATCCTGGTGGCGTTGCGCGTCTGCGAACTGACCCGCGATGAAGTCGCGACACGGCACGGGCTTTCGCTCCGGCGCGTGGACACGGCGCTGCGCCAGGCGCTCCGGTCCTGCGCCGAGGCGGCAGGAACGAGCGTGTGTTGATCCCGGCGGTCGCTTCGCCTACTTCGCGGACAGCAGGAACACCTGCTGCGTCGCGTCACGCTGCAGCCGCGTGGCGTTGCGCGTGCTCGCGAAGGCGATGACGCCGCCCGAGGTCACGGGCCAGGTGTTGATGCCGGAGCCCTTGAGCAGCGTGCCGGTGTCCCAGCCCGCGGGCTTCTTGTAGACCGCGGTCATCACGCGCCAGCGCCAGTCGGCCGAGCGCGAGTCGAACCAGACCACGCGCACCGAGCCGTCCTTGTCCACGCCCAGGCGCGGCCGCTGGCTCATGGTGGTCGGCTCCGCGGCCAGCACCGTGGGGGCCGAGAAGGTCGCGCCGCCGTCGCCCGACACCGCCGCGAGCACCGCGATGTTCTTGCCGGCCGGTTCCTGCTCCTTGCTTTCCCAGGCCACGACCAGGTCGCCGTTGCCGCCGAAGATCACGTCGGGATGGCGATCGGCGCGGTCGGTGGCGCCGAGGCTCACGGGCGTCTTCCAGGCGCCGGCCGCGTCGCGCACCGCGACCTGGATCTGCCAGTCGTCGGGGTTCGAGCCGTCGCCGTAGGCGGCGGCACCGGTCCACAGCGGATCCTGGTCGTTGCGGTTGTCCTGCCAGGCCACGGCGACACGGCCGTCGGCCGCGACCGTCAGGTTCGGCAGCACCGAGGCCGGGTAGTGCGGCGAGCGCGTGTCGTCGAGCACGCCGGCGTCGACCGACTTGCCGGCGCGCGAGAGGTTGCGCGGCTGCGCGTCGGTGCCGACCTCCTGCACCATGATGTCGAAGGGCTGGTCGGCCTGGATCTCCTGCCAGGCCAGCACCGGCTTGCCGCTCGCGGCCACGGCGACGTCCGGATGCTCGGCGCGGCCCTCGAGCGAGCGCACGGTGTCGGTCGAGGCCCAGGTCGCGCCGCCGTCGGCCGAATGGCGCAGGTTGATGACCGGGCGGTGCGGCACCTGCACCGCGTCTTCCTCCCACGCCACCCAGACGTCGTTGCCGCGCACGGCCACGCGCGGGAAGCGCGCCTGGCCCTTGCCGCTCAGCGTCTGGCCGGCATCGCTCCAGACGCCCTTGGCATCGCGGCGGCGGTAGACCACGGTGCTGGTGGCATCGCCATGCATCTCGGTGACCACGTGCGTCACGCCGTCGGCGGTCACGAGGTCGGGGAAGCCGGCGAAGTCGCCGCGCGCACCGGCGACGCGCAGGGCGCCGTCGGCCACGCTGTCTTCCTTCGGCACGGCGATCTCGGCCTTGGCCTCGACCGGGGCCGGCGAGACGAAGATCGGCGACACGGCGGCCTTGAGCTCCATCGCGGCCGCGGCCGGCGGAATGGGCACGTTGATGCCGCGCACCTCGACGCGGTACCAGTCGGGCTGCGAGCCGGCGGTGATGTCGACCGTGTAGGTCTCGTCGTCGCGGGTCGGCTTGAAGGTCTTCATCGGGCCGGCGCTCTTGCCGGGCATGCGGAACAGCAGCACGTCCATGCCGGCGGCGCGCTGCACGCCGATGCGCAGGTGGCCGGTGGTGCCCGCGGGCACGAAGACCTCGTCGCCGCTCATGGCGGTGTAGCCGCCGCCCTTGAGGTCCGTGGTCATCGAGACGCCGGGGCCGGTCGGGTTGATCGACAGGCTGGTGTAGCCCGCGCGCAGCGCCTCGAGGATGCCGCGCTCGTTGTAGCCCTTGGCCAGCACTTTGGTCACCGGCATGCCGGGGCTGTTGAGGTAGGGCGCGCCCCAGTACTCGCGGAAGTGGTTGTCGCTGGCGCCGGCCACGCCGAAGCGGAAGCCCGCGTTCCAGCGATTCTCGGCGTAGTCCATCTGCTTGTCGGGGCTCTTCGAGCGGTTCCAGACCTCGACCAGGTTGACGCCCTGCACGTTGGCGTTCACGTTGGGCGTGCCGTCGGCATTCGTCTCGCCGTCGTCGGCATGCGCGACCGACCAGATGGCGCCCTGGGAATGCGCATCCCAGATCGACTGCTGGACCAGCGCGAACTGCGCGCGGTCCGGATGCATGGCCCCCTGCTCGACCGAGTCCACGCCGCCGAGCGCAATGGCGTGCGGCTTGCCGTTGGCTTCCTCGCCGCGGATCAGCAGCAGCGACGACGACTCCCACAGCGGGTCGTAGTGCTGGTCGTAGGTGCGGTGGTCGGTGAAGGGCACGAAGTCCAGGCCGGTGCGGCCGGCCTGGCCGATCTGGTCGGCCAGCGAGAGGTTGCCCTTGGCCTTGTCCTTGTTGAGCTGGCGCGGCGCGCTGCCGTCGTCGGAGTGGTCGTCGTGCACGTGGGTGTCGCCCTTGAACCAGGTGCCGGTGGGCGCGGCGTTCGCGGCCAGCGAGAACTTCGCCACCACGTTGCGGGCCTGGTCCATCGTCAGTTCGCAGACCTCGGTGCCTTCGCAGGCGCCTTGCCAGCCGTCGAAGACCGAGCCGCGCGCGGCGGTGGCGATGAGCTTGACGCTCGTGCCCTGGGCGTAGTCGGCGCTGCACTGGGTGTCGCAGGCGAGCGCGGTGTCGAGCGACTCCACGTCGCCGTGGCCGTCGCCCTGCAGGCTCACGGCCGCGGCGTGGCGCGCGTTCGGGTCCTCAGGCGTGCCGGGGCCGCCGGAGCCCCCCGAACCCTGGTCGGCGGGCGGAGGAAGAAAAGCGAATCCGCTGTTGCCCGAGCCGCCCCCGCACGAGGCGAGAAAGACTGCGCAGGCCACCGCGAGGAAGCGTTTGGAAAAAGACTGGGGCGTCGTGAACACCATGAACCTCTGGAAAAGAAGACGGGTTCCGCAAGGCAGGGCTGCGCTGCGGGAAGAGTTCCGTCGAAATGAAAACCAAAGGATGGTGTTTGTTCGTTACATCGGCATGAAAAATATTCAGTCTAATTTTCAACTCAGATAAATAAAACTCAAATCCGGGCCGGCGGCGTCAGCAGCGACTCGATCGTCGCGCGCAAGGTCTGCGCATCCACGGGCTTGTGCAGCAGCGGCCAGCGCGTGGCGCGCGCCTCGCGCAAGGCCTCGGACGAGGTCTCGCCCGTGATGAAGACCACCGGAAACTCGCCATGCAGTTCGCGCAGCCGCGCGACCAGCGCCGGCCCGTGCTCGTTGCCGCGCAGCCGCAGGTCCGCGATCAGCAGGTCGGGGCAGCCGCCGGCGTCGAACAGCGCCGCCGTGCCGGCGGCATCGAGGGCGGCGCGCACCTCGAGCTGCCAGGCCTGCAGCAGGGTCGTCATGCCGCGCACGATGTCGGGTTCGTCGTCGACCAGGTAGACCGTCGGCCGGCCGCCGGTCGTGGCCTCGAGCGCGGCCGCCGGCGGTGGCAGCACGGCCGCGGCCACGGGCGGTGGCGTCTCGCGCACGCCGGGCATGCGCACTTCGAAGCGGCTGCCGGCGCCGAGCCGCGAGCGCAGCGAGATGCGCGCGCCGATCAGCACGACCAGTCGCTCGACGATCGCCAGCCCCAGGCCCACGCCCTGGCTGCGGTCGCGCCCCGCGTTGCCGAGTTGATAGAACTCCTCGAAGATGCGGTCGTGCTCGGCGGGGGCGATGCCCCTGCCGCTGTCCTCCACCACCAGGATGGCGCACAGGCCGTCGTGCCGCAGTCGCACGCGCAGGCCGCCGCGCTCGGTGTACTTGATGGCGTTGTCGATCAGGTTGCGCGCGATGCGCAGCACCGCGGTGGGATCGCTCTCGAGCGTGACGGGCCGCAGCTCGCGCGTGAAGTACAGGCCCTTGGTCGCCGCGGCCGCCTCGAACTCGGCGCAGACGCTCGCGATCACCGCGTCGAGCGCGAAGCGCTGCCGCACCGGCACGTAGTGGCCCGAGGAGAGCTGCGACAGGTCGAGCAGCCCGTGCAGCAGCGCACCGAGCGAGCGCACCAGCTGGTCGATGTGCGCGGCGACCTCGTCCAGCGTGGCTGGCGTGGGGCTCGCGGCCAGGATCGCGCTGTAGACCGACAGCGCGTGCAGCGGCTGGCGCAGGTCGTGGCTCGCGGCCGCGAGCACGCGTGTGCGCGCCAGCGCCGCGGCCTCCGCGCGCGTGACCGCCGCCTGGACCTCTTCATTGCTGCGCTCGAGGTGGCGCACCATCTCGTCGCGCTCGCGCCGGATCGCCACCGAGCGCGTGAGCAGCTTCTCGTTCTCGTTGGCGGCGAACAGCAGCGCCAGCATGTAGGCGATGGTCATGACCGCGGAAGCCAGCAGGTGCTCCGGATGCAGCACGACCCAGGCGGTGGAGGTGGGCACGAGGATCGCGGCGGCATAGGTGCCGGCAACGAGGCGCGAGGAGATCGAGACCGCGACGCCGATGGCCGGCAGCGCGACCAGGATGAAGGTCAGGAAGGTCTGGTTCAGCGCGCTGAGGTCGGGGTTGAACAGCGGCAGCATCACGCCGGCCTCGGCACCGGCCAGGAAGGCCAGGGCGACCTGCTGGCGCAGGGCCTTGCGCAGGTCGAGGCGCGAGAGCCGCCGCAGCACATGCCAGGCATGGGCGGCGCGCGCGCCCTCCATGCACAGCACCGCGACGGCCCACAGCGCGAACTCGGCGAGCGGCACCTGCGGCAGCAGCACGAAGGCCGAGCCGCCGACCAGCAGCGCCTGCGCCAGCGGTATGCGCAAGGTCACGCGCGCATGCAGTTCGACGAACTCCCGCCGCAGCTCGTGTTCGAACGAGGCCGCGGCGGCAGGGGCGGGTATCGCTCGCACGGGGCCCGCGGGCTACGAAGGACGCGGCAGGTCCAGCAGGCCGAGCCGCCCCGCGGTGATCACGGCCTCGGTCCGGTTGTGGACGTCGAGCGCCTCGAACAGCCCGCGTATGTATTCCTTGACGGTGTATTCGGACAGCCGCAGCTCGCGCGCGATCGTCTTGGTCGGCAGGGCCCGGGCCAGGCCGCGCAGCACGTCGAGCTCGCGCGGGCTCAGCGCCGGGCGCCGGGGTGCCACCGCGACGGTGCTCAGCACTTCCTCGGGCAGATGGATCTGCCCCGCGAGCACCCGTTGCAGCGCCTGCGTCAGGGTCGCGGGCGGCATGCTCTTGGGCACGAAGCTCATGGCGCCGGCATCGATGCAGGCATGCACGGTCGCGAGATCGCTGGTGGCCGAGACGATCACCACGGCGACATCAGGCGCGGCCGCCTTGAAGGCCGTGAGCGCATCGAGGCCGCGTTCGCGCGCGAGCGTGAGGTCGAGCAGGCAGACGGAGAGATCGGGATGTTCGGCGGCGAGCGCGGTCGCCTCGCCGAGGGTGGCGGCCTCGTAGACGGCCGCGCGGCTTTCCATGCCGGCGAGCAGCAGACGCAGACCCGCACGGAACAGTGCGTGGTCGTCCACGACAAGAATCTTCATCTTGTGCCTCTCCCTGCGCGGGGCCGGTGCTGGCCGCGCGGCCGCGTTTTTACACCATCAAGGGGGCTGGCGGCGCGTTGGCCCCTCGCATGAGGGGATGTGCGGCGGGCGCGGAAAAACTATGGTCGGCAGATGACGCTCAAGCGCCTTCATCAATTGCTGCGAGTGGCTTCGCACCTGCTGGACCAGGCGGCGGACGACGCCCACAAGACCCGGCTCCAACCCCTGTCCGACAACATCGAAAGAATAGGCCGCGCGCTGATCGAGGTGATGGAGGTGCAGCGGCAGATCCACCTCGTGCAGCCCGAGCTCCGGCTCCGCTCGCTGGCCGCGCCGGCGCGCGAGCGCGATGCCATCCTGCTGTTCGCGCGCTGCATGGCGGAAGCCATCGAGCTCGAGGAACGCGGCGAGACCCTGGCCGCCATCGCGACCTACGAATGGTTCATGGGCAATTCGCGCTCGCTCGCGCGGCGGGCGATCGCGAAGGCGCAGATACGGCGGCTGTCTTCGGCGTCGGAGCCGACGCGCTGAACGCCGCGAGGCTCAGTGCAGCGTGCCCGGGTGCTCGGCTTCCAGGCGCAGGCGTTCGGTCTGCTGTGCCAGCGCGACGGTCTCGGCGATCTCGCGCAGCGTGAGCCGCCCGGCCAGTTCGGCTTCGCCGGCCAGCACGTGTTGCAGCGCTTCCTGGCCCTTGGGGCCGGCCAGCCAGGTGGAGGCCGACGAGACCGATCCGCCGCCGAAGCGCACCTGCAGCGCCTTGCCCGCGGCGCGGCTGATGCGCATGAATGCCTCATGGTCGGTCGCGGCCGAGGCCTGGCGCACCACCAGGCAGAAGGCCTCGAGCTTGTCGGTCTCCACGCGCAGGCGGCGGGCCCTGGCTTCGCTCGGGGCGGCCGCACCGAGCAGCGCCGATGCCGCGGCTTCGCTGAACAGGCGGATCTCGCGCCCTTCCTCCCAGGCGGCATCGCCGCGCGACAGCACCTCGACCCGCCGGCCCTGGGCCCGGGCCGCGCGCTCGGCGGCGGCGCGCGCTTCGTCGGCCTGCGCCGCGTGCCAGGCGAGCAGCGGCGCTTCCACCGTGCCGTGCACCGCCCAGCGGCCCGCGGCATTGAGGCAGCGCGCATGCGTGTCCGGCCGGTCCGCGGCTGGCGAGGTCGAGAGGGAAAGGAACAGGTACGGGGTGGGCGGCATGGAAGCGGGCTTTTCGGACGAGGGCCCGATTGTCCCCCTCGCGCCCCTCAGGCCGCCTTGCGCTCGTCCGATTTCCTGGCCGGCGCGGCCTTGGCGCGCGTGGTCTTCTTCGCCGCCGTCTTCCCCGCCTTGGGCGCCGCGCGCGCCCCTTTCTTCGCGGCGGCCCCCGCCTTCGCGCCCTTGAGGCTGCGCGTCAGCAGCTCGGTCAGATCGATCACCTTCGCGCCCGGGCCCGGCGCCTCTTCCTCGGGCTCGATCACCGTCTCGGTGTCGCCGGCCTTGACCTTCTTCTGCACGATCTTCATCACCGCGTGCTTGAACTCGTCCTGGAAGTCCTCGGGGTCCCAGGCGCCCGACATGTCCTTGACCAGTTGCTCGGCCATCTTCATCTCGGCCGGCGTGATCCTCGCGCTCTTCACGCCCTCGGGCGGCAGCTCCAGACCCTCGAGCGACTTCACTTCGTCGCCCCAGCGCATCAGGTTCAGCACCAGCGCCTTGCCCGAGGGCACGAGCACGGCCAGGTGCTGCTTGGTCGAGATCACCACCTTCGCGAGCCCGACCTTGCCGGTCTTCACGAGCACCTCGCGCAGCAGCGCGTAGACCTTCTGGCCCTTGTTGATCGGCGCCACGTAGTAGGGCCGCTCGAGGTAGACGAAGGGAATGTCGTTGGCATCGATGAAGCGCTCGATCTCGATGGTCTGCGTGGTGCGCGGAAAGGCGGCCTCGATCTCGGCCGGCGAGACGATCACGTACTTGCCGTCCTCGTACTCGACGCCCTTGACGATGTTGTCGCGGTCGATCTCGCGGCCGGTGCGCTTGTTGATGCGCTTGTAGCCCACCGGGTCCATGCTGCGCTTGTCGAGCCAGTCGAAGTCCACGCCCTGCTCGGTGCTCGCGGTGTGCAGGCCGACGGGGATGTGGACCAGGCCGAAGGTGATCGCGCCTTTCCAGAGGGTTCGGGTGCCGGTGGCCATGGTGGGTCCTCGTGATGGGTGGTGGGGGCGGTTCAGGAAGGCCGGCCGAAGCCGAAGGCCGTGCCGCGCGGCGCGGGCCGGGCCGAGGCCTCGGCGCTGTCGTCCTCGTCCTCGTCGGCCGGGGTCTGTTCCCTCGGCCCCGCGTCGAGGTCCTCGACCTGCTGCTGCAGCTTCAGCAGGCCGGCCGCCATCGCGCGCTGGTAGCTGTCGACGCCGCGGCGCGCACGGGCGATCGTCTGCACGTGGTCGTCGGCGTCGAGCTCGCCCAGCACCCATTCGAAGCGGCCGTCATCGGGCGCCTCGACGAACACCGCCAGACGGCGAAGCGGGAGCAGGGACATGGCACCACGATGCGCAGCCGAGCTGCTGTCGGGCGTAGGAAGCCGGCGGCTGATGGCGTCGGAAGGAGGGCGCAGCCGATGCGGCCGCGCTCAGCCGGCCAGCACCACGCGATCGCGCCCCAGCGACTTGGCGCGGTAGAGCGCCTCGTCGGCCTGGCCGAGCATGTCGTCGATGTCGGCGCCCGGCTGCTGCGGCGCCACGCCGATGCTCACGGTGAAGGCGCCCACGGCGGCCAGCGGCGAGTCGGCCGGGAAGGCCTCGCCGGCGCTGGCCTTGACGCGCGCCGCCAGTTCGGTGGCCTCGGCGGGCGAGGCCTCGGGCAGCATCACGACGAACTCCTCGCCGCCGTAGCGCCCGAGCAGGCCGTGGCCGCCGATGGCGCGCTGCATGCGGCCGACGGCCTCGCGCAGCACGGCGTCGCCGGTCTGGTGGCCGAAGCGGTCGTTGATCGACTTGAAGTGGTCGACGTCGATCATCAGCAGCGCCATGCGCCGCGTCTTCGAGCCGCCGTCGCGCCCGGCCGCGGCCAGCTGGGCCTGGCAGGCGTCGAGCAGCGCGCGGCGGTTGAGCACGCCGGTCAGCGGATCGTGGGTGGCGAGGAACTCGAACTCCGAATGCATGCGGTCGGTCGCCATCAGGATGGCGGCGATCGACAGCAGCAGCACGGTGAAGGAGTACATCGAGATGTAGATCGACTGCAGCAGGGTCGCGTCCATCAGGCCGACGCCGGCCATGCCCAGCAGCGCCGACACCAGCCGCGCCAGGGCCACCAGCGCCTGCAGCAGCAGCAGCACGATCATCAGCCGCATGCCGAGCACGCGGCCGCGGTTGCGGATGTAGAGCAGCGCGTGATTGAAGAACAGGGCGGCGACCAGCGCCGTGACGATCACCAGCCGGATCTCGTAGTCGGGCTTGAACGCGCTGAACCAGAACAGCGCGCAGGCCATCAGCACGGTCAGGCCGTGCCAGCCGGCGGTGTCGCTGCGGCCGTGCAGGAAGCGCTGGCTGCCGGCGTAGTAGAGGAGGCAGGCCTCGAACAGCACCACGTTCGCGACCACGATGGTGAGGAAGTCGGGCAGCACGTCGCGCGCGGCGAACAGCAGGGTGCTGACGAAGGCCACCAGCGGCGCCCAGGCCCACTCGCGCAGGCCCTGGATGGTGGCCGGGTAGCTGCGGCGCATGAAGAACACCACCACCGACATCACGACGCCCATCAGCCCCGCCAGCATGATGACGGAGCGGGGGTCGAGGACGGAAGGCAGCGCAGCCATGGGACCGGATTCTGCATTGCCGCGCGCAGCCCGTGCCGGCGCGGGGCTGCGGGAGAACCCTGGGCGCGGCCCGATCTTCAGGAACGCGCGCTCACAGCATCGCGAAACCGCCCGAGGCGCCCAGCGTCTGGCCGGTGACGAACAGCGCCCGGTCCGAGGCCAGGAAGGCCACGACGCCCGAGACGTCCTCGGGCCGCGAGAGCCGGCCCACGCCCTTGGCGATCGGGTAGACGTTGAGCATCTTCGGCAGCCGCTCGTCGTTCTCGACCGTGGCGTCCACGCGCAGCGGGCCGTCCTTGATGCCGGCGTGCGAGACCGCACCCAGCGCGACCGAGTTGACGGTGATCGCGTGCCGGCCGTGCTCGCGCGCCAGCGCCTTGCCGAAGCCGGCGATCGCGGCCTTGGCGCCCGAGTACACCGCCATGTTGGCCTCGCCGATGCGCCCGGCCTCCGAGATGATGTTGACGATGCGCCCGCCCTTGCGCGCCACCATGCCCGGCAGCACGGTGCGGCAGCAGTGCATGGTGCCGTAGACGTTGAGGTTGACGATCTTGGCCCAGTCCTCGATGGGCATGTCGAGGAAGGGCGGCGTGCGCCCGCCCTTCTCGCGGCGCTCGGGAATGATGCCGGCGTTGTTGACCAGCACGCTGACCGGCGCGTCGAAGTGCGCCGTGCCCCTGGCGACCATGGCCTCGACCTGGTCGGCGCGCGTGATGTCGGCCGGCGCCGCGAGGGCCTGGCCGCCGGCGGCCGCGATCTCGGCCGCCACCGCTTCGGCACGGTCGGCGAACAGGTCGTTGACGATGACGCGCGCGCCCTCGGCCGCGAGTTCGATGCAGATCTGGCGGCCGACGCCCTGGCCGCCGCCGGTGACCAGCGCGACCTGGCCTTCCAATCCGAGTTTCATGGGATGCGTTCCTTGTCTTGTAGGGGAGGGGAAAGAAATGGAGGGAAGGGCTCAGCGGCCGGTGAACACCGGCTTGCGCTTCTCGACGAAGGCGCGCATGCCTTCCTTGCGGTCCTCGCTGTCGATGATCATGGCGGCCGCGTAGCGCTCGTACTCGAGGCCCGAGTCGAGGTCGGTCTGCATGCCGCGGTTGATGGCGCGCTTGGCGAAGCGCACCGCCAGCGGCGGATGCTCGGCGATGCGCTGGGCCAGCTCGAGCGCGGCGGGCATCAGCTCGGCTTGCGGCAGCACGCGGCTCACGATGCCGTAGCGCAGCGCGGTGTCGGCGTCGACCAGGTCGGCCGTGAGGATCAGCTCCTTGGCGCGCGCCTCGCCGATCAGCCGCGGCAGCCGCTGCGTGCCGCCGGCCGCGGGGATCACGCCGAGCTTGATCTCGGGCAGGCCGAAGCGCGCGGCCTGCGAGGCCAGGCGGATGTCGGCGCACAGCGCGATCTCGAGCCCGCCGCCGAGCGCCACGCCGTTGATGGCGGCGATCACCGGCTTCTCGAACTCCTCGATGTTGCGGAACAGGTCGTGCGTGGCCTTCTGTGTCACGAAGTAGTCGGTGCCGAGGGTGGCGTGGCCCGCGCGTTCCTTGATGTCGGCGCCGGCGCAGAAGGCGCGCTCGCCGCTGCCGGTGACGAGGACGGCGCGCACGCGCTCGTCGGCGCGCGCGTAGTCGAAGAAGGCGCGCGCGAGGTCGGGCTTCATCGAGCCGCCGAGCGTGTTCATGCGATCGGGCCGGTTCAGCGTGACCACGGCGACGTTGCCGCGCACTTCGTACAGCAGGGTTTCGAGGGCAGGGGTGTTCGGGTTCATGGGGAGCTTCTTCCTGTGTCGTCTGTTCTTCAGCCGCGCGCCGTGCCGCCGAGCACGTGCGCGATCGCCACCGACCCGAGGCCGATCATGTGGGCCATGCCCCAGCGCGCGGCCGGGTGCTGGCGGCCCTCGGCCTCGCCGCGGATCTGGCGCACGATCTCGGCGACCTGGCCGATGCCCGTGGGCCCGAGCGGATGGCCCATGCCGATCAGCCCGCCCGAGGCATTGATGGCACAGCGCCCGCCGATGCGCGAGTCGCCGCGCTCGAGGTAGGCCGCGCCTTCGCCCGGCTGGCACACGCCCACGGCCTCGCTGTAGAGCAGTTCCTCGACCGAGAAGGCGTCGTGCAGCTCGAGCAGGTCGAGCTCGGTGGCGCCGATGCCGGCCTGCTCGAGCGCGGCGCGCGCGCTGTCGCGCACCAGCTCGATCGGGCCCTCGCCGTAGCGCGTTTCGTCGCGCTCGCTGCTGGCGGCCGAGGCGTGCACGCGCACGCAGCGCGCAGGATCCAGCCCGAGCCGCGCCAGCGCCTGGCCCGACACCAGCAGCACCGCGGCGGCGCCTTCGCCGCGCGGGCAGCACTGCTGCACCGTGAGGTCGCCCGCCACCTTGGGCGAGGCCAGCACCTGCTCGAGCGTGCGCGGCTTGCGGAACTGCGCGTAGGGGTTGAGCGCGGCGTTGCCGTGGTTCTTGACGGCTACCTTCGCCATCGACGCCATGCCGCCACCGTGCTCGCGCAGGTAGCTGCGCGCCATCAGCGCGAACTTCACGGCCGGGATGGTGGCGGTGTCGCTCAGGCGTTCGAGCCCGTCCTTGTTGGCCGCGCGGCGGCCGTCGCCATGCTTGTCCACGCCCATCGCGAGCACCACGTCGCTGATGCCGTGCGCCACTTCCATGCAGGCCTGGCGGAAGGCGAAGGAGCCCGAGGCCGAGGCGTTCTCGACCTGCGTCACCGCGAGCCCGGTCGAGCCCAGGTGGCGCAGCATCACGCGGCCCGCGGCCATGCCGATCGAGGTGGTGCCCACGTACGCGGCCTGCACCTGCTTCCAGGCCAGGCCGGCGTCGGCCAGCGCGGCGCGCACGGCCGTGAGGCCCAGGTGGGTGTAGGGCGTGTCGCTGGGGAACTGATAAGGATGCAGGCCGATGCCGACCACGTAGACGCCGCCGTTGCCGGCCAGCCAGTTGCTGCTGCTCATGCCGCCGCTCATGCCGCGGCTCCTTGCGCACCCGCCGGCACGAAGTGGCAGCCGTAGTGCTCGCCCGAGGGCAGCGCCACCGCCACCGCGCGCAGCGCCATGCCGGGCGCGAGCAGGCTTTCGTCGGCCACGCCGATCACGCCTTCCTCCACCACCTGCTCGGCGATGCGGATGTCGCCCGCGATGCTGGGCGCGCTCAGGCCCGGCACCATCGCCACGTGCAGGGTCACGTACTCGAGCAGGGTGCCGCCGCCGGGGCTCGCCACCTGCGCCGAGGCATCGATGGCGTGGCCGCAATGCATGCAGCCCGGCGCGTTGGCCGGAAAGCTCAATTGCCGGCATTGCGGGCATTGCGCGAACAGGAAGTCGAGCGAGCGGCCGTCGGCCGCGAGCCGGTAGAGCGAGGGCCGCAGGGGCTGGAGCGTGGTCAGGTCTGGGGTCATGGAGGAAGGAATCGCGGGGGAAGGAAGAGGCGTGGGGTCAGTCGATGCGGGCGCCCGATTGCTGCACCACCTCGCGCCAGCGCACTATCTCGGTCTTGACGAACTCGCCGAGCTTCGCGTCGCGCAGGTCCTTGAGCGGCACGCTGCCGAACTTCTCGGTGACCTGCAGCATCTCGGGGTCGACGATGGCCAGCGCGATCGCATCGCCGAGCTTCTTCACGACCTCGGGCGGCGTCTTCGCGGGCACGAAGACCGCGCTCCAGGCCGAGGACTCGGCGCGCGGGAAGCCGAGTTCGCCCACGGTGGGCACTTCGGGCATCACCGACAGCCGCGCGCGGCCGGTCATCGCGAGCGGCTTGAGCTTGCCGGCCTGCACGAAGGGCATGACCACCACCGGGTAGTCGAACATCAGGTCGAGGTTGCCGGCCATCAGGTCGGTCAGCGCCGGGCTGCTGCCCTTGTAGGGCACGTGGGTCATCTTGGTGCCGGTGGCGACCTGGAACAGCTCGGCCGTCAGGTGGGTGCCGGTGCCCGGGCCGGCCGAGCCGAAGTTGAGCTTGCCGGGGTTGGCCTTGGCGTAGGCGATCAGCTCCGGCACGGTCTTGAACGGCCGGTTCGGGTTGATCACCAGGATCAGCGGCGTCTCGGACATGGCGTGCACCGGCACGAAGTCCTTCACCGGGTCGTAGCGAATGTTCTTGTAGAGCGCGAGGTTGGCCGCCTGCGTGCCCTGGGTGCCATAGATCAGGGTGTAGCCGTCGGGCGCTTGGCGCGAGGCCGCCTCCACGCCGATCGAGCCGCCCGCGCCGGGCCGGTTGTCGACCACCACCGGCTGCCCCAGCTTGTCGCCCACGATCTTCGCGAGCACGCGCGAGGTGTTGTCGGTGATGCCGCCCGGCGTGAACGGCACCACGAAGGTGATGGGCTTGGCGGGCCAGGCCTCGCCGGCCGCCCGGGCGGTGCCGCCGAGCAGGGCGGACACCGCCGCCAGCCCCACGAATGCTGTCTTCCAGAACTTCTGCATGCCTTGTCTCCGGGTTTGTTTTGGGTCTCGTTTGTCTACGATTAATCGCAATATACTTCGACCATTCGTAGAAAAACAAGAGGAAATCCGCCGATGCCGGAAAACCCGTATCGGAAGAAACTGCCCGTCACCAATGGAAGTTCTAGACCGTCCCTTCGTTAATATTCGTGGGTCTCTACGAAATATCGGAGGAAATATGCCCACACTCGTCCCCGCCGCCGCCCGCACGATGGCGCTGCTCGAGCTGTTCGCGCGCGAAAAGCGCGAGCTCTCCAATTCCGACCTGGCGCGGCTCATGGACCTGCCCGAGAGCAGCTGCTCGGACCTGCTGCACACGCTGCACGAGCTCGGCTACCTGCTGCGCACCGCGCGCAGCCGGCGCTTCTATCCGACCGCCCGGCTGCTGGCCGTGGCCAAGGAGATCTCGGCCAGCGACCCGCTCTATGCCGTGGCCTCGGAAGCCGCTGAGCTGCTGCGCGACAAGACCGGCGAGACCGGGCTGGTCGGCCGCGTCGAGGGCGGCGTGGTCAAGGTGCTGGCCTTCTTCGAGGGCCGCCATCCGCTGCGCTACATGCAGAACCCCGGCGACAAGCTGAGCCTGCATGTCTCGGCGCTCGGCAAGGCGGCGCTGGCGCTCGGCACGCCCGAGGAGGCGGCGCGCCAGCTGCGCCTGAAGCCGCTGCGCCAGCTCGCCGAGGGAACCATCACCGACCTCGCCGCGCTCGAGGCGCAGGTGGCGCGTGCGCGCGAGCAGGGCTGGATCTGGGTCGAGAACGAAGGCGGCGACGGGCTCTCGGCCCTGGCCGTCGCCGGCTACGTGGGCGGCGAGCCGATCGCGCTCTCGGTCGCCGGCCCCACCGACCGCCTGCGCCAGCAGCGCGAACCTTTCCTGGCCGCCCTGCAGGAAGTGCAGGCGCTGGTCTTCCGTCCCCGCAACGCCCGGGAGCCCGGCGCCTCGTAGACCGAGGGCCGGGCGCCCGGCGTGCGTCCCTTTCCATCCAACGCCACAGGAGACATCTCGATGAATTTCACCCCCGACGCCGACCAGGAACTGCTGCGCGACAGCATCCGGCGCTTCATGAAGAGCGAGGTGGCGCCCCTGGTGGCGAAGCACGACGTGGAGAAGACCTTCCCGTTCGAGATCCTGAAGCAGCTCGCGCAGTTCGGCTACATCGGCGGCCGCCTGCCCGAATCGCAAGGCGGCATGGGCCTGGACCAGATGACCTGGGCCATGCTGATGGAGGAGGCGGGCCACACCTGGCTGTCGCTGCGCACCATGCTCAACATCACGAACGGCCCGATCCACAAGATCGCGAGCGAGGGCACGGCGGCGCAAAAGAAACGGTTCCTCGAGCCGCTGCTGGCGAGCGAGCGCCGCGTCTTCACCGCCATCAGCGAGCCCGGCACCGGCTCGAACATCGCGCAGATCCAGACCCGCGCCGACCTGCAGGGCGACCACTACGTGCTCAACGGCCGCAAGCTGTGGATCACCAACGGTGCCTTCGCCGACTTCGGCATCGTGGTGGCGCGCACCTTCAGCCCCGACTGCCAGGGGCAGCTGTCGACCTTCCTCGTGGAGCGCGAGGTCTCGCCCTTCGAGGCGCGCCGCGTCGACACCATGGTGCTGCGCAGCACCGGCACCGCCGAGCTGAGCTTCGACAACGTGAAGGTGCCGCGCGAGAACCTGCTGGGCGAGGAGGGCAGCGCGCTCAAGCGCATGCTGGTGGGCCTGGACGGCGCGCGCGTGAACATCGCGATGGGCGCGGTCGGCGCGGCCCGCGCCGCGCTCGAGCTGTCGATCGACTACGCGCGCACGCGCACCCAGTTCGGCAAGCCGATCGGCAGCTTCCAGCTGGTGCAGAAGCTCATCGTCGACATGACGGTGCGCGTGGAGGCGGCGCGCGCGCTGGCGCTGCGCGCGGCCGCGGCACTCGACGCCAATGCCGACGACGCGCGCATGGCCTGCTCGATCGCCAAGCTCTATGCCACCGAGGCCGCGCACGAGGTCGCGAGCATGGCGCTGCAGGTGCATGGCGGGCTCGGCTATTCCACCGACTACCCGATCGAGCGCATCTTCCGCGACACCCGCGGCGGCACCATTCCCGAGGGCACGACCGAGGTCCAGACGCTGATCGTCGGGCGCGAGATCCTCGGCATGTCGGCGATCGCCTGAGGGGAGCACCGCAATGCAAGGCACCCAGGACACGCGCCCGGTCGACATCGCGCGGCTGATCCGCCCGCGCTCCATCGCGCTGGTCGGCGCCTCCGAGCGCGAAGGCAGCATCGGCGAGCGCACGCTGACCAACCTGATCGAGCACTCCGAATTCGATGGCGAGGTCTACCTCGTCAATCCCACCAAGGCCGAGCTGCGCGGCCGGAAGTGCTGGCCCAGCGTGGCCGCGCTGCCCGCCACGCCCGACGTGGCCGTGGTCGCGGTGCCCGCGAGCGGCGTGCTGGCCGTGATCGAGGAGTGCACCGCTCGCGGCGTGGGCTTCGCCGTGATCCTGAGTTCGGGCTTCGGCGAGGCCGGCGAGGAAGGCGAGCGCGAGCAGCAGCGCATGAAGGAGATCGCCGCGCGCGGCGGCCTGCGGCTGTACGGCCCCAACTGCCCGGGCCTGACCAACGTCAACCACCGGCTGGGCCTGACCTTCTCGCCCTCGTTCCCGCACGACCTCACGAAGGGCCCGATCGGCCTGGCCACGCAGGGCGGCGGCCTGGGCCGCAACGTGATGCAGGCGATGGAGCGCGGCATCGGCATCGGCCTGTGGGCCTCGACCGGCAACGAGGTCGACCTGCAGGTGGCCGACTTCATCCACTACATGGCCGACGCGCCCGACATCAAGGTGGTGGTCACGCTGCTCGAAGGCATCAAGGACGGCGCGAAGTTCGCGGCCGCGGTGCAGCGCTGCGCGGCCAACGGCAAGCCCGTGATCGGGCTCAAGGTGGGCCGTTCCGAATACGGGCGCAAGGCCGCTCAGTCGCACACCGCCTCGCTCACCGGTTCGGCCGAGGTCAACAGCGCGGTGTTCCGTCAGTTCGGCGTGATCGAGGTCGACGACATCGACGAGCTGGTCGACACCGCCTGGCTGTTCGCGCGCGCCATGCCGGGGGCGCAGGAGGCGCTGGGCATCTATTGCTCCTCGGGCGGCACGGCCGCGCTGACCGCCGACGCCGTGGGCGCCGCCGGCCTCACCTTGGCCAGCTTCGCGCCCGAGACCACCGCGGTGCTGCGCGCCAAGCTGCCCGACTACGCAGCCATCGGCAACCCGGTCGACACCACGGCGATGGTGCTCAGCGACAAGACCGTGGTCGAGACCACGCTGGGCTGCGTGGCGAACGATCCGCACACGGGCCTGACCATCGTGCCGATCGCGCTCGACTACGGCGAGACCACCACGCGCATGGCCGACAACATCATCAATGCGCAGAAGGACAGCGCCTCGCCGATCGTGCCGATCTGGATGAGCGACCGGCTCGGCGAGGGCTATCGCAAGCTGGTGGCGGCCGGCTTCGCGCCGCCGCGCTCGGTCAACAAGGCGATCGCGGCGATCGCGCGCTGGGTCGAGTACGGGCGCTGGAAGCGCGCGAACCCGTCGAACCCCGAGGCGCAACCAGTGCTGCCGACGCGCGCGCCCGAGGGCGAGTTCGCCACGCGCAGCCTGTCGGAATCGCAGGCCAAGGCGCAGTTGAAGCAAGCCGGGATCGCGCTGCTGCCGCAAGGGCTCGCAAGCTCGGCCGAGCAGGCGCGCGCGCTGGCGGAAGGCATGGGCTACCCGGTGGTCGCGAAGATCGCGAGCGCGCAGATCGTCCACAAGTCCGACATTGGCGGCGTGAAGGTGGGCCTGCAGGACGCGGCCCAGGTCGCCGAGGCCTGGCGCGAGATCATGGCCGCGGCCGCGAAGCACCATCCCGAGGCCACGGTCGACGGCCTGCTGGTCGAGAAGATGGCGCCGCGCGGCGGCACCGAACTCATGATGGGCGTCACGCGCGACCCGGTGTTCGGCCATGTCATGACCTTCGGCCTCGGCGGCATCTACGTCGAGGTGCTGCGCGACGTGACGCGGCGCATGCTGCCGATCGGTCCGCGCGACGCGGCGGCGATGGTGCGCGAGATTCGCAGCTTCGCGCTGCTCGACGGCGCGCGCGGCCGGCCCAAGGCCGACCTCGCGGCGCTCGAGGCGCTGCTGCTGCGCGTGTCGGACTTCGTGGTGGCGAATGCCGACCGCATCGAGGAGATGGACCTCAACCCGGTCTGGGTGGGCGCGGCGGGCGAGGGCGCGCTGCCGCTCGACGCCGTGATCATCGAGCGCGTGCCGGCATGACGCACCCCGTCGCAACGCCGCCGCTGGCCGGCATCGTGGTGGTCGACTTCAGCGAGCTGCTGCCCGGCCCCTTCTTCACGCAGAACCTCGCCGAGCTCGGCGCGCGCGTGATCAAGATCGAACGCCCGCCGCATGGCGACAACGTGCGGCGCATGGGCCCGGGCGTGTTCGAGGCCGTGAACCGCGGCAAGCAGAGCCTCCTGGTCGATCTGAAGGACGAGGCGCAGCGCGCCGAAGTGCGCGCGCTGATCGCCACGGCCGACGTGGTGGTGGAGTCGTACCGGCCCGGCGTGATGGCGCGGCTGGGGCTCGATGCCGACAGCTTGCGCGCGGAGTTTCCGCGGCTGGTCTATGTGTCGCTCAGCGGCTATGGCCAGCAGGGGCCGTGGGCCGACCTGCCGGGACACGACATCAACTACCTCGGCGCGGCCGGCGTGCTCGCGGTCTCGGGCGTGCCCGGCGGCGGTCCGGCGCAGAGCTTCGGCCTGCCGGTGGCCGACCTCTGCGGCGCGATGTATGCGCTGTCGTCCACCCTGGCCGCGCTGCTGCAGCGCCAGCACACGGGCCAGGGCCAGCACCTCGACGTGGCGCTGGCCGACTGCGCGCTGCACTGGATGAATCCGCGCCTCGGCGCCTGGCGCTCGTCGGGCGATGCGGACCTGGCAGCGCAGCGCGAGGCCACGCTGGTGAAGGCCGCCTACGGCGCCTTCCTGTGCCGTGACGGCAAGCACCTGTCGGTGGCCGCGCTCGAGGACCATTTCTGGGCCCGCCTGTGCGAGGCGCTCGATCTCTCGCCCTATGCCGACGCGGCCTTCCGCTCGCATGGCGCGCGCAAGAAGGTGGCGCCGGCGATCAATGCGCGGCTGGCCGAGGCGCTGGCGGTGCTCGATGCCGACGATGCCTTCGCGCTGCTGCAACGGCACGACGTGCCGGTGGCGCCGGTGGTGGAGCCGGCCGCGCTCGCGGCGCTGCCGCAGTTCGCGCAGCGCGGCAAGTTCGAGGGCGATGCAGCGCTCGCGCTCGCGCGTTATCCGGTGCCGATGGCGGGCGTCGTGCCCGGCGGGCTCGGCGGCGCGCCGCGGCTCGACAGCGCGCGCGGCTGAGCGGCCATGACGGCACCGCTCTTTTGCACCCGCATCACCGAGCTGTTCGGCATCGACCATCCGATCCTCGGCGGGGGGTTGATGTGGCTGTCGGATGCGCGCTACGTGGCTGCGCTGGTGAACGCCGGCTGCATGGGCTTCGTCACGCCGCGCTCCTTCGCCGACGACACGGCCTTCGCGGCCGCGCTCGTGCAATGCCGCGAGCTCACGCACGGGCGGCCCTTCGGCGTGAACCTCACGCTCTCGAAGCGGCCCGAGGCCAACACGGCGGTGCGGCGCTGGATGGAGATCGCGCTCGCGCACGGCGTGCGCCATTTCGAGACCGCGGGCTATGCGCCCGGCGAGCTGATCGGCACCTTGCACGCGGCCGGCGCGGTGGTGATCCACAAGGCGCCGGGCCTGCGCCATGCGCTCGCGGCCGAGCGCGCGGGCGCCGATGCGGTGGCGCTGGTCGGCATGGAGGAGGGCGGCCATCCGGGCGCCAACGAGCTGCCGACCATGCTGCTGGGCGCGCTGGCGGCCGAGCAGCTGCGCGTGCCCGTGGTGCTGGCCGGCGGCATCGGCCATGGACGCCAGCTCGCGGCCGTGCTCGCGCAGGGGCTCGACGGCGTGCTGATCGGCAGCCGCTTCCTGGTGGCCGAGGAGATCGCCACCCATCCGGCCTACAAGCGGCACCTGCTCGACTGCGACGAGCAGTCCACCGTGCGGCTGCTGCACACGCTGGGCAACACCTGGCGCGTGCTGCGCAACGAGACCGCGCGCGAGGTCGAGGCGATCGAGCGCGCCGGCGCGGCCGACCATGCGGCCTTCGGCACGCTGATCGACGGCCGCGCGACGCGCGACCACTGTTATGCGCAGGGCGACTGGCAGCGCGGCATGGTGTCGCTCGGGCCATCGATCGCCTTCGCGCGGCGCATCGAGCCGCTGGCGGCCATCGTGGCCGAACTGCTGGCGCAGGCACGGGCCTCGCTCGCGCGCCTGCCTTCCCTCGTGTCCCCCGCACCGGAGCCCTCATGACGCAGCGCCTGCCTTTCCTCGACCGCCTGGCGGTGCCCGCGATCGCCGCGCCGATGCTGCGCGTGTCGGGCATCGAACTGGTGTCGGCCGCCTGCCGTGCCGGCGTGGTCGGCGCCTTCCCGACCGCCAATGCGGAATCGCTCGAGGCCTTCGCTGGCTGGATGGCGCGGCTCAATGACGAGGCGGCCGCGGCGCGCGATGCCGGCACCGCGCATGCGCCCTGGTGCCCCAACCTGATCATGCGGCGCGACCCGGCACGCGTGCGCGCCGAGGTCGAGCTGATCGTGCGGCACCGTGCCGAACTCGTGATCACCAGCGTGGGCTCGCCCGCGGCGGTGATTCCCGCGCTGCACGACGGCGGCTGCCTGGTGCTGGCCGACGTGGCCTCGGTGCACCATGCCGAGCGCGCCGTCGAGGCCGGCGCCGACGGCCTGGTGCTGCTGACCGCGGGTGCGGGCGGCCACACCGGCTGGGCCAATCCCTTCGCCTTCGTGCGCGCGGTGCGCGCCTTCTTCGACGGCCCGCTGGTGCTGGCCGGCGGCCTGCCCGACGGCGTGGCGCTGCGCGCGGCCACCGTGCTGGGCTGCGACCTGGGCTCGATGGGCACGCGCTTCATCGCCACCGAGCAGAGCCTGGCCTCGGCGCCCTACAAGAAGATGCTGGCCGCGAGCTCGCTCGACGACGTGATGACCACGCGCGCCTTCACCGGCCTGCCGGCCAACTTCCTGCGGCCCTCGGTGGTGAACGCGGGGCTCGATCCGGCGGCGCTCGACGAGACGGTGTCGGTGCAGGAGGCGCGCCAGCGCTTCGGCGGCGGCTCCGAGGGCGCCGTGATCCAGCGCTGGGCCGACCTGTGGAGCGCCGGGCATTCGGTCGGCGGCGTGGCCGGGTTGGCCACGGTCGAGCAGGTGGTGCGCGGGCTGCGCGCGGAATTCGGCGCGTCCGCATCGGCCTAGGGTTTTCCCTGAAAGGCGCGTCCGAAACGCCGGACGGCCTGCGCGGGCCGCGTCCGGATGCGCGGCGCGGGGCCTCGCTGGCTCCTGATTTTCTTCAATGAAATCAATGACTTGAGTCGGGTTCTCATGCCATTTTGACTGGCATGTGCGTTGCTCTGTGTTCTCCACTGCCGGCGCCGCCTTTTCCGAAGGCGCAGCCGGCGACAACGAGCCCAGGAGACAACCATGACCTTCAGCCGACCGGCCTTGCGACCCCCTTCGCCAGCACGCCCCGCCCCGCGCGGCGGCGCGCCGGCGCGCTGACCCCGTCCGACCGCGCCCGTCGGGCGCACCCCCTTTTCCATCCCAGTGTTCAGCCCCGGCCGGCCCCCGGCCTCAAGGAGATTTCCCGTGGACCACGTATCCGCATCCGCCCCCAAGCCCTTCTACAGATCGCTGTACTTCCAGGTCATCACCGCCATCGTCATCGGCGTGCTGCTCGGCCACTTCTATCCCGACACCGGCGCCGCGATGAAGCCGCTGGGCGACGGCTTCATCAAGCTGATCAAGATGATCATCGCGCCGATCATCTTCTGCACGGTGGTGGTCGGCATCGCCGGCATGGAGGACATGAAGAAGGTCGGCAAGACCGGCGGCCTCGCGCTGCTGTACTTCGAGATCGTCAGCACCATCGCGCTGATCGTCGGCCTGGTCATCATCAACATCGTGCAGCCCGGCCACGGCATGAACGTGGACCCGAGCCAGCTCGACGCCAAGTCGATCGCGGCCTACACCGGCCCCGGCAAGATGGCCTCGACCACCGAGTTCCTGCTCAACGTGATCCCGACCACCGTGGTCGATGCCTTCGCCAAGGGCGAGATCCTGCAGGTGCTGCTGTTCGCCGTGATGTTCGGCTTCGCGTTGCACCGCTTCGGCGGCCGCGGCACGCTGGTGTTCGACTTCATCGAGAAGTTCTCGCACGTGCTGTTCACCATCGTCGGCTACATCATGAAGGTGGCTCCGATCGGTGCCTTCGGCGCGATGGCCTTCACCATCGGCAAGTACGGCGTGGGCTCGCTGGTGCAGCTCGGCGCGCTGATGGCGACCTTCTACGCCACCTGCCTGTTCTTCATCTTCGTGGTGCTCGGCGCGATCGCGCGCGCGCACGGCTTCAGCATCTGGAAGTTCATCAAGTACATCAAGGAAGAGCTGCTGATCGTGCTGGGCACTTCCTCGAGCGAGGCCGCGCTGCCACGCATGATGGCCAAGATGGAGAACCTCGGCGCCAAGAAGTCGGTGGTCGGCCTGGTGATTCCCACCGGCTACTCGTTCAACCTCGACGGCACCTCGATCTACCTGACCATGGCCGCGGTGTTCATCGCCCAGGCCACCAACACGCCGATGTCGATCACCCAGCAGATCACGCTGCTGCTGGTGCTGCTGCTGACCTCGAAGGGCGCGGCCGGCGTGACCGGCAGCGGCTTCATCGTGCTGGCGGCCACGCTGTCGGCCGTGGGCCACGTGCCGGTGGCGGGCCTGGCGCTGATACTGGGCATCGACCGCTTCATGTCGGAAGCGCGCGCGCTGACCAACCTGATCGGCAACGGCGTGGCCACCATGGTGGTCGCGAAGTGGACCGGCGACCTCGACACCGAGCGCCTGACGAACCAGCTGAACCAGGGCAGCGGCGCCGAGGCCGACGAGCCCGAGCTGGTGCTCGACGCCAAGGAAGCGCACATGCCCGCGGGCAGCGGGCGCTGATCGGGGCCGGCGTTCGCGCCGGTCTTTCTTCGGACGCCCGCCTCGCGCGGGCGTCCTGCCTTGCGGCTTCGCAATCTGCATTAACCTGCGCCCCGAGAACCGAACCAGAGCGGCGCGCCCTTCCATGGAGACTTCCACCGTGACCTTCCGTCCCCGCACCCGGCGCGCGGTGGTGCGCTGGTGCGCCGCGCTCGTGCTGGTGGCGCTGTCCGCCCTGGTCGGCCACCACCTTTCCACGCAGGCCGGCCTGGCGCGATTGCGCGAGGCGGCAGAGCACCGGCTCGACATGGTCGCCACCGGGCTCGACGCCGAGCTCACGCGCTTCGACTACCTGCCCGCGCTGCTCGAGATGACGCCGGTGGTGCCCGCGCTGCTGAACGCGCCGGCCGACGCCTCGCTGCGCGACGCCGCCAACCGCTACCTCGCGGGCGTGAACGCCACCGCGCGCGCCGAGATGCTCTACGTGCTCGATGCCGGCGGCACCTCGCTCGCGGCCTCCGACTGGGACCGGCCCGGCACCACGCTGGGCCAGCACTACGAGTTCCGGCCCTACATGATCGATGCGCTGGCCCAGGGGCGCGGCCGCTTCTACGGCGTGGGCATCACGAGCCGCCGGCCCGGTTACTACCTCTCGTACGCGCTGCGCCGCGAACCGGCCGTGCCCGGCGTGGTCACGGTGAAGATCAACCTCGAGGACAACGAGGCCGCGTGGCGCAAGCTGCCGGGCGACGTGGTGGTGGTCGACCAGCGCGGCGTGGTGATCCTCGCCACGCGCGACGACCTCAAGTTCCGGCCGCTGCTGCCGCTCGACGCGCTGCAGCGCGCCGAGGTGCTGCGCTCGCGGCCCTATGGCGAGGCCGCGCTCGCGCCGCTGCGCTGGCAGCGGCTGGAGGCGCTGGCGCCGGGCGTGCAACTGATCCGCGTGGAGGGCGCCGACCGGCTCGTCGCCAGCCGCACCCTGCGCAACGCGCCGTGGCAGCTGCTCACGCTCGACGACATGGCGCCGCTGCGCGTGGCCGCGCGCAATGCCGCGGTGACCGCCGGGCTCGGCATGGTCGCGCTGCTGCTGCTGGGCGTGACCCTGTGGCAGCGCCGCCGCGCCGAGCGCCAGAAGCTCGCCAACCAGGCCGCGCTGCAGGCCGCGCACGACGGCCTCGAGTCGATGGTGGCGGCGCGCACCGCGCAGCTGCGCGCCGCGCAGGACGAGCTGGTGCAGGCCGGCAAGATGGCCGCGCTGGGCCAGATGTCGGCCGGCCTCGCGCACGAGCTCAACCAGCCGCTGACCGCGATGCGCACGCTGTCGGAGAGCGCGACCATCCTGCTCGACCACGAACGCCACGACGAGGTGCGCGGCAACCTCAAGCGCATCCGCGACATGGTCGACCGCCTCGCGCGGCTGACCGCGCAGCTCAAGACCTTCTCGCACAAGAACCAGCTCGGCCCCTCGCCCGTGGCGCTGGCCGCCGCGATCGACGATGCGCGCGTGATCGTCGCCGGCGCCGAGCAGAAGCACGGCGTGCAGGTCGAGGTCGACATCGAGCCGCCGCAGCTCGCCGTGATGGCCGACGAGGCCGCGCTCGGCAGCGTGCTGGTGAACCTGATGCGCAACGCGATCGAGGCCATGGAGCACATGCCGCAGCGCGTGCTGCGCCTGCAGGGGCGGTTGAGCGAGGACGGCCGCGCGGTGCTGACCGTGAGCGACACCGGGCCCGGCATCCGCGACGACGTGGTGCCGAAGCTGTTCGAGCCCTTCGTCACCACCAAGCCCGCGGGTTCGGGGCTGGGGCTCGGCCTCGTGCTGTGCGCGCAACTCGTGCGCGCCATGAACGGCGGCCTGCGGGCGGACAACCGGGAGGGCGGCGGGGCATACTTCGTCGTCGACCTGCCGGCCGCCAGCCCCCACGCCCACCCATGACACCACCGCCCGCCAACGAAGCCTCCGCCATCCGCGTGCTGCTCGTCGAAGACGACGACGACGTGCGTCTGAGCACCGCGCAGATGCTGGGCCTGGCGGGCTTCGAGGTCGAGGCCTTCGCGAGCGTGGAGCGGGTGCGGCCGCACATCGCCTTCGGCGTGCCCGCGGTGGTGGTGTGCGACGTGCGGCTGCCGCGCATGAGCGGCACCGAGTGGCTGGTGGAGGTGCGCGGCATCGATCCCGAGCTGCCGGTGATCCTGGTCACGGGCCATGGCCACATCGCGATGGCGGTGGCGGCGATGCGCGACGGCGCCTACGACTTCATCGAGAAGCCCTTCACCACCGAGCGGCTGGTGGCCATCGTGCGGCATGCGATCGAGCGGCGGCAGCTGGCGCTGCAGGTGCGCAGCCTGCGCGAGGCGCTCGACAACTGGAACGGCATCCAGTCGGTGCTGATCGGCCGCTCGGCCCAGATGCAGCGGGTGCGGCGCAACGTGATGACCCTGGCCGGCACCTCGGCCGACGTGCTGATCTACGGCGAGACCGGCACCGGCAAGGAGATGGTGGCGCGCTGCCTGCACGACCACAGCGAGCGGCGGCGCGAGCACTTCGTGCCGCTGAACTGCGGCGGCCTGCCCGAGGCGCTGGCCGAGAGCGAGCTGTTCGGCCACGAGGCCGGCGCCTTCACCAGCGCCAACCGCACGCGCGTGGGCAAGTTCGAATACGCGAGCGGCGGCACCTTGTTCCTCGACGAGATCGAGAGCATGCCGATGGCGGTGCAGATCAAGCTGCTGCGCGCGCTGCAGGAGCGCAGCATCGAGCGCATCGGCTCGAACAAGCCGATCCCCTTCGACTGCCGCGTGGTGGCCGCGAGCAAGGAGGACCTGAAGGCGCTGAGCGACCGGCAGAAATTCCGCGCCGACCTCTACTACCGCATCGGCGTGGCGTTCATCGAGCTGCCCCCGCTGCGCGAGCGGCGCGAGGACATCCCGCTCTTGTTCGAGCACTTCACGCTGCAGGCCGCGAAGAAGTACGACCGGCCCGCGCCGGTGCCCAGCCATGCCCAGCTCGCCGACCTGATGGCCTATGCCTGGCCCGGCAACGTGCGCGAGCTGCGCAACGTGGCCGACCGCTTCGTGCTGGGCCTGCTCGGCGAACGGCTCACCTTGCTGCGCGCGAGCGACGAGGAGGTGCTGCCGCAGGCCCTGCCGCAGCAGGTGGAGGCCTTCGAGCGCGCCGTCATCGTCGAGGCGCTGCGCCAGCACCAGGGCGACCAGCCGGCCACCGCGGGCGCGCTGGGCATCGCGCGCCAGACCCTGTTCGACAAGCTGCGCAAGCTCGGCATCGCGGCCGAGGAATTCAAGTAACTCGCGTGCAGGCATTCGGGCGGCGCTAGCATGGCCCGATGCGAACACTCTCCTTTCCCCATGGCGCCGGCAACGGCAACGAGATGCCCGTGCTCGGGTTGGGCACCTGGCGCATGGGCGAGGCCGCGGGCCGCCGCCAGGCCGAGGTGGCCGCGGTGCGCGAGGCCATCGCGCTCGGCTACCGGCTGATCGACACCGCCGAGATGTACGGCGAGGGCGGCGCCGAGACCGTGGTGGGCCAGGCCGTGGCCGAGGCGCTGCGCGCCAACGAGGTGCGGCGCGACGAGCTCTTCATCGTCAGCAAGGTCTATCCGCACAACGCGAGCCGGCGCGGCACGCCCGAGGCCTGCGAGCGCAGCCTGAAGCGGCTGGGCCTCGATGCCATCGACCTCTACCTGCTGCACTGGCGCGGCAACCATCCGCTGGCCGAGACCGTCGACGCCCTGCAGGCGCTGGTGGCGCGCGGGCGCATCGCGCGCTGGGGCGTGAGCAACTTCGACACCGACGACATGGAGGAACTGGCGCCGCTGGGGCAGGGCGGTCCCTCGTGCGCGGCGAACCAGGTCTACCTGTCGCTCGGCGAGCGCGGTCCCGAGTTCAGCCTGCTGCCCTGGCAGCGCGGGCGCGGCATCCCGCTGATGGCCTACAGCCCGATCGACCAGGGCGCGCTGGCCGACGACGAGGAGCTCGGCGAACTCGCGGCGGACCTGGGCGTGAGCGCGGCCCAGCTCGCGCTGGCCGCGGTCATCGCGCGGCCGGGCGTGGCGGCGATTCCGAAGGCGGTGGGCAGCGCGCATCTGAAGCAGAACTTCGCGGCGGCCTCGTTGAAGCTCGACGCCGGCGTGCTCGCGAAGCTCGACCGGCTGCATCCGCCGCCGAAGCGCAAGACGGCGCTCGCGATGATCTGATCGGAGGCGGCGGCTAGGCCGCGTCGCCGCTGCGGTCGCAGAGGTAGCTGATCACCATGTCCGAGGCGTGCCTGAGCCGCGACTGCTGGCGGTCCGAGGCGCCGAGGTCGACGTCGAGCACGTACGAGAGCGTGTAGCGGTTGGTGATGAAGTACGAGCCCAGGCCCGAGATCGAGACATAGAGGTCGACCCAGTCGGCATCGCGGCGGAACACGCCCTTCTGCTTGCCCGACTCGAGGATGGTCGACAGCGCGGTGCGCAGCGGGTTGAACATCTCCGAGATCACCTTCGACTTGCGGATGTGCACCGCCTTGTGCAGGTTCTCGGTCGACAGCAGCTGGTGGAACTCGGGCTGGTCGATGAAGTGCTGCACCGTCTTCTCGACCAGCTCGCGCATGTCGCGCACCGGGTCCTCGCCCGTGAGCGCAAGCTCGTTCTGGCGCTCGCGCATCGCGCCGTAGGCGCGCTCCATCACCTCGATGAACAGCGCCTCCTTGCTGTCGAAGTAGTGATAGACGAGGTTCTTGCTGATCTTGCAGCGGGCCACGATCGCGTCGATGCGCGCGCCATCGTAGCCGTGCGCGGCGAACTCCTTGCTCGCGATCTTCAAGATCCGGTCTCGCGTTGCCACGGCATTGCGCTGCCGCGGCTTGGGCGTCTTTGTGTCGTGTGTCATGGGTCCTGATGTCGGCGAGGCACCACCGAGGCCGCGAGTCTACTTCCGGCGCGGGCGCGAAAAAGATGCAAAACAAAGGTTGACATCGTGCGGCCGCGGCTCCTATATTTCGCCCTCAATGGTACTAGCCAGTTAGTTAGTTAAGGCCGGTCCCATTATCGTCCAACCCCGCTAGAACGGAGCATCACAATGGGTTCTGCACCACAGCGAAGCAAAGGCGTGCGCGTCGGATGCGATATCGGAGGAACCTTCACCGATATCGTGCTCGCGATGCCCGACGGCCGGCTCTTCGTCAACAAGACGTCCACCACGCCGGAGGACCTCGGCAAGGCCATCGTCAACGGCTTGCGCGTACTGATCGACCAAGCGGGCATCGCGCCCGGCGACATCGCCGAGATCGTGCACGGCACCACCACCGCGTCGAACACCATCCTGCAGAAGGTCGGCGCCAACACCGGCGTGCTCACCACCGAGGGCTTTCGCGACGTGCTGGAGATCGGCCGCATCCGCACGCCCACCATGTTCGATCTCGGCTGGCAGAAGCCGCAGCCGCTGGCCACGCGCCGCTGGCGTCGTGGCGTGCGCGAGCGCATGGGCTCGCGCGGCGAGGTGGTCGTGCCGCTCGATGTCGAGCACCTGCTCGAGCAGGCCGGCGAGCTGGTGGCCGACGGCGTGAACGCGGTCGCGCTGTGCTTCCTCAACAGCTACATCAACCCGGCGCACGAGCTCCAGGCCAAGGCCGCGCTGCAGGCGCGCTTTCCCGAGCTGCTGCTGAGCGTGTCGTGCGAGGTGCTGCCCGAGATCAAGGAGTACGAGCGCACCAGCACGACGGTGGTCAACGCCTACATCCTGCCCGCGATGAAGACCTACCTCGCGCGCCTGAAGAAGGACCTGCGCGACATGGGCGTCGATGCCTCGCTGCAGGTGATGGCCTCCAACGGCGGCATGATGGGCATCGCCTCCGCGACCGAGAAGCCGGTGTTCGCCGTGGCCTCGGGCCCGGCGGGCGGCGTGGCCGGCGCCGCGCGCATCGGCGCGATGGGCGGCGACGACGACCTGATCGTCTTCGACATGGGCGGCACCACCGCCAAGGCCTCGGTCATCGTCGGCGGCCAGCCCTCGCTGACCAACGAGTACGAGTTCCGCGACGGCATCAGCGCGCCGAGCCGCTTCGTCAAGGGCGGCGGCTACGTGCTCAAGGTGCCCGCGATCGACATCGCCGAGGTGGGCGCGGGCGGCGGCTCGATCGCCTGGATCGACGGCGGCGGCCTGCTGTGCGTCGGGCCCGAATCGGCCGGTGCTTCGCCCGGGCCGGCCTGCTACGGCAACGGCAACGAGCGCCCGACCGTGACCGACGCCAACATGGTGCTCGGCTACCTCAATCCCCAAGCGCTCGCGGGCGGCAGCCTGCCGGTGTCGCCCGAGCTGTCGGCGCGGGCGATCGATGCCCACGTGGCCGGGCCGCTGAAGCTCGACCGCCTCGCCGCGGCGCACGGCATCCGCCAGGTTGCCAACGTGAACATGGCGCGCGCGATCCGCGCGGTGACGGTGGAGCGCGGCCGCGATCCGCGCGACATGTCGATGATCGCCTTCGGTGGCGGCGGCCCGCTGCATGCGGTGGCGGTGGCGCGGCTGCTCGGCATCCGCCGCGTGATCGCGCCGATCATGGCCGGTGTCTTCTGTTCGGCCGGCATGCTCTCGGCCGACGCCGAGCACAACTTCGTGAAGGCGGTGCTGCGCCCGCTGGCCGATTGCGAACCGGCCGCGCTCGCACGCGCCACCGCGGTGCTCGCCGACCAGGGCTTCACGGTGCTGGCCTCCGAGGGCTACGCGGCCGACGCGGTGCGCGTGGAGCGCTTCGCCGACCTGCGCTACCTCGGCCAGAGTTCTGAACTCACGGTGGCGCTGCCCGCGGGCACGCTCGACACGGCCGTGCTCGAGCAACTGGCGCGCGACTTCCATGCACTCTACCAGCAGACCTTCGGCTACAGCAGCGACGAGCCGCTCGAGCTGGTCAACCTGCGCGTCAGCGCCCATGGCCGCAGCGACTTCCGCCTCGACTTCGCCAAGTGCCGCGTCGACGCGACCGCGCTGCAGGGCACGCAGGGCGAACGCCTCGTGAGCTTCGCGCCCGGCGAGGCGCCCGCTTCGACGCCCGTGGTCCCGCGCGCCAGCCTCGGTGCCGAGCCGGTGCAGGGGCCGCTGATCGTCGAGTCCTACGACACCACCATCGTCGTGCCGCCGCACTGCAGCGCGCGCGCCGATGCCATCGGCAACATCGTCATCGACCTCCAGGAGATCCCGGCATGAACCGCGCCATCGACCCGATCACCTTCGCGGTGGTCAAGAACGCGATGGATTCCATCGTCGACGAAGTGGCCTACACCGTGCTGCGCACCGCGCGCTCGGAGATCGTCAAGGACGTGATGGACTACTCGGCCGCGATCTGCGACCGCCACGGCCAGATGATCGCGCAGGCCAAGACCATCGCGCTGCACCTGGGCGCCATCCCCGAGGCCATGGCCGAGGTGCGCAAGCGCTACGGCGACGCGCTCGCGCCGGGCGACGCGGTGATCGTCAACGACCCCTACCAGGGCGGCATGCACCTGCCGGACATCTTCATGTTCGTGCCCTTCTTCTACCGCGAGGAACTCGAGGGCTTCTGCGTCGTCATCTGCCACCACACCGACGTGGGCGGCCGCGTGCCCGGCTCGAACGCCAGCGACTCGACCGAGGTCTACCAGGAAGGCCTGCGCATCCCGGTGGTCAAGCTCTACGAACGCGGCGTGGTCAACGACATCATGGAGCGCGTGATCGCGCAGAACGTGCGCGTGCCCGACCGCGTGCTGGGCGACCTGCGCGCGCAGTACGCGGCCTCGCAGGTGGGCGTGCGCGAGCTCACGGCGCTGTTCGACCGCTACGGCCGCGACGATGCGCGGCGCTACTTCGCCGAACTGCTCGACTATGCCGAGCGGCTCACGCGCGAGGAGATCCGCCGCTGGCCCAAGGGCACCTTTCACTTCGAGGACTTCATCGACGACGACGGCCTCTCGCCCGAGCCGATCCCGATCCGCGTCGCGCTCACGGTGCACGAGGACCGCGTCAGCGTGGACTACACCGGCTCCTCGCCGCAGGTGCGCGCGGCGATCAACTCGACGCTGTCGTACACCAAGTCCTGCACCTACCTCAGCGTGCGCTGCGCATTGAAGGGCGACGTGCCGAACAACGCCGGCGTGTTCCGCTGCATCGAGGTGCACGTGCCCGAGGGCACCGTGCTCAACCCGATCGAGCCGGCCGCGGTCGCGGCGCGCGCGCTCACCGGCTACCGCGTGTTCGACGCGATGCTCGGCGCGCTGGCCCAGGTGGTGCCCGACCGCATTCCCGCCGCGGGCGAGGGCGGCAACACCGTGGTCTGCCTCTCGGGCAAGAAGGACGACGGCAGCAGCTACATCATCGTCGACATGATCTGCGGCGCCTGGGGCGGTCGCCCCGGTTCCGACGGCATCGAGGCGATCACCAACGCTTCGCAGAACCTCTCGAACACGCCGGTGGAAACGCTGGAGGCGCAGCATCCGGTGCGCGTCGAGGCCTACGAGCTCGAGCCCGACTCCTGCGGCGCCGGCCGCTACCGCGGCGGCCTCGGCATCCGGCGCAGCTACCGCGTGCTGGCCGACGACGTGCTGCTGCAGCTGCGCGCCGACCGCATGAAGTTCCAGCCCTACGGCCTGCAGGGCGGCCTGCCCGCGAAGTCGGCCTCGAACCGGCTGCAGCACGCGGGCGAGACCACCGAGCTCGCGAGCAAGGTTGGCATGCGCATTGCAAGAGGCAGCGTGGTGACGCACACGCAACCCGGTGGCGGTGGCTTCGGCGATCCGCTGCTGCGCCCCGCGCGAGAGATCGAGCGCGACGTCTGGGACCACAAGCTCTCGGCCGACTTCGTGCGCCAGCACTACCGCGCGGTGGTCGATCCGGCCAGCGGCCGCCTCGATGCCGCGCAAACCCAGGCACTGCGCGCCGGCACGACGGACTGAAGCACCGCGCCGCTCCCGCGATTCCCCCACCACCCCATGACGAAGAAGCAGAGGTAAGCGATGAAAAGACGTACGTTGACCCAAGGCCTCGCGGCGATGGCCGCGCTACCGGCGCTGTCCCTCGGCCTGCGAACGGCGCAGGCGCAGGGGGCCACCAAGCTGCGCGTGCGCATGGACTTCTCGCCCTGGGGCATGCACGGCGCCGTGCACCTGGCCCAGCAGAAGGGCTGGTTCAAGGACGAGGGCCTGGAGGTCGAGGTGCAGGACGGCACCGGCACCATCTCGACGCTGCAGCTGCTCGCGGCGGGGCAGGTCGACGTGGGCCAGGTGGCGCTCGGCACCATGGCGGTGGCGAAGGAGAACGGGCTCGAGCTGGTCTCGATTGCCGGCTTCGCGCGCACCGGCGACCTCGCCGTCATGACCGACGCGGCGCAGGGCGTGAAGTCGCCGAAGGAGCTCGCGGGCAAGAAGATCGTGTGCTTCACGACCAGCCCGTGGGCGCCGTTCATCGAGCCCTTCCTCAAGGCCAACGGCATGACCAAGAGCAGCATCGAGCTGGTGATGGTCACGCCCAGCGCGATGATCTCGACCTATGCCTCGGGCAACAGCGACGGCTTCATGTCGCAGGCCCCGTTCGGCCAGCCGATGGTGCTGAAGACCCGCAAGGCCAGCGCGCTGCTGCTGGCCGACAGCGGCATCAGCTTCCCGAGCTACGGGCTGGCCACGACGCCGAAGGCGATCGAGTCGAAGCAGGCCGCGATCGCGAAGTTCACGCGCGTGCAGCTGCGCGCCTGGCAGTACATCCACGACAACCACATCGACGAGGCGGTGGCCGCCATCGTGGCGCAGCGGCCCAATGCGCGGCTCGACCCCGAGGTGCTCAAGGGGCAGCTCGTGGCCTACCGCCCGTTCTTCCAGAGCCCGGGCGACAAGAACCTGCCGATCGGCCAGCAGTCCGACGCCGACTGGGCCGCGGCGATCCGCTCGATGGAACAGACCGGCCAGATCAAGCCGGGCCGCAAACCCTCCGACTACTACACCAATGCGCTCCTTTCCGTCTGAAGCGCCCGCGCGCGGAGCCCACCACGTGGCCGATTTCCTGTCGATCGACGGCCTCCACAAGGTCTACCAGTCCGGCCGCAAGCCGATCACCGCGCTGCAGGACGTGCGCCTCGGCGTCGCGCGCGGCGAGTTCGTCTCGATCGTGGGCCCGAGCGGCTGCGGCAAGAGCACGCTGATGCGCTGCATCGCCGGGCTCGAGCCGATCACCAGCGGGCGGCTCGCGCTCGACGGCGTGCCGATCACCGAGCCGCCCGACAACATGGGCGTGGTGTTCCAGCGCGACCTGCTGCTGGAATGGCGCAGCATCCTCGACAACGTGCTGGCGGCCGCCGAGTTCCATGGCCTCGAGCGTGCGCGGCATGCGCCGCGCGCGCGCGAACTGCTGGCCCTGTTCGGCCTGGCCGACTTCATGGACCGCTATCCGCGCGAGCTTTCGGGCGGCATGCGGCAGCGCGTGTCGATCTGCCGCGCGCTGCTGCTCGATCCGCAGCTGCTGCTGATGGACGAGCCCTTCGGCGCGCTCGATCCCTTCACGCGCGATGCGCTCAACGCGGAGCTGCAGCGCACCTGGATGGCGACCGGCAAGACGGTGATCTTCATCACCCATTCGATCACCGAGGCCGTGTACCTCGGCGGGCGCGTCGTGATGATGGCGCGCGGCCCGGGCCGCATCGCCGACATCCTGCCGATCGAGCTCGAGCGGCCGCGCGGCCTCGACGTGCGCGAGACGCGCGAGTTCGCGGCCTACGTGTCGCGCATCAAGGAAACCTTCCGCGAACTGGGCGCCTACTGACCATGAAGACACTCTGGAACCACACCGAGCGCAGCCGTCAGGCCCTGCTCACGCTCGCCGTGCTGCTCGTGGCCTGGGAGGCGTGCGTGCGCCTGCTCGGCATCCGCGACTTCCTGCTGCCCGCGCCCTCGAAGATCATCGGGCAGTTCCTCGCGCAGCCCGGCTACCTGCTGCGCGAAACGCTCGACACGCTGCTCACCACGATGTACGGCTTCGTGCTGGCCGTGGTGCTCGGCGTGGCCGCGGCCATCGGCATCGTCTATTCGCGCTTCCTCGACCGCACGCTCTACTCGCTGCTGGTGGCGCTCAATGCCGTGCCCAAGGTCGCGCTCGCGCCGCTGTTCGTGATCTGGATGGGCACCGGTGCGCTGCCCAAGGTTGCGATCGCGATGCTGATCGCGATCTTCCCGATCCTGATCGACTGCGTGCTGGGGCTGCGTTCCACCGACCCCGACATGCTCGACATGGCGCGAGTCAACAAGGCGACGCGCGGGCGCATCCTCTGGAAGATCCGCTTTCCCAATGCGCTGCCGAGCCTGTTCGCGGGCATGAAGGTCGGCGTGTCCTTCGCGCTGGTGGGCACCATCGTCGGCGAGTTCGTGGCCGGCGAATCGGGTCTGGGCCACGTGATCCTGGTGGCGCAGGGCAGCTTCGACACCTCCACCGTGTTCGTCGCGCTCGCGCTGCTGTGCGTGCTCGGCGTGGTGCTGTTCAAGGGGATCGAGCTGGCCGAGGAGCGGCTGCTCGGCTGGCATGCCTCGCAGCGCGGCGTGCCGGCCCACGCGGTCTAGCAGGTCGTGCGCGTCGCATGAAAAAAGGGGCCGACGGCCCCTTCGTTCGTTGTGGCGTGCCGCGGCTCAGTGCGCATCCGCATGCTTGGCCGCCGCGATCACCGCCTGCTCGTCGTGCTTCGCGCCGTTGAGGAACAGGTTCAGCAGCACCGCCGCGATCGATGCGAGCAGGATGCCCGACTCGATCAGCGAGTGGATCGCATGCGGCATCCATTGCTTGAAGTTGGGCGCGATCAGCGGAATCATGCCGACGCCGATCGAGACCGCGACGATCATCGCGTTGTGGCGGTTGTGCTTGAAGTCCACGCCCGAGAGGATGCGGATGCCGGTGGCGGCCACCATGCCGAACATCACCAGGCCCGCGCCGCCGAGCACCACGGTGGGCAGCGACTCCACCAGCGCCGCCATCTTCGGCAGCAGGCCCAGCACGATCAGGATCACGCCGCCGGCCACGCAGACATAGCGGCTCTTGATGCCGGTGACGGCGACCAGGCCCACGTTCTGCGAGAAGCTGGTGTAGGGGAAGGTGTTGAAGATGCCGCCGATCAGCGTGCCCAGGCCGTCGGTGCGCAGGCCCTTGGCGAGGTCCTGCTGCGAGATCTTGCGCTCGGTCATCTCGCCGAGCGCGAGGAACATGCCGGTCGATTCGATCATCACCACCACCATGATCAGCGTCATCGTGAGGATCAGGATCGGGTCGAACTGCGGCATGCCGAAGTGGAAGGGCAGCACGATGTCGAACCACGCGGCCTTGCCGACCTTCTCGTAGGTCATGAGGCCGGTGAGCGAGGCCACGACCGCGCCGATGACGATGCCCAGCAGCACCGAGATGTTGGCGACGAAGCCCTTGGCGTACTTCACGATCAGCAGGATCGACACCAGCACCAGCGCGGCCACGCCCAGGCCCGAGAGGTCGGCGTACTTGGGGTTGGGCACGGTGGGCATGATCGCGAAGCCCTTGGGCACGGCGGGGATGGAACTGCCGGGCGAGGTGACTTCGGCCAGCCACTTGGCGTAGACCGGATCGACCAGCGCGGGCGCCGTCGGGCCCACGGGATTGCCGAAGATCCAGTTGATGCCCACGCGCATCAGGCTGATGCCGATCACCGCGATGATGGTGCCGGTGACCACCGGCGGGAAGAAGCGCAGCATGCGGCTCACGAAGGGCGCGATCAGTATCGAGACGATGCCCGCGCCGATGATGGCGCCGAACAGCAGCTGCGCGCCGTTCTGGCCCGGGTTGGCGTTGGCGATGGCCACCATGGGCGCCACCGAGGCGAAGGTCACGCCCATCATCACGGGCAGCTTGATGCCGAACCACTGCGTGGCGCCGAGCGCCTGGATCAGCGTGGCGATGCCGCAGCAGAACAGGTCGGCCGAGATCAGCAGCGCGACCTCGTCGGGCGAGAGCTTGAGCGCACGGCCCACGATCAGCGGGACCGCGACCGCGCCCGCGTACATGACCAGCACGTGCTGCAGGCCCAGGGCGGTGAGCTTGCCGCTGGGCAGGCGCTGGTCCACCGGATGGACTGAGGAAAGGGAGTCGGCCGTCATCGTGAATCTCCTGCTGCGGCAATGAGAGAAAGATAGGGAGAGGTGCGGCGCGCAGTCGTCGGGCGCGTCCACCGCATCTGGTGTACGCGAAACTGTATACAATTTATGCGGCAATCCGGACTGAGGAAAACCCGGAGGGCCCGGGTGGGCCGGATGCCGTGCCGCGGCTGGTTCAGGCGACTGGGTAGGGGCCGTCCTCGAAGCGCTGCGCGTGGTAGCCCTTGCTGCCCACGGCATGCGCCAGTTCGCTGCGGAAGTCGCGGCCCTCGCGCAGGCTTTGCAGCACCTGCGCGAAGTCGTGCTTCGGCACCCAGCCCAGGTCGCGCCGCGCGCGTTCGTTCACGTACACGCGGTCGAGCTGCGCGGGCAGGGTCCAGCCGCGCCGTTCGTAGAGCGACTCGCAGTCGGGGAAGTGCCGGCGCAGCACGGCCGGCGCATCGCTGCGCAGCAGCGCGAGCTCGTCGCGCGCGAAAGGCGTGGTGGCCGAGACGATGTAGCGGCCGAAGCCCAGTGCCGGTGCGCGCCGTGCCGCGCACAGGTGCGCCTCGACGATGTCCGCGATGTCGGCGCGGCGGTGCAGCAGCTCGTTGGCCTGCGCGTTCTCGAGCGAATGGCGTTCGCGCGCGCGCGGATCGTCGTCGTCCTCGGGGAAGAAGCGCGAGGTGCGCAGCACGATCGCATGGAGGCCGTGCTCGCGATGGAACAGCTGGCACAGGTCCTCGGCCGCGGTCTTGGTCACGCCGTAGATGTTCTTCGGGATCGGCGTCACGTCTTCCGTGATCCAGGCGGCGGGCTCGCCCGCGGCCGGCGTGAGCGCCGAGCCGAAGCTGCTGGTGGTGCTCGTGAACACGAAGGCCCGCACGCCGGCCGCCACCGCCTCCTCGAGCAGCGCGAGCGTGCCCGCGATGTTGGTCTCGACGAACTCCTGCTTCGCATGCGTGGCCACGTGCGGCTTGTGCAGGGTGGCGGTGTGCAGCACCGTGCGCACGCCGCGCATGCACTCGCGCACGAAGCCGCGGTCGGCGATGGAGCCGGTGCGGTCGGTGAAGGGCGAGGCGAGCAGGTCGATGCCGCGGGCTTCGCCCCCGGTGTCGGGGTGCGCGCGCAGATGGCGCATCAGTGCTTCGCCGAGATGGCCGGCGCTGCCGGTGACCAGGATGGTCATTGGAATGGGTTCCTTCCTGCGATGGGGATTCTCGAAACCGCGAGGCTAGCGCGAGGCCGCGCGCGCCGTCCACGCATAAGTTATGCGTGGAGCGGTCCGCCCTCAGGCGATGGTGGTGACCAGCTGGCCCGCGCTGCCGTCGGCCAGCGCGATGCGCTCCCACAGCACGCGGCCCGGCAGGATCGGGATCACGGGGTCGAGCGTGCCGGCGGTCGCGATCTCGAGCGTGGCCAGTTCGCCCTCGTGCCAGCCCCGGTCCGCGAGCGTGGCCTCGGCCGCGAGGATCTCCTGCGAGGCATAGCCGATCAGCGAGCGGCCGATGAACTCGGCCGGGTCGGCGCGCCATTCGGACTGGCGCGCGGGCGAGGCCGCGAGCAGCCGGTGCGTGCGGTCGCAGATCAGATGCACCTTGCGCGAGGACGACTCCACCAGCCGCTTGAGGGCCGCGTCCTGGCGCGGATCGCGCGCCGCGGCCAGCAGCCGGTGCGCGGCCGCCTGCTGCGCCTTCGACAGCGGCAGCTCGCCGCGCTCCCAGCGCGACACCGTGGCCTGGTGCACGCCCATGAGCTGCGCGAAATGGCTCTGCTTGAAGCCGCGCAGCAGCCGCAGGCGCCTGAGCGCGAGACCGGTGTCGCTGGCCGCCATGCGCGCGCTCCTCAGGCCAGCAGCGCCTTCACCAGGTCGAGCTGGCGGTCGGGCTTGCCGGTGCCGAGCTCGAGGCTGGCCTCGATGCGGTCGAGGTGTTCGATCATGCAGTTCACGGCGGCTTCGACGTCGCCGGTGCGGCAGATGCGCAGGAAGTCGGCATGCTCGTCGGACGAGCAGTGCGGATCGTTCGACGAGTGGTAGAGCATCGCGATCAGCGAGCTGCGCGCGACCAGTTCGCGCACCAGCTCGGCCAGCGTGTGGTTGCCGGTGGCCTCGGCCAGCGCGACGTGGAAGTCGCCCAGCAGCTTCTCGCGCACCGTGCCCATGGTGGTGGTCTGGCGCAGCGCGTTGCGCTCGAAGCGGATGTGCTGGTCGAGCGCCTGGTAGTCGCGCGGCCGCGCGTTGGCGATGAACAGCCGCACCACCTCGCGCTCGAGGATGCGGCGCACCGCGAACACCTCGCGCGCTTCCTCCACCGTGGGCTGGCAGACGAAGGCGCCCTTGTCGGGAATGATCTCGATCAGCTTGTCCTTCGACAGCATCAGCAGCGCCGCGCGCACCTTGGTGCGGCTCACCGAATAGACGCGGCCCAGCGCCTCCTCGCGCAGCCAGGTGCCGGGCGGCAGGCGCTTCTCGACGATGGCGGTGGCGATGTCCTGGGCGATGCTCTCGATGGAGCTGGCCTTGTCCGCCTTCTCGCTGGCGGCGGCCGGGCCGTCGCCGGACGCAACCGGCGCGGCGGGGGAAGGAGCGGGGGTGGAACGTGCGCGGGGCATCCGTGGATTGTCGCTTGGCGAAAGCCGGTGCCGGGCGCACATGCCGCTATGGCCTCGCGAGGGTGAAGCCTTCGAGCGCGCCGACCATGGTCTTGGGCAGCGGCCGCGCGAGCTCGCCGCGCTTGCTGGTGCGCAGCTTGAGCCGCACCAGCGATTCGATCAGCTGCGTGCCCGCGGCCACGCCGTCGATCACCGGCACGCCGAGCAGCTCGCCGATGTGCTCGCACAGGTCGGTCATGCCGGCGCAGCCGAGCACGATGCAGTCGGAGCCGTCCTCCTCGAGCGCGCGCCGGCATTCCTCGACGATGCGTTCGCGCGCGCGCGAGCCCGGTTCCTCGAGCTCGAGCACCGGCAGCTCGCAGGCACGCACGTTGGCGCAGAAGCGCTCCATGCCGTAGATCTCCGCCAGGTGCCAGGCCTGGCCGATGGTGCGCCCCAAGGTGGTGACCACGCTGAAGCGGCTGCCGACCATGCTGGCCAGGTGCATCGCGGCCTCGGCGATGCCCACCACCGGCCCGCGCGCGAGCTCGCGCGCGGCCTTCAGGCCCGGGTCGCCGAAGCAGGCGATCACGTAGCCGTCGATGCCGTCGCGCTCGCCGGCCGCGATCTCCTGCAGCAGGCCGGGCACGGCCAGCGCCTCGTCGTAGTGGCTCTCGATGGACACCGGGCCCATGGCCGGGCTCACGGCCACGATCTCGGTGTCGGCGTGCGCCACCGCGCGGGCGCAGGCACCGATCTTCTCGGTCATGCTCCAGGTGGTGTTGGGGTTGATGATCTTGATGCGCACGGTGCGCTCCCTTTCTCTTGCAGTGTGTTCAGGTCTTGGTGTTGCGGTTCAGCAGCGCGTAGATCACGAAGCCCAGCGCCATGCCGATGAACCAGGCGTAGTTGGCCGCGCCGCGCAGGGTCGGCACCATCACGCACAGGATCGGCACCAGCGCCGAGGGGATCAGCGCCTGGATCGCCTTCGGGTTGTAGCCGCCGCTGTACCAGTACTTGCCCTGCGTGCTCATGCTGTAGAGCGCATCCACGTCGATCTGCTGCTTGCGCACCAGGTAGTAGTCGGCGATCAGGATGCCGAACAGCGGGCCGATGAACGAGCCCAGCACGTCGAGCGTGTAGTGGATGACCTCGGGACTGTTGTAGAGGTTCCACGGCGTGAGGAACACCGAGCCCACGGCGGCGATCATGCCGCCGGTGCGCCAGCTGATGTGCTGCGGCGCGACGTTCGAGAAGTCGAAGGCCGGCGAGACGAAGTTGGCGACGATATTGATGCCGATGGTGGCGATCATGAAGGTCAGCGCGCCCAGCACCACGGCGGTGGTGCTGTCGATCTTGCCCACGGTGTGCACCGGGTCGGTGATGAGTTCGCCGAACACCGGCAGCGTCGCGGCGGTGGTGATCACGGTCAGCAGCGAGAAGAACACGAAGTTGATCGGCAGGCCCCAGAAGTTGCCCTTCTTCACCGCGTCGAAGCTCTTGCCGTAGCGCGAGAAGTCGCCGAAGTTGAGCATCGGGCCGCTGAAGTAGCTGACCACCAGCGCGATGGCCGACAGCATGACCGGCAGCGCGTCCCAGCCCTGGAACTTGATGCCGCCGAGGTTCAGGTCGATGTTCTTCCAGCCGGCCTTCCACACCAGCCAGCCGCACAGGATGGCCATCACCACGTAGACCGCCGGACCGGCCCAATCGATGAACTTGCGGATCGCGTCCATGCCGTGCCAGAACACGAAGGCCTGCAGCACCCACATCACCATGAAGGCGACCCAGCCCAGCGTCGACAGGCCGACGAAGCCGTGCTGCGCCAGGTCGGCGTAGGGCGCGAGGTTCGGGAACATGTGCAGCGCCAGCACCATGAAGGCGGCCGAGGCGAGGTAGGTCTGCACGCCGTACCAGGCCACCGCGATCAGGCCGCGGATGATGGCCGGGATGTTGGCGCCGAGCACGCCGAAGGAGGCGCGGCACATCACGGGGTAGGGCGTGCCGGTCACCTGGCTGGGCTTGGCGACCAGGTTGCAGAAGATCTGCACGATCACGATGCCCACCAGCAGCGACACCAGCACCTGCCAGCTCGACAGGCCGAGCGCGAACAGGCTGCCGGCCGTGATGTAGCCGCCCACGCTGTGCACGTCGGACATCCAGAACGCGAAGATGTTGTACTGCCCCCAGGTCTGCTTCTTGAGCGGCGCGAGGTCCTCGTTGGTCAGGCGCGGGTCGTAGCCGGGCTTGATGAGGGCATTCGATTCGGCATGCGCCGGGGCGCTGGCTGCGCTGGCCCCGGCGGGCGTCTGGCTGACGGCTGTGCTCATGGTCTTTACCTCGTCTCTTCGATTTGGGTTGCGTTGGAGGACCTGCTTGCGACGCAATTTGTGCGCCCGTTTTTGAGTTCGTTATTTGTATACAAAAACTGAGCACAATCAAGATCATCCAGATATTCATATATCCGTAGATTCCCTGAGACGCGGGTGCGGGCGCGCCGGCCGCTGCTGCAAGAAAAAGAGCGCCGGGCCCAGGGGCCACGGCGCTCTCGCGCGGAAAGGGAGGGGGAAGAGGGGCCGGGCCTACTTCGCCGCCACCTTCACGAACACCGGGTTCGAATAGAACCAGAGGTCGGCGTAGTTGCGCGCGTTGATCGCGTTGAAGCGCGCCACGTTGTCGTTGCCCTCGGTGCGCGCGTCGGGCAGCGGCTCGCCGTTGGCGGTCTCGCCGGGCACGTCGGTGCCCAGGTTGGTGCCGCGCAGCCGGAAATACTGGTTGGCGCCGGCCTTCACGGTGAAGCTGGCGGCGTAGTAGCCCTCGGCATCGAGCTTCCAGTCGGCGCGCGTGAAGCGCTTGACGACGCGCGTCGACGGGCTGGTCGCGCGGTCGTAGCCGGGCGTGCCGGGCTGCTCGCGGCCGGTCACGTCGCCCGCGATCAGGTCGATGTGGTCGACCACGGGCTTCACGTTGGCATAGAGGCCGCTGCCGAGCTGGTACTCGAAGTTGTTGCGCTCGGGGCTTTTGAAGCGCACGGTGATCTGCAGCTCCTCGCCCGCGGCGGCCGCGAGCTCGGTGCCCATCCGGCCGGCGCCCTTGCTGTTCTTGACCTGGAAGTCGAGCGCGTCGATCAGGTCGCCGTTGACCGCGAACAGCCGGCCCGCGCGCATCGCCGCGAGCAGCGACTTCGGATCCTTGATGTCGCCGAACAGGTGGTTCTTGGCGTACTCGCCGGGCGCGTAGCCGCTGCTGTAGAGGCCGCGCGAGGTGGTGAAGTGGTAGTCGGAATCGGCCACGTTCCAGATCCGGCGGCCTTCCGACAGCAACGCGTCCCAGGTGCCGCCGAGCTTGGCCACCAGGTGGTCGACGCCGCCGTAGGTGCGCGAGGGCAGGTTGGCGTCGATGTAGGCGCTGTTGTAGCCGCCGCGGTCGGGCTCCATCTGGTTGCCGACCATGCCCTCGAGCGAGAACACGATGTCGGGCGCGAGGTCGTTCATCTCGCGCAGCTGCGCGATCGTGTACTTGCCGGGGTTGCGCGAGGGATGGTTGATCTGCAGGTAGCTGGTGGTCGGATAGTTCTTCTTGAGCCAGGCCACGGCCTGCATCGTCTCGGCGTGGGTGTTGTAGCCGGTGCCGGCCTTCGGTCCCCAGGCGGCCACGTCGGCGGCCGGGAACAGCGCGGCGTCGCGGTTGGTGAACAGGTACTCGAACTGGCTCACGGCCTTGAGCGCGGCATCCGACATCGGGCTGTCGGTCAGGATGCCGACGTTGCCGTGGTCGTGCGCGGGCATGTCCCATTCGGCCGAGGCGAAGATGGTCTTGTCGGCGTACTTGCCGCTGGCCTGCAGCGCCTTGATGCGCGGCACCTGGTACTTGGCCATGCCTTCGGAGAACGGGATCTGCGCGGGCAGGGTGCGGCCGTCGTTGTCGTAGGACGAGAGGCGCAGGTGGTCCGAGATCGCGACCCAGTCGAGGCCGAAGCGGTCGAAGGCCTTGGCCAGCACCTGGTCGAGCGTGGAGATCTGCTGCGTGTCGTCGGACTGCCAGGTGTGGACGTGCAGGTCGCCGACGGTCCAGCGGCCGGCTTCGGCGGCCGGCGCGGGCGGCGGGGCCGGGGGCGCGGGTGCCGGGGCGGGCGCGGCGGGCAGGCCGCCGAACACCACGGCGCTGTCGGAGCCGCCGCCGCAGCCGGCGAGCAGGGCCGTGCCGAGCACGAGCGAGAAGGCGAGGCGCGACAGCGGCAGGCCGGGGAGGGAAGACAGGGATTTCATGAAGACGGGAACAGGAACGCGGAAGGGACACGAGGTCGCCGCGGCAAGCCGCGGCGCTCGGGGACGAACGAGGCGCGGGTGCGCCAGGAACGCGCTGGAGTCTCGGTGCCCGTCGTGACGCGTGCGTGAAAGCCGAATGAAAGTAACGCTGCTGTCATGCTCGACGCGCGGCCCGCGACATCAGCCTGTCATCGCGTCGTCGTGTCGTCGGCCTGCGCCTGGAACATGCGCGTGAAGTCGCAACAGGACTGCGCGAGCATCACGATCGACGAGGTCAGCGCGCTGCGGTGCTCGCCCTTGTGCATCGCCACGTAGCGCACCACCGGCAGGGCCGGCGCCACCTCGATCTCCGCCAGCATGCCGGCCGCCACCATCGGCCGCAGGCATTCGCGCGGCAGGTAGCTCACGCCCAGGCCCGACACCGTGAGGCCGACCAGCGCGATCAGGTTGCTGACCACGATGGTGTCGGCCGGCTGGACGCCCTGTTCCTTCATCCAGGCGTCGTAGGCGCGGCCCGTGCCCGAGTTGCCGCCCTGCACCAGCATGCGCTGGCGCGCCAGTTCGTGCAGCCGCAGCGGCGCGTCGGTGGGCACCACGCCGGGCTTGCACATCCAGGCGCTCTTCACCTCGCCGATCGCCTTGCTCGCCATGCGCGCGTCGGCGAAGCTGTCGGGCAGGAACACCAGGTCGAGCTCGTCGGCCAGCAGCTTGTCGCGCAGCTGCAGGCTGTCGTCGACGTCGGGCTCGAGGATCACCTTCGGGTAGTGCTGCTGGATCAGCCGCACCAGCCGCGGCAGCCAGGTCATGGCCGTGAGCTCGGTCACGCCGATGCGCAGCCGGCGCTCCACCACGCCGGGCTTGCCGAACTGCTCGACCGCCGCGTCGCGCTGCGCCAGCAGCTTCTGCGCGAGCACGTACATCTCCTCGCCCTTCTCGGTGAGCCGCGCGCTGCGCTGGCTGCGGTCGAACAGCGCGGTGTCGAACAGCGCCTCGAGCTCGTGCACCCGCTTCGACACCGCCGACTGCGAGGTGTGGAGCTGGTTCGCGGCCTGCGCGAAGCCGCCCAGGCGGGCGATCCAGTAGAGGGCTTCGAGCTGCTTGAAGGTCATCATGGCGGTGCGTTCCTTGGGCGAAAGAACACTTTAAGCGATCTTTTTTGATGAATAAAAATCGCTTTTGGAAACTTGAAGCCGCGCCGAAGATGCGCTCCGAACCGGTTGCGCCCACCACTTTCGTATTCAACTCACACGGCCAAGGACTTCACCATGCATTTCCCACGCGCCTTCGCACGCCCCGCCGCACTCGGCATCGCCCTCGTAGTGGCCTGCGGCGTCGCCGCCGCCCAGGACAGCGGCACGCTGCGCAAGATCAAGGACAGCGGCACCATCCAGATCGGCAGCCGCGACACCCAGATCCCGTTCTCGTACAAGACCAGCGCCGACGCGGCGCCGATCGGCTTCACCAACGAGATCTGCCTGAAGATCGTCGAGGCGGTGAAGGCCAAGCTCAACCTTCCCAAGCTCGACGTGCGCTACACGCTGCTGAACTCCACCAACCGCATCCCGCTGCTGCAGAACGGCACGGTGGACCTCGACTGCGCGACCACCACCAACACCACGCAGCGCCAGCAGCAGGTGGACTTCGCGCCCAGCCATTTCGTCACCAACATCACGGCGGCGGTCAAGAAGAACTCGGGCATCAACAGCTTCGCCGACCTGCAGGGTAAGACCGTGGCCACCGTGGCCGGCAGCACCTCGATCCAGCTGCTGCGCGGCGCGCGCAAGAACGGCATCGACGTGCAGGAGATCGCGGGCAAGGACACGGCCGATGCCTTCCTGCTGCTCGCGAGCGACCGCGCCGCGGCCTACGTGCTCGACGACGTGCAGCTCGCCGGCCTGATCGCCAACCAGCCCAACGCGGGCGACTACAAGCTGCTGAAGGAGTCGCTGCGCCAGGAGCCCTACGGGATCATGCTGCGCAAGGACGATCCCGAGTTCAAGGCGATCGTCGACCAGACCGTGGCCGGCCTCATGAAGTCGGGCGAGATCGACAAGCTCTACGCGCGCTGGTTCACGCAGCCGATCCCGCCGCGCAACGTGAGCCTCGACTTCCCGATGTCGGACGCGGTGCGCGAAACCTACAAGAACCCGAACAACAAGGGCGTGTGAGCGTGAGCGCTTCTTCTTCTTTCCCGAAGGGCGCGCAGCATCCGCGCGGCCTGGCCTTCTCCGACGCGCTGATGCGCGAGGTGCGCGAGCGCTTCCTGCTGGTGGAGCGCGACCACCACGGGCGCGAGCGCCTGTACTTCGACAACGCGGGTGGCTCGTTCCGGCTCAAGGCCGCCATCGAGCGCTTCGCGGCCATCGACGCGGTGCCCGACAACACCGAGCGCATCCACGAGACCGCGCTCGAGCTGCAGGCCGTGCAGGCGCGCGGCTGGGACGACGTGCGCACCATCCTCAACGCCGAGGGCGGCAGCATCTTCGCGGCGCTCACCGCCTCGGGCGCCATGTTCGACATGGTGCGCGCGGTGGCCGAGAACGTGGGCGGCACGAACATGGTGACCTCCGTGCTCGAGCATCCCTCGGCCTACGACGCGATGGCGCTCTACGCCGAGCGCACCGGCCGCGAGCTGCGCGTGGCGCGCAGCAACCCCGAGACCGGCGGCATCGACGTCGACGAGATCGTGCGGCTGGTCGACGCGAACACCTGCCTGCTCAACGTGATCTACGCCTCGAACATCTCGGGCGCGAAGCTCGACATCGAGGCCATCGTGCGGCGCGCGCGCGAGGTCAAGCCCGATCTCTACATCGTCGTGGACGCGGTGCAGCATGCGCCGCACGGGCTGATCGATCTGCAGAAGACGCCGGTCGATGGCATCAACCTCGCGCCCTACAAGTTCTTCGGCTGCCGCGGCTCGGGCATCGCCTGGATGTCGGAGCGCGCCGCGGCCCTGCCGCACCACAAGCTCGCGGGCAAGAAGGCCGGCCACTGGGACCTCGGCAGCGTGGCGCCCTGGCAGTTCGCGGTGGTCAGCGAGATCGTCGACTACGTCTGCTGGCTCGGCGGCCACTTCAGCGAGGCCACCGGGCGGCGCGAGCTGTTCGCGGCCGGCATCGAGCACATCGAGCTGCACGAACGCGCGCTGCTCGCGGCGCTGCTCGAGGGCGTGGACGGCCAGCCGGGCCTGCGCGCCATGCCGGGCGTGCGCGTGTTCCTCGACCACCCGGACCTGAGCCGGCGCGATCTGATCCTGGGCATCGGCTTCGACGGCCTGGACTGCACGCGTGCCGTGCACGAGTACGGACTGCGCGGCGTCACGGTCTACGAGCGCACGGCCGCGAGCATCTACTCGAAGCGCATGCTCGATTCCTTCGGGCTCGAGGGCACGGTGCGCGTGTCGCCGCTGCACTGCAACTCGATGGCGGAAATGGCGCGCTTCCTCCAGGTGACGCAGGAAATCGCGCGGGCGTTCGCGACGGCGGACTGAGGCAAGGGGGCACCGCGGCGGGATCACTGGCGTACAAGACGCTCGCGCGCGGGCGTCCTATCGTGGAGCGGTCTTCCACTTTCGTGAACCGCCTCCCGATGCCCACCCCGTTCTCGCCCCCCTTCACCGCCTCCGGCCGCAGCGCGCTCGTGCAGGCGCCGCCCTGGCACTACGCCGGCTGGCTGGTCAACGTAGCCTTCGCCTTCGAGGCCGAGCGCGCCGCCGCGCTGCTGCCCGCCGGGCTCGGCCGGGCCACCGGCCAGGGCTGCGTACATTTCGCCGACTGGCAGTTCTGCGGCGCCGATGGCGCGGAGCTGCTCGATCCCGTCTATGCGCAGTACCGCGAGACCATCGTGGTGCTCGAGATCGAAGGCCCTCCGGGCGAACAGCGCTTCTGCTGCCCCTTCATCTACGTCGACCAGGACATCTCGCTGCTGCGCGGCTGGCTGCAGGGCTGGCCCAAGAAGATCGGCCAGACCTGGGTCACGCGCAGCCTGCCGATCGCCCATCCGGCGGCCGCCTCGCTGGGCCAAGGCAGCCGGCTCGGCGCCAGCCTCAGCGTGAAGGAGCGCCGGCTGGTCGATGCCAGCGTCACATTGAACGGCGAGCCCGGCGAACGGCTGGGCTTCCTGCGCGCGCCGACCATCGGCGCGATCGGCTGGCCCGACCTGACGCGGCCGCAGGAGGTGCCGGTGCCGCGCCACCTGCGCGCCGACATCGTCGACCGCGTGGAGTCGGGCTGGAGCGCGGGCAGCGCCACCCTGCGCTTCCACGACCATCCGGTGGAGGAACTCGCGCTGCTCGGCGAGGTGCGCGCCACGCAGGCCACGGCCGGCTGGATGGGGCTCACGGTGCGCGGTGCCTTCGCCGCCTAGGTCGAAGCCGATGCCCGCGGCGATCGTGTCGAGGGCGCTGCTGCGCTACCCTCGCGCGATGACCGCCGTCGCCGCGCCGCCGCCGTCCTCCCGCCTGGTCGTGCTGCCCTCGGGCGAGGGCCTGCGCGTGGAGGCGCTGTTCGCGGCCGAGCCGCGCGCCCGCTTCGCGCCGCACTGGCATCCCGAATGGAGCGTGGGCGCCATCCTCGAGGGCCACTGCGAGTTCACCTGCGATGGCGAGGCGCTCGTGGCCCACGCGGGCGAATTGGTGCTGATGGCGCCCTACATGCTGCACACCGCGGGCGTGAGCCGGCGCAGCTTTCGCATGGTGATGCTCTATGTGCCGCATGGCTGGGTCGCGGCGCGGTTGGATTGGCCGGCGGATTCGCGCGGCGCCTTGCTGCGCAAGGTGCTGCCCGACGCCGCACTGGCAGAGGCCCTGGCTGCCGCCGCCACGGCGGGGGATGGTGCAGGCATCGCCCACCTGGTCGAGCGCATCCTGCGTGCGCAGACCGGCCCCGAGCGCGTGCCGCTGCAGCCGCTGGCGCCCGATGCGCGCGTGGCGGAGATCTGCGCGCTGCTCGCCGAGGAGGATGCCTGCCGCATCGACCCGGCCGCGCTCGCGCGCCGCATGGGCGTGTCGCGCGAGCACTTCCAGCGTGCCTTCCGCGAGGCCGTGGGCATGACGCCCGCGCACTACGGGCGGCATGCGCGCATCGGCCGCGCCAAGGCGCTGCTGCGCGAGGGCGTGGCGCCGAAGGACGTGGCGGCCGAATGCGGCTTCGCCGACCAGGCGCACTTCTCGCGCTGGTTCCGGCGCTGCTTCGGGGTGGCGCCGGGGCGGTATCGCGTGGCCGCCTGAGACTCAGGCCAGCAGGTCGCTCAGCGTGCGCGCGATCACCTTGGTCGCGCGCCGCAGGTCCTCGAGCACCACGCGCTCGTCGCTGCGCTTGGCATGCGACTCGAGCACGGTGCGCGGGCCGGCGCCGTAGATCACGCCCGGGATGCCGGCTTCGCCATAGAGGCGAACGTCGGTGTACAGCGGCGTGCCCATGGCCTTGATCGGCTCGCCGAACAGCTCGCCGCCATGCTTCTGGATCGCCTCGACCAGCGGCTTGTTGCCCGCCAGCGGCTTCATCGAATTGGCCAGCAGCAGGCGCTTGATATCGACCGTGATGCCCGGGAACGAGGCCGCCGCGTCGGCGATGACCTGGCGGATCGAGGCCTCGACCTCGACCGGGTTCTCCTCGGGGATCATGCGGCGGTCGAGCTTGAACACCACCTTGCCGGGCACCACGTTGGTGTTGGTGCCGCCCTCGATGCGGCCGACGTTGAGGTAGGGGTGCGTGATGCCCTCGACCTTCGAGCTGACCTGCTGGTAGAGCGTGTTCTGCGCATAGAGCGCCTCGAGGATCTTCACCGCGCCCTGCAGCGCGTCGATGCCGGTGGAGGGAATGGCGGCATGCGCCATCTTGCCGTGCACCGTCACTTCCATCTGCAGGCAGCCGTTGTGGGCCGTGACCACCTCGTAGCTGAAGCCCGCGGCGATCATGAGGTCGGGCTTGGTGAGGCCGTTCTTCAGCAGCCAGCCCGGGCCGAGGATGCCGCCGAATTCCTCGTCGTAGGTGAAGTGCAGCTCGACGCCGCCCCTGGTCGGCTTCGCGACCGCTTCGAGCGCGCGCAGCGCGAAGGTGAAGCTCGCGAAGTCGCTCTTGCTCACGGCGGCCGCGCGGCCGTAGAGCGAGCCGTCGGCGATCTCGCCGCCGTAGGGATCGTGGGTCCAGCCCTCGCCGGGCGGCACCACGTCGCCGTGCGCGTTGAGCGCCACGGTGCGGCCGCCGTCGCCGTCCTTGCCGTACCTGCGGCGCACGATCAGGTTGGTGATCGACTCGAGGCCGTAGTCCTTCACGTCCTGCGCGGGCACGGCGTGCTTCTCGGCCACGAGGCCGAAGCCCTCGAGCAGTTCGGCGGTGCGCTCGGCATGCGGCGCGTTGTTGCCGGGCGGGGTGTCGGTGGGCACCTGCACCAGTTGCTGCAGGAACTTCACTTCCTCGTCGAAGTGGGCGTCGATCCAGGCGTCGAGCTTTGCGTAGTCGGTCATGGGGTTCAGGCGGCGCTCGGCGCGCCGTTCAGGTTGTCGAGCAGATGCTGGAAGGCTTGCACCGCCAGCTCCATGTCGTCGTTGGTGCTCGATTCGAGCGGGTTGTGGCTGATGCCGGAGTTGATGCCGCGCACGAACAGCATGGCCTGCGGCATCACCTCGTGCAGCTTCATCGCGTCGTGGCCGGCGCCGCTGGGCATGCGGAACAGCGGCACGCCGAGCGAATCGACCGCGCGTTCCCAGCGCTGCTGCCATTCGGGCGCGCTCGGCGCGGCCGAGGCACGCATGGTCTCCTCGAGCGTGTGGCGCACGCCGCGGCGCTCGCAGATGTCCTGCAGCGCCTTCACCACGTCGTTGGCGAGCGCATCGCGTTGCGCGTCGTTGGGCGCGCGCAGGTCGAGGCTGAACTTGCAGCGTCCGGGCACCACGTTGATCGAGCCGCTCGGCACCTCGAGCATGCCGACGGTGCCGACCGAGTCGCCATCCTTGGCGGCACGCTGCTCGGTGTAGAGGATCAGCTCGGCCACGGCCGCGGCCGCGTCGCGGCGGCGGTCCATCGGCGTGGTGCCCGCATGGCTGGCCATGCCGATCACCTCGCCCACGTAGCGCACGCTGCCGTTGATCGAGGTCACGATGCCCAGCGGGATGTCGAGCTCGTTGAGCACCGGGCCCTGCTCGATGTGCACCTCGACGAAGCCCAGGTATTTCGAGGGATCGCGCTGCGCCTTGGCGATGTCTTCCTCGCGCAGGCCCGCATGGGCGCGCGCCTCGCGCATGGTGATGCCGTCGGCGTCCTTCTGGTCGAGCCAGGCCGGGTTGAAGTGGCCGATCAGCGCGCCCGAACCGAGGAAGGTGGCCTTGTAGCGCTGGCCTTCCTCCTCGGCGAAGCCCACCACCTCGAAGGCGAAGGGCAGGCGACGGTTCTGGCGCTTGAGCTCGCGCACGCAGGCCATGGGCACGAAGATGCCGAGCCGGCCGTCGTACTTGCCGCCGTTGCGCACGGTGTCGTAGTGCGAGCCCGTGAGCAGCGTCTTCGCGTCGGGCGTCGCGCCCTCGTAGCGGCCCACCACGTTGCCGACCGCGTCGATCTCCACCGAGTCGAAGCCGGCCTCGCGCATCTCGCGCGCGATCTGCGCCGCGCAGGCACGGTGCGCGTCGGTCAGGTAGGTCACGGTGAGCTGGCCCTTCTCGGCGAAGCCCGGGTCGCTGTGCACCGCGAGCGCCTCCTGCCAGTCCCACACGTGGTTGCCGAGCGCCGGCTCGGTGCCGAACTTGTCGTTCAGGCGGATCTCGGCGATGCGGTGGATGTTGCGCAGCGCCTCGGCGAGCTCGAAGTCGGGGTGGTTGTAGGCGCGGCGCTCGAAGGTGTCGATGATCTCGCACTTGGACAGCCCCGTGCCGCGCGGGCCGCGCACCGCGAGGATGAAGGGGAAGCCGAACTTCGCGTTGTAGTCGGCGTTGAGCCGCTGGATCTTCGCGAACTCCTCGGGCGTGCAGTCGGTGAGGCCGGCCTTGCCCTGCTCGTTGGTCGATTCGGCGGTCAGCGTCTTGCTGACCATCGCCTTGCCCGCGAGCTCGGGGTGGGCGCGGATCAGGGCCAGGCGCTCTTCCCTGGTGGCCGTGTTCACGGCCTGCGCGAGCGCGTACTTCAGGTGCTGCAGCGAACGGAACGGGCGCGCGGCCAGCGCCTGGCGCGCGATCCACGGCGAGTGCTCGTAGGTGCCGTCGAGCAGCGCGACGGCTTCGTCGGCGCCCGCGGCGTTCAGTTGTTCGATGGTCAGGCTCATGGCGTGTGTGTCCTCCGTATGAATCAAGCTTGCGAGGCTTGGGAAGAGGCTTCGAACGGATGGGTCTTCTTCCAGTGCCGCGCGATATCGACGCGGCGGCAGACCCACACCCGCTCGTGGCTGGCGATGTGATCGAGAAAGCGCTGCAGCGCCACGATGCGGCCCGGGCGCCCGAGCAGGCGGCAGTGCATGCCGATGCTCATCATCTTCGGCGCCTCGTCGCCCTCGGCGTAGAGCGCGTCGAAGCTGTCCTTCATGTACTGGAAGAAGGGATCGGCGTGCGAGTAGCCCTGCGGCAGCGCGAAGCGCATGTCGTTGCAGTCGAGCGTGTAGGGCACGATGAGCTGCGGCACGGTGGTGCCGTCGGTCTTGCGCACCTTCATCCAGAACGGCAGGTCGTCGCCGTAGTAGTCGCTGTCGTACTCGAAGCCGCCGTAGTCGGCCACCAGGCGGCGCGTGCGCGGGCTGTCGCGGCCGGTGTACCAGCCCAGGGCGCGCTCGCCCGTGAGCTTCTCGATCGCCTCCATGCCCAGGCGCATGTGCTCGCGCTCGGTGGCTTCGTCGAGGTTCTGGTAGTGGATCCAGCGCCAGCCGTGGCAGGCGATCTCGTGGCCCAGTTCCTTGAAGGCGGCCGTGAGCTCGGGATGGCGCTCGAGCGCCATGCCGACGCCGAATACGGTGAGCGGCAGGCCGCGCTTCTCGAACTCGCGCAACAGGCGCCACACGCCCACGCGCGAGCCGTACTCGTAGATGCCTTCCATGCTGATGTGGCGGTCGGGGTAGCTCGCGGGATTGAACATCTCCGAGAGGAACTGTTCCGAGCCGGCGTCGCCGTGCAGCGTGGCGTTCTCGCCGCCTTCCTCGTAGTTGAGGACGAACTGCACCGCGATGCGCGCGTTGCCGGGCCACTGCGCATGGGGCGGGTTGCGGCCGTAGCCGACGAGGTCGCGCGGGTAGGGCAGGGTGGTGTCGTAGACGGTCATGGTGGAAGGGATCAGGACAATGCGAGGGAGATGTCGCTGGTGGGCACCTTGCGGTCGAACACCAGGTTGGCCTCGACGTGCTGCAGGTGCTCGGTCATCAGGCGCACGGCGCGCTCCTCGTCGCGCGCGGCCAGCGCCTTGACGATGTCGGCGTGCTCGTCGTTCGAATGCTCGGCGGCGCTGGTGCTCTGGTACATGAGCGTGATGAGGGCGCAGCGCGAGATCAGCTCGCCGAGGATCTGCGCCAGCACCTGGTTGCCCATGAGCTCGGCCATGCGCACGTGGAAGTCGCCGAGCAGCTCGGTGCGGCCCGAGACGTCCTCGCCCGACACGGCCGATTTCTCGAGCGCCACGTGTTCCTTGAGCGCCTTGATCTTGGCCGGCGTGACGGTGCGCACGAACTCGCGCGTCATCTCGGCCTCGAGCATGCGGCGCACCGCGAACACCTGCTTGGCCTCGTCGACCGCCGGTGCCGCCACGAAGGCGCCGCGCGCGGGCTCGAGCCGGATCAGCTTGTTCTGCGCGAGCTGGAACAGCGCCTGGCGCACCAGCGTGCGCGACACGCCGAAATGGTCCGCCAGCTTCTGCTCGGCCAGCTTGGTGCCGGGCTGAAGCCGGTGGTCGACGATGGCGCGGGTGAGCGCATCGACGATCGAACGGGTGGTGGAGGACTCCATGTTTTTCATGATAGACCGAAAGCCGACAACTGTATACACTTTTGTCCACCGGAATATCCCGCACTCTCACCTGACCGACCGAAGGAAACTCCCATGGGCCTGAGCACCCACGTACTGGACACGATGCATGGCGGCCCCGCGGCCGGCATGGAGGTCGCGCTCTTCACCACCGAGGGCGACGCCGCCACGCTGGTGCGGCGCTTCACGCTGAACGCGGACGGCCGCAGCGACGGCCCGCTCTACGACAACAGCACGCTGAAGACCGGCACCTACCGGCTGGTGTTCGACGTGGCGGGCTATTTCAAGGCGCGCGGCGTGGCGCTGCCCGAGCCGAACTTCCTCAACAAGGTGTCGCTGGACTTCGGCGTGGCGCATGCCGACCAGCACTACCACGTGCCGCTCTTGGTGAGCCCGTGGAGCTATTCGACCTACCGGGGGTCGTGAACGCCGACAGCGTGACTGTCGGAGGCTTTTCGCCGCTCCCTGTCCGGGGAGCTGCGGGGGCGCTACTGCTGCAGCTGCCCCTCGGTCAGCGTGTCGAGCTGGAAGCGCCCGCTCTTGTCCCAGAGCCAGGTGTCGGTCCACACCACCGGCCCGAGCCGCGACGCGGCCGGGAAGGGCGCGGCCTGCAGCACGGTGCGCTCGATCTCGGCGATGACCTCGGGCGCATGCTGGGGCGCGCGAAGCCAGTGCAGCGAGACCACGCGGCCGCCGCCGTCGAGGCTGACCTGCAGCGTGCCGACCGCGTAGAGCACTGGCGGCAGTTGCCCGCCATAGATGCGGCGGTTGTTGAGGTCGTAGACATGGCGCGCGGCGTCGCGCCGGTAGTCGCGCGCGCTGGTGGCATTCGATGCGCGCGGCGCCGGCCGGCCGCTGGCGCCGGGTTCGGCTGTGGCCTTGCTCAGTTGACCGGGCACCGAACCGGTGGTGCCGCATCCGGCGAGCCAGAGCGCGGCAAGAAAAGACACCGCCAGGGCGAGGCGGCGCGTCGTGGGCTGAAAATTCATCGCCGGGTTTATACCGTGAGTCCCTCACTCGCCCGCAACCGAAGGTATCCCTCATGAACGGCGCGGTCGACCAACTGCTGGCCCGTCTTCGCGACGAAAACGCGGTGCTGGTGCGCGTCGAATCCACGCAGGGCTCGGCGCCGCGCGAGGCCGGCACCTGGATGGCGGTCTGGGCCGAGGGCCTCACGGCCACCATCGGCGGCGGCCAGCTCGAGTTCCAGGCCACGCAGGAAGCGCGCGAGCTGCTGGCCGGTGCTCGCGCCATCGACGGCATCCAGCGCTATCCGCTGGGCCCGAGCCTGGGCCAGTGCTGCGGCGGCGTGGTGTTCCTGTCGTTCCGGCGCGTCTCGGCCGCCGACATCCCCGAGCTGCGGCGCGCGCTGGTCGAGCGCCTGCGGCCGGTGGCGCTGTTCGGCGGCGGCCACGTGGGCGCGGCGCTCGCGAGGCTGCTCGCGGGCCTGCCGTTCTCGGTGCGCTGGATCGACAGCCGAGACGGCGTGTTCCCCGAGGCGCTGCCCGCGCAGGTCGAGACCGAGCATTCCGAGCCGGTGCAGGACGCGGTGGGCTCGCTCGCGCCCGGCAGCCGCGTGCTGATCATGAGCTTCAGCCATGCCGAGGACCTCGACATCGTGATCGCCTGCCTGCGCCGCCTGCGCGAGCGCGACGACCTGCCCTACATCGGCCTGATCGGCAGCAAGACCAAGTGGGCCACCTTCAGCCACCGGCTCGAGGCGCGCGGCTTCACGGCGGCCGAGCTGGCGCGCATCACCTGCCCGATCGGCGTGCCGGGCATCACGGGCAAGGAGCCCGAGGTGATCGCGGTCGCGGTGGCGGCACAGTTGTTGCAATCGCTGGGCTGAGCCGGCGCTTCGGTGCACGAACAGGGTTTTCCCGGCACCGGCTCCGCAAAAAACCACGCCGCCCCTCGCCAAAACTGTATACACTTTCAGTCCACAAGTATCTGCCGCAGCGGAGCGAGGCCCACCCGGAGCCTGCGTTCGCGGCACTTTCTCTGCTTACAGCGCCCGCAGTGGTGAGCAGGACGAAGACATCCGCGCCCGGCGTTCCCCCGCGCCGAGCGGATTGAGAGAGCACCTCATGGAAAGCTACTACCTCGACTGGGCCAACCTGCTGCTGCGCTGGGTCCACGTCATCACCGCCATCGCCTGGATCGGCGCCTCCTTCTACTTCGTGATGCTGGACAACAGCCTCGAGAAGCCGCAGGACCCCGAATCGCTCGACAAGGGCGTGGGCGGCGAGCAGTGGGCCGTGCACGGCGGCGGCTTCTACAACATGCAGAAGTACCTGCTGGCACCCAAGAAGCTGCCGGACCACCTGCACTGGTCGTACTGGGAGAGCTACTCCACATGGCTCACGGGCTTCGCGCTCTTCACCATGTCGTACCTCTGGAACGCCAGCACCTACCTGATCGACAAGTCGAAGATGGATTGGCAGCCGGGCGCGGCGATCGCCGTGGCGCTGGCCTTCCTGGTGGTGTTCTGGATGGTCTACGACAGCATCTGCCAGCTGTTCGGCCGGCGCAAGAACGGCGACACCATCGTCGGCGTGCTGGTCGCGATCTTCGTGGCCTTCGCGGCCTGGCTGGCCTGCCAGTGGTTCGCGGGCCGCGCGGCCTTCCTGCTGGTCGGCGCCATGATGGCCACGACCATGAGCGGCAACGTGTTCTTCTGGATCATCCCGGGCCAGCGCAAGAACGTGCAGGCGCTGCGCGAAGGCCGCCCGGTCGACCCGGTGCACGGCCAGCGCGGCAAGCAGCGCAGCGTGCACAACACCTACTTCACGCTGCCGGTGCTGTTCGCGATGCTGAGCAACCACTACAGCTTCACCTACACCCACAAGTACAACTGGATCGTGCTGCTGCTGATCATGCTCGGCGGCGCGGCGATCCGGCAGTTCTTCGTGGTGCGTCACCGCTTCAAGCTCGGCAACGCGCGCAACCCGCTGCCCTACGCGATGGTCGGCGTGGCCGTGCTGGGCCTGACCATCGTCTGGATGAAGCCCGAGCCCGCCGCCCCCGTGGCCGCCGCCGCGCCGAGCGCGCCGGCCGTGGCCTACCAGGACGTGCAGAAGGTGCTCGAGCAGCGCTGCTACATGTGCCACGGCGCGAGCGTGCAGATGAAGAACGTGCGCGTCGACTCGCCCGAGCAGGTGAGTGCCCACGCCCAGGCCATCTACCAGCAGGTGGTGGTCACGAAGATCATGCCGATGAACAACGCCACCTCGATCACCGACGAGGAGCGCGCCTTGATCGGCCGCTGGTTCCAGGGCGGAGCCAAGACGAACTAGACCGCGGTCAAGAGGGCGGACTCGGGTTCGCCGCAAAATGCAGGCCCCGGAGACAACGCCACCCATGACCGCCAAGACCTCGACGCCCCCCTCGCTGCAAGACGCGACCGCTCCCGATCCTCGCCAGGCGCCACGCGCCTTCCTCGAACACCTCTACCGCGTCGCGGTCGACCGCGCGCTGCCGCTGTCGACCCTGGGCGCGCACCTGCCCAAGCCGCCCAAGGGCCGCACGCTGGTGCTCGGTGCCGGCAAGGCCGGCGGTTCGATGGTGCAGGCGCTCGAGGCGCTGTGGCCGGCCGACGCACCGCTGTCAGGCCTGGTGGTCACGCGCTACGACCACATCCCGCCGCGGCCCGAGGGGCTGCCCAGCCGCATCGAGATCGTCGAGGCCGCGCATCCCGTGCCCGACGCGGCCGGCCAGCAGGCGGCCGAGCGCATCCTCGCGCTGACCGAAGGGCTGACCGCCGACGACCTCGTACTGTGCCTGATCTCGGGCGGCGGCTCCTCGCTGCTGGTGCTGCCGGCCGAGGGCCTGACGCTGGCCGACAAGCAGCGCATCAACAAGCAGCTGCTCGACAGCGGCGCCCACATCGGCGAGATGAACTGCGTGCGCAAGCACCTCTCGCGCATCAAGGGCGGCCGACTCGCGGCGGCCTGCGCGCCGGCGCGCGTGGTCACGCTCACCATCAGCGACGTGCCCGGCGACGACCCGGCCGTGATCGCGAGCGGCCCCACCGTGCCCGACGCCACCACCTGCGCCGACGCGCTGGCCATCCTCGACCGCTACCGCATCGAGGTGCCGGCGCCGGTGCGCGCGCAGCTCGAGAGCGGCGCGCTCGAAACCCCCAAGCCCGGCGACGCCGTGTTCCAGGGCCACGAGACCCACATGATCGCGGCGCCGCAGCAGTCGCTCGAGGCGGCTGCCGCGGCCGCGCGCGCGGCCGGCATCGAGGCCCACATCCTCAGCGACGAGATGGAAGGCGAATCGCGCGAGGTCGGCAAGGTGCATGCCGCGCTCGCGCGCGCCGTGGCCCAGCGCGGCGCGCCGTTCGCCAAGCCCTGCGTGATCCTCTCGGGCGGCGAGACCACCGTCACCATCCGGCCGCGCCAGCCCGGCCAGGCCAAGGGCCGGGGCGGACGCGCGGGCGAGTTCTGCATGGGGCTCGCGGGGGCGCTGCTGGGCCAGGCCGACGTGTGGGCGCTGGCGGCCGACACCGACGGCATCGACGGCGTGGAGGACAACGCCGGCGCCCACGTCACGCCCGACACCCTGGCGCGTGCCGCCAACGCGGGCCGCAAGCTCTCGGACCACCTCGACCGCAACGACGCCTATGGCTACTTCGACGCCATCGGCGACCTGTTCGTGACCGGGCCGACGCACACCAACGTCAACGACTTCCGGGCGCTGCTGGTGCTCTGAGGCTTCTCCCTCCCCCGTTGGGGGAGGGCCGGGGTGGGGGCGCCGGGCCTCGCCACCGCACGCGTCCGTTCGAGCGTCGCCTGCCCCCATCCCGGCCTTCCCCCAGCGGGGGAAGGAGCGGCACCGTCCTGCGCGCATCCCCGACTCGGGTTAACCTATGCGCCCCGGCAGCCCGCTGCCGCCCAGCCGCACGCGCCTTTCGGGGCGCCGTGCCGCCATCCGAACTCCCCGTTTCCACCCCCATCCCCTGCCGAAGGAAAAGCTCGCCATGACCGCCTCCTCCTATACCGACACCCGCCTGCTGATCGACAACGAATGGGTGGACGCCGCCAGCCGCAAGACCCTCGACGTGGTGAACCCGGCCACGGGCCAGGTCATCGGCAAGGTGGCGCATGCCGGCATCCCCGACCTCGACCGCGCCCTGGCGGCCGCCCAGCGCGGCTTCGACGCCTGGCGCAACACCCCGGCCCATGAGCGTGCCGCCGTCATGCGCCGCGCCGCCGGCCTGATCCGCGAACGCGCCGGCGACATCGCCAAGCTGCTGACGCAGGAACAGGGCAAGCCGCTGGCCGAAGCCAAGGGCGAGACCCTGGCCGCCGCCGACATCATCGAATGGTTCGCCGACGAAGGCCGCCGCGTCTACGGCCGCATCGTGCCCTCGCGCAACCTCGCGGCGCAGCAGCTGGTCATCAAGGAGCCCGTGGGCCCCGTGGCCGCCTTCACGCCCTGGAACTTCCCGATCAACCAGGTCGTGCGCAAGCTCGGCGCCGCGCTGGCCACCGGCTGCTCCTTCCTCGTGAAGGCGCCCGAGGAAACCCCCGCGTCGCCCGCCGCCCTGCTGCAGGCCTTCGTCGACGCCGGCATTCCCGCCGGCACCGTCGGCCTGGTGTTTGGCAACCCGGCCGAGATCTCGGCCTACCTGATCCCGCACCCGATCATCCGCAAGGTCACCTTCACGGGCTCGACCCCCGTGGGCAAGCAGCTCGCCGGCCTGGCCGGCCAGCACATGAAGCGCGTGACCATGGAACTGGGCGGCCACGCCCCGGTGATCGTGGCCGAGGACGCCGACGTCGCGCTGGCCGCCAAGGCCGCCGGTGCCGCCAAGTTCCGCAACGCGGGCCAGGTCTGCATCTCGCCGACCCGCTTCCTGGTGCACAACAGCATCCGCGAGGAATTCGCCAAGGCCATGGTCAAGCACGCCGAAGGCCTGAAGCTCGGCGACGGCCTGGCCGAAGGCACCACCCTGGGCCCGCTGGCCAATGCGCGCCGCCTCACGGCCATGGCGCACGTGCTCGACGACGCCCGCAAGAAGGGCGCGACCATCGCCACCGGCGGCGAGCGCGTCGGCGATGCCGGCAACTTCTTCGCCCCCACCGTGCTGACCGACGTGCCGCTGGACGCCGACGTCTTCAACAACGAGCCCTTCGGCCCGATCGCCGCCATCCGCGGCTTCGACACGCTGGACGAGGCCATCGCCGAATCCAACCGCCTGCCCTTCGGCCTGGCCGGCTACGCGTTCACCAAGTCGATCAAGAACGCGCACCTGCTGAGCCAGAAGCTCGAACTCGGCATGCTGTGGGTCAACCAGCCCGCGACCCCGTCGCCCGAGATGCCGTTCGGTGGCGTGAAGGATTCGGGCTACGGCTCGGAAGGCGGCCCGGAAGCGCTCGAGGCCTACCTCAACACCAAGGCGGTGTCGATCCTCGGCGTCTGAGCGGGACGCTTCGACTCGCTGTCTTGAAGAGGGCGGCATCGCTGGAAGGCGATGCCGCTTTTTTCATGGCGCGCCGCGCATGGGAAATCGTCAGAGAAACATCACGTCGGAGCGCAGCGCGTACTTGGTGCCGTGCGTCACCTCGGTGCCTTCGATGACTCAGCCATGGCCATCCAGTGACGCACGCGAAGTCGCATCGAACCCGACGTGCCCGCGCCAGTTGCGTTTCTCGACCGCGCGCACGTTCGGCACATCGGCCAGCTGCACCAGGTACTGCGCCAGCAGCGGCAGCTCGGCGTCGTCGCGCTCGCCGAGGAACTCGCGCACCGTGACCAGGTTGCCGTAGCTGCGCGCGTACTTCGCGGGCGTGTCGTCCACGGCGATGATCGATTCGAGCGGATAGCCGCGCGACTTGAGCTTCTGCAGGTTCTTCACGGTCTGGTAGCCACCCGTGATCCAGTCGCGCGTGGTGGTGCAGCGCTTGCTCGACCAGAGGAAGGCCGGCTGGCCGGGCGGGAAGATCCGCTCCACGACCTGGGCGGCGTAGATCTCGCCCGAGGCGGTCCACACGCCGACCTCGAAGCGCTCGAGCATCCGGGCCAGGAAGGCCGCGAGATGCGGCCGCAGGTAGACGTGGTAGCCCACCGCCCGGAAGTCTTCCGGGTGGTCGAGCGGTGTCTCCCGCGCGTGGATCAAGGTCTCGTCGAGGTCCAGCACCAGCAGCTTCGATGCGCCGGGTGTCGAGCCCGCGCGCACCGCGGCCGCGTGGCGGTCGGTCGAGGCGGCATCGGGGAGCGGCAGGCTGTCCATGGCGGTCCTGGGGAGCGGCGTGAGCGCACAGGATAGTGCGTTCGCTGCGCTTTGCGGCGACCGGGGCGCGTTCAGTCCTCCGCGCTCGCGTTCCAGAACGCCTGCTGCACGCCCTCCAGCGCCTCGAGCTCCGCGACCACCCGGTCGAGCTCCTCGGCCTCGACCGCGGTCGCATAGAGCGTGGCCTCGATCTCGGTGTCGGTGGCGCCGAAGGCATGCTGGTCGACGTCGCGCACCGGGTAGTTGGCGGCTTCGAGCAGCAGCAGCACCTGGTCCATCACCTCGGGCCGCGAGGCGCGCGTGCAGATCACGCGCACCGTGTAGCTGGCCTCGCCCGACTCCTCCTTCACCGGCTGCCGGTTGATGCGGTTGACCACGGGCCGCAGCAGCGTGTTGCTCGCGAGCACGAACAGCGCGGCGATCACGGCCTCGCCGATCAGGTCGGCGCCCGCGCAGGCGCCCACGGCCGCCGATCCCCACAGCGTGGCCGCGGTGTTGAGGCCCGTGATGTTGGCGCCTTCCTTCATGATCGCGCCCGCACCGAGAAAGCCGATGCCCGAGACCACGTAGGCCGCCACGTGCACCGCGCCGTCGTGGCCGTGCAGGCGGTTGGCCATGTCGACGAACACGGCCGCGCCCACGGCCACCAGCGTGTTGGTGCGCAGCCCGGCGGTGCGCTGGCGCACCTGGCGCTCGAAGCCGATCAGCGAGCCCAGCACGAAGGCCGTGAACACGCTCAGCAGGGTGTCGAGCAGCGAGGGCAGGTTGAAGTTCTGTACCGCTTCCATGCGATCTCCTCCTTGTCGGTCGTGAACCAGGGTAGCGGCGGCATGTGACAGCCGCCGCTCCCTCCTGTCGTCACCGTTGTAGTCACCGGCTCATTGCCAGCCGTAGCGCCGCGCGTACCAGCCCTTGACCGCCTGCACCAGCGCCGCATAGCCGCCGAGCATCAGCAGCAGCCACGGGAAGTAGCCGAGCGGCAGCGCCTCGAGCTTGAAGTAGTGCGCCACCGGGCCCATCGGCAGCCAGATGCCCACGGCCGCGATCGCCGCGCCCATGATCAGCAGCGGCCAGGCCGCGCGGCTTTGCAGGAACGGGATGCGGCGCGTGCGGATCAGGTGCACGATCAGCGTCTGCGACAGCAGGCCCTCGACGAACCAGCCCGACTGGAACAGGGTCTGGTGCTCGGGCGAGTTGGCGGCGAACACGTACCACATCACGACATAGGTCAGGATGTCGAACACCGAGCTCAGCGGCCCGAAGAACACCATGAAGCGGCCCAGATCGCCCGGGTTCCAGCTCTGCGGCTTGCGCAGGAACTCCTCGTCGACGTTGTCGAAGGGGATCGCAATCTGCGACACGTCGTACAGCAGGTTCTGCACCAGCAGGTGCAGCGGCAGCATCGGCAGGAAGGGCAGGAAGGCGCTCGCCACCAGCACCGAGAACACGTTGCCGAAGTTCGAGCTCGCGGTGAGCTTGATGTACTTGAGCATGTTTGCGAAGGTGCGGCGGCCCTCCACCACGCCCTGCTCGAGCACCATCAGGCTCTTCTCGAGCAGGATGATGTCGGCCGATTCCTTGGCCACGTCCACCGCGCCGTCGACCGAGATGCCGATGTCGGCGGCACGCAGCGCGGGCGCGTCGTTGATGCCGTCGCCCATGAAGCCGACCACGTGGCCGTTGGCATGCAGCGCCTGCACGATGCGCTCCTTGTGCGCGGGCGTGAGCTTGGCGAAGACCTGGCGCTGCTCGACGATCCGGCGCAGCTCGGCCTCGTTCATGCGCTCGACCTCGTGGCCCAGCACCATGCGGCCGGCCTCGATGCCGACGTCGCCGCAGACCTTGCGCGTCACCAGCTCGTTGTCGCCGGTCAGCACCTTCACCGCCACGCCGTGCTCGGCCAGCGCGCGCAGCGCGGGCGCGGTCGATTCCTTCGGCGGATCGAGGAAGGCCACGTAGCCGAGCAGCGTGAGCTCGGTCTCGTCGGCCACGCCGTAGGCGGCGCGGCGCGCATCGCCGCGCAGCACGCGGCTGGCCACGGCCACCACGCGCAAGCCCTGGGCATTGAGCTCCGAGGCCACGGCGTGGATGCGCGCGAGCACTTCCGCGTCGAGCGCGAGCACCTCGGCACCGCGCTCGACCGCGCTGCACACGGCCAGCACTTCCTCGAGCGCGCCCTTGCAGATCAGCAGGTGTTCCTGGGCCGCGTCGCTGCCTGCGACGACCACCGACATGCGGCGGCGCGAGAAGTCGAAAGGCACCTCGTCGACCTTGCGCCAGTCGGTCTGCAGCCGGGTGTCGAGCTGCATCTGGGCATGGCTCAGCACCGCCTTGTCGAGCAGGTTCTTCAGGCCGGTCTGGTGGAAGCTGTTGAGGTAGGCCAGCTGCAGCACATGGTCGGAGCCCTCGCCCCAGGCGTTGGTGTGGCGCTCGAGCACGATGCGGTCCTGCGTCAGCGTGCCGGTCTTGTCGGTGCACAGCACGTCCATGGCGCCGAAGTTGTGGATCGCCTCGAGGCGCTTGACGATCACCTTCTGGCGCGACATCACGACCGCGCCCTTGGCGAGCGTGGCGGTCACGATCATCGGCAGCATCTCGGGCGTGAGGCCGACCGCGATCGACAGCGCGAACAGCGCCGCCTCCCACCAGTCGCCCTTGGTCACGCCGTTGATCACCAGCACCAGCGGCGCCATCACCAGCATGAAGCGGATCAGCACCCAGCTCACGCGGTTGATGCCGGCCTGGAAGGCCGTGGTGCCGCGGTCGGTGGCGCTCACGCGCTGCGCCAGCGCGCCGAAGAAGGTGCGCGCGCCGGTGTGCACGATCAGCGCGGTCGCGGTGCCGCTGATCACGTTGGTGCCCATGAACAGCAGGTTGTCGCGCTCGAGCACGCCGCTCGTGCCGCCGGTGGCGGGCACGCTGGCGAACTTCTCGACCGGCATCGCCTCGCCGGTCAGCGCCGACTGGCTGATGAACAGGTCCTTGGCCGAGAGCAGCCGGCAGTCGGCCGGGATCATGTCGCCGGCCGACAGCGCGATCAGGTCGCCGGGCACCAGGTCGCGCATCGGCACCTCGATGCGCAGCGCGCCGTCCGAGCCTTCCACGGGCCGCAGCACGGTCGAGGTGTTGCTGACCATCGCCTTGAGCTCGTCGGCCGCCTTGTTCGAGCGCGACTCCTGCAGGAAGCGCAGCACCGTCGACAGCACCACCATGCTGCCGATCACCACCGCGGCCTTCATGTCCTCGGTGACGTAGGAGACCAACGCGAGCACGGTCAGCAGCAGGTTGAAGGGATTGCGGTAGCACTGCCACAGGTGGGTCCACCACGGCAGCGGCTTCTCGTGGTTCACCTCGTTGCCGCCCAGGCGCTTGCGCAGCGCCGTGGCGTGTTCCTCGCTCAGGCCCTGCGGCGAGCTGTCGAGCTGCGCCAGCATGTCGTCGGCATCGGCCAGCGAGGCGGCGCTCAGCGCCTTCGCGATCTCGGGCGGCATCGCGGCCGAGGCGATGCCCACGGGCTTCGAGCCCAGCAGCGTCTGCCAGCGCTCGAAGTGATGCAGCATGCGGCGGCTGCGCAGGAAGCTTTCGAAAAAGGACTTCAGGACGTTCTTCATTGTTGTTCTCCTTCGCCGCGTGACGGGCGCGGCGCGTGGCCTTCGAAGGCCGTTGGGTTTTCTCGTGTTGCGGTGGCTTGGCGTTCAGCGCCGGAAGGCCCAGGTCATGCCCAGGGTCCACCAGCCGGGCCGGTCGGCGCGCAGCCCGTGGGCGCGGCTCAGGTCGATGCTCAGCGTGTCGGTCGGCGTCCAGCGCAGGCCCGCGCGCCAGGCGCTGGCGCCGCCTTCACGGAAGCGCTCGGCCACGAAGCCGAGTTGCTGCGAGGCCGTCCATTCGAGCGCCAGGCCCGAGTGGCTGCGACTGGGCTGTGCGCGATGCAGGTCGCGGCCCAGGTTGAAGTGGGCGCGCCAGTCCTCGGCGATCTGCCAGGTCAGCGGGACCACCACGCTGGCGCCCGTGTAGCGCAGCGCGCCGCGCTCGGGCGAACGCTCCCAGGCCGCGGCCACCAGCAGGCCCACGCCGAGGTCGTCGCTCAGTGCGTGGGCCCACTTGAGCTGCGGGCCCGCGCGCACCGTGCGGCCCTCGCTGCCGCGTTCGCGCTCGAGGTTCAGGCCGAGCTCGACCGGGCCGATGCGGCAGGCGGGTCCGAGGTGCATCGGCGCGTACCCGCTGCGTTCGCCATCGCGGCGATCGGCCCAGGTCTCGATCTGGCATTGGCCGGGATCGAGGATCGCGGCATCGTCGACCGCGTGGTGCCCGCCGGCGGCATGCGTCTGCGTGACCGCGAGGCCGCAGAGGTATGCCGCCGTCCAGGCGTGCAGGCGTGCGGCGCGCTGGCGCAGCGAGGGGCGTGTGCGGCGCGGGGCGCGGCGGACGAGGAGGGCGGTCCGGGTGGCGGGCCGCAGGCGTTGGCGGTTCATTCGAGGTTCTCCTGGCGAGGCGCGCAACGGGGCGCGCGAAGGAGAGCCTCCCGCGGGTCAGCCGGAGGTGACGGTCCTTCGCGGCTCGGTGTGCCGCGGATGGTTCATGGCGATGAAGGCCGACCGGCGCGTGGCGCGGTCAGGCAGGGGAGGCGCGCAGCGGCGCCAGCGAGGGTCTGGGTCCATGGTGGCCTCCTTGGCGATGGGTGGATGAAGGCGCGGTGCTTCGTTCGAATGCAACGGTCGGGGCGACGCGTCGGTGGACAGGCGCTACGAACGCTCCGGCTTGCGTTGGCCCGGCACCAGCAGCAGGAAGCAGCGGATGCGTCGCGTGCTCCAGAACGAAGCGGACTTGTCGAGCTCCTGGTCGGCCTCGGGCTGCAGCATGTCGGCCGCGGGCTGGCGCGCCGACGCGGCGCGCGGGTCGGCGTCATGCGTGGCGGCGTGGCCACGATGCAGGGGCTGGCGATGTAGAACGAGTTGACGCATGACAAGGCTCCTTCGACCCGTGACGGGCGAGAGGACCTCGTGGCATGGACCACGCTGGCTGGCAAAGAGACGCCAGTGACGAAACGGATGTCGGGGGAGGGAGAGCCTGCCGGGAAGGGCAGGCATCACGCCGCGGGCACGTCGGCCGCGGCGCGCAAGAAGCCTGCGCTACGGAGCCGGGTGTGCCGCGCATGCCACGGCACGCGTCTGGTCACTGATCCAACTGGCACTGTCCACGCACGAGGCTCCGAAGTGAAGATGCGGGATTGTTGCACTGCGTCATCGCGGGGGCAACCCGAAATGCGCGTTTCAGCGTTCGATGCAGGGTTTTAAGGCCACAGTGTTGCGATGGCGCCTCGATGCGGCGCGCGCCCGTGTGGTGGTCAGGCTGCGTTAAGTCGGTACGCTCCATCAAGCGGTCAAGGGCTCGATCTCGTTCAGCTCATCCCCGAGCGCATCGCGCGCCTGCGCGGCGTCATAGTCGCGCTGAAGGTTCATCCAGAACTCGTCGCTCACGCCGAATGCACGTGCCAGGCGCAGACCGGTATCGGCCGTGATGCCGCGGGTGCCGGCGAGGATGGCGGTCACGCGCGTCTGCGGCACGTGGATCGCCTTGGCGAGACGGTAGGCGGTGATGCCCATCGGCTCCAGGAATTCCGCGGCGAGGATCTCGCCGGGGTGCGGGTAGGGAACTTGGCGCGTCATGGTGTCTTCCTGCGTAGCAGATGAGGTTGAAACAGAGCCTCATCAAACGGCGAGGCCGGTCGCGAATTCAGGGATAGTCGACGACTCGAGCGGCGTGACTGGTCTTGGGCAAGGCCAACGGCGAGCGGTGCGTCAAGACCAAATGATCCCCTGTCGATTTGTATAGGCTTTGAACCGCCAGCGGCTTGCGAAAGTTACGCCTCGAAGAATTACCAAGTAGGGATCTCCGTTGAAGAAGCCAGCCATTCTGTTCATCTGCACCGGCAACATCTGCCGCTCCCCCACCGCCCACGCCCTGCTCGCCCACAAGGCCCGCGCCGCGCAGCTCGCGCTCGAGGTCGACAGCGCCGCGATCTCCGACGAGGAGCGCGGCAATCCGCCCGATCCGCGTTCGGTGGCCGAGGCGCGGCGGCGCGGCATCGAGATGCCCGCGCATCGCGCGCGGCAGGTGCGGACCTCGGACTTCGAGCGCTTCGACACCATCGTCGGCATGACCGGCCAGCACTGCGCGGCCTTGCGCCGCCTCGCGCCCGCGGGCACGGCGCACAAGATCCATCTGCTGACCGACTTCGCCGACGGGCTCTCGGGCGACGTGCCCGATCCCTGGTACGGCGACCGGCAGGCCTTCGTCGAGGCCTTCGACCTGATCGAGCGCGGCGTCGACGGCCTGCTCGCGAAGCTGGCGGCCCCGGACCGGGCCTGAGTCTTCAGGGTGCCACGCGCGGCGGCGATCCTCGGCATGGTTACATGACCGGGCCCCAGCCCGCACAATGGCCGCGGTCGGAGCAACCGTTCAAGAGGAGTCGAGGCATGAATCACCAGACCCATCGTCGCCCGCGCGGCTGGCTCGTCGCCTGCGCCGGCATCGCCGTGCTGCTCGCGGGCTGCGAAACCCCCTACAGCCGCCCGCCGGGCACCTACGGCGCGCCGCCGCCCGGCCGCGCCGGCACGGCCCCGGCGATCTCGAACATGGGCTGCGTGCAGGCCGGCTCGGTCCACTTCGCGCGGCCCTGGCAGACCATCGTGCTCGGTGGCTCGCGCCGCGTCGACAGCGGGGTCTACGAGGTGGAACTCACGAGCGGCAGCGACGGCCGCCGCGCGATCTGCACCGTCGACCGCAACGGCGCGGTGCTCGGCGTGGGCGACTACTGGGCGCGTTAGGGCCTGTTCACACGCCTTGCTGCGCGCGGGCGCCTTGCATCCAGCCCCTTTGCGGGGCAACGCGACCCCTTGAATAGTGTGAACAGGCCCTAGCCCCCTCGCTCAGACGTTGTCCTCGATCACCGGCGTGGTGCTGCCGGCATTCACGCGGATCCGCGTGCGCTTGAGCAGCGGGCTCGCGGGCACCTTGCCCGCGTCGAGCGGCTTGACCTTGTTGAAGACGACGGTGAAGGCCTGCGCCGTGACCGTCGCGCTCGCATAGCCCTGCGCGTCGTGGTCGGAGAACAGCAGGTCGGGGTTGTTGCCGCGCATGACCTGCTCGAAGGCCGCGGGCGTGGCGGTCAGCGCGGTGAGCGGCGTGCCCTGCGAGCCGGCCTTGATGTAGCTGTAGAACGAGGAACTGCTGACGCCCGCGCAGACGAAATCGACCAGCACCGGCGTGCCGGCCACGGGATCGGGCAGGTCGCGGATCAGGCCGCACTGGAAGGCGTGCAGGTCGCCCGTGATCGCCACCACGTTGCGGATGTTCTGCGCCTTCAGGTAGCCCATCAGGTCGGCCTTGTGGCTCGGGTAGCCGTCCCAGGCGTCGCAGTTGACGACGTAGCGCTGGTTGAAGGGTGGCGGCGCCATCTGCGTCAGGTCCACCCACATGCGGCTCAGCGAGACCTCGTTGCCCCAGACCTTCCAGGTGGCGTTCGAGTTCTTCAGCGTGTTCTTCCACCAGTCGGTCTGCGTCGGGCCGAGGATGCTCGGCGCGCGGCCGAGCTGCTGCGTGCGCATCGCCTCGAGCGCCAGCAGCGTCGTCTGCGGCGCGAAGTAGCGCGAGCCGATCGAGCTGTTGCCGTCGACCGGATCGCCGCCCGTCTGCTGCGCGACCAGCGCCTCGGAGATCACGTGGTCGTCGCGGTACAGCCGCTCGTCGGTCATCACCAGGTGCAGCAGCGGGCCGAAGTGGAAGTCGCGGTAGATCTTGATGTTGTCGTAGGCCGGGTTCCCCATGTCGAAGGAGACATCGCCGAAGTCCACCGGCATGTACTCGGCCCAGGCCTGGCTCGCGCCGCGGCGGCGCGCGGTCTGCTGGGTGTTGGCGTTGGTGTAGGTCTGGTGGTCCTGCCAGCAGTCGTCCGAGAACTCGTGGTCGTCCCAGATCGCGATCAGCGGGAACTTCGCATGCACCGCCTGCAGCCGCGCGTCGCCGCGGTAGGTGCGGTAGAGCGTGCGGTAGTCGTCGACCGTGTTGGCATAGACGCTGCCGTCGGCCAGCGCCACGCCGTTGGGCAGCTGGATCGCCTGGTGCGCGGGCTCGGCCACGCCGGCCTGGAACTTCGCGCCCACGGTCTCGTAGACGTAGTCGCCCACGTGCACCGTGAAGTCGAGGTCGTCCTCGGCCGCCAGCAGGTCGAGCGCGCCCCAGTGGTTGATCAGCCAGTCCTGGCAGGTGAACCAGGCGAAGCGCAGCTGCTGGCGCTGGCTGTCGGCGGCCGGCGCGGTGCGCGTGCGGCCGGTGGCGCTGACGTCGCTGCCCGCGACGAAGCGGAAGAAGTAGCGCGTGTCGGGCGCAAGGCCCGTGACCTTGGCGCGCACGGTGCGGTCGAAGCGGTCCGAGGCCTCGAGCGCGACTTTCGCCACCAGGTTGCCGAAGCCCGAGGTGTCCGACACCTCGAGCCGCAGCGCGATGGCCGCGCTGTTGGCGGCGGTGCCGGTGCGCACGCAGCGGGTCCAGAAGACGATGCTGGTGTCCTTCGGGTCGCCCGAGGCCACGCCCTGCCCGAAGGCATAGCGGCCCGCGGGTTCGGGCGCGGGTGGCGGCGGTGCCGGCGCGGGAGCGGGCGGCGGCACGATCGGGAACACGATCCCGTCGCTGCCTCCACCGCCGCAGGCGCTCAACACGGGAGGGGTGGCGGCGGCGACCGTGTAGAACAGGCCGCGGCGCAGGAAGGAACGTCTTTCCATGGGGGATTTCTTTTCGCGTGTGGGGTCGATGGCGGGGCGCGCACGAATCTGCGCGAGCGCCATGACACCGCGATGAAAGCCGCCCGCCGCCCCTCGCGGCCCCGGCGCCGCGCTATTCGCAGAGCGCGCGGATCGACGGCGGCACCGGCAGCGCGCGCAGGCTGCCGTCCTCGCGCTTGCCGCCGAAGATGCGCACCTCCTCGCATTCGAGGATCGGGTCCGCGCCGCGGGTCACGCGGTAGGCCTGCACGAAGCTCTTCTCGCGCCACTCGGCGATGCGCGTCGCGATCTCGAGCGTGTCGCCGTAGCTCGCGGTCTTGACGAAGCGCGTGTGCGTGTCGACCAGCGGCGTGCCGATCACGCCGAGCGTCTTCGTGGTCTCCTCCCAGCGCGGCACGCCGCACTGGTGGAAGAAGTGGCGCGAGGCCGCGTCGATCCAGCGGAAGAAGTTCGGGAACCAGACGATGCCGGCGGGGTCGCAGTCGCCGAATTCGACGCGGACGGTGTAGACGATTTCCTTGTTGCTCATGCGCTCGATTCTGCTTGCTGCCTTCATCCCATGCGCCCGGGCAGCCACAGCGCGATCGCGGGGAACGCGATCAGGATCACCAGCCGCAGGATGTCGGTCGCCACGAAGGGCAGCACGCCCTTGAAGATGGTGGTGAAGCTCACGTCCTTCACCACGCTCTTGATGACGAACACGTTCATGCCCACGGGCGGATGGATCAGCCCGAGCTCCACCGTCATCACGATGACGATGCCGAACCAGATCGGGTCGAAGCCCAGGTGCACGATCACCGGGTAGATGATCGGCACCGTGAGGATGATCATCGCCATCGCGTCCATCAGGCAGCCGAGCACCAGGTACATCACCATGATCAGCGCGAGCACGCCGTAGCGGCCCACGCCCAGGCCGGTGAGGAACTCGGTGAGCTTCTGCGGGCTCTGCGTGATGGTGAGGAAGTAGCCGAACAAGAGCGCGCCGATCAGCACGGTGAACACCGCCGCCGCCGTGCGCGTGGCCGACAGCAGGGCCTCGCGGATCTTCGCGCGGTCGAGCCGGCCGCGCAGCACGCCGAGGATGAAGGCGCCGCTCGCGCCCACGCCGCCGGCCTCGGTGGGCGTGAAGAAGCCGCCGTACAGCCCGCCGATCACGAACAGGAACAGCACGATCGGTGCCCACACGTTCTTGAGCTCGGCCGCGCGCTCGCTCCAGGCCCGCGCCTCGCCGCGCGGCAGCCAGCCGGGCTTCACGCGCACGATGACCACGATGGTCAGCACGTACATCAGCATCGCGAGCAGGCCCGGCACGATGCCGGCCATGAACAGCTTGCCGATGTCCTGCTGCGTGAGGATGGCGTAGACCGCGAGCACGGTCGACGGCGGCAGCATCGCGCCCAGCGTGCCGCCCGCGGCGATCACGCCGGTGGCGAAGGACTGCGGATAGCCGAAGCGCCGCATCTCGGGATAGGCCACCGACGAGAAGGTGGCGGCCGTGGCGACCGAGGAGCCGCAGATCGCCGCGAAGCCGCCGCAGGCCACCACCGTGGCCACGCCGAGGCCGCCGCGCAGGTGGCCGATCATCGAGTTGGCGGCGCGGAACAGCTCGCGGCTCACGCCCGACACCGAGACCAGCGCGCCCATCAGCATGAACATCGGGATCACGCCGAAGGTGTAGTCGGTCACGGTGCGCATCGAGGTCTGGCCCACCAGCTTGAGCGCGGGGCCGGGCCCCACGAGGTAGCTGTAGCCGGTGACGCCGACCAGCCCCATCGCCATGCCCACGGGCACGCGCAGCAGCATCAGCACGAACAGGGCGACGAAGCCCAGCAGGGCGACGGCATCGGTGCTCATTCGCTCACCTTCTCTTCGGCGTGCTCGTCGTGCAGCAGTTCGGGATGGAAGATCAGCCGCCAGGTGCGCACCGCGATCAGGATCACGGCCGACACGTCGCCGGCCCAGGCCACGGCATAGAACGGCCAGGTCGGGATGTTCATGTCGTAGGTCAGCACGTTGTCGGTGTAGGTGAGCCGCACCTTGTCGAACAGCATCGCGGTCTGCACCGCCACCACCAGCAGCAGCACCAGGGTGGCGAAGATGTCGATCGCGCGGCGCATGCGCGGACCGGCCGCGGTCCAGACCAGGTCGACCGTGATGTGGCCGCCGCGGTAGCTGGTGGCCGCGATGCCCCAGAAGATCAGGATCCCGAGCAGCATGCGGCCGAAGTCGTAGGCGTCGGGGATCGAGGTGTCGAAGAACTTGCGCAGCACCACGGCCACGAAGATGTTGAGCGCGACGATCCCCACGAAGATGGCGGCCAGCCATTCGATCGTGTTGATCACGCGGTCCATGGCACTGGCCGGACGCGTGCTCATGGCTGTCACAGCGCCGACTTGTGCTTCGCCAGGCTCGCCTTCAGCGCGTCCATCACGGCCTTCGGATCCTCGCCCGTCTTCTTCACGCTCTCGGACCACTGCGCCTCCGACGGCGCGGCCGCCTTGCGCCAGGCATCGAGCTGCTCGGCCGTGAGCTTGTAGACCTCGTGGCCCGACTGGCCCGCGATCCTGGCGCGGCCCGCGAACTCGAAGTCGGCCCAGGGCGCGGCCACCTTCTGCGCCCATTCGCTGGTGCAGTGGTCGTCGATCACCTTCTTCTGGCCGGCCGACATCGCGTCGTACTTGCCCTTGTTCATGACCCAGACGAAGGGCGTGACGTACAGCGGCACGTCCATGTGGTACTTGACCACCTTGTCGATGCCGAAAAGGCCGATCGATCCCCAGGGGAAGGTGATGGCATCGGCCACGCCGCGCTCGAGCATGTCGCGCGACTCGGGTGCCGAGGCCTGCACGTTGGTGCCCCCCAGCGAGGTGATGAGCTGGCCCACGGTGCTGGTCGCGGGCCGCACCTTCATGCCCTTCACGTCGGCGGGTAGCACGATCTTCTTGCGCGAGTGGAAAGTGCCGGGGTCGTGCACGAAGGCGAAGCAGTACTTCACGTCCTTCATTTCCTTGGCGGCATAGGCGCGGTACCAGTCGTCGATGGCGGCCGAGCCCTCCTTGCCGTTGGCGAACAGGAAGGGCAGCGAGGCACCGGCCATCACCGGGAAGCGGCCCGGCTGGTAGCCGGGGTTCACGTAAGAGAAGTCGGCGATGCCGTCGCGCGCCATGTCGTAGTGGTCGAAGGCCTTGCCCAGCTGCTCCGAGGGAAAGAGGATCGCGGTGATCGAGCCGTTCGAGGCCTTCTTGATGTCGTCGGCCCAGGCCTGCAGGGCCGGGTTCAGCGGATGCTGCGCGGGCACCCAGCTCGACAGCTTGATCTGCACCGGCTTGTCCTGCGCGAGCGCGGGGACCATGGCCGAGGCCGCGAGTGCCAGCGTGAGCGCGAGGGCGCCGGGGCGGCGATGGAAGGAAGTCTGCATGGCTTGTCTCTCTTTCGTTCTGCGTGTTGTGGATTCAGTGAGCAAGGGATCGGGCAAGGTCTCGAGGTCCGGGTGCGCGCTCCCGGTTCAATCCGCCGCGATGCGGCGTTCGCGGATCAGCGCGCCGAAGCGCTGCGAATCGGCCGCGGCGCGCTGCTGGAACTCGGCCGGCGTGCCGGGCACGGCCTCGCCGCCCAGCGAGGCGATGCGTTCCTTCACGGCTGGCAGCGCGAGCGCGCGGTTGATCTGCGCATTGAGCTGCGCCACCACCTCGGGCGGCGTGCCGGCCGGCGCGTAGAAGCCGAACACGGTGTCGGCGTCGAAGCCGCGCAGGCCGGCCTCGTCGAGCGTGGGCACGTCGGGGAACAGCGGCGAGCGCTGCGGGCTGCCCACGGCCAGCAGGCGCAGCTTGCCCGCGCGCACCTGCTGCAGGCCGATGCCGGGATCGAAGGCGTAGTCGACCTGGCCCGCCAGCAGGTCCTGCAGCGCGGGCGCGGCGCCGCGGTAGGGCACGTGCAGCGCGAACAGGCCGGCCTGGCTCTTGAACATCTCGCCCGCGAGGTGCGGCGAGCTGCCGCTGCCCGGCGAGGCGTAGCTGAGCTTGCCGGGGTTGGCCTTGGCATAGGCGATGAAGTCGCGCACGTTGGCCGGCGGCAGCGAGGGCTTGGCGACCAGGAACACCAGCACCCGCGCCGCGGCCGCCACCGGCACCAGGTCCTTGGCCGGATCGAAGCTCATGCGCGCATAGAGGTGCGGGTTCACCGACACCATGCCGCCCGAGCTCATCAGCAGCGTGTAGCCGTCGGCCGGCGCGCGCGCCACGGCTTCGCCGCCGAGGTTGCCATTGGCGCCGCCGCGGTTCTCGATCACCACCGGCTGCTTGAGCGCCTCCTGCAGCGGCTGCGCGACGGCGCGCGCGATCTGGTCGGCCGCGCCGCCGGGCGGGAAGTTGACGATCACCTTGACCGGCTTGGCGGGCCAGGCGGTGGCGGTGTTGGCCCATGCCGGGGCGCCGGCGAGGGAGGCGAGGGCGGTGGCCAGCAGCAGCCGGCGTCGCCATGGGAAAGCGTCGAGGGTCATGGTGTGTCTCCGGTTTCTTTTTGGGGATGCGATGAGGCTCAGGCGGGGCGCGAGGGCGTGGCGGCCGGCGGCCGCTTCATCCAGCGGATGGGCTGCGCCTGCACCGGCCGCGGCGCCGCGCCGTGCTGCGCGAGCGCGGCATCTAGCGCCTTGCCGCCTTCGTCGGCCAGCGCGGCCTCGCGCGCGGCGGCGATGGCTTCGGCGCGTGCCGGCGCGGGCATCGCCGTGCGGCCCGCGAGTTCGCCGACCAGGTGCAGCAGCGTGTGCTTGCCGCGCTCGTTGGTGCTGCCGTAGCCCTTGATGAGCCGGCCGCACAGCGCGAGCTCGCGGCCCAGCACCCAGTTCTCGCGCGCGCCGGCCTCGATGGCCGCGAGCCAGCGCTCGATCAGCGCCTGTTCCTCCGCGAAGCGGCTGCCGCGGCGGCGCAGCCAGCGCAGCGAGGCCAGCAGGCGCAGCGAGGCCATGCCCCAGACGGCATGGCTGCCCACCTGCAGCGGCAGTGCCCAGGGCTCGCGGCCGCGCGCCTGGCGCGCGCGGTCCCAGGCCGTCACGCGGCGCGCGAGCGCGCTCGGCAGCAGCGCCGCGAACTCGGCCGCGCCGGGCTTGAAGTGGTCGTAGACCTTCACGATGTCGGCCTCGCCCGCGCGCACTTCCCGGCGCACGCGCTGCGCGCGGCTGGCACGGCCCTTGAGCGCGGCCACGCGCACGATGTCGTCGAAGGCCATCCACAGCGCGAGCCAGCGCGCGGTCTCGCGCACGATGGCGAAGCCGCGCGCGCCGGCCGGATCGGCCGCGCGCTCGGCATCGAGCACGCGCGCCAGCCGCTGCGCATAGAGCGCGGCATAGGCCGCGTCCTGGTAGTCGAGCACGCGCGCATGGCCGAGCGCCAGCAGGTCGTGCACGGCCGGCGGAAAGCGCTGCGCCAGCTCGGCGGGCAGCGCGCGCGCGGGCGGCGGCGCATCGCGGCCTTCCTCGGCCAGCACGCCGCGCACGAAGGCGGCCTGCGCGCGCGGCGCGCTCACGGCCTCGAAGGCGGCCGCGAAGCCGCGCAGGCTGGCCGCGGCCGCCTTGCCGACCTTGTCGTGCGCGACGCCGCCGCGCACCGCGTGCTCGTAGGCCGCGCGCTCGAACGGGAACAGCCCGCTGCCCGCGATCGCGCCGAGCATCACGGCGCTGACCACGGTGCCGGCCTCGCGCGCCATCGCGCCCATGTCGAGCACATGGTGCTCGCGGCTGAAGGCCTTGACCACGTCGATCAGGCGCTGCGCGTCGGCGCGTCCGTCGCCGGGCACCATGCGCTCGGCGGTGGTGAGCACGCGCGCCGACGAGCTGATGACCAGCGTGCGCGGCGGCGCGCTCATGCCGTTGCCGATCTGGCGCGTGGTCTCGAGCAGCTCCGACGACACGATCGCATCGAGCGCGCCCGGCACCGGGCTCAGGCTGAAGACGGGCCGGCGCCCGCCGAGTTGCGCGAGCGGCACCGGGAACACCTCGATGTAGTAGGTGGTGGCGCCGGTGCGCTGCGCCACGCCGGGGATCGAGGTGCTCTGCGCGGCGAAGCCCGCGTGGCGCGCGGTCTCCACCAGCCATTCGGTGAGCACGCCGCCGCCTTCGCCGCCAAGGGCGCAGACGAGCAGGGTGATCGGGCGCTGCGTGGACGCCGGGGAGGAATGTCGTTCCATGGCTCGTGTCTCCTCAAGCCGGGCGCAGCGCGCGCACCACCGCGCCGCGCAGGCCATGCAGCAGCCGCTCGTGCCACTTCGGGTTCTGCACCACCTCGGCGCGGTAGAAGCTCGGGCACAGCGTGGCCGCGTGCGCGTTGGCGCCGCACAGGCCGCAGCCCACGCAGCCGTCGATCACGGTCGCCACCGGGTCGAGCTTGAGCGGATCGGGGTTGTCCTTCAAGGTGAGCGTGGGGCAGCCCGAGAGCCGGATGCAGGCATGGTCGCCGTTGCACACGTCCTCGTCCACGCCGTACTTCACGCGCACCACGCGCTCGCCGCGCTGCAGCAGGCCCGCGATCCAGGGCTTGATGCGGCGCTGCCGCTCGAGCTGGCATTCGCCCTCGGCGATCACCACCTTGAGGCCGTCGAAGTCGCTGGTCAGCGCCTCGGTCAGGGTGCGGCGCATGCGCTCCACGTCGTAGGTGGTCACGGTGCGCATCCATTGCACGCCCAGGCCCTTGAGCGTGGATTCGATGGTCTGGTTCTTGTCGACCAGGCTCTGCTGCTTGTCGACGGCGCGCTCCTTCACCTCGTCGTCGGGCGTGGAGATGATGTCCTGCGTGCCGGTGGCCGAGGTGTAGCCGTTCTTGAAGATCAGCAGCACCGCGTCGTCGCCGTTGAACAGCGCGCTCTGCACGCCGGTCAGCAGGCCGTTGTGCCAGAAGCCGCCGTCGCCCATGATCGACAGCGTGCGCCGGTTCATCATCGGCGACACGCCCGCGCGGCTCGCGAGGCTCATGCCGTAGCCGAGGATCGAGTGGCCCATCGAGAAGGGTTCGAAGGTGCCGAAGGCATGGCAGCCGATGTCGGCCGCGATGTGCACCGGCCCCGTGGTCTGCTGCGCGAGCTTGAGGGCCGAGAACACCGGCCGCTCGGGACAGCCCACGCAGAAGCTCGGCGGCCGGTTCGGCAGCGGCACGTCGAGGCGGCGCGCCACCGCCTCGCGGCGCTCGCGGTTGCCGGCCAGCCAGGCCTGGGCCGACAGCGCCGATGCGGCCGTCTCGCCCTCGCCGACGTACTTCGCGACGAAGGCGGCGAGCCCGCCCGAGAGCACCTCCACACCGTACTCGCCGGCCGAGGGCAGCAGGTCCTTGCCGTGCAGCGGCGTCTGGATGTCGCGGCGGCGCAGCAGGGTCGCGATGTCCTGCTCGATGTACTCGGGCTGGCCTTCCTCCACCACGAGCACCGCGCGTTTGCCGAGGCAGAAGTCGGCCAGCTGCTCGGGCACCAGCGGATAGGTGACGTTGAGCACCAGGATCGGGATCTCGCTCTCGCCGAAGGCATCGGCCAGTCCCTGCTGCTGCAGGCCGCGGATCAGCGCGTTGTACAGGCCGCCCTGCACCACGATGCCGAGCTCGGCATGGCGCCCGCCCGGCATCAGCTCGTTGAGCCCCTGGGCCACGATGTGGCGGCGCGCGGCGGGAATGCGCTCGTCGCCCTTGAGCTTCTCGTGGCGGAAGGTCACGGGCGGATGGGCGAGCCGCATGTAGTCGAAGCCCGCGGGGTCGGTCATGAGCGCGCGCGTCGACACGGCGGGCGCGAGGTTGTCCTTGCACGCGAAGCTGCCGCGCACGTGGCAGGTGCGGATGCGCAGCTCCATCAGGCAGGGCATGTTCGAGGTCTCCGAGAGCTGGAAGCCCTGCTCGACCATGCGCACCATCACGGCCAGGTCGGGCCGCGGGTCGAGCAGGCACATGCTCGACTTGAGCGCATAGGCATGGGTGCGCTCCTGGATCACGCTGGCGCCTTCGCCGTAGTCCTCGCCGACCACGATCAGCACGCCGCCGGTCACGCCGGGCGAGGACAGGTTCGACAGCGCGTCGGCCGCCACGTTGGTGCCGACGATGGACTTCCAGGTCACGGCACCGCGCAGCGGATAGTGGATCGAGGCGCCGAGCATGGCCGCGGCCGAGGCCTCGTTCGAGCAGGCCTCCACGTGCACGCCGAGCTCGTCCATGTAGCCCTTGGCCTGCACCATCACGTCGAGCAGGTGCGACACCGGCGCGCCCTGGTAGCCCCCGACATAGGCCACGCCCGACTGCAGCAGGCCCTTGGTGATCGCGAGGATGCCCTCGCCGTGAAAGGTGTCGCCCTCGCCGAGGCGCAGCGCCTCGACTTCCTTGCTGAATGAGACTTCCAAAAGAATCGGCTCCGGTGGGTTGATGCGTGGATGGATGAAGGAATGCGCGGACGCAGGCGTCCCCGCGCCGGGTGCGGGCCGGCGTTGTTCGTTGCTGGAGGCGGCGCTACTTGCCGCCGGGCTTGGGCGGTGCGGTGGGCAAACGCGCCACGTAGTAGGCGAGGGTGTCGAGGTCCTCGCTCGCCATGCGGCCCACGGCCTCGCCCATCGCCTGCGTGTAGCCCGGGCGCTTGCCGCTGCGGAACTCCTGCAGCGTGAGCGCGAGGTATTCCTCGCGCTGGTGCGCGATGCGCGGCACCTGCTGGCCGCCGCTCAAGTCGGCGCCGTGGCAGATCACGCAGCGGTTCTCCTGCGCGAGCGCCTGGCCGCGTGCCATGCGCGCCGCGTCGGGCGGCGCGGCGGCGGCGGCCGGTGCCAGCGCGGGCAGCGTCGCGATGAAGTCGGAGAAGCCGCGCAGGTCCTCGTCCTTCATCGTCTTCGCGACCGCGGTCATGGCCTCGTTGGCGCGCCGGCCTTCGCGGAACAGGAACAGCTGCGTGATCGCGTAGAACGAATGCTGGCCCGCGAGCGAGGGCACGCCCTGCATCTCGCTGCGGCCGTCGGCACCGTGGCAGGCGGCGCACAGCGCGGCGTAGCGTTCGGCATAGACCTTGGCGCCCGATGCCGCCGCCGGCGCGGCCTTGGGCTGCGCGCCCTTGGTCGCCTGCGCGAACGCGGGCAGGGCCAGCGCCCACAGCATCGCCATCGCCGCCATCGCCGTGTGCCTCGTCATCCGGCGCGCCTCACTTGCCGCCGTAGCTGATGCGGTAGATCGCACCCGCGTGGTCGTCGCTCACCAGCATCGAGCCGTCCTTGAGCACCAGGAAGTCCACCGGCCGGCCCAGGTAGGTGTTGTTCTCGACGAAGCCGGTCATGAAGGGCTCGACCTTCGCGCCGCCCTTGCCGTCGGGCCAGGCCACGGCGATGTCGGCGTACTTGGTGGTGCGGTTCCAGGGGCCGTGGCGTGCGATGAACATCGCGCCGCGGTACTTGGCCGGGAACATCTTTCCTTGATAGAAGGTCATGCCCAGCGCCGCGGCGTGCGGGCCCAGCAGCGCGGCGGGCTTGGCGTAATCGGCGCAGCTCTTGCCCCAGCCGAATTCCGAATCGAGGATGTTGCCCTGGTGGCAGTACGGGTAGCCGAAGTGCTGGTCGGCCTTGGTCACCACGTTGAGCTCGTCGTTGGGCAGGTCCTCGGAGAGCCAGTCGCGCCCGTTGTCGGTGAACCAGAGGTTGCCGGTCTTCGGATCGAAGTCGAAGCCCACCGTGTTGCGCACGCCGCGCGCGATGGTCTCGATGCCGCTGCCGTCGAGGTTCATGCGGAAGATGCGCGCATGCGCGTCGTCGGGCTCGCAGAGGTTGCAGGGCGCGCCGACCGCGTAGTAGAGCTTCTCGTCGCGGATGCGCAGGTAGCGCCAGCTGTGGTCCTGGCCGCCGGGCAGCTTGTCGTAGAGCACCACCGGCTGGCCGGGGTTGTCGAGCTTGTCCTCGATGCCGTCGTAGCGCTGGATCTGCTTGTGCGTGGCGAGGTAGAGCGCGCCCTTGTGGAATTCGATGCCGGTGGCGAACTCGGTCTTGTCGACGATGGTCTTCGGCTTGCGGTCGCCCTTCTCGGCAATCGCATAGACCTTGTTGCCGACGAACAGCGTGCTCACGAACACCGTGCCCTTGGCGCCCTGGCGCAGCGAGCGCGCATCGAGCACGCCCGAGGCCCAGGTCTCGACCTTGAAGCCCGGCGGCAGCTTGAACTTGGCGGTGGGCAACTGGTCGGCCGCGGTCGGGATGGGAAACGAAGGCACGGGCGCCAGCCGCGTGGCCGCGTCGTTCTTGGGCCGGCCCTTGGCCCAGCCGGGTTCCTCGGTGGGCGGCTGCTGGGCCCAGGCGGCGCCGGCCGCGAGGAGCAGGGAGGTTGCAAGGGTCGCGAGCACCGCTGACATCGAATGCGGGCGCAGTCTGGCCATGTCGTGTCTCCTTCTCGTTGTGGTGGCGCTTTCGTCGGGGGCGGCGAATTCACGCCGGGCGCCAGTGTGCGGAGCTTGCGGCCCGGCTTCAATAAAATAAGCGAGCTAAGCGATATGAACGGCATGCATATTGAAACCATAGACCTCAACCTGCTGCGTCTCTTCGATGCCGTCTACCGCGCGCGCAGCGTGAGCCGTGCCGCCGAGTCGCTGGGCCTGACCCAGCCCGCGGCCAGCCACGGCCTGGGCCGGCTGCGGCTGCTGCTGAAAGATGCGCTGTTCACGCGCGCCCCCGGCGGCGTGGCGCCCACGCCGCGCGCCGAGCGCCTCGCGGCCGCCGTGCAGGCCGCGCTCGCGCTGCTCGAGGAGGCGCTGCACGAGCCCGCGCGCTTCGAGCCGCAAGCCTCGCGCAAGGTCTTTCGTATTCACATGAGCGACATCGGCGAGGGCCGCTTCCTGCCCGCGCTGATGGCGCGGCTCGGCGAGCTCGCGCCCGGCGTGCGCATGGAGACGCTGCCGCTCGCGCCCGGCGAGATCGCGCCCGCGCTCGACAGCGGCCGCGTCGACTTCGCCTTCGGCTTCCTGCCCAAGGTGCGCGACACGCAGCGCCTGCACCTGCTGAAGGACCGCTACATCGTGCTGCTGCGCAAGGGCCATCCGTTCGCGCGCGGCCGGCGCACCAGCCAGGCGCTGATCGAGGCGCTGCAGACGCTCGAGTACGTGGCGGTGCGCACCCATGCCGAGACCCTGCGCATCCTGCAGCTGCTGAACCTCGAGGACCGCGTGCGCCTGACCACCGAGCACTTCATGGTGCTGCCGGCGATCGTGCGCGCCACCGACCTCGCGGTGGTGATGCCGCGCAACATCGCGCGCGGCTTCGCGCAGGAGGGCGGCTACGCGATCGTCGAGCCGGCCTTTCCGCTGCGCGACTTCACGGTGTCGCTGCACTGGAGCAAGCGCTTCGAGGCCGACCCCGCGAACCGCTGGCTGCGGCAGGTGATCGCGGAGCTGTTCGCCGAACGCGCGGGCCGCGCCGAGCGCTGAGCCGGCTCAGCGAAAGAACGCGCGCAGGTAGTCCGCCGCGGCGTCGGAGATGCCGACGATCTTGTCGGTGGCCTGGCGGTAGAACTTGAAGTTGAGCTCGGTCTCGGGCCGGCCGTCGTTCCAGTCGGCATGGGGCTTGAGCTCGCGCCGCCCGAGCGGGGCGTTGGCGAGCGCGGTGCGCCGCACCGCGATGCTCACGCGCGGCGTCTGCCGCTCGAGGTCGGGCAGCAGCGGCAGCGCCTCGGCCGCGGTCACGATGCCCATCGCGACCAGGCCGGCGCCGCCCGCGTTCTCGCTCGCGAACACGAACACCGTGTCGCCGGGCGCGATCTGCTTGCCGCCGTACATGGTCTTCTGGGCCGCGAATTCGAAGCGCGTGGCGCGCGGGTCGGCGACCTCGGTCTTGATCGCGTAGCAGGGGCGTGGGGACGGGGCTTGCGGCATCGATGGGCTCTCAGAGGGCCTAGTTTCCATCAGCCGCGAATACCCCCGTGCCTCAGGGCAGGTCTCAAGGCAGGTTCTCGCGAAAGATCACCACGCTGCGCGTCGTCTCCACCCCGCTGAGCACGTCGCGCCCCTCGCGCAGGTTGGTGAAGATGCGCACGCAGCTCATCAGGGTCGCATGCGGGCTCTGCGTGATCACCGCGTCCATGCTGCCGTCGATCAGCAGCGCGCGCGTGTCGGGCGTGAGGCCGTGGCCGATGAAGGCCACCTTCTGGTCGCGCTGCGCTTCCTTGAGCGCGCGCGCCACGCCGTCGGAGGCGCCGCCGATGTTGTAGATGCCCGCGAGTTCGGGATGCTGCTCGAGCAGGGCGCGGGTCTGGCGGTAGTTCTTGTCGGCATCGTCCTGGCCCTCGCGCAGGCCCACCACCTGCAGCGGCTCGAACATCTCGTCGATCACCTGCAGGAAGCCGGCCTCGCGCTCCTGGTGCGCGCTGTAGCGCAGGCTGCCCGCGATCAGCGCGACCTTGGCGGCGCGCGCTCCGATGAAGCGGCCGATGAGGTAGCCCGCGGTGCGGCCGGCGGCGCGGTTGTCCAGCCCGATGTAGGCCGCGCGCTGCGAGTTCGCGAGGTCCGAGATCAGCGTCACCACCGGCACGCCGCGCGCGGCCAGCGCGGCCACGGCCTCGCGCACGGCCGGATGCTCGAGCGCCATCATCGCGATGCCGTCGCAGCGCCCGCCCAGGCGCAGCAGCGCGGCGGCCAGCGCCTCGGGGTTGAAGCTCTCGGTGAGCTCGGTGCGGCACACCACGTTGAACGGCGCCCAGTGCTCCTGCGCGTAGCCGACCATGTCCCCGAGCATGCGGATGAAGCGGTTGGTGCCGCTGGGCAGCAGGAACACCAGGCGCAGCGGCCGCGGCGCCAGTGCCGCATAGAGGTCGCGCTCGGGCAGGTAGCCGAGCTCGGCGGCGGCCTTGAGCACGCGCTGCACGGTGGCGTCGCGCACGCCGGGGCGCTTGTTGAGCACGCGGTCGACGGTGGCGGTCGAGACCTGCGCGGTGCGCGCGATGTCGGCAACGGTGGCGCGTGCCGCGGTGCCATCGGCCGGCGCGGAGGATTTGTTTGAAGGGTTAACCCGCATACATCAAAAACCATCAAGCCGTAGTTTGACGGTACAGGGTGAGGCCTATATCTTCGAGGAAATTCAATCAATGATGCATCAATTCGCATCATCCACACAACGGAGACACAGCATGGCACCGGTCACCCGCCGCAGCGCGATTCGCACCCTGTCCGCCCTTCCCGCCATCGCGGCCGTTCCGGCCGCCGGCGTGTTCTCGGCCCTGCCGCGCACGGCCCGCGCGGCGGAGTTCTCGTACAAGTACGGCAACAACCTGCCGCTGAGCCATCCGCTGAACATCCGCGCGCAGGAAGCGGCCGACCGCATCGCCAAGGAAACCAACGGCCGGGTCGAGATCAAGATCTTCCCGAACAACCAGCTCGGCGGCGACACCGACATGCTGGCCCAGGTGCGCTCGGGCGGCATCGAGTTCTTCACGCCCTCGGCACTGGTGATCGCCACCCTGGTGCCGGTGGCCGCGATCAATGCGGTGGGCTTCGCCTTCGCCGACTACAAGCAGGTCTGGGCCGCGATGGACGGCAAGCTCGGCGCCCACGTGCGCGGCGCGATCGCCAAGTCGCGTCTCTATGCCTTCGAGAAGATGTGGGACAACGGCTTTCGCCAGACCACCAGCAGCAAGGCCGCGGTCGCCACCGCCAAGGACATGGACGGCCTGAAGATCCGCGTGCCCGTGAGCCCGCTGTCGATCTCGATGTTCAAGGGCCTGGGCGCCGCGCCCGCGAGCCTGCAGTTCAGCGAGGTCTACTCGGCGCTGCAGACGAAGATCGTCGACGCGCAGGAGAACCCGCTGCCGATCATCCAGGTCGCCAAGCTGTTCGAGGTGCAGAAGTTCTGCTCGCTCACCAACCACATCTGGGACGGCTATTGGTTCATCGCCAACGGCCGCGCCTGGGACGCGCTGCCGGCCGACCTGAAGACCATCGTCGCGCGCGCCATCAACGAGGCCGGCCTGCAGCAGCGCGAGGACATCCGCAAGCTCAACGAGTCGGTGGTGGGCGACCTGCAGGCCAAGGGCCTGACCATCAACCGTCCGGCGGCCGACAGCTTCCGCGCCAAGCTGCGCGACTCGGGCTTCTACGGCGAATGGAAGGGCCGCTTCGGCCCCGAGGCCTGGGCGCTGCTCGAAGAGGCCGTGGGCAAGCTGGCCTGAGCGTCACCCATGTCCTCGCACGTGCTTCCCGCCGACGCGCTCGCCCCCGGTGGCGCCGCCGCGGCCCATCCGAACGCGCTGGCGCCGCTGGCCGGCCGCCTCGACCGCTGGCTCGGCGGCACTGTGGAATCGCTGGCCGCGCTGCTGGTGCTGGCCGAGATCGTGGTGCTGTTCGCGGGCGTCACGGCGCGCTATGCCTTCCATGCGCCGCTGGTGTGGTCCGACGAGCTGGCCTCGATCCTGTTCCTGTGGCTTTCGATGCTCGGCGCCGTGGTGGCGCTGCGCCGCGGCGAGCACATGCGCATGACCGCGTTCGTGGCGCGGCTGCGGCCCGACACGCGCGCGCTGTTCGACACCTTCGCCATCACGGCCTCGGTGGCCTTCCTCGCGCTGGTGGCCTGGCCGGCCATCGACTACGCGCACGAGGAGTCCTTCGTCGTCACGCCCGCGCTCGAGATCAGCAATGCCTGGCGCGCCTCGGCCATCCCCGCGGGCATCGCGCTGATGGGGGTGGTGGCGCTGCTGCGCCTGCTGCGCGTGTGCACCGTGCGGCAGATCGCCGTGGCCGCGCTCGGCACCGTGGCGCTGGTGGCCGCTTTCTGGCTCGCTGGGCCGGTGCTGGCGCCGCTGGGCAAGCTCAACCTGCTGATCTTCTTCGTTGGCGTGGTGGCCTTCACCGTGTTCGCCGGCGTGCCGATCGCCTTTTCGTTCGCGCTCGCCACCTTCGGCTACCTGGCGCTGACCACGCGCACGCCGATGCTGGTGATGGTGGGGCGGCTCGACGAAGGCATGTCTCACCTGATCCTGCTGGCGGTGCCGCTGTTCATCTTCCTCGGCGCGCTGATCGAGATGACCGGCATGGCGCGCGCCATGATCCAGTTCCTCGCCAGCCTGCTGGGCCATGTGCGCGGCGGCCTGTCGTACGTGCTGATCGGCGCCATGTACCTGATCTCGGGCATCTCGGGCTCGAAGATCGCCGACATGGCGGCCATCGCGCCGGTGCTGTTCCCCGAGATGACGAAGCGCGGCGCCAAGCCCGGCGACCTGGTGGCGCTGCTGTCGGCCACCGGCGCGCAGACCGAGACCATCCCGCCCTCGATCGTGCTGATCACCATCGGCTCGGTCACCGGCATCTCGATCGCGGCGCTGTTCACCGGCGGCCTGATGCCCGCGGTGGTGCTCGGCGCCATGCTCTGCGTGGTGGTCTGGTGGCGCTACCGCCGCGAGGACCTGAGCCAGGTGAAGCGCCACGGCGCGCGCGAGATCGGCAAGCTGCTGCTCGTCGCGCTGCCCGCGGTGCTGCTGCCCTTCGTGATCCGCGCCGCGGTGGTCGAGGGCGTGGCCACGGCCACCGAGGTCTCGACCATCGGCATCGTCTATTCGGCGCTGGTCGGCCTGCTGGTCTACCGCCAGTTCGACTGGCGCCGGCTGCGCCCGATGCTGGTCGAGACCGCCTCGCTCTCGGGCGCCATCATCTTCATCGTCGGCTGCGCCACCGCCATGGCCTGGGGGCTCACGCAGTCGGGCTTCTCGCAGGACCTCGCGAAGCTCATGGCCGGCATTCCGGGCGGTGCCTACGGCTTCCTCGCGGTCTCGATCGTGGCCTTCATCGTGCTGGGCAGCGTGCTCGAGGGCATCCCGGCCATCGTGCTGTTCGGCCCGCTGCTGTTCCCGATCGCCAAGGCGGCCGGCGTGCACGAGGTGCACTACGCCATGGTCGTGATTTTCGCGATGGGCATCGGCCTGTTCGCGCCGCCCTTCGGCGTCGGCTACTACGGCGCCTGCGCCGTCAGCAAGGTCGATCCCGACGAGGGCATCCGCCACATCTGGGGCTACATGGCCGCGCTGCTCGCGGGGCTGGTGCTGGTCGCCGCGATCCCGTGGTTCTCCACCGGTTTTCTCAAAGTCTGACAACAACACGCACAACGGAGCGCGCAAGAAAATGAGTCGATTCCTCGGCGAGATCCGCCAACTGGGCTATGTGGTGCCCGACATCGAGGCCGCCATGGACTACTGGAGCCGCGAGCTCGGCGTCGGTCCCTGGTTCTACAACCCCAAGGTGCCGATCCGCAACTACCGCTACCACGGCGAGGCGCACGAGCCGCACAACTCGGTGGCGCTGGCCAACTCGGGCTATGTGCAGGTCGAGCTGATCCAGACCCGCAACGACGTGCCCTCGATGTACCGCGACTTCCTGCGCGCGGGCCGCACCGGCCTGCAGCACGTGGCCTACTGGACCGCCGACTACGACGCCGACCTCGCGCGCCTCACGGCGCAGGGCTTCAAGCCGGTGATGAGCGGCGAGGTGGGCGAGCGCGGCCGCTTCATCTACTTCGATACCGAATACCACCCGGGCACCGTGATCGAGCTGTCGGAAGTGGCCGGCCCGAAGGGCAAGATGTTCGACCTGATCCGCGCGGCCTCCGAAGGCTGGGACGGCAGCGAGCCGGTGCGGCCCTTCCCCGACCTGTCGAAGCTCTGATGACGACGGCGCAGGCAGAACAGCGCATCCGCGCGCGCTACCGCATCGAGACGCCGCTCGAGCCGGCCGCGGTGGCCGAGGTGATGGCGGGCGAGCAGTCGTGCGGCACCTTCACGCGCGTCGAGGGCGAGACCGACGACCTGCGCGCGCGGGCACGCGCCACCGTCGAGGCCATCGTAGAACTCGAGCCGGCCGCGGCACCCAGCCTGCCCAATGCGCTGCTCGAGCGCCAGGGCCGGCGCGGGCCGTGGCGGCGCGCGCTGGTCGACATCTCGTTTCCTGTCGCCAACATCGGCGCCAACCTGCCGACGCTGGCGGCCACGGTCGCGGGCAACCTCTACGACCTCGGCGAGGTCACGGGGCTGCGGCTCGAATCGCTGCAGCTGCCCGCGGCCTACCGCGCGCAGTTCGAGCGGCCGAGCCACGGCGTGGCCGGCACCCGCCGCGCCACCGGCGTGGAATCGGGCGCGCTGGTGGGCACCATCATCAAGCCCAACGTCGGCTTCTCGGCCGCGCAGACCGCCGAGCTGGTGGCGCGGCTGTGCTCCGCGGGCGTGGACTTCATCAAGGACGACGAGGTCTCGGCCGATCCGCTGCATGCGCCGCTGGCCGAGCGCGTGCCGGCCGTGATGGCGGTGGTGCGCGACCATGCGCAGCGCACCGGCAAGCAGGTGATGGTGGCCTTCAACATCAGCGACGAGACCGACGCCATGAAGCGCCATGCCGACCTGGTCGAGCGCGAGGGCGGCAGCTGCGTGATGGCCAGCCTCAACTGGTGCGGCCATTCGGGCATCCAGACCTTGCGCCGCCACACGCCGCTGGCGCTGCACGGCCACCGCAACGGCTACGGCGCGCTGTCGCGCCATCCGCTCCTGGGCATCTCGTTCCAGGCCTACCAGGCGCTGTGGCGGCTGGCCGGCGTCGACCACATGCACGTGCACGGGCTGCAGGGCAAGTTCTCGCAGCCCGACGAGGAAGTGATCGAGTCGGCGCGCGATTGCCTGGCGCCGCTGGCGGCGGGCGAGGGCGCCCTCGATGACCGCGTGATGCCCGCCTTCTCCTCGGGCCAGTGGGCCGGCACCGTGGCGCCGACCTGGGCCGCGGTCGGCAGCGACGACCTGCTGTTCATGTCGGGCGGCGGCATCCTGGCCCATCCGGGCGGCGCGGCCGCGGGCGTAGCGAGCATCCGCCAGGCCTGGGCCGCGGCGCGCGCGGGCGTGCCGGTGGCCGAGGCCGCGCGTGCGGCGCCGGAGCTGGCGCAGGCGCTGGCCTTCTTCGGCGCCAAATGAGCGTGGCAGCGAGCACGTCGGTGCCGCTCGCCTATTACGGCGACGACTTCACCGGCGCCACCGACACGCTCGCCACCGCGGCGCGTGCCGGGCTGCGCGCCTTGCTGTTCTTGCGCGTGCCCGACGAGGCGCTGCTCGCGCGCGCCGGCCCGCTCGACTGCCTCGGCATCGCGGGCGCGGCGCGCTCGATGGCGCCGGACGCGATGCGTGCCGAGCTCGCGCCGGTCGCGCGGCTGATGGCCGGGCTCGGTGCGCGCGTGTTGCACTACAAGACCTGTTCCACCTTCGACAGCGCGCCCGGCGTCGGCAACATCGCCGTCGCCATCGAGACGCTGCGCCCCGCCGCCGGCCAGCCCTGGACCGCGATCGTCGGGGGCCAGCCGAACCTCGAGCGCTACTGCCTGTTCGGCCACCTGTTCGCCGCGGCCGGCAGCGGCGGCACGGTGCACCGCATCGACCGCCATCCGACCATGAGCCGCCATCCGGTCACGCCGATGCGCGAATCGGACCTGCGGCTGCATCTTCAGGCGCAGGGCCTGGGCGAGACCGCGCTGCTGCCGTACCCGCGGCATGCGGTCACGGGCGAGGCGCTGGCCGCCGTGCTGGACCAGCGGCCCGAGGCCGTGCTGTTCGACGTCGCGCGGCCCGAGGACCTGGAGGCCATCGGCGCGGCGCTGTGGCCGCTCGCCACCGCCGAGGCGCCGCTGCTGGCCGTCGGCCCGAGCAGCGTGGTGCAGGCCTTCGCGCCGCGGCTGGCGCAGGCGCCCGCGACGCCGGCCGCCGTGGCACCCGCGCGCGGCCCGGTGTTCGTGCTGGCCGGCAGCCTCTCGCCGGTCACGGCGCGGCAGGTGGCGGCCGCGCGGTCCTTCGAGATCGTCTGGCTCGACGCGGCGCGGCTGGCCGACCCCCATTCCGATCACCTTGCGCAGTCCGCGCGCGAGCTGGCCGACCGGCTCTCGACCGGCGCCCATGTGCTGGCCTGCACCGCCACCGAGGCCGCGCGCGCCGGCCATACCCGCGTGCCCGCGCGCGCGCTGGCCGAGGCCGGCGGCGAACTGCTGGCGCGCGTGCTCGCGGCCGTGCCGCTGTCGCGCGTGGGCGTGGCCGGCGGCGACACCTCCAGCCTCGCCGTGGGCGCGCTCGACGCCTGGGGCCTGTCCTACCTCGCGCAGCTCGCGCCCGGCACCGCGCTGTGCCGGCTGCACAGCGAGGCGCCGGGGCTCGACGGGGTCGAGATCATGCTCAAGGGCGGGCAGATGGGGTCGGAGGACGTGTTCGAACGGCTGGTGCACGGCACCGGCGGCTGAGCGGGCGCCAGGCCTGTTTTTCGGCGCGGCCATGGCGCCCGCGCCCCCATGGCACGAGAATTGCCCCGAATCCAGGGTTTCCCCGTACGTCGCATACCGGGCCCTGCATACGCAATATGGGCACCACGGTATGCGTGCGGCGGCGCAAGCCGCTAACGTCCAGGCCTGGCCACCACGCGCCACCCCACGAGCACGACAGCATGAGTACCGAGAGCAGCAGCCACAGCCCCAGCCAGCCCATCCGATTCTTCCATCGCGGACAGGTCGTCGACGTCAGCGGCGTCCACCCGACCCGCTCGGTGCTCGACTGGCTGCGCGAGGACGCGCGCTGCACCGGCACCAAGGAGGGTTGCAACGAGGGCGACTGCGGTGCGTGCACCGTGGTGATCGGCGAGCTGGCCGAGGCCGGTGCGCCCGACGCGGTCGGCGGCCTGCGGCTGCAGACGGTCAATGCCTGCATCCAGTTCCTGCCCACGCTCAACGGCAAGGCGCTGTTCACGGTCGAGGATCTCAAGGACCAGTGCCTGTCGTCCCAGGCTGCGCAGGTGGCCCCGGCCCCCGCGCTGCAGGAGGGCGACAAGCGCCCGCACCCCGTGCACTGCCTGCACCCGGTGCAGCAGGCGCTGGTCGACTGCCACGGCTCGCAATGCGGCTTCTGCACGCCGGGTTTCGTGATGTCGCTGTGGTCGGCCTACGAGCACCACCAGGCGCGCGGCACGCAGCCCTCGCGCCAGCAGCTGGCCGACGACCTCTCGGGCAACCTGTGCCGCTGCACCGGCTACCGCCCGATCCTCGACGCGGGCCAGCGCATGTTCGACCTGCCGCCGGTGCGGCTGGACAGCCGCGCGGTGGTGGCCGCGCTCACCGCGCTGAACCCGCCCTCCGGCGCCCCGGGCTTCGAGTACGCGGCCCCGCTGGGCGCGCGCATCGACCGCTTCCATGCGCCGCGCTCGCTCGAGCAGCTGGCCGCGCTGCGCGAGCAGAAGCCGCGCGCGCAGCTGCTGTCGGGCTCGACCGACGTGGGCCTGTGGGTCAACAAGCAGTTCCGCGACCTCGGCGACATCATCTACCTGGGCGACGTGCCCGAGCTCAAGACCATCGAGGTCCGCGGCGAGCACCTCTACATCGGCGCCGGCGCCTCGCTCGAATCGGCCTTCGCGGCGCTGGTCGAGCGCGTGCCCAGCCTGGCCGACGTCTGGCTGCGCTTCGCTTCGCCGCCGATCCGCCATGCGGGCACCATGGGCGGCAATGTCGCCAACGGCTCGCCGATCGGCGACTCGCCACCGGTGCTGATGTCGCTCGACGCCGAGATCGAGCTGCGCCGCGGCGCCGAGGTGCGCCGCATGCCGCTGCCCGACTTCTACGTCGACTACATGAAGAACCAGCTGCAGAGCGGCGAATTCGTGCAGGGCCTGTGGCTGCCGCTGGCCGCGATGCGCCGCCAGGTGCGCGCCTACAAGATCAGCAAGCGCTTCGACTGCGACATCTCGGCGCTGTGCGCGGGCTTCGCGCTCGAACTCGAGCCCGGCGGCAACAAGGTCAAGGCCGTGCGCCTGGCCTTCGGCGGCATGGCCGCCACCGTGAAGCGCGCGGCGCAGGCCGAGGCCGCGCTGGTCGGCAAGCCCTGGACCCAGTCCAGCGTGAACGCGGCCAAGCTGGCGCTGGCGCAGGACTTCAAGCCGCTGTCCGACATGCGCGCCTCGGCCGACTACCGGATGCAGGTGGCGCAGAACCTGATCCAGCGCCTGTGGCTCGAGACCCGGGCCGAGGATGCGCTGCCCGGCAGCGCCACCAGCGTCTGGAGCGTGATGCCGCACGCCGCCACCGCCAAGCCGGCCGCGCAAGGAGTCTGAGACCATGAACAAGCCCCTCGATGCCCGCCTGCTGCAACCCGCAGAGGCCTTTGCCGACTACCTGAAGAACACCGCCGCCCGCATCGACCAGGGTGCCGAGGCGCTCGCCCACGACCAGGGCGTGCGCGTGGGCATCAGCCGCCCGCACGAATCGGCGCACCTGCACGTGGCCGGCGAGGCCACCTACATCGACGACATCCCCGAGATCGCCGGCACCCTGCACTGCGCGCTGGGCCTGTCGCCCGCGGCCAACGGGCGCGTCACGGCGCTCTCGCTCGACGCCATCCGCGCCATGCCGGGCGTGGTGTCGGTGCTCACGGCCGACGACATCCCCGGCACCAACGACTGCGGCTCGATCATCCACGACGACCCGATCCTGCTGTCCGTGAAGGACGGCGGCGAGATCCGTTACCTGGGCCAGCCGGTGTTCGCCGTGATCGCGCGCACCCGCGACGCCGCGCGGCGCGCCGCCGCGCGCGCCAAGGACGCGCTGACCATCGAGGCGCAGCCGCCGGTGCTGACGCCGCAGGACGCCCATGCGCGCGGCCAGTACGTGGTGCCGCCGATGCACATCGTGCGCAGCGGCGGTGCCGCCAACGGCGGCGACGAGGCCGCGGTGCGCGCCGCCATCGCGGCCGCGCCGCACCGCCACAAGGCCACGCTCGACGTCGGCGGGCAGGAGCAGTTCTACCTCGAGGGCCAGATCAGCTACGCCATTCCGAAGGAGGGCGGCGCGCTGCACATCCACTGCTCGACCCAGCATCCGAGCGAGATGCAGCACCTGGTCGCGCATGCGATGCACCTGCAGTCGAACGAGGTGCACGTCGAGTGCCGGCGCATGGGCGGCGGCTTCGGCGGCAAAGAATCGCAGTCGGCGCTGTTCGCCTGCGTGGCCGCGGTGGCCGCGAGCAAGCTGCGCCGCCCGGTCAAGCTGCGGCTGGACCGCGACGACGACTTCATGGTCACGGGCCGGCGCCACTGCTTCTGGTACGAGTACGAGGTGGGCTACGACGCCGAGGGCCGCATCCTCGGCGCCGAGATCACCATGGTCTCGCGCGCCGGCCACTCGGCCGACCTCTCGGGCCCGGTGATGACGCGTGCGCTGTGCCACTTCGACAACGCCTACTGGCTGCCCAATGTCAGCATGCACGGCTACTCGGGCAAGACCAACACGCAGAGCAACACGGCGTTCCGCGGTTTCGGCGGCCCGCAGGGCGCGATCGCGATCGAGAACATCATGGACTCGGTGGCGCGCGAGCTGGGCCGCGATCCGCTCGACGTGCGGCGCGTCAACTTCTACGGCAAGGGCGAGAACAACGTGACGCCCTACCGCCAGACCGTGACCGACAACATCGTGCACGAGCTGGTGGCCGAGCTCGAGGCCACGAGCGACTACCGCGCGCGGCGCGAGGAGATCGCCGGCTTCAATGCCGCGAGCCCGGTGCTCAAGCGCGGGCTGGCGCTGGCACCGCTGAAGTTCGGCATCTCGTTCAACGTCAAGCACTTCAACCAGGCCGGCGCGCTGGTGCATGTCTATACCGACGGCTCGATCCTGGTGAACCACGGCGGCACCGAGATGGGCCAGGGCCTGAACACCAAGGTGGCGCAGGTGGTGGCGCACGAGCTCGGCGTGAGCTTCGAGCGCGTGCGCGTCACGGCCACCGACACGACCAAGGTCGCGAACACCTCGGCCACGGCGGCCTCGACCGGCGCCGACCTCAACGGCAAGGCCGCGCAGGACGCCGCGCGCCAGATCCGCGAGCGGCTGGCGCAGAGCGCGGCCGAGCGCCATGGCGGCGAGCCCGGCGCGGTGCGCTTCGCCAACGACAAGGTCGAGGTCAACGGCCGCACGCTGGCCTTCAGCACCGTGGTGGGCGAGGCCTACCTCGACCGCAAGCAGCTGTGGTCCGACGGCTTCTACGCCACGCCCGGCCTGAGCTGGGACAAGGACAAGATGCAGGGCCGCCCGTTCTACTACTACGCCTACGGCGCGGCGGTCAGCGAGGTGATCGTCGACACGCTGACCGGCGAATGGAAGCTGCTGCGCGCCGACATCCTGCACGACGCGGGCAAGTCGCTGAACCCGGCGGTCGACATCGGCCAGGTCGAGGGCGCCTTCATCCAGGGCATGGGCTGGCTCACGACCGAGGAGCTGGTGTGGCATCCGCAGAGCGGCAAGCTCACGACCCACGCGCCCAGCACCTACAAGATACCGACCGCCAACGACTGCCCGCCGGTGTTCAACGTGCGGCTGTTCGAGGGCCAGAACTTCGAGGACTCGATCCACCGCAGCAAGGCCGTGGGCGAGCCGCCGCTGCTGCTGCCGTTCTCGGTCTTCTTCGCGATCCGCGATGCCGTGTCGGCCGCGGGCGGCCACCGCGTCGACCCGCCGCTGCGCGCGCCCGCCACGAGCGAATCGATCCTGCGCGCCGTGACGGCCGTGCAGGTGGGATGAGCGCCGCATCAGCGGACAGCCGAACGCAGAAGACGCGAAGAACACGCGGAAGCCGCAGCAAGGAACCCGGGGAACATCGTCATGTCTTCCTTTTGCGATTTCCGCGCAAGCGTCGCGCCCTGCACGTCCGGCTGTCCGATCGCGAGGTCCGGCGGTATAACGGTCCGCATCGACCACTTCCGTGCGAGCGGCCATGAGAGACCAGGCGCTTTTCGACAAGATCGACCTTCACCTGATCCGGGTGCTGCACACCGTGCTGACCGACCGCAGCGTCTCGCGCGCCGCGATCCGGCTCGGGATGTACCAGCCGGCGGTGTCGGCCGCGCTCAAGCGGCTGCGCGAGCTCTCGGGCGATCCGCTGCTGGTGCGCTCGGGCTCGGGCATGGTGCCCACCGATGCCGGGCTGCGCATGATCGAGCCGGCCGCGAGCATCCTGCGCGCGGCCGAGATGCTGTTCTCCGATGCGCGCGGCTTCGACCCGCAATCGGCCAGCACCACCTTCCGCATCGCGGCCAGCGACTACATGGACCCGATCTTCCTGCCCATGCTGGTGGCGCAGGTCAAGCGCGAGGCGCCGCTGTGCCACATCGAGATCCATCCGCTGTCGCCCGACTCCGACTACCACGGCCACCTGTCGCTGGGGCAGGTCGACGTCGTGATCGGCAACTGGCTCAAGCCACCCGAGGACCTGCACATGGCACGCCTGTTCGGTGACGAGGTGGTGTCGCTGGTGAACCAGGACCATCCGGCGGTGCGCCGCGGCTGGGACCTTGAGACCTGGCTGCAGGCCGAGCACATCGCGCCCACGCCCATGCACCCGGGCGGGCGCGGCATCATCGACCAGATGCTCGACGAGCTCGGGCGCCAGCGCAACATCACGGCGCGCTGCGCGCACTTCGGGCTGATCCCCGACATGGTGGCCTCGAGCCTGCTGGTGCTGACCACCGGCCGCCAGTACTGCGAGCGCTTCGCCGCGCGGCTGCCGCTGAAGATCCTCGACTGCCCGGTGGCGCTGCCGCGGCTCATGTACTACCAGCTCTGGCACGAGCGCACCCACTCGTCGAGCTCGGCGCGCTGGCTGCGCGAATGCATCAAGGACGTGGCGGCCTCGCTGCGTCCGCCCACCCCGCCCGCGCGCGATGCGCGCGATCCGCCGCCCCTGGGCGCCTGACGGCGCCGGCCCCCTCACCAGAACCCCAAGGACCTCGAGGCGCGACCGAGCTCGCGTCAGGGACGGGCTCGGCCCGCTTTTTCTTCAGAACGACGCCGCACGACGCGACACGAGACAACACATCCCGGAGACAAGAAACCCATGAACTGGATCGACAAGGTGTTCAAGCTCAACGAACACAACACCACCGTGCGCACCGAGGTCATCGCGGGGCTCACCACCTTCCTGACGATGGCCTACATCATCTTCGTCAACCCCTCGATCCTCGGCGACGCGGGCATGCCCAAGGGCGCGGTCTTCGTCGCCACCTGCCTGATCGCGGCGCTGGGCACGCTGATCATGGGCCTGTACGCCAACTACCCGATCGCCATGGCGCCGGGCATGGGCCTGAACGCCTACTTCGCCTACGTGGTGGTGCTCGGCATGGGCTACACGTGGCAGACCGCGCTGGGCGCGGTCTTCATCTCGGGCTGCCTGTTCCTGATCGTCACGGTCACGGGGCTGCGCGAGCTGTTCATCCAGGGCATACCGCAGTCGCTGCGAACGGCGATCACGGTGGGCATCGGCATGTTCCTCGCGCTGATCGCGCTCAAGAGCGCGGGCGTGGTCGCGGCCTCGCCGGCCACCTTCGTGACGCTGGGCGACCTGCACTCGGCGCCGGTGGTGCTGGCCACGCTGGGCTTTTTGATCATCGTGGTGCTCGACAAGCTCAAGGTGCGCGGCGCGATCCTGATCGGCATCGTCACGGTCACGGTGCTGTCCTTCTTCTTCGGCGGCAACAAGTTCCACGGCGTGTTCGCGCCGCCGCCGTCGATCGCGCCCACCTTCATGCAGCTCGACATCCTGAGCGCGCTCAAGGGCGGCATCCTCAACGTGGTGCTGGTGTTCTTCCTGGTCGAGATGTTCGACGCCACCGGCACCCTGATGGGCGTGGCCAAGCGCGCCGGCCTGCTGGTGCCCGGCAAGATGGAGCGCATGAACAAGGCGCTGCTGGCCGACAGCGGCGCGATCTTCGCGGGCTCGCTGCTCGGCACCTCGAGCACCACGGCCTACGTGGAGAGCGCGGCCGGCGTGCAGGCGGGCGGTCGCACCGGCCTCACGGCCGTGGTGGTGGCGGTGCTGTTCCTGGCCTGCCTGATGATCTCGCCGCTCGCGGGCTCGGTGCCGGCCTATGCCACCGCGCCGGCGCTGCTGTTCGTGGGTTGCCTGATGCTGCGCGACCTGGTCGAGCTCGACTGGGAGGACACCACCGAGGTCATCCCCGCGGCCGTGACCGCGCTGGCCATGCCCTTCACCTATTCGATCGCCAACGGCCTGGCCTTCGGCTTCATCACCTACGCCGTGCTCAAGCTGTTCACCGGCCGGGCACGGGAAGTGCATGCCATGGTGTGGGTCATCGCCGCCATCTTCCTGTTCAAGTTCGTCTACGTGACGGGCCACTGAACCCGAAATCAGTCGAAGCCCCGGAGTCGGGGTCTTCCATCGCCCGGATTCCGTGGGCACGCTATTAAACTTATAGCTATCGACGTACATCGGAACCCGCGAGACGAGGCCCATTCCTGTACCGAACGAGACAACCCACGGAACCGGCATGACAACACCCAGACTCCAGCTCGCGCACATCACCAAGCGCTACCCGGCGGTGGTCGCCAACAGCGACATCTCGCTGGCGGTGCAACCGGGCGAGATCCACGCCGTGCTCGGCGAGAACGGCGCCGGCAAGTCGACGCTGATGAAGATCATCTATGGCTCGGTCAAGCCCGACGAGGGCAGCGTCGCCTTCGACGGCCAGCCGGTGAACCTGCGCAACCCGCAGCAGGCGCGCGCGCTGGGCATCAGCATGGTGTTCCAGCACTTCAGCCTGTTCGACACCCTCACGGTGGCCGAGAACGTCTGGCTCGGCCTCGACAAGTCGCTGGCGCTGGCCGACGTGGCGCGCAGCATCACGGCCAAGGCGAGCGAGTACGGCCTCGACATCGATCCCGCGCGGCCGGTCCACACGCTGTCGGTGGGCGAGATGCAGCGCGTGGAGATCATCCGCGCGCTGCTGACCGACCCCAAGCTGCTGATCCTCGACGAGCCGACCTCGGTGCTCACGCCGCAGGCGGTGGTCAAGCTGTTCGGGGTGCTCAACAAGCTGGCCTCCGAGGGCTGCAGCATCCTCTACATCAGCCACAAGCTGCACGAGATCCGCGAGCTGTGCACCGCCTGCACGGTGCTGCGCGGCGGCAAGGTCACGGGGGTGTGCAACCCGAAGAACGAGAGCAACGAGTCGCTGTCGCGGCTGATGATCGGCAGCGAGCCGCCGCCGCTCGAGCACCGGCCGGTGCATGCGGGCGCGGTGGCGCTGCGCGTGCAGGGCCTCACGCTGGCGCGCGAGGACCAGTTCGGCGTGGACCTCGAGGGCGTGTCCTTCGAGGTGCGCGCGGGCGAGGTGGTGGGCATTGCGGGCGTGTCGGGCAACGGCCAGAAGGAACTGCTCTACACGCTCTCGGGCGAGGACGTGCGCGCCGAAGCGGCGATGGTGCGGGTGTTCGACCAGCCGGCCGGCCGGCTGCGCCCGCGCGCGCGCCGTGCGCTGGGCCTGCACTTCGTGCCCGAGGAACGGCTGGGCCGCGGCGCGGTGCCCACGCTGGGGCTCGCGCACAACCTGCTGCTGACGCGCGGCGACGCGGTGGGCCGTGGCGGCTGGATCCGCACCGGCGCGCTCGAGCGCCAGGCCAGATCCATCATCGAGCGCTTCAAGGTCAAGGCCGGCGGCCCGAAGGCGGCGGCGCGCTCGCTGTCGGGCGGCAACCTGCAGAAGTTCATCGTCGGCCGCGAGATCGACGCCAACCCCAAGCTCTTCATCGTCTCGCAGCCGACCTGGGGCGTGGACGTGGGCGCGGCCGCGCTGATCCATGCCGAGATCCTCGCGCTGCGCGACGCGGGCTGCGCGGTGCTGGTGATCAGCGAGGAGCTCGACGAGCTCTTCAGCATCAGCGACCGGCTGCACGTGATCGCCAAGGGGCGGCTGTCGCCCTCGATCGACCGCGCGGCGGCCACGCTGGCGCAGATCGGCGAATGGATGAGCGGGCTGTGGCCAGGCCAACCCGGCAAGAGCCACAAGAATCAGGAGGCGGCCCATGCTTAAGCTCGAACCCCGTCCGGAGCTCTCGCGCTTCTGGACCTTCGCCTCGCCGATCCTGGCGCTGCTGATCACGGTGCTGATCGGCGTGGCGCTGTTCGCCGCGCTCGGCAAGGACCCGGTCAAGGGCCTGCTGGTGTTCTTCTACGAGCCGATCAAGAACGGCTATGCGCTGGGCGAGCTGACGGTGAAGGCCACGCCGCTCCTGATCATCGCGCTGGGCCTGGCGGTGTGCTTCCGCTCGAACGTGTGGAACATCGGGGCCGAGGGCCAGTTCGTGTTCGGCGCGATCGCCGCGGGCGGCGTGGCGCTGATGGCCGACAAGACCACGGGCGGCTGGATCGTGCTGGCGATCCTGGTGGCGGGCACGCTGGGCGGCATGGTCTGGGCCGGCATCGTGGCCTGGCTGCGCGACCGCTTCAACGCGAACGAGATCCTGGTGAGCCTGATGCTGGTGTACGTGGCGACGCTGCTGCTGAGCTACATGGTGTTCGGCCCCTGGAAGGACCCCAACGGCTACAACTTCCCGCAATCGAAGACCTTCGAGGCGGTGACGCAGATCCCGCGCCTGTTCAAGGGCTCGCGCGTGACGATCGGGGTGATCATCGCGCTGGTGGGGGTGGGGGCGCTGTGGGTGTTCCTGTTCCGCACGCGCGCGGGCTTCGCGCAGCAGGTCGGCGGCCTCGCGCCCGCGGCGGCGCGCTATGCGGGCTTCTCGGCGCGCCGCGCGGTGTGGATCGCGCTGCTGACCTCGGGTGGCGCGGCCGGCCTGGCCGGTGCGCTCGAAGTGGCGGGCCCGCTCGGCCAGCTCACGCCCTACGTGCCGGCCGGCTACGGCTTCGCGGCCATCATCGTGGCCTTCGTCGGCCGCCTGCATCCGGTGGGGATGGTGTTCTCGGCGATCCTGATGAGCATGTTCTACATCGGCGGCGAGCTCGCACAGTCGCGTCTCGGGCTGCCGAAATCGCTGACGGGGGTGTTCCAGGGGCTGCTGCTGTTCACGCTGCTGGCTTGCGATACCTTGATTGCCTATCGGGTTCGTCGCAAGGCCGCTGCGAAGGCTGCCGTGCTCACGACGAGTTCTCTGCAGGCGAGTACGCCTTTGACGGCGCCCGTTGCGCGTACGACCGAGGGGGCGCTGTGATGACGTCCTGTTCATTGTTTGTGCAGATCGACCGATCGGGGTGGGCTCACGCCGACGGGGTACTCCCCTCCGCGAATGTCCCCCGGCCTGCGGCCTCCTCCTTGATTTCGCTGCGGGGAGTACCCCATCGGCGTGAGCCTGGACGCGACCGTAGAACCGGCTGCACGACGACTGCGCTCCCGTGCACAGGGCAGTGGGTGCTTCCCGCAGCGAAATCAAGGAGGAGCCCGAAGGGCGGGGGACATTCGCGGAGGGAAGTACCCGCTGTCCTGTGCACGCGCCCCGACCGTCCCCTCTGCAACCCAAGCACCGAGAGCCACTAAAAAATGGACAGCTACGCACTCCTGCTCGGCTCCACCCTGAGCGCCGGCACCGTCCTCGCCATCGCCGCGCTCGGCCTGCTCATCAACGAGAAAGCCGGCATCGTCAACCTCGGCGCCGAGGGCATGATGCTGTGCGCCGCCATCGCCGGTTTCGCGACCGTGGTGACCACCCACAACCCCTGGCTCGGCCTGCTCGCCGGCATGGCCGCCGGGGCCTTGCTGGCCGCCTTCTTCGGCGTGCTCGTCATCTGGCTCAACACCAACCAGTACGCCACCGGCCTCGCGCTGAGCCTGTTCGGTGTCGGCTTCTCGGCCTTCGCCGGCATCAACTTCGTGCAGGCCAAGCTGCCCGAGAGCGCGAGCTATGCGATCCCCGTGCTGGCCGACATTCCGCTGCTCGGCCCCGCGCTGTTCCGCCATCACCCGATGGTCTACGTCGCCGTGCTGCTGACCGTCGGCCTGATCTGGTTTCTCTACCGCACGCGCGCCGGCCTCGTGCTGCGCTCGGTCGGCGAGTCGCCCGAATCGGCGCATGCGCTGGGCTATCCGGTGCGGCGCATCCGCCTGCTGGCCGTGATCGCGGGCGGGGCGCTGTGCGGCCTCTCGGGCGCCTATCTCTCGACCGTCTACACCCCGCTGTGGGTCGAGGGCATGGTCGCGGGCCGCGGCTGGATCGCACTGGCGCTCACCACCTTCGCCACCTGGCGGCCGATGCGCGTGCTGCTCGGCGCCTACCTGTTCGGCGGCGTCTCGATGCTGGGCTTCCACCTGCAGAGCAGCGGCGTCGACGTGCCCTCGCAGTTCCTCAGCATGCTGCAGTACATCGCGCCCATCGTGGTGCTGGCCCTGATCTCGCGCAACCCCGCATTCATTCGCGTCAACATGCCGGCTTCGATCGGGAAACCGTTCTACCCCGGCTCATAATCGCGGTTTTCGTTTTTCCGCCAACCCGTCCTTTTTGAGGATTTCCGACAATGAATGATCTGAACAAGCGCTCCCTGCTCAAGCTCGCCGCCCTCACGGCGGTCGCTTCGGCAGCCTTGATCGGCTGCGGCAAGAAAGAAGAAGCGGCAGCACCGGCCGCCGCGCCCGCACCGGCTCCGGCACCCGCCGCCGCCGCGCCGGCCCCGGCAGCGCCGCTCAACATCGCATTCGCATACATCGGACCCGTGGGCGACGGCGGCTGGACCTTCGCGCACGACAACGGCCGCAAGGCGCTCGAGAAGGAATTCGGCGACAAGATCAAGACCACCTTCGTGGAAAGCGTGCCCGAGGGCGCCGACGCCGAGCGCGTGTTCCGCGACATGGTCGGCCAGGGCAACAAGCTGATCTTCGGCACCACCTTCGGCTACATGGAGCCCATGCTCAAGGTGGCCAACGACAGCAAGGACGTCAAGTTCGAGCATGCCACCGGCTACAAGACTGCCGAGAACATGCGCACCTACGACAGCCGCACCTACGAAGGCGCGTACATGGCCGGCATCATCGCGGGCGCCATGACCAAGTCGAACACGCTCGGCGTCGTCGGCTCGGTGCCGATCCCCGAGGTGCTGCGCAACATCAACAGCTTCACGCTCGGCGCCCAGTCGGTCAACCCGAAGATCACGACCAAGGTTGTGTGGGTCAACGAGTGGTTCAGCCCGCCGAAGGAAACCGAGGCCGCCACCGCCCTGATCAACGGCGGCGCCGACATCCTGTTCCAGAACACCGACTCGCCGGCCGTGCTCAAGACCGCGCAGGAAAAGGGCAAGCGCGCCTTCGGCTGGGACTCCGACATGACCGCCTACGGTCCCAAGGCCCACCTGGGCTCGGCCACCATCAACTGGGCGCCGTACTACATCAAGGCCACCCAGGACGCGCTCGACGGCAAGTGGGCCACCGGCCAGGCTTGGTGGGGCGTCAAGGAAGGCGCCATCGACCTCGTGTCGATCGCCGAGGACGTGCCGGCCGAGGCCAAGGCCAAGGTCGACGAGGTCAAGAAGGGCCTGAAGGACGGCAGCTTCTCGATCTGGAAGGGCCCGATCCTCGGCCAGGACGGCAAGGAAGTGGTCGCCAAGGACGCGGTGGCCGACGACAAGTTCCTGACCGGCATCAACTTCTACGTCAAGGGCGTCGAAGGCAAGGTGCCGGGCGGCGACAAGAAGTAAACAAGCAGGCGGCTTCGCGTCGCGATGCAGGCAAGGCCGCCTTCGGGGCGGCCTTTTTCATGGAGGATCCGTTCGATGCCGCGCAGTCTTCGCCCCTTCGTTGCCGCCGTCCTCGCGGCGCTGGTCTCGCTGCCCGCCGCCGCGGCCGGCGAGGCGCCGCCGCGTTTCTCGAAGGACGAGCAGCCGCTGCGCCAGGCCGTCGAGGATGCCGCGATGTGCTTCCACTTCGCCGGCGAATTCGGCGGCGACGGCTCGGCGCGCGACCGCGAGGTGAAGCGGGAGATGGCCAAGGTCTGCAAGGACGAGAGCCAGCAACGCGTGATGCAGGCCTACCGCAAGAACCCGCGCGACCGGCGGCTCTATCCCTCGGTGCTGATGCTCGATGGAATGGTCAAGGGGCCGGCGCTGACCGAGGCCGAGAAGGCGCGGCTGTGCGCGGTGGCGAAGACGGAGCTGGTGTGTCCCTGAGCCCGTTCGCGCAGCACGGCTTCTCGGTGCGCCTCGAATGGGGCCTGGCGGCCATCGAGCGGCTCGGGCCCGACGCGGACTGCATCGTCGTCGTCGACGTCATGTCCTTCTCCACCTGCGTCAGCATCGCCGTGGACCGGGGCGCCATCGTCCATCCCTATCCCTGGAAGGACGAGAGCGCGCAGCGCTACGCCGAGGCGCGCGGCGCCGAGGTGGCCAGCGGCAGGCAGCGCTTCGCGCGGGGCTGGTCGCTGTCGCCGCAGTCGATGCTGGCCGCGCATCAAGGCCTGCGCCTCGTGCTGCCGTCGCCCAACGGGTCCGCCTGCGCCTACCGTGCGAAGGCCCTGGGCAAGGCCGTCTATTGCGCCGGCCTGCGCAACCTGCGCGCGACCGCGGCCGCCTGCGCGCCGCATGCGTGCGTGCTCGTGGTGCCCTGCGGCGAACGCTGGCCCGGCGACGCGGGCTTGCGTCCCAGCCTCGAGGACCACGTCGCGGCCGGCGGCATCGTCTCGGCGCTCGGACGCGCGGACGCCTCGCCCGAGGCACGCGCCGCCGCGCTGGCCTTCGAAGGGCTCGGCGCGCAGCGGGCGCGGGTGCTGGCCGAATGCGGCTCGGCCGTGGAGTTGCGCGAACGCGGCTTCGCCGACGACGTCGCGCTGTGCCTGCAGGAGGACGCGAGCCGCATCGCCTGCCGGCTCGAGGGCGATCGCTTCGTCGCCGAGCCGCAGCCGCAGGGCTGAGCGGCCGCGCCTGCGTCCTGGGCCTACAGCCGCGTTCCGGCCGCCCGGGGATACTCGGCACAGGGCCGGTGTCGCGAGCGCCGGCCGTTCCCTGTCGCCTCCCTGGGTTCACCGATGCGCAACTCGATCGACTTCACATCCTGGCAAGGCCTGCTCTCGACCCTGCTCGGCTTGGTGCTCGTGTCGCTGGTCGCGGTCGGCATCCGCATCGTCGTGATGCTCAGCGTGCAGCAGCGGCGCGAGCGGCAGAACCGGCAGATCAACGAGCGGCTCAAGACCCTGATCGCGGCCTACAAGGTGCTCGGCGGCTCGTTCACCGGCGAGCTCGCGGTCGACCCCAGCCATCTGCGCGAGCTGCGCACGCGCGGCCTGCAGGCCGAGGCCGAAGGCGGCGCCGATGCCGGCCTGCCCGCCTCGGACCGCCGCCGCCGCATCCGCGATGCGGTCGAGACCGCGCTGTCCGACGTGATCCTGCTCGGCACCGAGGAGCAGGTGCGGCTGGCCGCGAAGGCCGCGGCAGACATGGTCGCGGGCCGCAGCGTGGAGACGGCCGAGCTCGTGGTCTCGCTGCGCACCTTCATCCGCGCGGTGCTCGACCTCGATCCGGTGCCGCCGACGCTCGGCATCCCGAAGCAGGGGCCGCTGCGGCTCAAGGGCACGGCCGCGCGCGGCGAGCGCGCGGGCGGTGGCGGTGGCAATGCCGGCGGTGGTGCCGGTGGCAAGGGCGGAGGTGGCGGCATGGGCGGCGGCGGCATGGGCGCCGGCATGGGCGCGGGCCTCGGTGCCGGCGTGGGCCTGCACCATGGCGCGTCCGAGGCCGAAGCGCTGCCCGCGTCGGTCGGCCTGCCGCGCGAGACCGATCCCTGAAGCGCGCCGCCATCGAACAGACACCTCCCACGTCCACAGTCATTCCCATGCTCGAACGCAGCGCAGCCCACTTCCCCCAGTTCTCCCGCCTCGCACCCGACTTCGACCTCGAGGACGTGCAGCCGCCGGCCTCCGAGGCCGAGATCGCCGCACTCGAGCAATCGCTGGGCGTGCCGTTGCCGGAGTCCTACAAGCAACTGCTGCGCTGCAGCCGCGGCTTCATGCTGATGGGCGGTGTCGTGCAGTTCGGCGACCAGCATCCGTTCTTCCACGAGTTCGAACCGCTCGATCGGCTCGGCGAGGCGCAGCGCGCCGTGGTCCAGCGCCGCGGCGGCAGCTGGCCGCCGCCGTCGAACGGCATGCTGTGCTTCGCGGAGTTCTTCATGGAGGCCGACGGCGACCAGGTGCTGTTCGACGTGAGCCGGGGGCTGGTCGATGGCGAGTACCCGGTCGTCTACTACGCGCATGCCGCGTCGCCGGCCTCGGTGCGCGTGCTCGCGCGCTCGTTCGGCGAATTCATGGAAGCCTTCCTGCGCTACGAGGAATTCGCCGACGAAGACGATGAATGAACGAGGATCCCCTGATTCGCGCACCGCGCCGACGCCCATGACCCACGATTCCCTCGACGCCCCTTCGCTCGCGCTCGTCGATGCCTGCAGCCAGGCCTCGCTCGCGCTGCTCGAAGCCAACCTCACGCCGCACGGCATCCTGGCCGCGAGCCGCACCGAGGCCGCGGTGGCGCGGCGCTACACGCGCATCTTCGGGCGCGACGCCGCGATCTGCGTGATGGCGATGTGCGGCAGCGGCGTGCCGGCGCTCGAGCAGGGCGCGGTCGCGAGCCTCGACGCGCTCGCGGCGCAGCAGGCGGCCAACGGGCAGATCCCGAAGTACGTCGACCCCGAGGGCCAGGACGCCGACTTCTGGTATCTGGGCTGCATCGACGCCACGCTGTGGTGGCTGATCGCGGTGGACCACGTGCGCCGCCACGGCCAGGTGGGCGCCACGCACTGGGCCGATGGCGTGCAGCGCGCGATCGGCTGGCTGCTGGCGCAGGAGCACCAGCACTTCCGGCTGTTGCAGCAGAACGAGGCCAGCGACTGGGCCGACATCATGCCGCGCTCGGGCTACGTGCTCTACACCAACGCGCTGTGGTTCGACGTCAAGCGCCGCTTCGGGATCGCGCAGGCCGACGAGACCCGGCACCACTTCAACCACCTGTTCAATCCGTTCCAGCGCGACCTGCCCGAATACCACCGCGCGCGGCTGCTGCAGCACTATGCGCGGCGCGGTCGGCGCGATCCGGGGCTGTACCTGAGCTTCGTCAACCTCGCGGTGGTGGGCGACGAGGGCGACGTGTTCGGCAACGTGCTGGCGATCCAGGCCGGGCTGGCCGACGAGGCGATGGCGCACCGCATCGCCAACACCATCGAGGGCGCGCGCGCGAGCGATCCCTACCCGGTGCGCGTGGTGCTGCATCCGCTGTCGCCGCAGCACGAGCTGTGGCGCGCCTACATGGGCCGGCACCGGCAGAACCTGGTGCACCAGTACCACAACGGCGGCATCTGGCCCTTCGTGGGCGGCTTCTGGGCGATGGCGCTCGCGAAGCTGGGACTCGCGGCCGAGGGTTGGGCCGAGCTCGCGAAGCTGGCGCGCGCCAACGAGCTCGACGGCTGGCGCTTCACCGAATGGTTCCATGGCCGCACGCTGGCGCCGATGGGCATGGCGGGCCAGAGCTGGAATGCCGCCACCTTCCTGCTGGCGCGGCGCGCGCTCGAGGGCGACGCCACGGCCTGGTGAGGGGGCGCTCGAGGGCGGCCGGTTCCCGGTTGCGGCATACTCGCCACCCCCCGCAATCTCCAATCTGCCTCTCGCACAAGACCCCCGCATGGACAAGGAAGTCGACCCCAAAGTACTCGCCGTCATCGATGAGATGCGCCTCTCCGGCCCCCGGCTCACGCCGGTCGACATCGTCGCCAAGATGGGGGTGTTCGACGCGCGCGAGAAGGCCTCGGACCACGCCTGGCTCGCCACCGGCGACAACGTGATCGCCACCATCTGGGGCGAGTACGTGAACCTCGGCGAGGGCGGGCGCTGGTTCTGCCTCGAGTCGCTCGACGTGCAGTTCCGCCCCGGCGGCGGCCCGCGCTCCGCGTTTCAGTCGCAGCGCGCCGCCGACCGCCTCGCGCTGCTCAAGCGCACCTTCGATGCCGGCCAGAATTTCCGCGCCGTGGTGCAGACCAACCGCATCGCCATCGGCGAGATCGAGACCAACCGCAGCGCCAAGGTCTCGACGCGCGTGCGCGACGACGCCGAATGGCATGTCGCGAGCTGGGAACCCGAGCGCAAGTTCGCGGTGCTGGTGCGCGGCCCGCGCGACTGGGCCCCTGACGAGGCCGCGATCCAGGCCGCCCGCGCCAAGGGCAACGTGCCCGACGAGGCCGTGGCCGGTGCCGATGGCGCCTCGAAGCTGGGCTCGGCCGAGGCCGTGCAGGAGGCCGCCATGGACTACGTGATGCGCCACTTCAAGGGCTACGGCTACAACGCCGAGGACGTGCGCAGCCAGAAGACCGGCTACGACATCGTGGTGTCGAACGCGAAGGGCGTGACCCTGCTCAAGGTCACGGTCAAGGGCACGGCCTCGGGCTTCCCGACCTTCCGCCTCACGCGCGAGGAGCAGCTGAGCTCGGTCGGCGAGCCGCTGTGGCGCCTGCTGGTGGTGTCCGACGTGGCGACCCCCACGGCCGCGCACAAGATCTACAAGCCCACCGAGATGACGCAGGCGCCCGGCTTCGAGCCGCTCTGATCCGTCAGGCCTGAGGCTGCTGCTGCGCGGCCTGCAGCTGCGCCGCCATCTTCTGGTGGATCAGGTTCACGGCCTTGAGCGGGCGCAGCATCACCTTGAACTCGGTGATCTTGCCCGCGTCGTTCCAGCGGATCATGTCGACCCCGTTGACCACGATGCCGTCGAGCTCCACCTCGAACTCGAGCACCGCGTCGCGCTCGGCCTTCACTTCGCGCACGTAGCGGAAGCTCGGGTTGAAGAAGACCTCGAAGGCCGCGGCCAGATAGCGGCGCGTGATCTCCTTGCCGACCTGCGGCTTGTGCACCACCGGCGAATGGAAGACGGCGCTCTCGTCGAGCAGCACGTCGAGCCCCGCCGCGTCGCGCGTCTTCACGAGCTGGTGCCAGGTGGAAAGGGTGTCGATCGACATGTCGTGTTTCCGATGCAGTGGGTGGATGGAGCACGCCATGGTATCGGCTGGCGGCCCTGGGCGTGCTATTCGTCGGCGCTCGAAAACGCCCTGAGCACGGCCACGCCCCTGAAGACCCGCCAGAGCCCGAAGGGCACCAGCAGCGCGCTGGCCAGCCGATGCAGCGGCGGCGCCAGGGACAGCGCGCCCCAGATCCCGAGCGCGGCGATGAACAGGCCGCCGACGATGTTGACCACGCCGCCGCCGAGCCACTGCACCTGGAGCAGCCGCGCTGTCAGCGACAGCATGCGGTCGGCCACCTTCAGTCCGAGCCGGTCGGCCAGCACATAGAGCCCGAGCAGCAGCAGCGGCGCCACGGCGATGCCGATCAGTAGATACGCCGCGATGCCGACCAGGGTGTGCATGCGGCCCAGCTTATCAAGCGGGGCGCCGGCTCAGGAGAAGCGATCGAGCAGGCTGTACCAGGCCACGCCGGCCGCGATGTAGAAGCGCTGCAAGCCATGCAGCGGGATCGGCTGGAGCGGTGTCACCGGGTACGGGAAATCCGCCCCCGGCTGCAACAGCCGCGCCGCCACGTGCCGGCCCATGCTGGTGGCCAGCGCGATGCCGCGCCCGTTGTAGCCCAGCGCGATCGTGAGGCCCGGCGCGGGCGTGTGCACATGCGGCATGAAGTCGCGCGTGACGGCGATGCGGCCGGCCCAGCGGTACTCGTACTCGAGCGGCCCGAGCTGCGGAAACAGCAGTTCGAGCGAGCGCTCGAGGTGCGCGAAATCGGCCGGCCCCGCCGGGTCGGCGAAGTGGCCGCGCCCGCCCATCAGCAGCCGGCCCTGCGCGTCCTTGCGGAAGTACAGCAACAGGCGCTGCGAGGTCGAGGCGGTCTCGCCGCCCGGCAGGATGGCGTGCGCGGCCGCGCCCTGCAGCGGCGCGGTCGCGACGATGAAGCTGTTGGCCGCGAGCACCGTGCGCGAGAGGCCGGGCCACAGGCCGCCGGTGTAGCCATTGGTGGCGATCAGCACCTGGTCGGCGACCACGCTCGCGCCGCTGGCCGTGGCCGCGTGCCACTGCGTACCGCGGCGCTCGAGCGAGGTGACCGCGCTGCCGCCGTGCACCGATGCGCCCGCCGCCTGCGCGGCGCGCACCAGCCCGCGCGTGTAGGCCAGCGGCTGGATGCCGCCTGCGCGGCCGTCGAGCCAGCCGCCCGCGAAGGCGTCCGTCCCCAGGCGCGCCGCGACCTCGTTGCGGTCGAGCATCTGCGTGGCTGCGCCGCGCCGCGCCCATTGCTCGGCGCGCGCATGCATGGCGGCGATGTGCTGCTGCGAATAGGCCACCTGCAGCCAGCCCTTGCGCACCGGCTGGCAGTCGATGCCGTGGCGCTCGATCAGCTCGAACACCAGGTCGGCCGAGCGCGAGACCGCGTCGATCAGCGGCTCGGCGCGCGCGGCGCCGTAGAGCCGCACCAGCTCGTCGGGATCGTGCTTGAGCGTGGGATTGACCTGGCCGCCGTTGCGCCCCGAGGCGCCCCAGCCCGGCTCGTGCGCCTCGAGCACGCAGACCTTGGTGCCGGCCTCGGCCAGGTGCAGCGCGGCCGACAGGCCCGTGAAGCCGGCGCCGACGACCAGCACGTCGGCGCGCTGCGCGCCGGCCAGCGGCGGCGTCGGTGGCGCGGGCGGCGCGGTGGCGGCCCACAGCGAAGGAGGCAGCGTCGCTGGCGATGTCGCGATGCTCACGCGCGCACCTCCGCCGACGGATGCAGCACGCGGCGCAGGAAGTCCTGCGTGCGCGCCTGGCGCGGCGCGCCCAGCACCTGCGCGGCCGGGCCTTCCTCGACGATGCTGCCGCTGTGCAGGAAGCACACGCGGTCGGCCACCTCGCGCGCGAAGCCCATCTCGTGCGTGACCACGATCATGGTCATGCCCTCGTCGGCCAGCGCGCGCATCACGCCGAGCACGTCGCCCACGAGTTCGGGGTCGAGCGCCGAGGTGGGTTCGTCGAACAGCATGGCCTCGGGCTTCATCGCGAGCGCGCGCGCGATCGCCACGCGCTGCTGCTGGCCGCCCGAGAGCTGCGCCGGCCAGGCCTGCGCCTTCTCGGCCAGCCCGACCTTGGCGAGCAGCGCGAGCGCCTCCTCGCGCGCCTGCGCCGGGTTCTGGCGCAGCACGTGCACCGGGCCCTCCATCACGTTCTCGATCACGGTGCGGTGCGGGAACAGGTTGAAGCGCTGGAACACCATGCCCATGCGGCTGCGCAGCCGGTGGATGGCGGGTGAGTTCCGGTCCACGCGCTCGCCGAAGGCGCGCACCTCGCCGCCCTCGTACGACTCGAGGCCGTTGATGCAGCGCAGCACCGTCGACTTGCCCGAGCCCGAGGGGCCGATCAGGCACACCACCTCGCCCTTGTCCACGCGCAGGCTCACGCCCTGCAGCACGCGGTGCGCGCCGAAGCGCTTCTCCAGGCCTTCGACGTGGATCATGGCTTCCTCCTTCCGGCGCCGAAGCGCGCCTCGAGCCGGCGCAGGCCCCAGACCAGCGGCAGGCTCATCAGCAGGTAGAGCAGCGCGACCAGCGTGTAGACCGTCATGTTCTGGAAGGTGGAGGAGGCGATCAGCTGGCCGGCACGCGTCATCTCGGCCACCGTGATGGTCGAGACCAGCGAGGAGTCCTTGAGCATCATCACCAGCGTGTTGCCGTAGGGCGGCAGCGCGATGCGGAAGGCCTGCGGCAGGATCACGCGCCGCATGATCAGCGCCGAGCGCATGCCCATGGCCTGCGCGGCCTCGCGCTGGCCCGGGTCGACGGCCTCGATGCCGGCGCGGAAGTTCTCGGCCTGGTAGGCCGAGTAGGCGATGCCCAGGCCGATCACGCCGGCCTGGAAGGCCGTGAGCTGCACGCCGAACTCGGGCAGCACGAAGTAGATGTAGAACAGCTGCACGATGATCGGCAGCCCGCGGATCACGTTGACGATCACCGCGCCGGTCCACGAGACGGCGCGCACCGGCGAGAGCTTCATCAGCGCCAGCGCGAGGCCGAGCACGCTGCTCAGCAGGAACGACAGCACGGTGACCTGCACCGTGACCACCGCGCCCTGCAGCAGGATCGGCAGGAAGTCCTGCGCGTGTTGGAAAAACGAGGAGGCCATGGCTCAGCGCGCGCTCAGATGCCCCATTTCTGGACGATCTTCGCCAGCGTGCCGTCGGCCTTGATCGCGGCGATGGCCTTGTTCAGCCGCGCCAGCGTCTCGGTGTCGCCCTTGCGCACCACCAGGCAGACGTCGCCCACGTTCACCGGCTTGTAGCTGTCGACCAGCTTCACGCCCGGGAAGGTGTTCTGCCGGATCTGGTAGGCCATGATGGGCTGGTCGCCGAGGCCGGCCTTGATGCGGCCGAGCGAGAGGTCGCGCGTCATGTCGGCCACCGAGTCGTAGCTGCGCACCTCCTTGAAGATGCCCTTCTTGGTGAGCATGTCGAGGAACACGGTGCCGACCTGCGCGCCCACCACCTCGCCCTTGAGCTCGTCGAGCGTGGCGTAGGCGCGGGTGTCGTCGGCCTTGACGATCAGGCCCTCGCCGTACGAATAGACCGGATCGCTGAAGTCGACCACTTCCTGGCGCGCGGGCGTCTTGAGCATGGCGGCCGAGACGATGTCGATCTTGCGCGCCGTGAGCGAGGGGATCAGCGCCGAGAACACGGTCTGCTGCACGTTGACCGTGAAGCCGCCGGCCTTGCCGACCGCGGTGACGGTGTCGACCATCATTCCCTGGATGCTGTTGCTCTTCACGTCGAGGAAGGTGAAGGGCACGCCGGTGGCGGTGGCGCCCACGTTGAAGCTGGCCGGGGCCGCGCCCTGGGCCGCCGCGAGCGAGGCGGCGCCGGCGATGCAGAGGCCGAGCGCGAGGCGGCGCAGCGGGCGGAGGTGGCGAACGATGCGATTCATGGAAGCACTCCTCAGGACAAGAGAGAGAAAGGAAGGAAGCGAAGGAAGCGGGGTCAACGCAACATGCATGCCAATAATCGATTCGATCGACTCTTTAATCAATAAATGAAAACCACTAGTCGAATTGATCGTATCGATATTCGATATTTCACTGGGCGCTAGCTATACTTCGACGCCATGGACCCCACGACCGCCCCCACCGGGACCGCCGACGACGCGGCGCCCGAGGACAGCCAGAGCCTTCTCTTCAACCAGTCGCTCGAGAAGGGCCTGGCCGTGCTGCGCGCCTTCAGCGCGCGGCGGCGCACCATGACGCTGGCCGACGTGGCCGCGGCCACCGACATCACCAAGAGCTCGGCCCAGCGCATGGTCTTCACGCTCGAGAAGCTCGGCTACCTGCGCAAGCATTCGAAGACGCGGCGCTACCAGCTCACGCCGCGCGTGATGGAGATCGGCTTCAACTACCTCGCGGCCAATGCGCTGATCGACGTGGCGAACCCGTACCTGTCGGAACTGACCAAGGTGACGACCGAGACCTCCTGCCTCACCGAGCCCGACGGGCTGGACATGGTCTACGTGGCGCGCTTCGTGAGCGCGCAGTTCGTGCCGGTGCACATGCCGATCGGCAGCCGCATCCCGATGTACTGCACCGCCTCGGGCCGCGCCTTCCTGAGCGCGCTGCCCGAGGACGAGGCGCGCGCGCTGATCGAGGCCTCGGACCGGGTGGCCCACACCACCCACACGCTGACCGAGGTCGAGGCGATCCTGGCCACCTTGCGCCAGGCGCGGCTGCAGGGCTTCGCGACCAATGCCGAGGAGCTGTTCCTCGGCGACATGACCATCGCCGCGCCGGTGCTCGGCAGCCAGGGCCGGCCCGTGGCCTCGGTGCACGTGGTCGCGCCCACCAGCCGCTGGACGCTGGAGGAGGCGGTGCGCAAGCTGGCGCCCACCTTGCTCTTGTGCGCGCGCTCGCTCACGAGCTCGGCGCGCAGCCTCGATTGAGGCCATACGGTTTCGCGCATTGCGCGGCCGCGGGCAGCCTTTATGCTCGCGCGAACGCAACGCCCCACGGCGCCCCCCATGCGCCAGACCCCACCATGACCGACTTCCGCCCCGCCGCCGACCACCTGCGTTTCGACGCCATTCCCGCCGAGCGCCTGCCCGAGCTGCTGCGCGCCATGCCCAAGGCCGAGCTGCACATGCACATCGAGGGCTCGCTCGAGCCCGAGCTGATCTTCGCGCTCGCGCAGCGCAACGGCGTGGCCATTCCCTACGCCAGCGTCGAGGAGCTGCGCCAGGCCTACGCCTTCACCAACCTGCAGAGCTTCCTCGACATCTATTACGCGGGCGCGAGCGTGCTGCTCAAGGAGCAGGACTTCTTCGACATGGCCTGGGCCTACCTCGAGCGCGCCGCGGCCGACCACGTGGTCCACACCGAGATGTTCTTCGACCCGCAGACCCACACCGCGCGCGGCGTGGCGATGCAGACCGTGGTCGACGGCCTGCACCGCGCCTGCGTCGAGGCGAAGGACCGGCTGGGCGTGAGCGCCTCGCTGATCCTGTGCTTCCTGCGCCACCTGAGCGAGGAAGAGGCCTTCGAGACCCTGGAGCAGGCGCTGCCCCATCGCGACAAGTTCATCGGCGTGGGGCTCGACTCGAGCGAGGTCGGCCATCCGCCCGAGAAGTTCGCGCGCGTGTTCGCGCGCTGCCGCGAACTGGGCCTTCACCTCGTGGCCCATGCGGGCGAGGAGGGCCCGCCCGACTACGTGTGGAGCGCGCTCGACGTGCTCAAGGTGGAGCGCGTCGACCACGGCGTGCAGAGCGCGAAGGACCCGGCGCTGATGCAGCGGCTGGCGCAGGACCGCATCCCGCTGACCGTGTGCCCGCTGTCGAATCTCAAGCTGTGCGTGTTCCCCGACCTCGCGCAGCACAACCTCGGCACCCTGCTCGACGCGGGCCTGGTCGCCACGGTGAACTCCGACGACCCGGCCTACTTCGGCGGCTACATGAACCAGAACTTCACGCAGACCTTCGAGGCCACCGGCCTGGGCGCGCGCCACGCCTGGCAGCTCGCGGCCAACAGCTTCGAGGGCAGCTTCATCGACGAGGCTGCCAAGCGCGCCTACGTGGAGCGGCTCAACGCCGTCTTCGCCGACTTCGGCGCCTGACAGGCACCGGCGGAGGTCGAAGGTGCGCGCGGCGCCAGCAGCGGCACCGCGACCAGCGCGCAGCCGGCCGCCGCGAGCCACACCAGCGGCCAGCCCTGCGCCGCCATCAGGTGCGGGATCGAGAACGGCGTGACGAAGCAGACCAGGAACACGCTCGTGTTCGCCATGCCCAGCGCCGTGCCGGCGCGCGCGGCGCCGGCCAGCGTGGCGAGCTCGGTGTAGGCCACGCCGTGCCAGGCCGAGACGCAGATGCCGCTCACGCCCAGCAGCACGACCAGCGCGATGCGCAGCGCCTGCGACTTGGCGGCCGCCTGCGCGCCGGTGCAGAACACCAGCAGCGCGAGCAGCGCGAACAGCGCCACGCTGAGGCTGGCGCAGGCGCGCAGGTAGGCCGGCCGGTTGCCGCGCCGGTCGGTCCAGCGCCCGCTCCACACGCGCATCGCCATCGCGCCGGCCTGCAGCGTGACCATGGCGGCGGTGATGGTCGCCAGGCCCGCATGGCCGAAGTCGTGCAGGAACACCGTGCCGAAGGACAGCACCGCGAACTGTGGCGCGCAGAGGATGCCGATGCCCGCGACGATGCGCCACACGCGCGCATCGCGCAGCGGGCCGGTGCGCGGCGCGCTCGATGACGTCGATGCGATGGCGGGCCGTGCGGCGCGTTCCGGCGGCGGCTCGTGCACCCAGGCCCAGGCCATCCCCGCGCTGAGCGCGCACAGCAGCGCGAGCACGCCGTAGAGCGCCGCGAAGCCGAGGTGCAGCGCGAGCCACGGCAGCACCAGCGCGCCGACGGCGCCGCCCAGCGGCACGGCGGTCTGGCGGATGCTCATCGCGAGGCCGCGCTCGCCGGCCGCGAACCAGGTCATCACTGCACGGCCGCTGGCGCCGTTGACGCTGCCGCCGAGCAGCCCGACCAGCAGCAGCCCGCCGCCGAGCAGGCCCAGGCCCGGGACGTGGCCGGCCGCGGGCGCGGCCCACAGCGCCATCGCCGCCAGGGCCAGCGCGGTGGCGCCCAGGCCCAGCAGCAGCACCGGGCGGTCGCCCCAGCGGTCGGTCAGCAGGCCCCAGGGCAGCTCGCTGACCGCGATGCCCAGGCCCATGAGGCCCAGCACCAGGCCGAGCGTGGCGTTGTCGAGCTGGTAGCCCGAGCGCATCAGCACGGCGGTCATCGGGATGCCGCTGAAGGCGACCGAGAAGGCGGCGTTGGCCGCGACGCCCGCGCTCAGCACTTTCCAGCGGTGGCGCGGCGGGAGCGGGGTGGGGGAAGGGGCGGAATGGGTCATATGCGGCCGCAGTCTCCGCGCTTGCGAAGGTTTTGAAAATCAGAAAATAATCGTCGAATCGTTCGAAAAAACAGGATGGTTGCGATGTCCCAGGTGATGTTCGATCTCGACGTGCTGCGCAGCTTCTCGACCGGCGTGGCGCTCGGCAGCTATGCGCGCGCGGCCGACCGGCTCGGCCGCTCGACCTCGGCGGTCAGCGCCCAGCTCAAGAAGCTCGAGTCGCAGGCCGGCACGGTGCTGTTCCGCAAGGCCGGCCGCGGGCTGGAGCTGACCGACGCGGGCGAGACCCTGCTGGCCTACGCGCACCGCCTCCTGGCGCTCAACGAGGAGGCGGGCGCCGCGATGCGCGGCGTCGACCTCGAGGGCTGGGTGCGGCTCGGGCTGCAGGAGGACTTCGGCGAGACGTTGCTGCCCGCGGTGCTGGGCCGCTTCGCGCGCGCGCATCCCAAGGTGCGCATCGAGGCCTGCGTGGCGCGCAGCGGCGACCTGCGCGAGCGGCTCGAGCTCGGCAAGCTCGACCTCGCGCTGGCCTGGGACGCGGGCGAGCAGCCGATCTCCGCCCATGCGCAGCGCGTGGCGCGGCTGCCGCTGCAGTGGATCGGCCCGGTCGATCCGGCGATGTGCGATGCGCCCTGGTGGAAGGAGCGCGAGCGCGGCGCGGCGGCCGCGCGCAGGACGCAGGAGCCCCTGCCGCTGGTGCTGCTCGACGCGCCCTGTCCGCTGCGCGCTATCGTCACCGATGCGCTCGACCGCGCGGGCGTGCCCTGGCGCCATGCCTTCGCGAGCAGCAGCCTGGCCGCGCTGTGGGCCGCGAGCTCGGCCGGCCTCGGCCTCTCGGTGCGCACGCCCTTCGGCCTGCCGCGCCAGGTGCGGGCCATCGATCGCACGCTGCTCGGCCTGCCCGCGCTGCCGCAGATGTCGCTGTCGCTCTACCGCGCGCAGGCGCAGGCGGAAGCGCCGGCCGCGCGGCTGGGCACCTTGCTGCTGGAGGCGGTGCGCGAGCATGTGCAGGGCGAGGGGAGCGTGCTGCACTGAGTCCGGGGCCGGGCCGACCGTTCTTCGGCGCAGTGAGGGCAATGCCTCATACCGCCTGCTCGTGGATCGCCCCAGAATGGGGCGCAGAAGACAAGAGACAAGACGAGACAAGCCGGTCCATGGCCACCCCGAAGAACTTCCTGCACCTGTGGGACGACAGGTTCCTCTACATCACGCCGGCGATCCAGTCGGGCCTGACCGCGCGCTCCTCGGCCACGGTGCTGGCCTCGGTGAGCGGGCATCCGTTCATGCTCGAGGCGGCCGACGGCACGCGCACGTACTGCACCGCCGCCGTGGTGGCGCCGCACGTGGCGCGCCGGCTCGCGGTCGAGGGCTGCGGGCTGCTGTCGCTCAACATCGATCCGGCCTCGGTCGCCTATCGCATGCTCTCGCGCCAGCTCGGCGGGCACGGCATCCAGGTGCTCGATGCGCGCCGCTTCGGCCGCCTGCGCGAGGGCTTCGAGCCCGCGCAGGCCGGCGCGCTCGACGATGCCGCGCTGCAGGCGCTGAGCCGCGGCCTGGTGGAGACCATCACCGGCAGCCCCGAGCGCCGCATGCCCAACGATCCGCGCATCGAGCGCGTGCTCGACGCGATCCGCCACCGCGCGGGCGCGGTGTCGCTGCGCGAGCTGTCGGCCGTGGCTTGCCTCTCGCCCGACCGGCTCACCCACCTGTTCGCGCAGCAGGTGGGCGTGTCGATCAAGCGCTATGCGCTGTGGACCAAGGTGCGACGCACGGTCCAGCAGTTCACCGGCCAGCGCCCGTTGACCGACGTCGCGCTGACCAGCGGCTTCACCGACGCGGCCCACATGAGCCGCACCTTCAAGAGCTACTTCGGCCTCGCGCCCTCGTTCCTCGCGGGCAAGGTCGAGGTCAAGGCCGACGAGCAGGCCTCGCAGGCCTGGGGCCACGGCGCGGCCCCGATGCATTCCTGAGCGCCTGCTGAAGCGGCGCGCGCGCGGTCGCAATACAGCGGCTTCGTTCAAGCCAGCCCCCTGCGCGCTGCCTAAGCTGGCGAGGCTCCATCAAGAGAGCATGACCGAGCATTCACAGGAGACATCCGACATGAGACAAGACAATCCGCGCGGCCGGAGGCGGCCGCTCGCCCTCGCATTCACGGCCACCGCGCTGGCCGCGGCAGCCACGCTGCTGGTCGCCTGTGGCGGCGGTGGAGGAGGAGGCAGCGGCTTCTTCCCGATCGGACCGATCAACCCGCCGCCGGCCGAGAACGCCACCTACAAGGCCGAGATCCGCCGCACCGCGATGGGCGTGCCGCACATCAAGGCCGACAACTGGGCCGGCGCGGGCTACGGCTACGGCTATGCGCAGGCGCAGGACGACCTGTGCACCATGGCCAACTCCTTCCTCACCTACCGCGGCGAGCGCTCGCGCTACTTCGGCGCCGACGCGCAGATCCCGTTCAGCAGCACCATCGGTCGGCCGAAGAACATCGATTCCGACTTCTTCCACAAGCACGTGATCTCGGACGACGTGGTGTCGGCCATGCTCAAGCAGCAGCCGGACACGCTGCTGAAGCTGGTGGACGGCTTCGCCGCGGGCTACAACCGCTACGTGCGCGAGATCAAGGCCGGTGGCAGCGCGGGTGCCAATGCGGCCTGCCGCAACGAGCCCTGGGTGCAGAGCGTAACGCGCGAGGACATCTTCCGCCGCATGTACTCGGCCAACCTCGCGGCCGGCCTCAGCAACTTCCTGCCGGCGATCGCGAACGCCACCGCGCCGGCCGCGGCGAAGATGGCGAAGGCCGGCGGGCGCGGCAGCGTCACCGGCGGCATCACGCAGCTGGCCGCCGCGGAGTTGCGCCGGCCCGACTTCCAGGTCGGCGGCCACGAGGGCGTGGGCAGCAACATGATCGGCTTCGGCACCAGCGCCACCGGCGATGCGAGCCCGCTGCTGTTCGGCAACCCGCACTGGTACTGGCGCGGCCCGGACCGCTTCTACCAGGCGCAGCTCACCATCCCGGGCCAGCTCAACATCAGCGGCACCTCGTTCCTCGGCATCCCGGTGATCCTGATCGGCTTCAACGACAACATCGCCTGGAGCCACACGGTGTCGACCGCGAACCGCTTCGGCCTCTACCAGCTCACGCTCGCCTCGGGCGATCCGACCAGCTACATGCGCGACGGCGCGGCGGTGAAGATGCAGGCCGCGAGCATCACGGTGCAGGTCAAGCAGTCGGGCGGCGGCGTGGTGCCCGTGACGCGCACGCTGTACAAGTCGGAGTACGGCCCGATCGCGAACCTGGCGAGCATGAACGCGGCGCTGGGCTGGAGCCAGGCCAGCGCCTTCGCGATCCGCGACGTCAACGCCGACAACTTCCGCCTGTTCCGCAACTGGCAGCGCTGGAACCAGGCCAAGTCGCTCGACGAGTTCATCGCGATCCAGAAGGAAGAGGTCGCGATCCCGTGGGTCAACACCGTGGCCGTGGGCCGCGGCGCCGCGAAGGCCTGGTATGCCGACATCGGCGCCATCCCCAACGTGTCGACCGAGCAGACGGCGCAGTGCACCACGCCAGTGGGCCTGGCGCTCGCGGACGCGCTGCCGGGCGTGCCCGTGTTCGACGGTTCGCGCAGCGCCTGCGACTGGCAAAGCGATGCCGACTCGCCGCAGAAGGGCATCATCGGCGCCGCGCGCCTGCCCAGCCTGCAGCGCGACGACTACGTGGCCAACATGAACGACAGCTACTGGCTCGCCAACCCGAAGGCGCCGATGACGGGCTACCCGCCCATCATGGGCCCGGCCGGCACGCAGGAGGTGAGCTTCCGCACCCGCATGGGCAACCTGCTGGCGCAAGGGCGCATCGACGGCAGCGACAGCTACGGCGCCAAGGGCGCGACCGCCGACACGGTCAAGCGCATGGTGCTCAACAGCCGCGCGCTGACGGCCGAGCTGTTCAAGGACCAGGCGCTGGCGATGGTGTGCGCGAAGGCGACCATCAACGTCGCGGCCGACCCGCTGGACAACGCGGCCATCGGGCGCGACATCGACGTGAGCGGCGCCTGCGCCACGCTGCGCGCCTGGAACAACGCCGGCACGCGCGATGCGCGCGGCGCCCACGTGTGGGACGAGTTCTGGGATCGCGCCGAGCGCCTGCCTGCGGCCTCGCTCTACGCCGTGCCCTTCGACCCGGCCGACCCCATCCACACGCCGCGCGACCTCAAGCCCAGTGCCGCCGCCGCGCTGTCGACGGCCTTCGGCGCCGCCGTCGCGAAGGTGCAGGCCAGCGGCTTCGCGGTCGACGCAACGCGCGGCGAGGTGCTGTTCGCCACCCGCGGCGGCCAGAAGATCCCGCTGTACGGCGGCTGCGGCGGCCCGGGCTACTTCACCATTGCCTGCTCGGACAACCCGCTCGACAAGGGCGGCTACACCATGGACAACGACCCGAACGGCAACAGCTACATGCAGATCGTGCGTTTCCCGGCCGGCGGCGTGGAGGCCCATACCTTCCTGACCTTCTCGCTGTCGGACGATCCAGCCTCGGCGCACAACGCCGACTACACCCGCGCCTACAGCGCCGGGCAGTGGCTCAAGGTGCCGTTCTCCGAAGCCGAGATCCAGGGCGATGCGGCGCTGAAGACCAGTTCGATCAGCGAATGAGCGAATGAGGCGCGGAGCGCCGTTCGTCGGAACAGCCAAGAAAGGTTGAACTTCGTCGCACGGGCCCGCTCCCATCGTTCACTGCGTTGCCGAGGTGCGGGCCCCAAAGCCCCGCCTCGGTTTTTTTATGGGCGCGCGATCGGCACCGCTCAGCGCCGCTTGGCCGCCCAGTTCCACGCCGCGCCGGCCGCCATCAGCACGCAGGTGCCGAGGAACACGGCGCGCATGCCGATGTGTCCGCCCACGAAGCCGCCGAGCAGCGGCCCGGCGACCTGGCCGGTGTACTGCGCCGAGGTCGAATAGCCGAGCATGTTGCCGGCCACGCGTTCGGGCACGTTGTGGCGGATCACGCTCGCGATGCACGGCAGGAGCCCGCCGAGCGACAGTCCCATCAGGAAGCGCAGCACGACGAGCTGCCAGCCCGAGGTCACGAAGGCCTGCGGGATCAGCAGCAGCGCCGACACCGCGAGGCAGCCCACGATCACGTTCCAGTGGCCCACGCGGTCGGCCAGCTTGCCCAGCCGCGAGGCCGACAGGATGCTGCCGAGCGCGGCGGCCGACATCACAAAGCCGGCCATCATGGTCACGCGCGCCGGGTCCTCGACCAGCGTCGCCACGTAGACCGTGATGATCGGCTCGATCGACATGTTGGCGAGCATCAGCAGCATGCCGGTGAACAGCATCGCGATCAGCGGCCCCTTGTCGGGCACGGCGGCCCAGCCGGCGCCGGCATCGCCGCCCTTGGCCGCGGCGGTGCGCGGCTTTTTCTCCTCGCGGATCAGGAAGGCCGTGGCGAGGAAGGCCACGAAGATGATCGCGCCGGCCGCGAAGAAGGTGGCGCGGATGCCGATCAGCGGCGGCAGCGCGCCGCCGACCAGCGGTCCCACGAGGTTGCCGGCCATGATCGCCGAGGACATCGTGCCCAGCGCCCAGCCGGTGCGGTCCTTGGGCGTCTGCGTGGCGACCAGCACCATCGAGCCCGAGGCATAGCCGCCGAGCAGGCCCGCGAGCAGCCGCAGCCCGACCAGCTGCCAGACGTTGCCGGCCACGCCGATCAGCGCCATCGCCACCGCCATGCCGAGGCTGGCGCGGATCAGCATCGGCTTGCGCCCGTAGCGGTCGGCCAGCCAGCCCCACAGCGGCGCCACCAGCGCCGCGCTGAGAAAGGTCGCGCCATAGGCCGCGCCCGACCACTGCACGATCGCCGCATGGTCCTTCACGCCGAGCTGCTCCACGTACAGCGGCAGGAAGGGCAGCAGCAGCGTCATCGCCACGATGGTGGTGAAGGAGCCGAACATGCAGACGACCAGGTTGCGCCGCCAGTGGGTGGAATGCGTGAACGCGGCGGTGGAGGAGGGCTGTGCGTCGGTCGTCATGGGGTGGCGGAATTGTCCCGCCGCCCGCGCGCCCTGGCGCCTGCCGATTGGCGGCGGCAGCCATCGCGGCTGTGCACGGGTGGCGGCGCGGCCGCGCGGCTTTCGCTCTAATGGACGTCCGGCCACAGACACCCAGGAGAACACCGCATGAAACCCCAGCCCATCGAGTACGCGAACGCCCCGGACGAGGTCCGCGCCGTGTTCGACGACATCAAGGCCACGCGCAACGTGCCCGACGTCAACAACTTCTGGAAGTACCTCGCGAACGACCCCGCCACCTTGCGGCGCACCTGGTCCAGCCTCAAGGAGGTGATGGCGCCTGGCGCGCTCGACCCGGTGGTCAAGGAGATGGTCTACCTGGCCGTGAGCGTCAGCAACGGCTGCAACTACTGCATCGCGAGCCACCACGCGGGTGCCGAGAAGGCCGGCATGACGCCGGCGATGTTCGCCGAGCTGATGGCCGTGGTCGGCATGGCCAACGAGACCAACCGGCTGGTCAACGGCTACCGGGTGCCGGTCGACCCGGCCTTCGACAAGTAAAATGCCCGCCCCTGCACCGGGCGTCCCGGCCGGTGCGGGGATTTCTTTTTTCCGGGGCCATGTAGAGGAACACCATGTACAAAAACCTCGCGGGCCGCGCCTTGGTGGCGTGGTTGACCGCCTGTTTTCTGTTGTCCGCCCACTCCCGGGCCCACTCCCAGCCCCAACCCGCGCCGCCGCTGAAGATCGGCTTCGTCTACGTCACGCCGCTGACCGAGGCCGGCTGGGTGCGCCAGCACGACGAGGGCCGCAAGGCGGTGGAAGCGGCGCTCGGCGCCCGCGTCAGGACCACCTATGTCGAGAACGTGGCCGAGGGTGCCGATGCCGAGCGCGTGATCCGCGACCTCGCGCAGCAGGGCCACCGGCTGATCTTCACGCCGAGCTTCGGCTACATGGAGCCCACGCTCAAGGTGGCGCGCGACTTCCCCGAGGTGAAGTTCGAGTCGATCACCGGCTACAAGACCGCGCCCAACGTGGCGACCGCCAATGCGCGCTACTACGAGGGCCGCTACCTGGCCGGCGTGGCGGCCGGGCGCATGACGAAGAGCAACGTCGCGGGCTACGTAGCGGGCTTCCCGATCCCCGAGGTGCTGCAGGGCATCAACGCCTTCACGCTCGGCATGCGCTCGGTGAATCCGAAGGCCACCGTGCGCGTGGTCTGGCTCAACGAGTGGTTCGATCCGCCGAAGGAGCGCGACGCGGCCATGACCCTGTTCAACCAGTCGGTGGACGTGATCGCCTTCCACACCGGTTCGACCGCGGTGATGGCGGCGGCGCAGGAGCGCGGCAAGCTGGCGATCGCCTATCACTCCGACATGCGCAAGATCGCGCCCGACGCCCAGGTGGTCGCGGTCACGCACCAGTGGGGCGGCTACTACACGCAGCGCGCCCGCGCGGTGCTCGACGGCAGCTGGAAGAGCGCCAACCTCTGGGGCGGCGTGAAGGAGGGAATGATCCGGGTCGGCGATTTCGGCACCAAGGTACCCCAGGCCGTGCAGCAGGAGGTGCTGGCGCGCCAGCAGGACATCGCGGCCGGCCGGCTGCAGCCGTTCCGCGCCGTGGCGGCCGAGGTGCGCGACAACGAGGGCCGCACCGTGATCGCCAAGGGCAGCCAGCTGTCCGACGAGCAGATCCTGCGGATGAACTGGCTGGCCGAGGGCGTGCAGGGGCGGATCGCGCGCTGAGCGCCACGGCGATCGACGGCGCGGGGAACCGAATGCCGATTTCCGTGTCGAAGTGGTCTATGCCGGTTTTCGGGAAGGCTTCAGTGCTTTTCCGGTGCCAAAAAGGCAGATCTTTCGCCGACAATGGCGGGATCTGCCGGTAGTCGGTCCGCGAGGCCCGATACTCCGGCGTCGAGTTTCTGGAAGAACGTATAACAACAAAGGAAGCTTCGCCACGGGGCCGCAATGGCCTCACGTCTACAAGAAGCACGAAGGAGAGATGAGATGCGTCTCACCACCAAGGGCCGCTTTGCGGTCACCGCCATGATCGACCTGGCCCTGCACCAGACCACCGGTCCGGTCACGCTGGCTGCCATCAGCCTGCGGCAGAAGATTTCGATGTCCTATCTGGAGCAGATGTTCAGCAAGCTGCGCCGGCACGAACTGGTCGCCTCCACGCGCGGCCCGGGCGGCGGCTACTCGCTGGGCCGCAAGGCTGCCCGCATCACGGTGGCCGACATCGTGTTCGCGGTCGACGCCGCCGAAGCGGCGCCGTCCTCGGCCTCCGCGAGCGAGGAAGAAGGCGTGCGCTGCACCGCGCACGAGCTCTGGGCATCGCTCAACAGCCGCATGGTGGAGTTCCTCGACTCGGTCACGCTGCAGCACCTGATGGACGAGCAGCTCGCGCGCAACGCGACCCAGGCCAAGGCGCCGGCGGTGGTCCGCCACGCGACTTCGCGCCAGGCCGCGCCCAGCGTGGCCCGCCCGACGAACGTGCCGAACTCGGTGTTCGCGCTGGGCAAGATGCTCGCGAAGTCCTGAGCCTCCGAGGTCTCGAGCGTCTGAATTTCCCGCCGGGCCGCGACGGCCCGGCGTTGCCGTTTCCGGTCCTGCCCTCGGGATAACCCGCAGGTCGCGCGCCATATAGCGCTCATACGCGCATGGAAATTGCGGTGGCGCGAGGCTGCATTACGCTCGGCCTCCACGATGAAAAAAGCCTACCGCGCCTCCCTGCTGCGCTTCGACGCAGCCGGTCTCCCCCAGTTCGACGAAGACGGCCTGCTGGTCGTCGGCCCCGATGCCGCCGGCCGCCAGCGCGTGCTCGAGGCGGGCAGCCACGCCGCCGTGGCGCCGCGCCATCCCGAGGTCCACACCACGCACCTGCCAGGGCGCATCCTCGCGCCGGGCTTCGTGGACATGCACATCCATTTCCCGCAGACCGACATCATCGGTTCGCCCTCGCCGGGCCTGCTGCCCTGGCTCGAGAACTACACCTTCCCGGCCGAGAGCCGCTTCGTCGACCCGGCCCATTCGAAGGAAGTGGCCGGCTTCTTCCTCGACGAGCTGCTGCGCAACGGCGTCACCACCTCGCTGACCTTCGCGACCTCGCACGTGGCCTCGGTCGATGCCTTCTTCGAGGACGCCCGGCGCCGCGGCCTGCGCATGATCACCGGCAAGGTGCTGCAGGACCGCAATTCGCCCGACGGCGTGCGCGACCAGACCGAGCAGAGCCTGATCGATTCCGAGGCGCTGATCCGCAAGTGGCATGGCGTCGACCGGCTCGGCTACGCCATCACGCCGCGCTTCGCGCCCGCGAGCACCGACGCGCAGATGCGCGGCGCCGGCGAACTGGCCGCGAAGTACGCCGACACCTGGATCCAGTCGCACGTGGCCGAGAACCGCGACGAGGTGGCCTGGGTGCGCGAGCTGTACCCGCAGGCGCGTTCCTACCTCGACGTCTACGCCGGCTTCGGCCTGATGCGCGAGCGCGCCGTCTACGCGCACTGCATCTACCTCGACGACACCGACCGCGCGCTGCTGCGCGAGACGAAGACCGCCGCGGCCGTGAGCCCGACCAGCAACCTGTTCCTGGGCAGCGGCTTCTTCGACTTCGGCAAGGCCGACCACGTGGGCCACCCCTACGGCCTGGCCAGCGACGTCGGCGGCGGCACCAGCTTCAGCCCCTTCCACACCATGATTGCCGCCTACTACGTGGGCCGCGAGGGCCAGACCAAGGCCGGCCTCAGCATCGCGCCCTCGGAGCTCTGGTGGCGCCACACCGGCGGCGCGGCGCGCGCGCTGGGGCTCGATGGCGTGGTCGGCAACCTGCAGCCGGGCTGCGAGGCCGACTTCCTGGTGCTGAACCCCAAGGCCACGCCGCTGCTGGAACGCAAGACCGCGCGGGCGAACGGCCTCGAGGAGCTGCTGTTCGCGCTGATCGTGCTGGGCGACGACCGGCTGGTCGAGCGCACGGTGATCTCGCAGGCGGGGTAGGGCGGGGCAGGCGGGCCGCGCCGGCGGCCATGCCACAATTCGCGCCCGTTCCCCCCGCAGCAGCGACCGCATATGAGCATCAAGAGCGACAAATGGATCCGGCGCATGGCCGAGCAGCACGGCATGATCGAGCCTTTCGAGCCCGGCCAGGTGCGCGAGTCCGACGGCCACAAGATCATCAGCTACGGCACCTCGAGCTACGGCTACGACATCCGCTGCGCGCCCGAATTCAAGGTCTTCACCAACATCCACAGCACGGTGGTCGACCCGAAGAACTTCGACGAGAAGAGCTTCGTCGACATGCACGGCGACTACTGCATCATCCCGCCCAACAGCTTCGCGCTGGCGCGCACCGTCGAGTACTTCCGCATCCCGCGCAACGTGCTGACCATCTGCCTGGGCAAGAGCACCTATGCGCGCTGCGGCATCATCGTCAACGTCACGCCCTTCGAACCCGAATGGGAAGGCTACGTGACGCTGGAGTTCAGCAACACCACGCCGCTGCCGGCCAAGATCTACGCGGGCGAGGGCTGCGCCCAGGTGCTGTTCTTCGAGAGCGACGAGGTCTGCGAGACCAGCTACAAGGACCGCGGCGGCAAGTACCAGGGCCAGCGCGGCGTGACGCTGCCCAAGACCTGATCGCGTTGTCGCGCGCGTCTCCCTCGAGCGCGCGCGGCCTGCGCTGACGCCCGGTTACCCCGGCGCCTCCCGGGGCCGCTACCATCCGGCGATCACCGGCCAAAACCCCAGCAAGAGGCCGGCAAGGAGCATGCGATGAGATGGGAAGGCAACGAGCAATCCGACAACGTGGAAGACCGCCGCGGCGAGGGCGGTGGCGGTGGTGGCGGCGGCTTCATCGGCGGCCGCGGGATCGGCATCGGCACCATCGCCGTCGCGCTGATCGCGGGCTGGGTCTTCGGCATCAATCCGCTCACCGTGCTGAGCCTGCTCAGCGGTGGCGGCGGCCCGGCACCGGTGCAGCAGCAGCAACAGGGCCCGGCGCCCAAGCCGCCGGCCAACGACCGCGAGGCCGCCTTCGTCAGCACCGTGCTGCGCAACACCGAGGTGGTCTGGAGCGACATCTTCCAGAAGAACGGCGGCACCTACCATGCGCCGCGCCTCGTGCTGTTCCGCGGCGCCACGCCCACGGCCTGCGGCACCGGCGAATCGGCCATGGGGCCGTTCTACTGCCCGGGCGACAAGAAGGTCTACATCGACCTCGGCTTCTACGACACGCTCAAGAACCAGCTCGGCGCGCCGGGCGAGTTCGCGCAGGCCTACGTGATCGCGCACGAGGTCGGCCACCATGTGCAGGACGAGCTCGGCATCACGGCCAAGGTCGACGGCATGCGCCGCCGCCTGAGCCAGAGCCAGAACAACGCGATGAGCGTGCGCGTCGAGCTGCAGGCCGACTGCTTCGCGGGCATCTGGGCGTATCACTCGCAGGAGTCGAAGAAGTGGCTCGACCCGGGCGACATCGAGGCCGCGATGAATGCCGCGCAGAAGATCGGCGACGACGCCTTGCAGCGCTCCGCGGGGCGCGCGGTGGTGCCCGACAGCTTCACCCACGGCACCAGCGCGCAGCGCCAGCGCTGGTTCGGAACCGGCTACCAAACGGGCAGCGTGCAGGCCTGCGACACCTTCAACGCGCGCAACCTCTGACGGTTGCACACTATTGCCTGACAGCGTGGCGTCTTAGACCGCGCGCCAGTGCTCCATTGTTTGCTATTGAATAAATAGCAATGCCGCGAAAGCGGGCGTTGTCATCGCGCGGTCACTGCCGTTTTTTGCGGCAGTGCGACAATAGCGGGCTCAATGACAAGTTCCTTCTCCAACTTATCGCTGGCGGCTCCGCTGGCGCGTGCCGTGGCCGAAATGGGCTACGAGACCATGACGCCGATCCAGGAGCAGGCCATTCCGGTCGTGCTTTCGGGCCAGGACGTGATGGGCGCAGCGCAGACCGGCACCGGCAAGACCGCGGCGTTCTCGCTGCCCCTGCTGCAGCGCATGCTCAAGCACGAGAACGCCTCCACCTCGCCCGCGCGGCACCCGGTGCGGGCCCTCGTGCTGCTGCCCACGCGTGAACTCGCCGACCAGGTGGCGCAGCAGATCAAGCTCTATGCCAAGTACACCAACCTGCGCAGCACGGTGGTGTTCGGCGGCATCGACATGAAGCCTCAGACGCTGGAGTTGAAGAAGGGCGTCGAGGTGCTGGTGGCCACGCCGGGCCGGCTGCTCGATCACATCGAGGCCAAGAACGCGGTGCTCAACCAGGTCGAGTACGTGGTGCTCGACGAGGCCGACCGCATGCTCGACATCGGCTTCCTGCCCGACCTGCAGCGCATCCTCAGCTACCTGCCCAAGCAGCGCACCACGCTGCTGTTCTCGGCCACCTTCTCGCCCGAGATCAAGCGCCTGGCCGGCAGCTACCTGCAGAACCCGGTGACCATCGAGGTGGCGCGTCCCAACGAGACCGCCTCCACCGTCGAGCAGCACTTCTACAGCGTGTCCGACGACGACAAGCGCCGCGCGCTCAAGCAGATCGTGCGCCAGCGCGGCATCACCCAGGCCTTCGTGTTCGTCAACAGCAAGCTGGGCTGCGCGCGGCTCGCGCGCACGCTCGAGCGCGACGGCCTGCGCACCTCGGCGCTGCATGGCGACAAGAGCCAGGACGAACGCCTGAAGGCGCTCGCCGCCTTCAAGGCCGGCGAGGTCGACCTGCTGGTGTGCACCGACGTCGCGGCCCGCGGCCTCGACATCAAGGACGTGCCCGCGGTCTTCAACTTCGACATCCCGTTCAATGCCGAGGACTACGTGCACCGCATCGGCCGCACCGGCCGTGCCGGCGCCTCGGGCCTGGCCGTGAGCTTCGCGAGCGGCGGCAACGACGCGCGCCTGGTGGCCGACATCGAGAAGCTGATCAAGAAGAAGATCGAGCTCGAGCCGGTCGAGTTCGAGGAAGACCGCCCGCGCGGCCGCATCAACGACGGCCGCCGCCACTGGCGCGAAGAGGGCGAGGCCGGCGACGCGCGCGACGTGCTCGACCAGCCGCGCGAACGCGGCTACGGCAGCGATGCGCGGCGCGGCGGCGGACGCCCGCATCGCGCGCCCTCGGCGCCGCGCGATCCCTTCTTCGACCAGCCCTACGAGGCCGGCAACAGCAACAGCGAGGCCGCACCGGCCTGGGAAGCCGCGGCCAAGGCACCCGCGCGCACCGGCGTGTCGAGCAACATCAAGAGCAAGCGCAAGATCGCGGCGCTGTTCAAGACGCCCGAGCCGAGCTGATCGGTTCGCCGATCGCCCTGCAACGAGGCCGCGCATGTCGCGGCCTTTTTCATGCGCGCTCGTTCAGTGCGTGCGCCCGCCCGCGGGACGCCGCTCGCCGCGCGCGGCCGCGAGTTCTTCCACCGCCAGCCCCAGCGCGCGGATGCCGGCCGAGATCTGCGCCGCAGGGATCGACGACAGCCGCAGCCGGAAGAAGGGACACGGATAGGGCGGCTTCGCGAAGAACACGTCGCCGGCCTCGATCAGCACGCCATGGCTGCGCGCCATCAGCGACAGCTCGCCCGCGTCGACCCAGGCCGGCGCGCGCACCCACAGCGACGCGCCGCCCTGCGGCAGCCTGAACTCGAAATCGGGCAGGTGGTCGCGCAGCGCCTGTGCCGCGAGCGCGAGCCGTTCCTGCATCGCGTGGTTCACGCGCCGCGCATGCGACTCGTGGTGGCCCAGCGAGAGGAACAGCGCATAGGCATGCTGCAGGAAGGCGCTCGGATGCCGCACCATCGCATGGCGGATGGCGCGCAGCTCCTTGATCAGCGCGCGCGGCGCCACGATGAAGCCCAGCCGCAGCGCGGGCGACAGGCTCTTCGACACCGAGCCCACGTAGATCACGCGCCCGGTCTTGTCCAGGCTCTTGAGCGCCGGCATCGGCGTGCCCTCGTAGAGGTTCTCGGCCTCGTAGTCGTCCTCGATGATCACGAAGTCCTGCAGCTCGGCCTTGCGCAGCAGCCACTGGCGGCGCTCCAGGCTCAGCGTGGCGGTGGTCGGGCTCTGGTGCGAGGGCGTGACGAACAGGTAGTCGGCCGCGGGCAGCGCATCGACCACCAGGCCGTCTTCATCCACCGCCACCTCCACCCACTTGGGCTGGCGCAGCGAGAAGCTGTTGCGCGCATGCGGATGGCCGGGCTCCTCGAGGCCCACGCGCGTGTGGGTGTCGAACAGCGTGTCGGCCAGCAGGTAGTAGGCATGCTGCGCGCCGAGCGTGACGATGATCTCCTCCTTGAGCGCGAACACGCCGCGCTTGGGCAGCAGGCGCGTGCGGATCTGCTCGATCAGGTCGGGCACGTCGTCGGTCTCGAAGTCGGGCGTCCAGTGCTGCAGCTGCGAGCGCGCCAGGCTGCGCGCGCAGCACTCGCGGAAGTCCTCGGTCGGAAACAGCAGCGGGTCGTGCTGGCCGTAGACGAAGGGATAGGGATAGTCGCGCCAGCGCTCGGGCTTGGACAGCGTGGGCTGGTCCACCAGCGAGCGCAGCACGCGCGCCGACCAGTCGGGCGGCTGGCCCGACTGCCCGCTGCGTCCCACCAGCGGCTCGGCCGGCGCCGCCGCGGGCGGGCGCGCATTGCGCGCCACGAACACGCCGCTGCGCGGACGCGCCTCGAGAAAGCCTTCGTCGATCAGCTGCAGGTAGGCCGAGGTCACGGTGTTGCGGCTCAGGCCCAGCAGCACCGCGAGCTCGCGCGAGGAGGGCAGCGACGCGCCCGCGCTCAGGTGGTCCTCGAGGATGGCCTGCACCACCGCGGCGCGCAGCCGCGCCTGCAGCGGCAGCGCGGGCTGGTCGGGCAGCGCGAAGAGCTGTGCCCACTGGGTGGCTCGGGGATGGCTCGCCATGGTCGCCGCAGTTTAGGGCAGGCCCTTCGCCGGCGCGCATGTCCGTGCGCTCTGGCTCGGTCGAATCCCCGCATCTGGCCCTATCGCGCACCCCGCCCGCTGCCTACCCTCGGCTCCATTCATTCCCCAAAGACTTTCATCCGAGCGCCATGTCCTCTTCCTTCCCGCCCGTGACCACCGACACCCTTGCCGCCTTCAGCGCGGCCTGGAACCGCCACGACATCGATGCGCTGATGAGCTTCATGAGCGACGACTGCGTGTTCCAGACCGCCGCCGGCCCCGATGCCTGCGGCACCCGCCACACGGGCACCGAGGCCGTGCGCAAGGCCTTCGCGGCCGCCTGGCAGGCCGTGCCCGACGCGCAGTGGATCGACGGCGTGCATTTCGTGCACGGCGACTTCGGCACCTCGCAGTGGACCTTCACCGGCACCGCCGCCGACGGCAGCCGCATCGAGACCGACGGCATCGACGTCTTCACCTTCAAGGACGGGAAGATCCAGCTCAAGAACGTGTTCCGCAAGGCACGCCCGAACCTGCCCGCGGCGAAGTAGTCCGCGCCACGCCTTCTTCGGAGCGCCCATGACGATGACCGGCACCACCACGTCCTTCACCGCCCCCGAGGCCGTGCCCGCCACGCCCTCGCGGCCCTACGACCCGCGCTACGACCCGCTGCTCGCGCCCGACCCCGGCGCCGGCCGCGCCTATGCGCCCACCTGGTGGGTCGCGAGCGCGGGCACGCCGCCCGAGGACGACGGCCCGCTGGTGCAGGACATCGACGTCGACGTGGCGATCGTGGGCTCGGGCGCCACCGGCATGTCGACCGCGCTCTACCTCGCGCAGGAGCATGGCATTCGCGCCACCGTGCTCGAGGCCAACCAGGCCGCCTGGGGCTGCTCGAGCCGCAGCGGCGGCCAGGGCCAGAACGCCAGCGGCCGCCTCAAGCGCTCGCAGTGGATCGCGCGCTGGGGCCTCGATACCGCGAAGAAGCTCGACGCCGAGATCCGCGCGGGCTTCGAGAACTTCAAGGCGCTCACGCAGCAGATCGACTGCGATGCCTTCGACGGCGGCCATCTCTACCTCGCGCACCGCCGCGAGAAGCTGCCGGTGCTCGCCGCCGAGGCCGCGCTGATGCGCGACACCTTCGGCTATGCCACGCGCATGATGAGCGCCGAGGAAGTGCGCCGCGACTACTGCGACGAGCGCGAGACCGTGGGCGCGATGTTCGAGGCCGAGGGCGTGGGCATCCATCCGCTGAAGTTCACCTTCGGGCTGCTGCGGCGCGCGCGCGCGCTCGGCGTGAAGGTCCACACCTCGAGCCCGGTGCAGGGCTGGCAGACCATCGACGGCGTGCACCACCTGCGCACGCCCGGCGGCACGGTGCGCGCGCGCCGCGTGGCGGTGTGCACCGGCGGCTATACGGGCCAGGCGCTGAGCCCGCTGCTGAAGAACCGCGTGATGCCGATCCTCTCGAACTCGGTGGTCACGCGCGAGCTCACCGAGGCCGAGTTGAAGGCCACCAACTTCCGCTCCAAGACCTTCCTCACCGACACGCGCACGCTGCGCTTCTACTACCGGCTGCTCGAGGGCAACCGGCTGCAGATCGGCAGCCGCAGCTCGGTCAGCGGCGCCGATGCCGAGGCACCGGTGCACCTGAAGCTGCTCACCGACGCGATCGCGCGCAAGTTCCCGCCGCTCGCCAACATCCGCATCGACCACTCGTGGTGGGGCTGGGTCGACATGAGCCACGACATGATGCCGCGCATCACGCAGCCCGATGCATCGAAGAAGATCTGGTACGCGGTGGGCTATGGCGGCAACGGCGTCTCGTTCTCGACCTGGGCCGGCAAGCGCCTGGCCGAGCGCATCGCGGGCCGCGATGCGGGCCGCGAGGTGTTCGAGCTGCCGATCTACGACTCGCCGCTGCCCTTTCCCAACGTGATGGGCCTGGTCGAGTCGCAGGCCTTCGCGCCGTTCCGCCGCATGGGCCAGCGCATGCTCTACAAGTGGTACTGGCTCAAGGACGAGAAGTAACGCGCGAGGTAACGCGCGAGCCGCGGCGCGCTCCCGCATCCGGTGCGCCTTCCCGCAAACGGCGCATCGCACGCCGCACAACGGGGCAAACCCGCAGCGTCTGGCCCTGCGGATCGGTGCCACGTGGCTCTTCGTGGCACCTGCTCGGGGGCCTATCGTCGATCTCGTCGGCGCCGCACCGCGCGCCGCTTCTTCTTCGAGTAGCCATCCAGAGGTCCCGCATGCCGTTTCCGCTTTCCCGCTTCACGCGCCGTGTCACCCTGTTGTCGGCGGCCTCGCTGGCCGCGCTCGCGCTGTGCTCCCTGCCCGCCGCGGCGCAAGAACCCAAGCGTGGCGGCACGCTGGTGATCGGCAGCACGCAGACGCCGCGCCACCTCAACGGCGCCGTGCAGTCGGGCATCGCGACCGCATTGCCCTCGGCGCAGATCTTCGCGAGCCCGCTGCGCTTCGACGACAAGTGGAACCCGCAGCCCTACCTGGCCGAATCGTGGAAGCTCGCCGACGACGCGAAGTCGCTCACGCTCAACCTGCGCAAGAACGCCGTGTTCCACGACGGCAAGCCCATCACCTCGGCCGACGTCGCGTTCTCGATCATGGCCATCAAGGCCAACCATCCCTTCACCACCATGCTGGGCCCGGTCGAGAAGGTCGACACGCCCGATCCCTACACCGCGATCATCCGCATGAGCGCGCCGCATCCGGCGATCGTGCTCGCGATGTCGCCCGCGCTGTGCCCGATCCTGCCCAAGCACATCTACGGCGACGGCACCGACCTCAAGAACCATCCGCGCAACAGCACCGACGTGGTCGGTTCGGGCCCGTTCCGCGTCACCGAGTTCAAGCCCTCGCAGCGCATCGTGATGGAGCGCTTCGACAAGTTCTTCCTGCCCAACAAGCCGTATCTCGACAAGGTCATCGTGAGCATCACGCCCGACATGGCGAGCCTGGTGCTCGGCGTGGAGCGCGGCGACATCCAGATGCTGCCCTTCGCGACCCTGCCCACCGACCTCAAGCGCTTCGCCAACGATCCGCGCGTGTCGCTCACGCCCAAGGGCTACGACGGCATCGGCCCGCTCAACTGGCTGGCCTTCAACACCGCGAAGAAGCCGCTGTCCGACCTGCAGGTGCGCAAGGCCATCGCGCACTCGATCGACAAGAACTTCATCACCAAGGCGCTGATGGGCGGCTTCGCCACCGTGTCCGACGGCCCGCTGGTGGCCAGCAGCCCGTTCGCGGTCAACGACCTGGTGCGCTATCCGCTCGACCTCAAGAAGGCCGGCGAGATGCTCGATGCCGCGGGCTACAAGGCCGGCGCCAACGGCGAGCGCTTCAAGCTCACCATCGACTACCTGCCCGGCGGCGACGACCAGCAGAAGAACGTGGCCGAGTACGTGCGCGGCCAGCTCAAGAAGGTGGGCATCACGGTGGAGGTGCGCGCCTCGGCCGACTTCCCGGCCTGGGCCAAGCGCCTGGCCACGCACGACTTCGACATGTCGATGGATGCGGTCTTCAACTGGGGCGATCCGATCATCGGCGTGCACCGCACCTACCTGTCGACCAACATCAAGCCCATCGTCTGGACCAACACCCAGTCCTATGCGAACCCGAAGGTCGACGAGCTGCTCAACACCGCCGGCGGCCTGACCGACCCGACGCAGCGCAAGGCCTACTACGCCACCTTCCAGAAGATCGTGACCGACGAGCTGCCGATCGAGTTCATCAACCAGGTGCCCTACCACACGATCACCAGCAAGAAGGTCGGCAATGTGCCGACCACCATCTGGGGGCCGCTGTCGCCGCTCGACGAGGTCTACATCAAGTAAGGCGGGGCGCACATGGGCATGCTTCGCTACGCCGCCTCGCGCCTGCTGCAGGGCCTCGCCCTGGTGCTCGCGGTGGTGGTGCTGAACTTCGTGCTGGTGCACGCGGCACCGGGCGATCCGGTCGAGACCATCGCGGGCGCCAGCGGCGGCATGTCGGCCGAGCTCATGGCCGAGCTGCGTACGCAGTACGGCCTCGACCGGCCGCTGCCGGTGCAGCTCGGCGTCTACCTCGGCAAGGTGCTGCGCGGCGACCTCGGCTATTCGTACTTCTTCAACCTGCCGGTCACGCAGATGATCGCCGAGCGCGTACCCGCCACCTTGCTGCTGGTGCTGAGTTCGGTGCTGCTGGCCTTCGTGGTCGGCACGGCGCTCGGCGTGCTGTCCTCGCGCCGGCCCAACGGGCTGCTGTCGCAGTTCATTACCGTGCTGTCGCTGGTGGGCTTCGCGGCGCCGGTGTTCTGGATCGGCATCATGCTGGTGATCCTGCTGGCCTCGGTGTTCCCGATCCTGCCGGTGGCCGGCATGCGCTCCATCGACGCCACCGGCGGCGGCCTGGCCGACGTGCTCGACGTCGCGCACCACCTGGTGCTGCCCACGATCACGCTGAGCCTGGTCTACCTCGCGCAGTACAGCCGGCTCGCGCGTTCCTCGATGCTCGACGTGCTCGGCTCCGACTTCATCCGCACCGCGCGCGCCAAGGGCCTGGCCGAGCGCGTGGTGCTCTACAAGCATGCGCTGCGCAACGCGCTGCTGCCGGTGGTGACGGTGCTGGGGCTGCAGTTCGGCAACGTGCTCGCGGGCGCGATCCTGGTCGAGACCGTCTTCAACTGGCCGGGGCTCGGCCGCCTGGCCTTCGACTCGGTGCTGCGGCGCGACTACCCGACCATCCTCGGCGTGCTGCTGTTCTCCTCCATCGTGGTGGTGGTGATGAACCAGCTCACGGACCTCTGCTACCGCCTGATCGATCCGCGCATCAAGACCGCGTGACGCCTCCCCCGATGAATGCGACCTCCACGATGACCCTCGACCCAGACCCGGCGCCGGCCGCGAAGCCGGCGGCGCCCGCGCGCACGAGCGCCACCACCGGCCCGCGCGCCGAGCATCCCGGCATCGAGGCCGCGCGCATGTTCCTGCGCAACCCCGCGGCCATCGCCGGCATGGTGCTGCTCTTGATCGTGCTCGCGGTCGCGATCGCCGGCCCCTGGCTCTATCCGGCCGATCCCTTCGAGATCAAGGCCGCGCCGCTCACGCCGCCGTTCAGCGAGGAGGCCTGGCTCGGCAGCGACTACCTCGGGCGCGACGTGCTCACCGCGCTGATCTACGGCGGCCGCGCCACCCTGCTGGTGGGCGCGGTGGCGGCGTTGCTGTCGGTGCTGATCGGCATCACGCTCGGCGCCTTCGCCGGCTACTACGGCGGCAAGGTCGACGCGGTGCTGATGAAGATCACCGAGTTCTTCCAGGTGCTGCCCGCGCTGCTGTTCGCGATGGTGGTGGTGACGCTGTTCTCGCCCACGCTGGTGACGGTCACGCTGGCCATCGGCGTCGTGAGCTGGACCGGCACCGCGCGGCTCACGCGCGCCGAGTTCCTCAAGTACCGCGGGCTGGAGTTCGTGCGCGCCGAGCGCGCCATCGGCGCGCGCGACGCCCGCATCATCTGGAAGGTGATCCTGCCCAATGCGTTGCCGCCGCTGGTGGTGTCGGCCACGCTGGCGATCGGCGCGGCGATCCTGTTCGAGGCCGGGCTGTCCTTCCTCGGCCTGGGCGATCCCAACCAGATGAGCTGGGGCCTGATGATCGGCTCGAGCCGCCAGTACGTGCTGTCGTGCTGGTGGGCCGTGGCCTTTCCGGGCGCCGCGATCTTCGTCACCGTGCTCGCGGTCAGCCTGATCGGCGACGGCCTCAACGATGCCCTCAACCCCAAGCTGAGGGAGCGCTGAGATGAGCGAGGCACTGCTGCGCGTGCAGGACCTGCACGTCGAATTCCGGACCCGGCGCGGCCAGGCGCTGGTGCTCAACGGCGTGGACTTCGAGCTGCGCGCCGGCGAGACGCTGTGCGTGGTCGGCGAGTCGGGCTGCGGCAAGAGCATGACCGCGCTCGCGCTGCTGCGGCTCATTCCCTCGCCGCCCGGGCGCATCCGCGACGGCCGCGTGCTGTTCCAGGGCGAGGACCTGGTGCGCGCTACCGACGCGCGCATGCGCGAGGTGCGCGGCAACCGCATCTCGATGATCTTCCAGGAACCGATGACCTCGCTGAACCCGGTGTTCAGCGTGGGCGACCAGATCGGCGAATCGCTGCGGCTGCATGCGGGCCTCGATGCGCGGGCCGCGCGCGAACGCGCCATCGAGATGCTGCGCCAGGTCGGCATCCCGGCGCCCGAGCGGCGCGTGGACGAGTACCCGCACCAGCTCTCGGGCGGCATGCGCCAGCGCGTGATGATCGCGATGGCGCTGGCCTGCCGGCCCGACATCCTGATCGCCGACGAGCCCACCACCGCGCTCGACGTGACGGTGCAGGCGCAGATCTTCGACCTGCTGCGCGAACTGCAGCGCGAGAAGGGCACGGCGATCCTGCTGATCACGCACGACATGGGCGCGGTCGCCGAGATGGCCGACCGCGTGATGGTGATGTACGCGGGTCGCGTGATCGAGCAGGGCAGCGCCGACCAGGTGCTGTCCGCGCCCGGCCATCCCTACACGCGCGGCCTCATCGACTGCCTGCCCGAGCTCGGCAGCAGCGCGGCCTTCGACGACGACACCCGCGAGGACCTGGCCGAGATCCCCGGCGTCGTGCCTTCGATCTGGGAACTGGGCAGCGGCTGCGCCTTCCGCGAGCGCTGCCGCCATGCCATGCCGCGCTGCGCGCACGCGGTGCCGCCGATGTTCGCGCTGGCCGGTGACGGCGATGGCGGCAGCTCGCACGGCGCGGCCTGCTGGCTGCATGCCGAGGCGCTGGCGGAGGAGGCGGCATGAGCCTGATCGAACCGGCCGACACGCTGCTCGCGGTCGACGACCTGCAGGTGCACTTCCCGCGCGCCAGGGCGGGCTGGGGCCGCAAGCCCGAGGTGGTGAAGGCGGTGGACGGCGTGTCCTTCGAGATCCGCCGCGGCCGCACGCTCGCGGTGGTCGGCGAATCGGGCTCGGGCAAGACCACCACCGCGCTCGCCGTGATGCGGCTGTCGCCGCTGACGGGTGGGCGCATCCGGCTCGGCGACACCGACCTCGGCGCGCTCGAGGGCGAGGCGCTGCGCCGTTCGCGCACGCGCATGCAGATCATCTTCCAGGATCCGTTCTCCTCGCTCAACCCGCGCGAGCGCGCCGGTGCCGCGGTGCGCGCGCCGCTCGACCTGATGCAGGTGGGCACGCCCGAGCAGCGCACGCGCCGCGTGGCCGAGCTGTTCGAGGCCGTGGGCCTGCGGCCCGAGCAGCAGCAGCTGTTTCCGCACCAGTTCTCGGGCGGCCAGCGCCAGCGCATCAACATCGCGCGCGCGCTCGCCACCAACCCCGAGCTCGTGGTCTGCGACGAGCCGGTGTCGGCGCTCGACATCGCGATCCGCGCCCAGATCCTCAACCTGCTCGCGCGGCTGCAGCGCGAACTGGGCCTGACCTACCTGTTCATCTCGCACGACATGGCGGTGGTCGAGCACATCTGCGACGACATCGCCGTGATGTACCTGGGCCAGATCGTGGAGCGCGCGCCGCGGCGCGCCTTCTTCGCGCAGCCGCTGCATCCCTACAGCGTGGCGCTGATGTCGGCCGTGCCCACGGTGGGCGGCGGCCGGCGCCGCGCCGCGGGCCGCATCAAGCTCACGGGCGATCCACCGAGCCCGATCGATCCGCCGCACGGCTGCCGCTTCGCCGGCCGCTGCCCGGTGGCCGAGCCGGCCTGCGCGGCCGAGCCGCCGCCGCTGCGCGAGGTGGTGCCCGGCCACTGGGTGCGCTGCCGCCGCGTCGGGCTGGCCGACGGCCTGCCGCTGCCGCCCCTGCGCCTGCAGGCCGATTGAATCCGCGCGAACATCGCGTCGCGCCCCGTCCATCCTCCTTCCCGAATCCATGACCGCCACCACCGTCTACAGCGCCCGCAAGATCCTCACGATGAACCCGATGCAGCCCGAGGCCACCCATGTCGCGGTGCGCGACGGGCGCGTGCTCGCGGTCGGCTCGCTCGACGAGATGCGCGCCTGGGGCGACTTCGCGCTCGACGAGCGCTTCGCGTCCAAGGTGCTGATGCCGGGACTGGTCGAGGGCCACTGCCACCTCAAGGAAGGCAGCATGTGGGACTGGGCGTACCTCGGCTGGTTCGACCGGCGCGATCCGCAGGGCAAGGTCTGGAGCGGCCTGCGCTCGATGGAGGCCGTGGTCGCGCGGCTGGCCGAGATCGCCGCGCGCATGCAGGCCGAGGGCCGGCCCGAGTCCGAGCCGCTGGTGGCCTGGGGCTTCGATCCGATCTACTTCGGTGGCGAGCGCATGACGGTGGAACACGTCGACCGCGCGAGTGCCACGCGGCCGATCGTCATCGGCCATGCCAACGGCCACCTGATGAACGTCAACAGCGCGATGCTGCGCATCGCCGACATCACGCGCGACAACGAGGTCGAGGGCGTGGTCAAGTTCGCCGCCGGGCCGGCCGCGGGCGAGCCCACGGGCGAGCTGCAGGAGCCGGCCGCGATGTTCCTGGTGCTGCGCAGGATCGGCAATGCCGGCCTGCTGGCGCCGATGACCGAGGCCGGCGTGCGCTCCTTCGCGCGGCTGGCCTGCATGCAGGGCGTGACCACCGCCACCGACCTGGTCAACAAGCTCACCGAGGAGGACTGCGGCGTGCTCGAGCGCGCCACCGGCGCGGAGGATTTCGCGGTGCGCATCCTGCCCGCGTTCCAGGCTTTCCACGGCACGCATGGCGCGGCGCAGGGCGCGGAGCATGTACAGGCGCTGATGCCACGCAACACCGACCGGCTGCGCTACGGCCTCGTGAAGATGATGCTCGACGGCTCGATCCAGGGCTTCTCGGCGCGGCTGCGCTGGCCCGGCCATTTCAACGGCGCGCCCAACGGCATCTGGGTGACCGCGCCCGCGCAGTACGAGGCCGACTTCGAGACCTACCACCGCGCCGGCCTCACCATCCACACCCACACCAACGGCGACGAGGCCAGCGAGGTCGCGATCGACGCCATCGGCCGCGTGCTCGCGCGCGCCCCGCGCCCCGACCACCGCCACACGCTGCAGCACGGCCAGATGATCGACGCGCCGCTGTTCCGCCGCATGGCCGCGCTGGGCCTGTGCGCCAACCTGTTCGCCAACCACATCTGGTACTGGGGCGACCAGCACTACGAGATGACCATGGGCCCCGACCGTGCCAACCGGCTCGATGCCTGCGGCAGCGCGCTCGCCGCCGGCGTGCCGTTGGCGATCCACTCCGACGCGCCGGTCACGCCGCTCGGGCCGCTGTTCACCGCCTGGTGCGCGGTCAACCGCGTCACGCCCAAGGGCCGCGTGCTCGGCGCGGCCGAGCGCATCACGGTCGAGCAGGCACTGCGCGCCATCACGCTGGGCGCGGCCTGGACCCTCAAGCTCGACGGTGAGATCGGCAGCATCGAATGCGGCAAGCGTGCCGACTTCTGCGTGCTCGAGGAGGACCCGCTGGCCATCGACCCGATGCGGCTCAAGGACCTGCGCGTGTGGGGCACGGTGCTGTCGGGCCGCGTGTTCGAGGCATGAGGGCGCGATGACCGCGATGACGGCGCGGCGCCTGCCGCTCACGGTCGTCGGCGGCTTCCTCGGCGCCGGCAAGACCACGCTGCTCAACCGCTGGCTGGCCGAGGCCGAGGGCCTGCGCATGGCGGTGCTGGTCAACGACTTCGGCGCGCTCAACATCGATGCCGGCCTGATCGCCGCGCGCCATGGCGACACCGTCGCGCTCACCAACGGCTGCGTCTGCTGCCAGATCGGCGACGACCTCGGGCGCGCGCTGCAGGGCACGATCGACGCCGAGCCGCCGTTCGACGCCGTGGTGATCGAGGCCAGCGGCGTCTCCGACCCCTGGCGCATCGCGCAGATCGGCATGGCCGCGCCCGAGCTGAGCCTGCAGGCCGTGCTGGTGCTGGTCGATGCGAGCGCGGTCGCCGCGCAGTCGCGCGACCCGCTGCTGGCCGACACGCTGGCGCGGCAGGCGAAGTCGGCCGACCTCGTGGTGCTCAACAAGACCGACATCGCGGACGACGCGGCGCTGGCCGCCGCCACGGCCTGGCTCGACGCGACCGTGCCGGGCACGCCGCGGGTCGCGACCACGCAGTCCGAGCTGCCGCTCGCGCTGGCCTCGGGGTTGCATGGGCAGGCAAGGCCGCATGCGCATTGCGATGTGCCGGGCTGCGATCACGATCACGACCATGCGCACCATGCCGACCATGGCGCGCAGTTCGCGACCTGGAGCGCGCGGCCCGCGGCCGTGTTCGCGCCCGAGGCCTTGCGCGCCTGGATGCGTGCGATGCCGCCCGGCGTGCTGCGGCTCAAGGGCCTGCTGAACGTCGAGGCCGAGGGCGGCGGCGCGGCCTGGTCCGAAGTCCAGTACGCGGGCCGCCACGGCATGCTGCGGCGGGCCACCGCGCCGCTCGATGCCGAAGGTGCCGCGGTGGTCGCGATCGGCCTGCGCGGCCAGTTGCCGATGCAGGCGCTCGAGGCCTTCTTCGGGGCCACGGCAGCTTCAGCGAATCCTTAGCCGCGTCGCGTCGGTTCGTGTTGCAATGCGGGCTTTTCGCCCGACGCGCACCCGCGCCATTGCACACGCCATGAACCCGACCCTCGTGATCCGCCCGCCCACGCGCGACGACTACGCCGACTGGAAGCCGCTGTGGGACGGCTACAACGCCTTCTACGAGCGCGAGGGCCCGACGGCCTTGCCCGACGCGATCACGCAGGCCACCTGGCAGCGTTTCTTCGACGCCTACGAGCCCGTGCATGCGCTCGTGGCCGAGCATGAAGGCCGGCTGGTCGGCCTCACGCACTACCTGTTCCACCGCAGCACCACGCGCATCGAGCCGACCTGCTATCTGCAGGACCTGTTCACGCTGCCTTCGCTGCGCGGCCAGGGCGTGGGCCGCCGGCTGATCGAGGGCGTGTACGAACGCGCCGCGCAGGCCGGCGTGAAGCGCGTCTACTGGCAGACCCACGAGACCAACCTCGCGGGGCAGCGGCTCTACGACAAGGTCGCGGACCGCACGGGCTTCATCATCTTCGCGAAGAACGTTTGACGTTTCACTGTTCGTGGCTCCACCGGTCCCAGGCCCGCATCGCCTCGGCCCGGTAGGCATTGATCTGCGACGGAAAGTGCACGAAGCGGCTGTCGCGGGTCGCGTAGATCGGCGCCGGCGCGAGCGAGATCGCGTCGACCACGTGCTCGGCGTTCTCCAACCCGAACCGGCGCATGCCCGCGAGCACGCTGGCCTGGTCGCCACCGCCCGCGTAGACGTTCGACTTGTCGGGCACGGCCTCGATCGCCGCGCAGACATGGTCGACGAACTGCCGCATGCGCGGCCCGGGCCGAAAGCCCATCAGCCCCGAGTTCGCGGGCCAGGCGCTGTGGTCCATGCCGATCACGAAGTCGCGCGCGCCGAGCACCTCTTCCACGCCCAGGCGCTGGTTGATCGCGAGGATGTCGGCGTCGATCCAGAACAGCTGCTCGTGCTGCGCCAGATGCTCGCGCACCAGATGCATCTTGGCCCAGTTGGCCTGCACGCCCGCCGGCACGAAGGCCGGCAGCTCGCGGTAGAGGTGGTGGGCATAGCCATGGCGCTGGCAGTAGCGTGCGAGGTTGTCTTCGTGGATGCGGCCGTAGCCCGCCACCTTGGCGTCGTAGAACGAGACGAAGGCGATCGTCGCCTGCGGGTTCAGGTGCAGCTCGCCTCCCCGTGCCTCCTGCGCGGCTTGCTCCCATTGCGCCGGCAGGTCGAGCGGCCGTTCCTCCTCGAAGGCGCGCGCCTGCTCGAGCAGCACGCTGACGTAGCGGAAGTCGTAGCCATAGGTCGGCAGCCACACGCCATGCTGGCGTTCCCAGCGCGGCGCCGCATGCGCGACCAGCGGCACCACCTTCGGCAACTGGTCGATGGCGACGCGGCCGCCGCCGTCCCAGACGGCCTGGATGCTGCTGTAGAAGCCGTTGGCCAGGCGGTTCTCGAGCGGATGCACGGCAAAGGCCTCGCCCAGGTGTTCGCCGGCGGACTTGCCCAGCGTGTCCGGGTCGCCGGCCACGCTCACCGACAGATGGAACACCAGCAGCCGCAGCCGCTCGCGGACCTCGGCGGTGTTGCGCAGGATCATCCCGCTCGATGTGGGCAGGCTGGCGCCGGGCTCCTGCGACACGACCACGAAGTCATGGCCCTGTGCCACGTCCTCGAGCTTCTGCCGGCCGTAGACCACCGAGAACTCGTCGAGCACCAGCAGCAGCCCGCCATCGGCCAGCGCGAGCAAGGCGCCGTAGATCGCGTGGTACTTGTAGAGCTCGGCCTGCCGGTCGCCGAACACGTGCAGGCTGTCCCTGGCCTCGTGCGCGTAGCCCCAGCGCGCCGCATAGGCCGCGTGGTTCTCGAGCAGGCCGTCGATCGGCCGGTGGGCGAAGACGGAGAGGATCGTGGTGGGGGAGGGCATGCGGGGGCGGCGAGTGGGGCGTGCCCCATTGTCGTCCCCGTGCCTCGACGCGGATCGCTAGCGCGACGGAGGCTCGCAGGCCGCGGCCCGAACGCAGTCGCCGGTCGTGCAGGTCGCGGCCGGTGCCTCGTCGCTGCCCGCATCGACCGATGCCGCGAAGGCCGCCACCGCGACCGCCGCGAGCAGCATGCGCCAGGCCTGCAGCAGGCCCAGCGCGCCGTGCCGCGCGAGCAGCCCGCGCGCGAACTCAGGAACGCTGCGCATCGCAGGCCTCCCTGCCCATGGGCGCGTTGCGCGCGCGGTTGAGCAGGTGCAGCTGGTGCTGGCCGACCTCGCTGCCCTGGCGCGCCGCCTCGCGCGCCCAGTGGCGGGCCTCGCAGCGATCGGCGGGCACGCCGTTGCCGTACAGCAGCGGCCCGGCCAGCAGCACCACGCCGAGCATCTCCTGCGCCTCGCGATGGCCCGACGCGCCGGCCTCGCGCAGCAGCGACATCATCGAACGGTAGTCGCGCGCGGACTGGGCCTCGAGCGCGAGCTGGAAGCGCTGCTCGGGCGTGACCGCCACGGCCGTGTCGCGCGCCGAGGCGCCGCCGGCCGCGGCGAACGCGACCGCGAGGAGCATCGCGCGCAGGGCGCGGTGGTGGAATGGCGGGGAGAGGTGCATCGCGGGCTCCTTCGTGGCGTTCGGTGGCCACGATCTTCCCGCGCGCGTGCCGGCGCGTCGAACTGGAATTTCCGCAGCCGGCCTATGGCGCAGGCTGAGGGCCCTAGCCTAGAACTCGTTCTGGATGTTCTTGTAGCCCTGCACCAGCGCGTTGTTGGTGCGCACCACGTCTTCCGAGAACTCGCTCGCATCCACCGAGACGGTCGGTCGTCCGTCCAGGGCGGTCTCGGGCCCGATGCGCTCGGTGGAGCGCACGTAGAAGTTCGGCGGCAGCTCGCAGCCGTCGACCACCGCGTTGTAGCGCACCACGCTGCCGTCGCCGACGACGCAGTTGAACAGCACGCTGTTGAAGCCGATGAACACGCCGCGGCCCACCCGGCACGGGCCGTGGACGATGGCGCGGTGCGCGATCGAGGTGCGCTCGCCGATCGTGACCGGCGCGCCCGACTTGGAATGGATCACCACGCCGTCCTGGATGTTCGAGTGCGCGCCGATGACGATCGGATCGATGTGGCCGTTCGCGTCGGTCTCGTCGGCGCGGATCACGGCATAGGGACCGATGAACACGTTCTCCTCCACCACGACCAGGCCGCAGAGGATCGCGGTCGGGTCGACGAAGGCGCTCGGGTGGATCTGCGGCAGGTCGCCGCGCGGGTTCTTGCGGATCATGGGGAGTCTCGTCGCTGGTCGATGAACTGGGGTCGACCCGATAATGCCACAGGGATGCGTTAGTGGCGGCCGGCGCTCAGGGCGCCTCACCCGCCTTCGCGTTCGCCATGGCCTGCGCCTTCAGCGCCCGCGCCGCGGTGCGCTTGCCGCGCGCGCGGATGTTCAGCGCCTCGACCGCGAGCGAGAAGGCCATCGCCGCGTAGATGTAGCCCTTGGGCACGTGCTTGTCGAAGGCCTCGGCCGTGAGCACCATGCCCACCATCACGAGGAAGGCCAGCGCCAGCACCTTGACCGAGGGGTGCTTGTCGACGAAGTCGCCGATCGGCTTGGCGGCCACCAGCATCACGCCGACCGAGGCGATCACCGCGGCCATCATCACGGCGATCTGGTCGACCATGCCGACGGCGGTGATGACCGAGTCGAGCGAGAACACGATGTCGATGATGCCGATCTGGCCGATCACGCTCCAGAACGCGGCCTTGCGCGCGCCGCCGTCCTCGTCGGCATCGGGGCCGTGCGCCTCGCCGGCCTCGACCTCGAGGAAGATCTCGTGCGAGGCCTTGTAGAGCAGGAACAGGCCGCCCAGCAGCAGCACGATGTCGCGCCCGCTTATGCCCTGGCCGAAGACGTGGAACAGGTCGGCCGTGAGGCCCATCACCCAGCTCAGCGAGAGCAGGAGCAGCAGCCGCGAGATCATCGCGAAGCCCAGCCCGAGCCGGCGCGCCTTGTCGCGCTGCTCGGGCGGCAGCCGGCCGACCAGGATCGAGATGAAGATGATGTTGTCGATGCCCAGGACGATCTCGAGGGCGGTCAGCATCGCGAAGGCGATCCAGACATTCGGGTCCAGGAGGAATTCCACGGTGTGCTCCCGGCAATGCGGTCAGGGCGCATGCCGCTCGCCAGTGTGCAGCAGCGCGGCCGGTTCGCCAACAGGAAACGAAGGATCAGTTGGCGAGCGCCTGCAGCTTCGCCCAGTCGCCGGGCCGCGCGCCGAGCTGCTCGGGCGTGGAACGCCGCGCGATGCGCTCGAGGAAGGGCTGCCGGTTGACCTGCGACACGGTCATGCCCTTGCCGCGCAGGAACTGCTCGTCTTCCAGTTCGCCGGCGATCACGCCCACATTGGTCCACTTCGCGCCGTCGATCAGCACCTTCTCGACCATGGCCTGCTGCGGTGCCGAGAGCTTGGCCCAGGCGGCCTTGCCGATCACGATGCCCAGCGTGTCGTAGACATGGGCCGTGAGCTGCACGTACTTCTGCACCTCGTAGAGCTTCTTGGCCTTCACCGTGCTCAGCGGATATTCCTGCGCCTCGACCTCGTTCTTCTTCAGCGCGTCATAGAGACCGACGTAGGGCAGGGTCACGGGCTTGGCATCGAGCGCGGTGGCGAACAGCTGGTAGGCCGAGGCATCGGGCACGTGCAGCCGCAGGTCGCGGAAGTCCTCGGGCCGCGCGAGCGGCCGGTTCGAGGTGACCTGGCGCGCGCCGTAGTAGACCGAAGCGACCAGGTGGTTGCCGCTGCGTTCGTCGTAGCCCTTCATGAGCTGGCCCAGCAGCGGGCTCGCGAGGTACTTGCGCACGTGGTCGAGGTCCTTGAAGGCGAAGGGATAGCTGCCCAGGCGCAGCGGCGCATAGCCCTCGGCCAGCGTGGCGGCCGTGACGTAGGCGATCTGCACCGAGTCGTTGGCCAGCATCAGCGGGTAGTCGCCCTCTTGCCCGAGCTTCGAGGCGGGCACCACCTCGATCCTGATCTTTCCCTCGGACTGCTCGGCGATCTTGCGCGCCGCGAGCTCGGCCTGCTGGTGGAAGATGCTCGAGGCCTCGTAGACATGGCCCCACTTGAGCTGCAGCACCTGCGCGTGGGCGGGCGCCACGCCCGCGCCGAGCGCGGCGCAAGCGAGTGCCAACAGCCAGCCACGGGCGCGCTGCCGCGGCGTCGAAATCGTCATGGTGTCTCCCAGCGGTGCGGGGCATCGGCCCGGTGCCGCATGGTAGGCATCGCGCGCGCGGGCGCGATAGGGATTTGTCCGGCCTCGTGCGCGCGCCGCCGTGGCCGAGGGGCTACCTCGCGTAGTCCGCGACGTTCTGGCGCGTGGGGCCGTGGGAGCCCCATTGCACACGCAGGCCACTGGCGGCCTCCACGCGTTCGAGCCAGTCACGCGTGTTCGCGATGCCGGCCTCCGAGTAGATCGGCCGCACGCGTTCGAGCAGGCGCGTCAGGCGCTGCTGATGGTCGAGGTCCGCCTCGGGCCCCAGGGCCAGCTGCGCGACGGTCTCCCCATCCGTATCGCGGTAGCCCTCGCACCAGCGCAGGTCCGCATGCCCGATCGCATCGAGATGGCTCGCGACCAGGCCGTCGAGCGGTCCGGCCGCGGCGATCGCATAGCGCAGCAGCACGGCATCGGGATGCCCGCGGCGGAAGGCGCCCTGCCAACCGGCGTCGGCGTTGTGCGGCTCGGGCAGCCGCGTGGCGAGCGCTGGGTCGTGCGTGGGCAGCGGCCCGGCGCCATGGCGCGTGAGGTAGCTGCGCAGCACGCCCAGGTGTCGCACGGGCGGCGTGCCCAGCCCGGCGTCGCGCAGCACCGCCTCGACCGCGGCAGTCGAGACCGTGCTCCAGCTCGTGTGCGGATGGAAGCCGCGCCATTCGTCGAGCAGCACGCCCTGCGCGCCCTCGAACACCACGGCACCGGGCCGCGCCAGTTGCTCGGCGATGGCATCGACGCCCGCGGGCGGTGCGGCGCGCAGGCAGGGTTCGATGGCCGCGAGCCAGCGCTGCGACAGGCTGGCATCGGCCAGCAGCGCCTGTTCGCGCTGCCAATCCGGATCGGGTCGCGATTCGAACTCACGCAGCAACGCGAGGCGCGCCGCCTCGAGCTTCTCGAACGCGAGCGCTGGCCGCAGCAGGTCGCCATAGCGCAGCGCGAGGCCGGGCGCGGCCAGTGCCTGGCGCACGGTCTCGCCCACGCCCACGCCGCAGCTGCCATGGGCCGCGTCGCCGCGCGCCCATTCGCGCAGCCGGCCCGCGGCCTGGTGGAAGGGCGTGGTCACGCGGCAGCGCGCATCGATGCGCAGGCGCGCGAGCGCATCGGGCACGCCCTTGTCGCGCAGCACGGCGGCCTCAACCAGGAGCGCCGTGGGATGCGCCACCACCGCGCTCGCGAGCAGCGTGGCGACGCCGGGCTGGAAGCTGCCGGCGCCGAACTGCGAGAAGGTGTGATGGCGCCCGTCGGCCCGCACCACGTTGTGGCCGGCCTGCGCGCCGCCGTTGAAGCGCACCACGGTGTGGGCGCGCAGCGCGGCGCAGAAGTGGTCGGTGTAGAGGCCCTTGCCGCAGTCGCCGAAGCCCAGGCCCAGCAGCGAGAGATAGCGCGTGGCGCTGGTGCTCACGACGCGCGCGGCGGGGTCAGCCGAACAGGCGCTTCCACCACGACGAACGCGGCGCCGACGCGGCGGCGCTCGGCGGCGCATGGCGCGGCTTGTTCGGATCGAGCAGCGCCGCATAGCCGTCGAGCGCATGCAGCACGCCGTTGATGCGCGCCTTGTCGACGCTGCCGGTCGCGGCCATCACGCGGCCGAGCTCGTCGAGGCTGGGCACGGCCTTCTCGGTCAGCGCGACGATGCCCGCGGCCACCGCGCAGGCGTCGTCGGGCGAGTCCATGCAGATCACGTGGTCGCCGAGCAGCTCGCGCCAGCGCGGCTCGCAGCGGCGGCGGCGCTGCGCGTCGGGAATCAGGAAGAACAGGTGGCAGGTCTCGGCCGCGGCCGCGATGGCCTCCTCGATCGGGATGTCCTCGTCGAGCTTCTCGCCGATCAGGCCCTCGATCTGGTGGCGCGAGACGGCGGGGTAGGGCAGCTCGTCGCCGGTCACGAACAGGTAGCCGCGCTTCTTGCGCTTGACCCAGCAGTCCATGTCGGTGTGCTGCGCGATCACGTAGAAGGCCAGCTCGTAGCTCTCCTCGCCGGTGCCGCCGCCGCCGCCCTCGAGGTAGCTCCAGGTGAGCCACTGGTCCATCAGGTTGGCGGTCGATTCGAACTGGCCCACCTGCAGCGGCGCGCGGTCGGAGGTGGCGTCGCCGATCGCCATGAACATCAGCTGCGGATCGGCCACGCCGCAGTCGGTCAGCAGCTTCATGAAGGTCGGCAGCTCGCGGCGCGCCAGCGTCTGCGGGATGTCGCCCATGGAGCCCGTGACGTCGAGCGCGAACACGATGCCCAGCGAATTCGGATGGTCGGCGTTGTCGCGCGCCTCGCGCACCTTGAGGCCGCGCGGGTCCATCAGCGGATGGGTGGCGGTCTGGGTGAAGACCTCGGCGCCCGACTTGGCGGCGCGGTCCGCGACCAGGGCCGCGTGGGCGGCGTGCGAATAGTTTCCGTAACCCATGGATGTTCCCCGTCGTGAAGAGAGAAGAAGAAAAAGGCGTCAGCCGCCGTGCGGCGCGGGATCGAAAGCAATGAACCGTGGCGCGCCGAAGGCCTCGCGCGAGGCCGCCGACAGCGCCTGCTCGATGCCGCGCGCGCCGAGGCGGCGGCATTCGCCGGGGTCCTCGCTGCAGCGGCGCAGCAGCGCGGCCAGCGGCGCGGGCGTGGCGGCGCCGGTGCCCGGTTCGCCGAGTCCCTCGTGGCCATGCAGCACGGCACGCACCGCCCAGGCGCTCTGCGCGAGATCGTCCGCGGCGCGTGCCACGTCGTGCCGCGCGCGCGACCAGCCGATCAGCAGCACGCCATGGTCGCGCGGATGCACCAGCGCATGGGCGGGCGAGAGATCGCCATGCGTCCAGCCCGCGTCGTGCACGAAGGCCAGCACCTCGAGCATGCGGCGCCAGAGCCAGACCGCATGGGGCGCGTCGATGCCCTGCGGATTGGCGCGCTGCACGTCGAGCAGGCTGCCCCAGTAGCCGGTCGGATGGCGCAGCACCAGCGCCTGGCGGCCGTCTTCCGATCCGTCGTCGGCACCGGTCGTGCCCAGGCCCACGGGCTGCGGCAGCCGGCGCGTGAAATAGGCGGCGCCCGGCATGGAGAGCGACTGCAGGGCCTGCAGCGCGGCATGCTCGCGCGCCAGCGCCTCGGCGCCGTTGCTGTCGCGCGCGAGCTTGAAGGTCACGCGCTCGGGCAGGGCGCCGAGCCGTTCGGCCAGCAGCACCTCTGCGTGCTCGCCGGTGGCCAGTGGCGCCAGCACGCGGTAGCGCGCGCCGCGCCAGCGCAGCACGCGCGCACCGTCGGCACCCTGTGCATTGGCGCGTTGCAACGCGGCGCGGAAGCTCGCGCGCTCGACCGTTTCCTCGCCGCGCGAGATGGTCGCGCCGCAGTAGCTGCAATTGACGGTGCGCCAGCGCGCGGCGCGCGGCAGTGGCGCCGAGCACTGGGGACAACTGAGCGCGAGCAGCGACAGCATCGGCGCGCCCTCGCGGCCTCAGTCGTCGCTGCCGTTCGGCAGCGAGGGATCGCGCGAGGCGCGCACGCGGTCGATGCGCCGGCCCTCGAGCGCGGTCACCTCGAAGCACCAGCCGGCGCAATCGATGTGTTCGCCCACCGACGGCAGGTGGCCCGACACCGACATCAGCAGGCCGGCCACCGTGTTGTAGCGGCCGCGCTCCTCGTCGGGCAGCTCGCGGATGCCCAGGCGGGCGCGCAGCTCCGACACCGGCATCAGGCCGTCGAGCTCCCAGGTGCCGTCGGGCTGCTCGTGGGCCCAGGCGTCGGTCTGCATGCCGGGCTGCAGTTCGCCGGTGATGGCCTCGAGCAGGTCGCGCGGGGTCATCAGGCCCTGCACCACGCCGTACTCGTCGACCACGAACACCAGCCGGCCGGCGCGCGCGCGGAACTGCTCGAGCAGCTCCATGCCGGTCAGCGTCTCGGGCACGAACACCGCGGCCGTGGCTTCCTGGCCCAGCGTGCCCACGTGGGCCGGGCCCAGGCGCAGCAGGTGCGCCACGCTGATCACGCCGACCACGTCGTCGAGCGAGTTGCGGCACACCGGATACCAGGAATGCACCAGGTTGAGCGCGCCCGCGGCCGCCACCTTCTGCAGCGCCTCGGCCACGCTGAACGAGGCCTCGAGCCATTCGATGTCGGCGCGCGGGATCATCAGCGAGGACAGGCGACGGTCGTCGAGATGGAACACGTTGCGCACCATCTGGTGCTCGTGCTGCTCGATCACGCCGGCGTCCACGCCTTCCTCGAGGCTGGCCGAGATCTCTTCCTCGGTCACCGAGCGGGCCGCGTTGGCGTCGATGCGCAGCAGCTTCAGCATGGTGGCGGTGGCGCCCGCGAGCAGCCAGACGAAGGGCTTGGCGGCCTTGGCCAGGCCGTGCATCGGGCGCGAGACCCAGCGCGCCACCGGCTCGGGGTAGAGCTGGCCGATGCGCTTGGGCACCAGCTCGCCGAAGATGATCGTGAAGAAGGTGATGCAGGTGACGACCACCGCGGTCGACACCACGCTGGCGGTGCCCGCGCCCATGCCCGCGTTCTCCATCCATACTGCCAGCGGCGCCGCGAAGGCGGCCTCGCCCACGATGCCGCTCAGCATGCCGATCGAGGTGATGCCGATCTGCACCGTCGAGAGGAACTGGGTCGGCGACTCCATCAGCTTGAGCGCCGCGGCGGCGCCCGTATCCCCGGTTTCGACCAATGCCGCGAGGCGGGCGCGGCGGCTGGTGGAAAGGGCCATTTCGGACATTGCGAACAACGCGTTGAGCGTGGTCAGCAAGGCCAGCAGGAAGACATCCATGTACGGGGGGAGAGAATGAGGAGATGGCACTTTACTTGATTGGCGACATCCAGGGCTGCGACAGCGCCCTCGGCCGGCTCCTCGACGAGCTCGCTTTTTCCCCCAGCCGCGACACCGTGGTGCTGCTCGGCGACCTGGTCAACCGCGGTCCCGAATCGGCCCAGGTGCTGCGGCGCGCGCAGCGCCTGGGCGGCGCGGCGCTCAGCGTGCTGGGCAACCACGACCTGCATCTGCTGGGCGTGGCGCACGGCGTGCGCAAGTCCGGCCGCAAGGACACGGTGGCCGAGCTGCTGGCCGCGCCCGACCGCGAGGCGATGCTCGACTGGCTGCGCCACCAGCACATGGCGCTGCACCGGCGCATCGGTTCGGGCGAGGCCGCGCGCGACCTGCTGATGGTGCATGCGGGCGTGTTGCCGCAATGGAGCGTGGCCGACGTGCGCGCCCATGCGGGCGAGCTCGAGGCGGTGCTGCGCGGCCCCAACCTCGGCGCCTTCCTCGCCACCATGTACGGCAACCAGCCCGATCGCTGGAGCGACACGCTCGAAGGCAGCGATCGGCTGCGCGTGATCGTCAATGCGCTCACGCGGCTGCGGCTGTGCACCGCCGACGGCACGATGGAGTTCGAGACCACCGACGGCGCGGCCGACGCGCCCGCGGGCTACATGCCCTGGTTCGACGTGCCGGGCCGGCGCACGGCCGAAGCCACGGTCGCCTTCGGCCACTGGTCCACGCTGGGCTGGGTGTCGCGGCCCGACCTGCTGTCGACCGACACCGGCTGCGTCTGGGGCGGCTGCCTCAGCGCGGTGCGCATCGGCGCCACGCTCGACGAGCGCGAGCGCATCCAGGTGAAGTGCGAGCAGGCGCAGAAGCCCGGCAAGGGAGGCTGAGCCCGCCCTTCGTTCAGAACGGGTGCGTCATCAGGCTGTAGATGGTGCGCACGCCGCTCACGTAGTTGCCCAGCCGCAGGTTCTCGTTGGCCGCGTGCTGGTTGTTGTCGGCATTCACCAGCGGGACGATCGCGAACGGCACCTGCAGCACCTTGACGATCTCCGCGGTCGGCACCGTGCCGCCCATCATGCGGATGCGCACCGGCGCCGGCGTGGCGCCGAAGCTGTCGGTCAGCGACTTGTAGGCCCAGCGCCCGATCGCCGAATCGATCGGCGCGCCGGCCGCGTCGGCGCCTTCGCTCTGGTAGCTGAAGGTCGCGAGCTTGTCGTAGCGCGCGCGGTCCTCGTCGCTGGGCGCGCCCTTCACAAGGTGGTAGCCCTGCCTGAGGATGTGCTTCTCGATCAGCGCGCCCAGGTAGGCGGCGTCGGAATCGGGCGTGGTGCGCAGGTCGAGCTCGGCCACCGCGCGGTCGGGCACGATGTTCGCGACCTTGTCGCCGACCGCTGCCGAGGCCATGCCGCGCACGTTGAGCGAGGGGTACTGCATCGCCTCCTGGTAGTTGGCGCCCACCTTGTCGGTGCGCGCGATACCCAGGCGGCGGCGCAGCGCGGTCTCGTCGTCGGGCACCGCCGCCATCACCTGGCGGTCGGCCGCGCTGATGCGCACCCGGTCGTAGTAGCCGGCCACGGTCACGCGGCCCTGCTCGTTCTTCATCGAGGCCAAGAGGCTCGCGAGCCGCTGCGCCGGATTGGGCGCGTAGTTGCCGTAGTGGCCGCTGTGCAGCGGCACCTTGGCGCCGTAGACCGTGAGCCGGGCCTCGGCCGCGCCGCGGTTGCCGAACACCAGGGTGGGCCGGTTGGTGGCGTGCATCGGGCCGTCGTGGATCACGATGGCGTCGCAGGCCAGCAGTTCGCGGTGCGCCTGCATCACCTTGGCGATCGAGGGCGAGCCCTTCTCCTCCTCGCTGTCGAGGATCACCTTGACGTTGACCGCGGGCGTGCCGCCGGCCGCCTTCAGCGCATCGATCGCGGCCAGCATCATCATGATCGGGCCCTTGTCGTCGGCCGAGGCACGGCCGAACACGCGCCACTCGGGATCGACCGGGCCATCGAACAGCGGCGCGGCATCGATCTCCTCCCAGCCGCCGTCGGCCGCGCGGCGCTTGAGCACCGGCGTCCACGGGCTCTTCTGCGCCCACTGCGCGGGGATCACCGGCTGGCCGTCGAGGTGCATGTAGAACAGCACGGTCTTGCGCGCCGGGTCGCGCCCAGGCAGCTCGGCGTACAGCATCGGCTTGCCGTCGTTGTCGAGCTGGCGCGTTGAGAAGCCGCGCTTCTCGAAGGCTTTGGCAAGCCAGTCCACGTTCTTGCGGATGTCCTCCGGAACGATCGCGTCGTTGGGCAGCGAGAGCAGCTCGAAGTACTCGCGGTAGCTGGCCTGCGCGTGGCGTTCGGCCTCGGCCTGCGGCAGGTCGGCCGCCTGGGCGAGGCCGGTGCCGGCGACCAGGGCGGCGGCCAGCAGGGCGAGCAGGGTCCGTGGGCGGGGCGCGGGGCGGTGGAGGAGCGGGAGGTGCATGCGCTGATCGTTCGGTGGGGGGAGGGAAGGAGGAAGGGGCTGGCCGGGTCGGCCACCGTGCAGCTTAGGCAGCCGCCCGCTTTTGAACAATTGCCGTTTTTTGGCGATATCTTTGCGTTTTCCTCAAAGCGAAAGCCCGCCATGACCGCCCACCGCCTGCAGGACACGGCCCTGCGCTACTTCCTCGAGGTGGCCCGCAGCGGCTCGCTCACGGTGGCGGCCGAGCGGCTCAGCGTCAGCCCCTCGGCCATCAGCCGCCAGGTGGCGATGCTCGAGGACCTGCTCGGCGTGCCGCTGTTCGAGCGCCATCCGCGCGGCATGGTCGCCAGTCCCGCGGGCGAGCTGCTGGCAGCGCATGCGCTGCATGGCGCGCTCGAGGCCGAGCGCGTGGTGTCCGACATCCGCGGGCTGCAGGGCCTGAAGCGCGGGCGGGTGCGCCTCGCCTGTTCCTCGGGTTTCGCCAACGAGTTCCTGCCGCGCGCCATCGCGGACTTTCGCGCCGAACACCCGGGCATCCAGTTCCAGCTGCGCGCCGCGCGGCCGGCCGAGGTGACGGAGGCGGTGCTGCTCGGCGAGGCCGACATCGGCCTGACCTACAGCCGCGCCGCGGTCGACGGCATCCGCGTCGAGCGGCGCCAGCCGGCCTCGGTGTTCGCCGTGATGCGGCCCGACCATCCGCTCGCGAAGCTGCGCACCGTGACCCTGGCGCAAATGCATCCGTACCCGATCGCGCTCTCGGGCGCCGACAACACCGTGCGCCAGCTGTTCGACGTGGGCTGCAGCCAGCGCGGATTGGTGTTCGAGCCGGTGCTGACCAGCAACCGCTTCGAGTCGCTGGCCAGCTTCGTGCTGCACGGCGGCGGCCTCACGATCGCGGGCGAGATCACGGTGCGCGACCGCGTGCGGCGCGGCGAGCTGCACGCGGCGGAGATCCGCGAGCGCGGCATGCGCGGCCGCGCGGTCGAGCTGCAGACCCTGGCGGGCCGCACCCTGCCCGAGGTGGTGAAGACCTTCCTGGCCTTCCTCGGCGAGCAACTCCCTGCGCCTGCCGCCGCCTGACGCGCTTCAGGCCGCGGCCGCGCGCAGCTGTTCCAGCGACTGCCGCTGCTTGCCGTCGGCATCGAAGTTGGCGGGCGAGAGCCACTGCTCGAAGCCCGCGCGCAGCGCCGGCCATTCGCTGTCGATGACCGAGAACCAGGCCGTGTCGCGCGTGCGGCCCTTGTAGACCAGCGGCTGGCGGAACACGCCCTCGAACTGGAAGCCCAGGCGCTGCGCCGCCTTCTTCGAGGGCGCGTTGAAGTTGTCGCACTTCCATTCGTAGCGCCGGTAGCCGAGCTCGTCGAAGGCCAGCTGCATCAGCAGGTACTGGGCCTCGGTCGACAGCGGCGTGCGCTTGAGCAGCGGCGAGAAGGTGACGTGGCCGACCTCCATCACGCCATGGTTGGGCTCGATGCGCATCAGCGCGAGGCTGCCCACGGCGCGGCCCGTGGCCTTGTCGATCACCGCGAAGTGCATCGGGTCCAGGCTCTGCGCGATCAGCTCGACGTAGGCGCGCGCGCTCGCGGCGTCGGGCGCGCGCTCCACCGCGAGGTAGGTCCAGTCGCGGCCGTCGGGTGCCAGCGCATGGGCGGCATGCAGGTCGGCTGCGTGGCGCTCGGCCGACAAGGGTTCGAGCCGGCACAGGCGGCCTTCGATCGGCGTGCGCGGCGGCTTCGGGCGCGGCGACCAGCCGGGCAGGGCGGCGCCGATGGTCTGGCCGAACTGGTTGGTGCGTGGCGTGAGCGGGGGGTGGGAGGCGGGCATGGGGGACTCTCTTTCGATGACGACAGGCGCTACAGTACGCCCGTCGTGGCGCCACGAAAAGCGCCACGCCATGCGAATTTCATGGTGCCACGAGAAACGCCCGATGACCGATGCCGCCGACCCCTCCGCCGCCCTGTCCGACCCCGTGCGCCGTGCGCTGCTCGAGGCACCGCTCGTGCGCGAGCGCGAGGCCGGCTCGATGCAGCGCCAGCTCCACGAGCGCCTGAAGCGCGCCATCCTCGACGGCCGCCTCGCGCCCGGCACGCGGCTGCCCGGTTCGCGCGCGCTGGCCGAGGCGCTCGCGGTGTCGCGCAACACCGTCACGGCCACCTACGAGCATCTCGCGGCCGAGGGCTATCTGCGGCCCGACCGCCAGGGCACGCGCGTGATGGAGCTGGCCGCGCCCGCGCCGCCGCGGCGCGGCCCGCGCACGCCGGCCGTGCCGGCCACCGCGGGGCGGCTCGCGCGCATCCATCCCATGGGGAGCCGTGCCGAGCCCGAACTCGCGCTGCGCCCCGGCGTGCCCGCGCTGTCGCACTTCCCGATCGCGGCCTGGCGCGGCGCGCTCGACCGCGCGCTGCGCGGTGCCGGCCATGCCGCGCTCGGCTATGGCAATCCCTTCGGCGAGCCCGCGCTGCGCGCCGCCATCGCGCAGCACCTGGGCCTGGCGCGCGGCGTGCGCTGCACGGCCGAGCAGGTGGTGATCGCGGAAGGCGCGCAGGAAGCCATCGCGCTGTGCGTGCGCCTGCTCACCGACCCGGGCGACACCGCCTGGGTCGAGGACCCCGGCTACCGCGGCGCCAAGTCCGCGATGCACGCGGGCGACCTGCGCATCGTGCCGATGCCGGTCGATGCCGGCGGCCTGCGCGCGAGCGAGGAGGACTGGCGGCTGCAAACGCCGCGGCTGGTCTATGCCACGCCCTCGCACCAGTACCCTTCGGGCGTGGTGCTCGGCATCGCGCGGCGGCTCGCGCTGATCGCGCAGGCGCGCGCCCACGGCGCCTGGATCATCGAGGACGACTACGACAGCGAGTTCCGCCACACCGGCGATCCCATCGCCGCCATGCAGGGGCTGGTGCCGCAGGCGCCGGTGCTCTACGTGGGCACCTTCAGCAAGACCATGTTCCCCTCGCTGCGGCTGGGCTTCCTGGTGCTGCCCGAGGACCTGCTGGCCACAGTGCGCGCGCCGCTCGAAGAGATGCTGCGCGGCGGCCATCGCCACGAGCAGCTCGCGCTGGCCGACTTCATCGAGAGCGGCCAGTTCAGCCGCCACCTGGGCCGCATGCGGCGCCTGTACCGCGAGCGCCAGCAGGCCCTGCGCGCCGCGCTCGAGCGCCAGTTCAGGCTACCGCACACCATCGACGGCGGCCACTGCGGCATGCATCTCACCCTGCGCCTGCCCGCGCGCTTCGACGACCGCCGCATCGCCGCCGAGGCGCGGCGCCACCGCATGGCGCCGATGCCGCTGTCGGCCGCCGCGATCCGGCCCGGGCCGGACTGCAACGGGCTGGTGCTGGGCTACGGCAACACCTCGGCCGAGCTGTTCGAGCCGATGGCGAAGCGGCTGGCGCAGCTGGCGCGCGCGGTCGGCCGCTGAGGCCCTCGCGCCTGTCGCGCAGGCGTCAAGGTGGGGCGTTCGCGCCCGCGGCGATAGCAACTCGGTACAAGGCGCGCCCGCCCTGCCTCGATAGCCTCGCCGCACCCACAACGACGACGGAGACAGAGCGCATGAGCATGAAGAAGAAGACATTCCCGCTGCGGCGGTTCGGGATCGCGGGCGCGGTGGCGGCGGTGGCTGCCCTCGCTGCTTGCGGCGGCGGGGACGGCGGCGCGGTCGTCGCCTTCCCGCCGGTGTCGGTGGCACCGCCGCCGCCGCCCGCCGCGCCGCCGCCCGCGGCCCACCCGCTCCAGGTCGCCACCACCTACGGCGAGGTCGAGGGCGCCGCGCAGGCGGATGGCGCGGCCTACGCCTGGCTCGGCATTCCCTACGCGCAGCCGCCGGTCGGCGAGCGGCGCTGGAAACCGCCGGTCTCGCCGAACGCCTGGAGCGGCGTGCGCAGCGCCAAGGACTTCGGCCGCTCGTGCGCGCAGGCCGGCAGCTTCTATGCGCCGCCGCTGGCCGACGACGGCTTCACGCGCGAGATCGGCACCTCGTTCGGCCAGCTCGTCGGCGCCGAGGACTGCCTCACGCTCAACGTCTGGCGGCCCGCCACGCAGGAGAAGAACCTGCCCGTGGTGGTGTGGGTGCACGGCGGTGCCAACACCGTGGGCTACACCCACAACCCGACCTACGACGGCGTCAACTTCGCGCGCAGCAACAACGCCGTCGTCGTCACCGTCAACTACCGGCTCGGCGTGTTCGGCTGGTTCCGCCATCCGGCGCTCAGGAGCGGCGACGCGCTCACCGACTCGGGCAACTACGGCACGCTCGACCTGGCCAAGGCGCTCGAGTTCGTGCATGCCAATGTCGCGGCCTTCGGCGGCGATCCGCGCAACGTCACGCTGATGGGCCAGTCGGCCGGCGCCTGGAACACCTACGCGATGATCCTGACACCGCTGAGCAAGGGCAAGGACTGGTTCCAGAAGGCCGTGCCGATGAGCATGGGCGTGAAGATCTCGAGCACCGCGCAGGCCGACACCTATGCCAAGGGCGTGGTGCGCAAGCTGCTGGTGATGACCGGCGCGGCCACCGAGGCCACTGTGGACGCCACCATCGCGGGCATGAGCGAGGCGCAGGTCGCGAGCCTGCTGCGCAATGCACCGGCCGCGCAGCTCGCGCTGCTGTCCTCGGGCCAGGCCGACAACATCGGCGACGGCACCGTGCTGCCCGCCGTCGCGCGCACCGCGGTCGAGGCGGGCGAGTACCGCAAGGTGCCGCTGCTCGCGGGCACCACGCGCGACGAGGGCAAGATGTTCCTGCAGTCCTACTACCAGGTCGACGACGCCACGCGCTTCCTGATGATGTACGACTTCGACCCGAACCGCCCCACCGCGCCAGGCTCGGCCACGCTCGCGAGCGTGCTCAAGCCCGGTGTCACGGTCGATGCCTACAACGCGGCCGGCAAGGCGGTCACGGCCGCGAGCTTCGCGGCCAGCATCACCTCGGCGCTCACCTTGTTCCAGGCGCACCAGCCCGAGGTCTATGCCTATCGCTTCGACTGGTCGCAGGGCCCCGAGCCGTGGAACACGCTGTACGGCGCCGGCCATTCCACCGACATCCCGTTCATGTTCGGCAACTTCGGCAAGGGCATGTTCTCGATGAACTACACCGATGCCAACCGGCCGGGCCGCGAGGCGCTGTCGGCCGCGATGATGGGCAGCGTGGGCGCCTTCATGAAGACCGGCAATCCCAACCACGCCGGCCTGGGCGTCGAGTGGGTGCGCTGGACGCCCGCGGGCACGCCGCGGCGCCTGCTGTTCGACGCGACGGCCAGCGAGAAGCGGATCGTGCTGGAGTGAGCGAAGGACCTCAGCCGGCCGCGATGCCGAAGCCGGTGTCGAAGGTGGTCTTCACGTCGAGCGCCTGCTTGATCAGCCCCACCTGCCGGTAGAAGTCCGCCGTCCCCTGCTGGTCGGCGACCACCTGCGCATCGATCGGCACCCACTTCTGCTGGCGCCGCTCGAACTGCAGCCTGGCGGCCTCGGGCGGGATGCCGATGATGCGCGCGAGCGTGGCGGAAAAGGCATCGACGTTGCGATAGGACCATTGCTGCGCGCGCACCACGCGCTGCAGGAAGTCCTGCAGCACCGGCCGCTTGGCGGCGATCGCCGCGTCGGTGGCCGCGAGGTAGCTCAGGCCCGGCAGCAGGCCGCGGCCGCTGGCGAGCACGCGCGCATGGCCGCTGGTCTCGGCCAGCGCGGTGTAGGGCTCCCAGGTGGCCCAGGCATCGACCGAGCCCTGCGTGAGCGCGAGCTTGGCGTCGGCCGGCGCGAGGAAGCGCAGGTGGATGTCCTCGGGCTTCAGCCCCGCCGCGACGATGGCCTTGAGCGTCACGTAGTGGCCGATGGAGCCGCGGTTGGTGGCCACGCTTTTCCCCTTGAGCTCGCCCGCGCTCTTGAGCGGCGAATCGGGCCGCACCAGCACGGCCGTGCCGTAGGAGTCGGAGCGGTTGGCGCCGATCGCCTTCACGCGCGTGCCGGCTGCGAGCGCGAAGATCAGCGGTGCATCGCCGATCGGGCCCGAATCGACGGCGCCCGCGTTCAAGGCCTCGGCCAGCGGCGCGGCGGCCGGGAATTCCGACCACTGGATGTCGTACGAGAGGCCCTCGAGCCCGCCCGCGGCCTCGAGCAGCGCGCGCAGGCCGCCCTTCTGGTCGCCGGCCTTGAGCAGGGGGCGCGCCTGGGCACGGGCCTGCAGCGCGAAGGCGGGCAGGGCGGCGATGGTCGCGGCGGCGCCGCCCTGGGCGATGAAGCGGCGGCGGCTGGCGGATGGCATGCGGTTCGTCATCTGCGGCATGGCCTCAGGCCAGCGGGTCGTACGACACGTGGTCCGCGAAGCGCGCCGGGTCGGTGCTCTTCTTGAGCACGCCCACGTTGCGGAAGTCGGCCGCGTAGAACGCGACCTCGTCGCGCAGGCTGCGGCCCAGCGGATGGTGCGCATGCGTGAGCGTGCCCAGCAGCGCGCGCAGGTCCTCCACCGGCACCTTGGGCGAATACTTGGCGAACAGCTTGGCCGATTCGTTCGGGTTCTCGGCCACGTAGTCCGAGGCCTGCGCGATGGCGCGCACCAGCCCGGCCACGGTGGCCTTGTCCTTGCGCACCAGCTCGCCGCGCGCGCCGACGATGCAGCAGACCTTGTCCTTGTACTCGCCCGTGAGGTTGCTCGCGATCTCGACGAACGCACCCTTGTTGCGCTTCTCGATCAGGTAGACGTTCGGATCGCCGTCGGCGATGGCGTGGATCTCGCCCTTCTGCACCGCGAGGTCGAGCAGGTCGGCCGGGTACTGGCGCCAGGTCACGTCGCGCTCGGCGTCGATGCCGTTCTTGGCGAGCAGGATCGAGAAGAAGTTCTTGCCCGGGCTCGTGATGTCCGACACGCCGATGATCTTGCCCTTGAGGCTCGCGAGGCTGGTGGCGCCCGCGGCCTTGGCGCCCACCAGGCGCACGCAGCCGCCATGCGAGCTGCCGACGATCTTCACGTCGAAGCCCGACTCCAGGGGTTTGAGCCAGCGGTGGATCATGCCCACCGCCGCATCGGCCTTGGCCGTGGCCAGCGATTCGAGCAGCTGGTCGGTCGAGCCGGTGTAGTTGATCAGCTCGACCTGCAGGCCGTTGCGCTCGAAGTAGCCGCGCTCCTGCGCCACCACCACCGGCGAGAGGCAGAAGGCCGCGGCGTTCCAGGCGAAGGTCAGCTTGCGCGTCGACTGCGAGAAGGCCTGCGAGGCGATCAGGCCGCCCGAGGCGACCACGGCGGCGGCGCCGCCGGCACGCAGGAGGTGGCGGCGGGAGAGGGATGCGTTCATCGGCGGTTCCAGGAGAAAGAAGGAGTCAGTCCAGCAGCTCGGGCTCGGCCTCGACCAGCCCCTGGTAGAGGCTGTCGAAGGAATGGATCGCGCCCTCGGGCCCGCCGATCTGGCCGTGCGTGTGGCGCGCCGTGGCTTCGTCGATCGGTTGCGGCGTGCCGGCGGCCTCGGCCAGCAGCTGCGTGTGGCAGGCGTTGTCGAGCGCGATGTACCACCAGGCCGCGGCCTCCACCGTCGGGCCGGCGGTCAGGATGCCGTGGTTCTTGAGGATCGCGCCCTTCTTGTCGCCCAGCGCCTGTGCGATGCGCTCGCCCTCGCTGGTGTCGACCACCATGCCGGTGAAGTCGTCGAACAGCGCCACGTCGTCGTGGAACACGCAACTGTCCTGCGTCAGCGTGTCGAGCTTGCGGCCCAAGGTCGACCAGGCCTTGCCGTAGGTCGAGTGGGTGTGGGCGGCCGCGACGATCCTCGGGTTGTGCTCGTGGATCGCCGCGTGGATCGCGAAGGCCGCCTTGTTGAGCGGGCGGTCGCCGATCACGGTCTCGCCCCTGGCATTGACCAGCAGCAGGTCGGAGACCTTGATGCGCGAGAAGTGGATGCCCAGCGGGTTGACCCAGAAGTGGTCGCTCAGCTCGGGATCGCGCGCGGTGATGTGGCCGGCCAGGCCCTGCGCGAAGCCGAAGCGCGCGAACAGGCGGAAGGCGCCCGCCAGGCGCTCCTGGCGGTGGCGGCGCTCGGCCTGCACGCTGGTGCGCGGCGGGATCGGGTCGAACCAGTACTTCTGCGTCGGCACCGGGTTGAGCTTCAGGGCCGAGGCATTGCGGTCGATGGAAAGAACGGCGCTCATGGGGATGTCCTTGTCGTGATGCGGTTCAGGCGGCCTTGCGGATCGAGGCCGCGCGCTGCGCCACCAGTTCGCGCGTGCGCGGGATCAGTTCGCGCCCGTAGTCGGCCGCGTCCTCCAGCGGATCGAAGCCGCGGATCAGGAAGGTGGTGACGCCGAGGTCGTAGTAGTCGAGCAGCGCATCGGCGACCTGCTCGGGCGTGCCGACCAGCGCGGTGCTGTTGGAGCGCCCGCCGATCTCCTGCGCGACCGCGGTCCACAGCCGCTTGTCGAGCCGCGTGCCCTGCCCGGCCGCGGCCAGCAGGCGCTTGGCGCCCTCGCTCTGCTGCGGGCCGCCGCGGTTGTAGCCCTGCACCACGCGCAGCCGCTTCGTCTCGGCCAGGATGTGGTCGGCGCGGGCCCAGGCCTGCTCCTCGGTCTCGGCCAGGATCGGGCGGAACGAGACCGAGAAGCGCACGCCGCGGCCATGCTTGGCGGCCTCGGCGCGCACGCGGGTCGTGAGTTCGCGCGCCTGCTCGAGCGACTCGCCCCACAGCGCATAGACGTCGGCGTACTTGCCGGCCACGGGGATCGCGGCTTCCGAGGCGCCGCCGAAATACACCGGCACGTGCGGGCGGCCGTTGCGCGTCTGCAGCGGCTTGACCTCCGAGAAGGCATTGAGCGCGCGGTAGTGCGCGCCCTCGTGGTCGAAGGGCTTGTCGGCCTGCCAGACCTTGTGCAGCACATCGAGGTATTCGTCGGTGCGCGCATAGCGCTGGTCGTGGTCGAGCCAGTCGCCGTCGCGCTTCTGCTCGTCGTCGGAGCCGCCCGAGATGTAGTGCACCGCGAGCCGTCCGCCGCTGAACTGGTCGAGCGAGGCGAACTGGCGCGCCGCCAGCGTGGGCGCCACGAAGCCCGGGCGGTGCGCGAGCATGAAGTGGATGCGCTCGGTGACCGAGGCCGCGTAGGCCACGGTCAGCGTGGCGTCGGGGCCGGTCGAGTGGTGCGGCACCAGCACGCGGTCGAAGCCGGCCTGCTCGTGCGCCTGGGCGAAGGCGCGCACGTAGTCGCGGTCGATCGCCGGGCCCTGGGCGGCATGGATCTCCGAGACCTTCTGGCCCTGGATCATGCCGATGAATTCGACGCCGCTGTTGTCGTTGCTGTTCTGGCTCATGGTGTGTCCTCTCGGTGGGTGCGGTCCACGGTTCGCGGATGCGGGATTCCCGTTGGCGGGAACCGGCGAAACGGCGAACGTAACCAGCCGCGCCGCCGATGCGAACGCAGAAAAACGAGTTTGGATATGCGCGATGCGTCGTTTTCGCGCGCACGGCGGCTCGCTAACGTGCCGGGACCATGAGCGCCATCCCCCTGCGCCGGCCCGCGGCCGGCCCGAATTCCCGCGATTCCTCCGGCCTGCCCGACGCCGCGCTGCTGGCCAGCCTCACGGCGCGCTTCGCGAGCACCGCCGCCGACCACGACCGCAGCGGCGCCTTTCCCGCGCAGAACTTCGAGGCGCTGCAATCGCATGGCCTGATCGGGCTGGTCGCACCGAGCGCCTTCGGTGGCGGGGGCGCCACGCTGGATACGGCGCGGCAGGTGATCGCCGCGGTGGCGCGCGGCGAGCCCGCCACGGCGCTGATCCTCACCATGACCTACCTGCAGCACCATGGGCTGGCGCGCGGCGACAGCCGCTGGCCGCCGCATCTGCGCGAGCGCGTGGTGCGCGACGCGGTCGAGCAGGGCGCGCTGATCAATGCGCTGCGCGTCGAGCCCGCGCTCGGCTCGCCCGCGCGCGGCGGCCTGCCCGCCACCGTGGCGCGCCGCGATGGCGATGGCTGGCGCATCGATGGCCACAAGCTCTACACCACCGGCATCGAGGGCCTGGGCTGGCTCGCCGTGTGGGCCCGCACCGACGAGCCCGCGCCGCGCACCGGCGTGTTCCTGGTGCCGCGCCATGCCGAGGGCGTGCGCGTGATCGCGAGCTGGGACCACCTGGGCCTGCGCGCCTCGGGCAGCCACGAGGTGGTGTTCGAGAACGTCGCGATCCCGCTCGACCATGCGGTGGACCTGCGCGCGCCGGCCGACTGGGCGCCCGATGCCGGCAGCCAGACCGACATCGACGCCCAGGCCTCGCAGCAGGCCTGGATGGTGGTGCTGCTGGGCAGCCTCTACGACGCGGTCGCGCGTTCGGCCCGCGACTGGCTCGTGGGCTTCCTCAACCAGCGCGCGCCCGGCAGCCTGGGCGCGCCGCTCTCGAGCCTGCCGCGCGTGCAGGAGACGGTGGGCGAGATCGAGGCGCTGCTGCGCACCAACCGCGTGCTGCTCGACGCGGCGAGCGAAGCCGTCGACAGCGGCCGCACGCCGTCGGCGGTCGACAGCGGGCTGCTCAAGCACAGCGTCACCGGCAACGCGGTGCGCGCCGTCGAGCTCGCGCTGCAGCTCACGGGCAACCATGGCCTCGCGCGCCAGAACCCGCTCGAGCGCCATTACCGCGACGTGCTGTGCAGCCGCATCCACACGCCGCAGAACGATGCGATCCTGGTCGGCGCGGGCAAGCGCGCGCTGCTGTCGACGGGAGCCGCCGCATGACCGACCTGCTGTTTTCCAGGGCATCGCGCCGCCGCTGGCTCCAGCAGGGCGCGGCGCTCTCCATCGCGGCCACGGCCTCGTTGCGCGGCTGGGCCCAGCCGCAGACCTCGCTGGTGCTCGGCGACCAGGCCGGCGGCCTGCGCTCGCTGTTCGAGGCCTCGAAGGCGCTCGAGGGCGCGCCCTTCGCCTACCGCTGGGCCAACTTCCAGGGCGCCGCGCCGCTGTTCGAGGCGCAGCGCAGCGCGGCGGTCGACACCGCGATGGCCGGCGACCTGCCGGTGCTCGCCGCGGCCGTCGGCAGGACGCCGCTGAAGATCGTCGCCACGCGCGTCGGCAAGGCCGACTCGCTCGGCATCGTGGTGCAGCCCGATTCGAAGCTGCGCAGCGTGGCCGAGCTGCGCGGCCAGACCGTGGTCGTCTCGTCGGCGCGCGGCAGCATCTCGCAGTACCAGCTCTATGGCGCGCTCGAGGAAGCCGGCGTGCGGCGCGACGAGGTCACGGTGAAGTTCGTGCTGCCGACCGACGCGGCCGCCGCCTTCGCCTCGCGCCAGATCGACGCCTGGGCCATCTTCGATCCCTACTACACGATCGCGCTGCAGCAGGGCGGGCGCATCCTGCGCGACGGCCGCGGCATCAACACCGCGCTGGGCTTCATCACCGCCAGCGAGCCCTCGCTGGCCGACCCTGCCAAGCGCGCCGCCATCGTGCAGTTCCTCGACCGGCTGGGCCGCGCGGGCGACTGGGCGCTGGCCAATCCCGAGGCCTATGCGCAGGCCTACGGCCAGCTCACGCGGCTGCCGATCGAGTCGGCCCGGCTCATCACCGCGCGCGCCTCGGTGGCCGCGCGGCCCGTGAGCGAAGCCGACATCGTGGCGCTGCAGGCCGTGGCCGACCGCTCCGCGCGCGACGGCATCCTGCCGGTGCGCGTCGACGTGCGCGCGATCTCCGACACCCAGCTCTGGAAGCGCGCGGCGTGAGCGCCGCCGTTCCCGCATCGATCGCGCCGCTGCGCGAGTTCGTGGTCGATTTCGGCCGCCTGCTCGACGGCCGGCCCGACGAGCGCGCCATCCTCGCCGAGGGCGGCGCGCTGCTGCGCCGGCTGGTGGCGCGCGACGACTGGCTGCCCGAGGCCTTCGCGCAGCCCGACCCCGCGCGCTACCAGCAGTTCCTGCTGCATGCCGACAGCACCGAGCGCTTCTCGGTCGTGAGCTTCGTCTGGGGACCGGGCCAGGCCACGCCGGTGCACGACCACACCGTGTGGGGCCTGATCGGCATGCTGCGCGGCGCCGAGTACAGCCAGCCCCATGCCTTCGGCGACGACGGCCGGGCGCGGCCCGTGGGCGACGCGGTGCGGCTCGACGAAGGCGACGTCGAGGCCGTCTCGCCCACCGTCGGCGACCTGCACCGCGTGCACAACGCGCACGCGGACCGCGTGTCGATCAGCATCCATGTCTATGGCGCCAACATCGGCGCGGTGCGGCGGCATACTTACCCGGCCGAGGGCGGGCGCAAGCCCTTCGTCTCGGGCTACACCAACACGCTGCTGCCCAATCTCTGGGACCGGTCCGCCGAACGCCGGGCGGTCCCGCCCGACACCACGCCATGACCGACGCCACGCTCCAAGCCACCTCCGCCTTCCCCGTCCTCTCGTTCGCCGCCGTGCGCGAACGCCTGCTCACGCCCGGCGCCGAGATCGCGCTGCTCGACGTGCGCGAGGAAGACCCCTTCGCCCAGGCCCATCCGCTGTGGGCCGCGAACCTGCCGCTGTCGCGCATCGAGATCGAGGCCTGGCGCCGCATCCCGCGCCGCGACACCTTGATCGTGCTGTTCGGCGAGCACCGCGGCACCGACCTCGCGCCGCTGGCCGCGCAGCGGCTCGTCGGCCTAGGCTACACACAGGTGCATCTGCTCGAGGGCGGCCTCGAAGGCTGGCGCGCGGCCGGCGGCGAGCTGTTCCGCGACGTCAACGTGCCGAGCAAGTCGTTCGGCGAACTGGTCGAGCACGAGCGCCACACGCCCTCGCTCTCGGCCCCCGAGGTGAAGGCGCTGATCGACGAGCGCGCCAACGTGGTCGTGCTCGATGCGCGCCGCTTCGACGAATACCAGACCATGAGCATCCCGGGCGCCACCAGCGTGCCGGGCGCCGAACTGGTGCTGCGCGTGCGCGAGCTCGCGCCCGATCCGGCCACGCGCGTGATCGTCAATTGCGCGGGGCGCACGCGCAGCATCATCGGCACGCAATCGCTGGTGAATGCCGGCATTCCCAATCCAGTGGCTGCGCTGCGCAACGGCACGATCGGGTGGAAGCTCGCGGGGCAGGTGCTCGACCATGGGGCGGTGCGGCGTGCACCCGAGGCGGTGAGCGACGCGCATCGTTCGCAGGCGCGTGCCGATGCGCGGCGCGTGGCGGAGAAGGCGGGGGTGCGGTGGGTGGCGGTCGATGCCGTGGACTCGCTCGAGGAGGCGGGGCGGACGGTCTATCGCTTCGATGTGCGCACGCCCGAGGAATACGCGGCGGGTCATCTTCCCGGCTTTGCGGGAGCGCCTGGCGGGCAGCTGGTGCAGGAGACGGATCACCAGGTGCCGGTGCGGCATGCGCGGATCGTGCTGGCGGATAACGATGGGGTGCGGGCTTCGATGTCTGGCTCCTGGCTGGCGCAGATGGGGTGGGAGGTTCATGTGGTGGAGCCTGTGCCTGCTGCCGATGCGTTGAGCGAACGGGGTGCTCTGGCCGCTGTGTATCCGGAGGTGGCTCGGGCCGTTGGGGAGATCGATCCGCTGGACTTGGCTCGGTTGCTCGACGGGGATGCTTCGTCGACTGCGGTGATCGATGTGACGGGCAGTGCGAATTACGTGAAGCGGCATGTGCCGGGGGCGTGGTTTGCTGTTCGGGCGCAGCTCCTGGAGGCAGTTGATGGGGTTATTCCTTCGGCTCGGCGGTATGTGTTGACTTGTGGGAGCAGTTTGTTGGCTCGGTATGCGGCTTCGGATTTGCGGGAGTGGCTCGATTCGCGTGGGGAGCTGGATGTGGAAGTGCTCGTGCTGCTTGGGGGGAATGCTGCCTGGTTCTCTGCTGGGCTTCCTTCTGAATCTGGTGAAGCCCGGTTGGCTACTGAGAGAACTGATCGGTATCGGAGGCCTTATGAAGGGACTTCGGCTTCTGTGGAGGCTATGCAGGGGTATCTGGATTGGGAGTTTGGACTCGTTGAGCAGTTGGGGCGGGATGGGACGCATCGGTTTGTCGTGGCCTGAATTTGGGTTTGTTTTTTTGCAAAGGCTGTCGGCCGGGAATTCCGCCCGGCGGCGGACCTACTTTCTTTTGCTTCGCCAAAAGAAAGTAGGCAAAGAAAAGGCGACCCCACTGTCTGCGACCCTCCGCTTCGCTCCGGGCAACCTGCGGTGCTCGCGTTTCGCGGGGTCTCGCAGAACTCGCTCCGCTGCGCTGCGCTCAGACAGCTGCGAG